>NZ_JBEPEW010000003.1:0-151075 GCF_040300965.1 Streptomyces mesophilus | reverse complement strand
ACGGCGTATCACCGACGCCCCGCACAGGAGCAGCGCGACAAGTGCGGCGAAGGCCCAGGGACCGGCGGCGTCCACGGTGTCGGCGATCCAGCGCTGCACGGTACCGGCCGCGTCGATCACCGGGTCCTGGACCGTCGGATCACGCCGCATCCGGATCTCGTACCAGCCGTAGTAGGCCACGTACGCGCCGATGAGCAGCAGCAGACCTCCTCCCGCCCTCGGTGCGAGGGCGCCGAAGCGGCGCAGCCGGGTGGTGGCGGTGCTGCTGGTCAGGGCCACGGTGAGTGCGGCGGCGCCGACGACGAGGCCCATTCCGGCGGCGTACGCGACGAACAGGACGATGCCCTCGACCGTGGAGCCGGCGCGGAACGCGGAGACAACGATGGCCAGGAACGGTGCGATGGTGCAGCCGAGCGAGGCGATCGCGTACGCCATCCCGAACAGAACCATCGACGGCAGGGAACGGCTCACGGCCGGCGCGCGGCGCACCTTCGGCATCAGGGACGGCAGGCCCCGGCCGGCGAGCAGCCAGCCGCCCGCCCCGGCCATCAGCATCCCGAACACCACGGTGAACCAGGGCAGATGCTGTTGTACCTGGCCGGCCGCCGGTTGTACGGCCAGGCCGAAGATGCCGAACACCGCGCCGAACCCGAGCGTGATGGCGAGCGTCGCGGTCAGGGCACGTACCACCGCGGTGGCACGGCTCGCGGGCCGCTCGCCGAGTACCAGCAGGGAGAGGTACGCGGGCAGCAGTGCGAAGCCGCACGGGTTGACGGCCGCGAGCAGGCCCGCGCCGAGCGCCAAGGCGAAGGGAACGTCGGCCACCGCGCGTCAGCCGGTGAGTTCGGTGAGCTTGTCCGCCAAGCCCTCGCCTGCGGGCAGGACACCTTCGTAGACCTGCTCGCCGTTCTGGTCGAGGATGACGTAACGGCTCTGTTCGGTGACCTCGAACCGCTGCCACACCTCGCCGTTCTCGTCGGACAGGTGCGGGAAGCCTTCGGCCCCCGTCTCGGCGACGAAATCCCGCATGGCGTCGTTCTTGTCGAGTCCGGCGACGCCGAGCACATGCGCCTTGTCCGCGAACTCCTCGGCCACCTTGGCCGTTTCGGCCGCCTGGGCACGGCACTTGGGGCACCACGGTGCCCAGAACCACAGCACGACGGGCTTCCCCGCGAGCGTCGCGGCGTCGAAGGACTTCCCGTCCACGGTGGTACCGGTGAAGCGCAGCGTCTCGGGCACCTGCGGGCTGCCCTCGGGCATCGAGGCCGCCGGGGAGGAACTCCTCGCAGCGGAAGGCGTATCAGCGCCTGCGGCGGACGGTTCGTCCGAGCCGCAGCCGGCGACCATGGCCGTCAGCGCAACGGTCAACAGTGCCGCGGGGACGGCAGTTCGGGGGCGCATCGCTCCTCCTGGCAGGGAAGTTCCTTGTCGGAGCCGACCTTATGCACGACGCGCGCGCGGGCAGCCGGGCCCGAACCTTACGGTTCGCTGACGTCCGCCGGAACCCCGCCGCCGGCAGCGCGCCCCGTCCGGCTCAGGCGCTCACGGCTCCATCGCCCCGGCCCGGCAGCCGATTCGTCTTGGCCGCCTCTGCCTCGGCCTTGGCGTCGCTGACCGCGGCGGCCGCCTGCTCCGCGACCTGGTCGGCCGCTTTCGCGGCGTCAAGCGACAGCGTCGAACCCTTCTCGAGCTCACCGGTCCCCGTTTCGCTCTCAGCCAGGTCCACCTGCTCGGGGGCGGGCCGACCGCTGCTCGACTTGTCGCCGAAAGCGGTGGTGACCGTGCGGATCGCCTCCGTCAGCTCGCCCGGGATCACCCAGAAGGTGTTGTTGTCACTGTTCGCCAAGTGCGGGAGCGTTTCCAGGTACTTGTACGCGAGGACCTTCGCGTCCGCGTTGTTGCGGTGCACGGCCTGGAAGACACGCTCCACCGCCTTCGCCTCGCCGTCGGCCCGCAGGATCATGGCCTGCTGGGTGCCCTGCGCCTCCAGGATGTCCTTCTGCTTCGTACCCTCCGCGGTCAGGATCTTGGCCTGCCGCTCCCCCTCCGCGTGCAGGATGGCCGCGCGCTTGTCCCGCTCGGCCCGCATCTGCTTCTCCATCGCCTCCTTGATGGTGTGCGGCGGATCGATCGCCTTGATCTCGACACGGTTGACGCGGATGCCCCACTTGCCGGTGGCGTCGTCCAGGACCGTACGCAGCCGGGTGTTGATCTCCTCGCGCGAGGTGAGCGTCTCCTCCAGGTCCATGGAGCCGATGACATTGCGCAGCGTGGTCACGGTGAGCTGATCGATGGCGTGCAGATAGTCGGCGACCTCGTAGGCGGCCGCCCGCGGGTCGGTGATCTGGTAATAGAGCACCGTGTCGATGTTCACCACGAGGTTGTCCTCGGTGATCACCGGCTTGGGGTCGGAGGAATACACCTGCTCGCGCACGTCGAGTTTGGTGTTGATGCGGTCCGCCACCGGCAGCACGAAGTTCAGGCCGGGCTGCAGCGTACGGCGGTAGCGCCCGAACCGTTCGATGTTGTACCGGCGCGCCTGCGGGACGATGCGCACCGTGGCGGCCACGAGGAACACGACGACGATCGCCGCCACGAGTATGGGGATGACCACCGGATCCATAGCTGCCTCCTCGTGATCGGTTCAGTCCTTCACGGAGCTCTCGGCGTGCATGGGGCACATGGCTTACGTGGCGCGCATGGCCTTCTCGACCTTCTCGGACTTCTCGGCCTTCCCGGACTTCTCGGCCTCCCCGGCGTTCATGGCAGCAGCTCACGCGGGTAGACGACGGCGGTCGCACCGTCGATCTCCATGACGTCCACGAGCGCGCCCACCGGGATCACCTGGCTTTCGTCGAGGGTGCGGGCGGACCATTCCTCGCCTGAGATCTTGATCAGGCCGCGGGTCGCGGTGACTTCCTTGAGCACTTCGGCCCGTCGGCCGACCAGCGCATCGGTGCCGTCGCGCGTCAGAGGCGCCTGTTCGATCTGCCGCAGCGCGATCGGCCGGACGACGAGGAGCCCCGCGGCCGCCGCCCCGCCGAGTGCCAGCAGCTGGCCGAGCAGGCCGATGCCCACTCCGGACACCACGGCGGCGACCAGGGCGGCGCCGGCCAGCAGCCCGAAAACCAGGGTCAGAGTGAAGAACTCCGCGACACCGAGCACCCCGGCTGCGAGCAGCCACACGAACCACGGCATGGAATCAGCCTCCCTCAGGGGGACCTGCTCACCACGCTACGCCCCGGAACCCGGCCGGAACAGACTGATCGCGCTCCCGGCCCGGCCCCTCGATGTCACAGCGGCCCGCCGGGGTTCGTCACCAAGGTGACAGGCGACAGTCGCCTCGACGAGCCCGGCGGAGGAACCCATGGCACAGGACGAAACCCCGGCGCAGACCGCGCACACCACCGACCACACCACCACGCGCAACAAGGAGGTCTTCCGGCGCTTCCACGACGTCGTGAACAGCCGCGACGCCGACGCGATCGACAAGACGATTCAGGAGCACGTCGACCCCGAGGTCGTCTTCCACGCGCCGGTACCGACCGAGCTCCCCGGCCTCGAGGCGTTCCGCCGGGTGTGGCCGACGCTGCTGCGGGCGTTCCCCGACATCCAGGTCCACATCGAGGACCTCATCGCCGAGGGCGACAAGGTCGTCGCACGGAACACGGTGACCGGGACCCACCTGGGCGACTACCGCGGCCTTGCGCCGACCGGCCGGCCCGTCAGATACGACGAGATCTTCGTCTTCCGCTTCGTCGACGGCCGTATCGCCGAGGCGTGGGGCGTGGTCGATGTCCTCGGCCAGTTGCGGCAGTTGGGGGCGATGCCCGGCTGAGTCGTTGCCCGGGGAGCCCTAGGATCGGGCGCCATGACCTCCGCGCTGATCCTCATCGACCTGATGCCCCGCATCATCGACATGCCGCTCGCCCCGCACTCCGGTGCGGAAGTCCTCGGGCGGTGCCGCGAGTTGGCCACGTCGTTCCGGGCGAACGGGCGGCCGGTGGTCCAGGTGCGGGTGGAGCGCCCGAACGTGGCGGAACAGCCGCCCGGCAGCGATTTCGCCGAGGGTCTGGTGCGCGACGGCGACATCGTGGTGGTCAAGCGCACCATCGGCGCGTTCTACGGCACCGGTCTGGACGAGCAGTTGCGCAAGCGGGACGTGGACACCGTGGTGCTCGCCGGCCTTGTCACCACGATGGGCGTCGAGTCCACCGCGCGGGCCGCGGCGGATCACGGCTATGAGGTGGAGTTCGTGACCGACGCGATGTCCGGCCTCGCCGCGGACGAGCACGCGTTCGCCGTGGAGCGCACGTTCCCGCGCTTCGGCGAGGTGCGGAGCACCGCCGACTACCGCTGACGCCGGCGACGCCCAGGACGTGCGCCGGCTCCGCCTAGGACGTGCGGCGGCGCACCTCCAGCGTGAAGCCCTCCGGCTTCATCGTGAGCAGTTCGGTCACCTTCAGTTCGTACGAGGGGTCGCCGGACAGGTCGTAACGGTGCAGCAGGAGCCCGAGCACCAGGATCGCCTCGTGCAGCGCGAACTGGCGGCCGATGCAGGCCCGCGCACCCGTCCCCCAGGGCTTGTAGGTGTGGGCGGGACGGGCGCGCACCTCGGCGGGCGCGAATCGGTCCGGGTCGAACGCCTCCGGGTCCGGGCCCCAGACGGTCGGATCGCGGTGCAGGGCCGGGAGCAGGACGAGGGCCCAATCGCCCTTGCGCATCGCGTACTTGCCGTCGAGGACGGTGTCCTCGCGTGCTTGGCGGCCGTACGCGGGGGCGGTGGGCCACAGGCGCAGGGCTTCGTCCAGTACGCGGCGGACGTAGCGGAGTTTGGGGATCTGCTCGAAGGCAGGGCTGGGCGGCGCCTCACCGGGCGGTCCCCAGAGGGCGTCGACTTCGGCGCGGGCCCTGGCGAGGACGTCCGGGTTGCGGGCCAGGTAGTACAGGGCGAAGGAGAGGGCGCCCGAGGTGGTCTCGTGGCCGGCGACCAGGAAAGTGATCACCTGGTTGCGGATGTTGACCTCGTCCAGTGGGAGGCCGGTCTCCGGGTGACGGGTGTGCAGCATCAGGCCGAGCAGGTCGTCCGTGCGGTCGTCGCCGGCGGTGCGCCGGGCGCGGATCACGTCGTCGATGATCTCGGTGAGGTACGTGAGGCGCTCGGCGTTACGGCGGTCCGCACCCCGGGCGAGCAGGTTCCCGAGGCCCGGGAGGCGGACCGTCTGCCGCTGGGCGTGGCGCAGGGCTCCGGTCATCGCCGTGACGAACGGGTGCGGTGCGGTGCGGTCGAAGGACCCGAAGTCGTAACCGAAGCCGGTGCGGGCGATGGTCTCCAGGGTCAGCTTGGTCATGTCGGCGGCCACGTCCACCGGTCCTGCGGCCGCGTCCCAATGGGTCAGCAGACGGTGGGCCATCTCCCGCATGACGGGGTGGTAGGCGCGCATCGAGGACTGGGTGAAGGCGGGGGCCAGGATGTCGTGCGCCGCCTGCCAGTTGGGCTCGTGGCTGTAGGCGGTGAACAGACCGTCGCCGCCCAGCCTGCGCAGCGCTTCGATGCCGAGGCCGACGTGTTTGGCGAAGCGGCTCTCGTCGGAGAGGTCGGCGGCCGGTCCCGCTCCGCAGACGAAGACGATCTCCTTGTCGAAGATCTTCCGTACGAAGAGAGGGGAGCCGAGTTCGCGGGCGATCCGGACGGAGTCCTGGACCGGTGTGCGGGGCGAGACGCCGAGGATGTCGCCGAGCACGGGGACGCGGCGGGGCGGGTGCGGTATCTGGCGGGTGTCCACGGCGCGGAATCTACCTTTCCTGCGAGGCGTTCTCGCCCATCGCCCTCTCAACTTGCCGTGCTCCTCTGCGAGTCAGCACCCTTGCCGCACCACCTGAGCCCTCATTATCTTGACGTCGAGATTCCTTGGCGGAGGAGAAGACGTGGCTCTGGAAACACCCGGCTTCACCCTGGTCGGCCTGCATCACGTGCAGCTCGCGATCCCGTCGGGCGCCGAGGACCGGTGCCGTGAGTTCTGGGGTGGTGTTCTCGGCATGACCGAGCTGGAGAAGCCGCCCGTGCTGGCGGCACGCGGCGGGTGCTGGTTCCGGGGTGGCGGACTGGAGGTGCACCTGGGGGTCGAAGAGGACTTCCGCCCGAACCGGAAGGCCCATCCGGGCATCCTCGTGAGCTCGCTCCACGCGCTCGCCGAGCGGCTGGAAAACCACGGAGCGAGTGTCACCTGGGATGACAACTTCCCTGGCCACGACCGCTTCTACGCGTTCGACACCGTGGGCAACCGGCTCGAGTTCCTGCAGCCCACCGCGATCACCGACGCCACTTGACCCGGAAGCCCGCACCCCCTGCCCGCCGCACGGTCCGTTGTCAGTGGCGGCTGCGAGACTTCCCGTATGAACACGCCGAAGCCCCACGCCCCGACCCCCGAGGAAGACCTCCTCGAGTATCTGCAGGCGGCCCGCGACGCGCTCGTGTGGAAGCTGGACGGCCTGTCCGAGTACGACGCGCGACGGCCGCTGACGCCCACGGGGACGAACCTGCTGGGGCTGGTGAAGCATCTGGCAGGTGTGGAACTGGGCTATTTCGGCGACTCGTTCGGCCGCCCGTACTTCCAGGGCGATCCGCCGCCGTGGTGGTACACCGAGCTCGGCGACGACCCGCACGCGGACATGTGGGCCACCGCGGACGAGTCGCGCGAGGAGATCGTCTCGCTGTACCGGGCCGCATGGGCGCACGCCGACGAGACCTTCGCCGCACGCGGCCTCGACGCGATCGGCCATGTGCCGTGGTGGCCGGAGCACCGGCGGGCCACGACCCTGCACCACCTGATCGTGCGGGTGCTCTCCGACACACAGCGGCACGCCGGACATGCGGATATCGTGCGGGAGTTGATCGACGGTACGGCGGGCTGGACTCCGAACCAAAGCAGTCTGCCGACCACTGAAGCGGCCGAGTGGCAGGCGCATCGGCAGCGAGTCGAGCAGGCGGCCAGGGCCGCGGACGGCCGGTGAGCCGGGGCGGGATTCAGGAGGGGGACACATGCGTGCGCTGACGGTCATCCGCGGAGACGCAACCGAACCGCAGGCCAAGGGGCAGAAGATCATCGCCCATGTCTGCAACGACCTGGGCGGCTGGGGCAAAGGCTTCGTGCTCGCCCTGTCCCGCCGCTGGCCCGAGCCCGAGCGCGACTACCGCCGTTGGCATCGGGAACGCTCGAAGAACGACTTCGGACTCGGCGCGGTCCGCCTCGTCCAGGTCCGCCACGACATCCACGTCGCCAACATGGTCGGCCAGCGCGGCATGCGCACCGGCAGCGCCGGCCCGCCGATCCGCTACGACGCCGTACGCCGATGCCTCACCGCACTCGCCGGCCACGCCGCCGAGAAGGGCGCCTCCGTGCACATGCCGCGTATCGGCTGCGGCCTCGCCGGCGGCAAGTGGGAGCGGATCGAGCCGCTGATCGTGGAGGAGCTCTGCGCGCGCGACATCGCGGTGACCGTGTACGACCAGGGGTGAGGAGCGACTGATGCGGCTCACCCTGCCCCAGGCGCTCTCGGGTGGCCTCGGTAAAGGGCCGCGGCGTGCGGCCGGGGCGGGACTGGCGGACCATGGAGTCTGCGTTCGTGTCCGCAGGCAACGCCTAGGAGGTCGTCGTGGGAGTGGACGACGCCCTCCCCAAGCCGCTCATCTCGGCAGGTGCCGACGAAGCCGTCGCGGCGGAGCCGGTGCATACCGCCTCCCCCCTCGCCCGCGAGTACCGGATCCTGCATCAGATCGTGGCGGGGACGAACGCCGGCATCTCGGTGATGGACACCGACCTGCGCTACCTCTACATCAATCCCCGGATGGCCCGGATGAACGGGCTTCCGGCCGAAGCGCACCTGGGGCGGACCCTGAGCGCGGTGCTGCCCGGCGTACACCGGCCCGACGCCGTCCTGCACAAGGTCCTCGCGGACGGGAAGCCCCGTGAGCTGGTCGGCACGGGGCACACCCGGGTCGATTCACCGTACGAGCGTCGAGAGTGGCGTGTGACCTACCACCGCCTCGAGGACGAGCGCGGCCGGATCATCGGCATCGCCGGCATCGGCCTCGAGATCACCGAACCGCGTCAGTACCTGCACGGCCTGGAGCGGGCCCATGAGCGCATGGCGCTCCTCGACACCGCCGCCACCAGCATCGGCACCACTCTCGACGTCGAGTCCACGTGCAAGGAGGTCGCCGACTTCGTCGTGCCCGGGCTTGCGGACGCCGCCTCCGTGGACCTGTTCGACGAGGACCGGCCGGGGCACCGCCTGCACTCCGAACCCGGGGTGATGCGCCTGCGCCGCATGGCCTTCACCGCACCGCCCAACCTCGTCAAGTCCCTGGCCCGCCTCACCGACCTCGAGGGCTTCGTGGAGTACGACGCGAGCTCGCCGCTCCGCACGCGTCTGGAAAGCGGCCGCCCCTGGGTGCACAACCTGCGGACCGACCCCACCCTGCCCGGTGACGACAGCGGCCGCTACGCACAGCGGATGGCCCAGTACGTTGCCGCAGGCGTCCATTCCGCGCTCGTGGTGCCCCTCGCCACCGAGTCACGCCAGCTCGGCATGCTGTCGATGGTGCGCTGTTCGCCCGCCCCTGCGTTCACCCGCGAAGACACCGCGGTGGCCCAGGAGTTGGCGGCGCGCGCGGCTCGCGCGCTGGAGCGTTCTCTCCAGTTCGCCCGCGAACACACCATGGCCCTGGAACTGCAGCGGGCACTGCTCAGCGAGCCGCATCTGCCGAACCCCAACGTGGAGACGGCCACCCGTTATCTGCCCGCCACCGACGGCACCCTGGTCGGCGGCGACTGGTTCGACATTCTCGCCCTGCCCGGGAACCGCAATCTGCTGGTCATCGGCGATGTCATGGGCCACGGCGTGGAAGCCGCCGTGGCGATGAGCAACTACCGCTCCATGGTGCGCGCCATGGCCGCCGCGGAACTCCCCTTGGACGAGGTACTTTTCCACGCCGACCGCATGGTCGCCGAGTCAGGATTCGAACGCGTCGCCACCTGTCTGCTCGCCCTCGGCGACCCGGGCACCGACACGGTGACGTATGCCAATGCCGGCCACCTGCCGCCCCTTCGGCTTTCGCCCGACGGCGACACCGAATTGGTGCCGGTCCCCGCCGGCCCGCCGCTCGGCACCGGTCTCGGCGGATACACCACCGTCACCAGGCCGGGACTGCCCGGCGGGACGCTGATCTTCTACACCGACGGGCTGGTGGAACGCCGCGACGAGGACATCGACACGTCCCTCGACCGCCTCACCCGTCTGCACCTGCGCCCGCAGGACACCCTCGACCAGATCCTCGACGCCGTCCTCGCCCAACTCACAGACGGCCCGGCGAGGGACGACATCGCCTTGATCGCGGCCCGCCCTTGCCGCTCCCGCCAAGGCTGATCCGCGTTCGGGTCACGGACGGCTCGCACCTCACATTCAAGGACACCGCAGCCGGTCGCCGGTGACCGGTGGGCCCTCGAAGCCCGTACGGTCGTACACCACCGGCACCACCGTGCGTCCGCCCCTGCCGACCTGTACCTCGATGGTGCGGCCGAGCTCACGCACCATCCGCAGCCGCGCTTCGGGCAGTGCGGCGTGCAGTGCCTCGGCGTGCCGGGCGGCCGATGGTCCGTAGAAGATCAGCGTGCTGTCCTGGTCGTGCGGCAGCGTATGGCGGGGCTCGCCGCTCAGGACGGTGAAGCCCATACGCAGCAGCGCGAAGCCGATCGCCGCGTCGGATACCCGCAGCTGGATCGCCGGCAGCGGAACACCCACCGCCGTCGCGCCCGTCGGTTGGATGCGCCGGTCGCCGGTGATGGGGCGGTCCGCGCGCAGGGCGGACCAGAGCGCGTCGGAGCGTTCGCGTTCCCACAGGACGGTGGAGCCATGGCCCGGGACACGGTGGTCGGCGTCGGCGACGGGTACGTTCATGAACTCGGTCTGCTCCGGACGCAGTCGGCCCACCGTCAGGGCGAGTGCGGCCAGTTCCGCCGGGGTGGTCCCCGGGTCCGTGCGGATCAGTCCGTGCAGCGCACCGACGGTGGCGACGGCCCGCGCCGGGTCGTCGAGGGCGCCCGAGTGCCGCAGCCGGTCGAGCAGTCCGGACACCAGGCGCTGCTGGCGGCGGACCCGGCCGCCGTCGCCGGGCGGGTTGACGTGGCGGGCCCTGACGTAGCGCACGGATTTGTTGCCGTTGATCCGGTGCGTGCCCGGGGTCAGGCGCAGTCCGGCAGCCCGGTCGTACACCATTTTCCTGGTGCAGACCGTGGCGCCGCCGAGGCGGTCGATCACACCGGCGAACCCCTGGAAGTCGGTCTCCATGTAGTGATCGATCCGTACGCCCGTGGCCTGCTCCACCGTGCGCCGGGTGAGGTCGCCGCCGCCGTGCTGCCAGGCGGCGTTGATCTTGCCGGAGTGGCGCGGGTGGTCGTGCGCGGCGTACTCCACGTACGAGTCCCGCAGCACCGAGACCACGCTCAGCCGCTGTTCGTCCTCGGAGAGATGGGCGAGCATCATCACGTCGGTGCAGTCGCAGGCGACACCTCCCACGTGCAGCCGGTTGCGCTGTTCCACGGTCAGGCCGGAGCGGCTGTCGAGGCCGACGAGCAGGATGTTGGTGCCGTCGCTGCCGGGGGTGTCCAGGATGCGGCCGGAGCGGTCCTGCCGGTGGTCGGGCTCGTCCGGGGCCCGCACCGGCTGGCCTGCCGCGGCCGTGACGGTGCCGCCCGCGAGGGTGGCGAGGAGCACGGCGGAAGTCAGTAGGCGGCGCATGTCAGCACGCTGCCGCACCCTCGGCTTCGCCGCCGCCGGGAGTGCGCCACACGGCCGAGCGCATTGCGCTCCGGGCTGTCCGAGGACACCGCGCCCCGTGGGAGGCACAGCGCGCGTACGGCTACACCGTGAGCGCTTCGGCAAGGTGGCCGGCGAGGGCGGTGAGCCGGTCGAGTTCGGGTCCGCCGCGAGCGCGCCGGAACCCGTGCCGGCGCGCCCAGTAGGCGGCTTCCACGGCATGGAGCTGCGCCCAGCGGCGCACCCGCTCGGGTTCCAGTTCCGCCGCGTCCGCGAACAGCTCCAGGGCACGACGGACTTCCTTGCCCGGGTCGTCGGCCGCGATGAACACCAGCCCCATGGACTTCAGAAGCGTGCCGCCGTCCCACGCCGGATCTCCCACGTATCCCTTGGGATCGACGGCGAGCCAGGGCTCCCGCTCGGCGCGCAGAATGTTGCGCGGATGCAGATCGCCGTGGATGAGGACTTCGGGCTGTACGGAACCGAGTTCACGCACGGTCGCCAAGGCGGCCCGGACCACCCGGCCGGGCAGCGCGCCCTCGAACTCCTCTGCGTCGACGAGCAGTCGGCGCTCCCACTGCCCGGCCCGCTCGCTCTGCCGCGGCAGCCCCGCGGGGGCGGGCACGGCCAGGCGTCTGCTGATCCGGCCGGCGACGACGACCATCTCATCCGGGTCGGCGCTCTGGGCGAGCGTCGAGGGGTGCGCACGCTCGAGCAGCATGGCGTACTGCTCGTCGTCCCTCGCGTACAGCCGCACGGCACCGCGTCCGCCCCAGGCGGCGAAGGCGTCGGGCTCGTGCACATTGCCCGGATGCGGAAAGGACACCTTCAGGACGGCGGGCCCCGCATCGGTGCTGTGCACCGGCACGATGACGCCGACCCCGCCGTGCATCACCGCCCCGTCCGGTGCGCAGCCCCAGTCCCGCAGCAACGCGTCGACGATATGCGGCAGTCGGGCCACCCAGGCAGCGCCTTGCTCCCCTTCGCGGGCGACGGTGCTCTGCGCGAACTCCTCCGGAATCCCGATCATCCCGGCACTCTAGCCACGCTCGCCCGCGCGGAACGATGCCCCCTGCGTCCTTGACCTCAACCTTGGTTGATCTTGCATGCTCCATGTGTTCGCACTCGACGGGCAACAAGAGGGGGCACGATGCGAGTCGTCCAAGTGCACCGTTTCGGAGGGCCGGAGGAGCTGGTCGCGGGGCGGGCGCCGGATCCGGTGGCCGGACCCGGTCAGGTCGTGGTCGATGTGGCGGTGGCCGGCATGACCTTCGTCGAGACACAGATCCGGCGCGGCACCGACCCTTGGCACGAGCCGCCTCAACTGCCCTATGTTCCGGGCGGTTTGGTGGCCGGCCGGGTGAGCGCCCTGGGACCGCGGGTGGATGCCACGTGGCTCGGTCGGCGCGTCCTCGCCGGAACGGGAGAGACCGGCGGTTTCGCCGAGCGGGCGGTGGCATCGACCGCCGATCTGTTCCCGGTGCCGGACGGTCTGGGCCTGCCCGAGGCGGTCGCCCTGTACAGCGACGGCAGCACGGCACAGGGCCTGGCCGAGCATGCACGCCTGCGCCCCGGTGACTGGGTGCTGGTCGAAGCGGCGGCCGGCGGTGTGGGCAACCTGCTGGTGCAGCTCGCCCGGATCGCGGGCGCACGGGTGATCGGCGCCGCGCGTGGCCGGCGGAAGCTGGACGCGATCAGGAAGTCGGGGGCCGACGCGGCCGTCGACTACTCCGCGCCGGACTGGACCCAGCGGGTGCTGGAGATCACCGGGGGCGCGGGCCCGGACGTCGTGTTCGACGGTGTGGGAGGCACGATCGGACGCGCCGCGTTCGAGGTGACCGCCCGAGGCGGACGGTTCTCGGTACACGGGGCCGCCAGCGGCGGGACCACGCTGATCGATCCCGCGGAAGCGCACGCCCAAGGGGTGGAGGTCATCGGCATCGAGCAGCTCTTCGGCTTCGGTCCGCACGTCCCGCGCTGGGCGGAACAGATCATGTCCCAGGCGGCGCGAGGGCTCGTACGGCCCCTCATCGGGCAGACCTTCCCCTTGGACCGGGCCGCGGAGGCGCATGCCGCGATCGAGAACCGCACCGCTCTGGGCAAGACCCTGCTGCTGATCTAGTCGGATGCCGATCCGCCGGCATGGCGAGCTCGTGTCGGACCTTCGGCGAGTCCTCCCTCGCCGTCACCGCGAAGTGCGCCGGGCGCAAGGCCTTCGGCCTCGCCACCGCAGGCGTCCGTCCCACTCGGCCTCTTGCGCGTCAGTCCGGCAGCCAGTGCAGCTCGTGCGCCAGGGTCTTTGCGGCGGCACGGATGCGGCGGTGCAGCGGTGACTGCTCGCGCGGGAGGACCAGGTGGATCGTCATGCTGGGCGCGCCTCGCAGCGGTCGCCAGGTGAGACCGGCCGGTTGTGCCGTGGCCGCGGGTTCTCCGGCCGGGGCGAGGGTGACCCCGTCGCGCAGGTCGCGCTGGGACATGTCGAACGAGACCGCAGGCGTGTGGAATCGGGGGTGGGGTCGGGTGTCCCGGAACAGTGCGGACAGCTGATCGTGGATCACGGGGTTGGCCGTACGGTCCGGGAGGCGCAGCGGATACGCGGCCGCGTCGGCGATCTCAATCTCGGGGTGTTCGGCCAGCGGATGGTGCCGCGCCAGCTGGACCCCGATGCGCGTACGCCGCAGCAGGAGTCGGCGCACGTCACGGCCCGGCTGTTCACCGCGGGTGATCCCGGCGTCGATGCGGCCGTCGGCGACCGCGGGGGAGATCTCCGGAGTCGCCATCGGGACCGCGCCGACCTCGAGTCCGCCGTTGTCGCGCATCAGCCTGTCCACGAGGGCCGGTGCGGTCTCGGCCCCGGCGCTGAGGCTGTATCCGATGCGCAGCGTGCCCAGTTCACCGGCGGCGGCGCTCCGGGCGGTGTCCCATGCCCGGTCCAGCGCCGCCAGCGCGGGCGGCGCGGACTCCGCCAACGCCGCACCGGCCGGGGTCAATACGACGCTACGTGTGTTGCGGACCAGCAGGGCCGTACCGAGTTCTGCCTCCAAGCGGCGCATGCGGGCGCTGAGTGCGGGCTGTGCGATGCCGATCCGTGCGGCCGCGCGGGTGAAGTTCAACTCCTGCGCCAGCACCAGGAAGTACCGCAGGCTCACCGTATCCGGCGCCACATGCCCCCTGCCGATTGATAACGATCCGTTCTGAGCCTATCCGGTACCGGTCTTTCCCTCGGCCGTGGATCAAGCCCTAACCTGCGCATATGACGATCCAACCGACCGCAGTACCTGTCGCCGGGACCGATCGATCTGCGTGCCGATTCGAAGCCGGATGCGTCCGGCCGAGCACAGGAGGTTTCCATGGCCAAGGGCTACTGGGTCAGTGTCTACCCCGCCATTTCCGACCCTGAGATGCTCAGCGCCTACGACGAGCTGGCCGGTCCGGCCGTCCAGGCAGGGGGCGGACGCGTCCTGTCCCTGATCCCGTCCCATGGCGGTCGAGTCGTCGCCCACGAGGCCGGACTCAGCGAACGCGTCGTGCTGATCGAGTTCGACAGCTTTGAAGAGGCCGTCGCGGCCTATGAGAGCGAGGCATACCAGAAGGCACTGGTCGCCCTGCCCGACGGCTTCGAGCGCGACTTCCGCATCGTCGAAGGCATCGACTGACCGGCGGGCCCAGCCCTCGCCGAGCGAGAAAGACGGCCGGCCGGCCGCGTCAGCGAGGACGGGCTCACCCGACCGCACCGAGCACTGCACCGCCACACTGGCGCGGCCCGAACCGCGACGGCCTGCGTCCGGATGGAGCGCTGGACGCAGGCCGAGCAGGGGGTCGGGAAGAGCGGGTCGGGAAGGTCGGGCCAGGTCAGGTCAGGAAGAGCGCTGCATCCTGCGCCGCACCGTGTACGCGGTGGCGCCGAGGCCAACGGCCACCAGGGCCGCGCCCGCGGCGATGGTGCCCGGGCCCGCGTCCTCGAAGGAGCCGCCGAGACCGCCGCGTACGCCCTGCGGGGTGGTGGACGAACCGGTCACCGTGAAGGAACCCGTGTACTTCTGGCTGGGGTTGGAGACGTCGCAGACCACCGTGACGGTGTAGGTACCGGCCTTGGCTCCGCTGAAGACATTCGAGGTGCCGCTGACCTCACCGGCACCGCCGACGGCCGACAGGGACGCGGTCGGGAACGCGTCCGAGTAGGCGCGGGCCGAGGCGTTGGGGTTGGCGCTCGCGCAGCCGGACGCACCGATGCGCACGGACTGGCCGGGGGCCGCGCTGCTCGGGGTCACCGCGACCGCGCCGGCCTCGACCGCCTGGGCCGTCGGGCCCGCCAGTCCCAGGGCGGCGCCGGCAAGGAGGGTCCCGACGGCCAGAGTTCTTGCGTACATGGCGTACCTCGTTCTCAGTCCTGTGCCCTTTGCCCCCGGACTGACCGAGTCACAGCGTTGGCACCTCGTGGGGCAGCCCGCTGCTTGCGGGTGCCACGTCCAGCCGAACGCAACACGCCGAAGCCCGCACCTCGGGCCCCCCGAACGATGGAACGCCGCACCACGGTTGGCCGAACGTCACCCCTCGACGGTCACTTCGGCGGGTCCTCCCCGACAAGGCCGTCCACGGACTCCCTGATGAGGTCGGCGTGCCCGGCATGGCGGCCGTACTCCTCGAGCAGGTCGAGGAGGATCCGCCGCAGATTGGGGCGTTCTCCGCTGCGCGTCACGTAGGCACCCAGCTGGTCGAGGCCGCCCTGGGCGAGCGCCTTGTCGACGATCGCTCGCGAGCGGGCCACAGCGTCCCGCCACAGGGTGAGCAGTTCGTCCGGGCTGTGGTCGGCAGCCGTGCGGAACGCCCAGTCGGGGTCGCTCTTCCAGTCCACGGAGTCCCAGGGCTCGCCCGCGGGGGCGGCGAGCCACAGGCGGGTGAAGTGGCCGTCCTCCACGTGGGCCAGGTGCTTGAGCAGTCCGCCGAGCGTGACGGTGGAGGTGCCGAGCGTGGCCCGCAACCCGGCCGCGTCCACGCCGGAGCACTTCCATTCCAGGGTTGCCCGCTGCCGCTCCAGTGCGCCGAGGACTGCTTCGGCCTCGCTGCCGGCCAGGGGTGGCTCGGGCCAGGTGTCTGCGTTGTATGCGGTCATGACGGCAGACGGTATCGAAGCGTGCCGAACACGTCCGTGGGGTGGCCCAGTTCGGATGCGCAGCTGCCGGACAGGGGTGCGGCGGCAGGCGTACAAGACGCGCAGCAATCATTTGCAGAGGATCCGTTCGCTGCTTCCCGGCCACCGCTCCACCTTGCCGCCGTCCCCGCGCACGTAGGCGTTCTTCTCGTCGGCGGACAGCCACAACTCGCGCCGGTCGTGCCGCCACCCGGTGTCGACCGCGTCGGCGGGCAGCCTCGTATCCGCGGAGTACGAGGAGTGGAGCCCGTCGATGTCGGCCAGCGCGCCTTCGGGGTCTCGGTAGTAGCCACGCCCGTCCCTGCCCTCGCCGAGGGTGAGGAACTCCGCCGACTGCCAGTCGCAGTGCTCGGGCCCCATCGTGCTGTGCACCTTGCGGGTGTCCACCGCACGCCCCATCGCGTCGGACCACACCCTCAGGTCCAGGTCGTCCCGTTCACGCGCGCCGTATTCGGACGGGTCGCAGAGCGCGTAGGTCTCGACGGTCCAGCCGTCCGTGCCCTGCACGTCCTCGGCGGCGATCATCCCGGCGCGGGTGCGGCCGTCGACGTCGTACGAGAAGAGCACCCGCTTGCCGTCGCGCTTCTCCACGCGGTAGGCGCGCTCCGGTGCGATCTGCCAGGACGGGTCCTGGTCCAGATGCTTCTGCAGCGCCGCCTCCGCCGATTCCGCACTGACGCTGCTGCCGCGCTCGTGCGGGGATCCCGCCTCGTACGGATCCCCCGCGCACTCGAGGGTCCCCAGGGCCGCGCCCCCGCCGTCCAGCGGGCTGTCCTCCCGGACCCAGCCGGGCGTGCGCGCCTTCAGCGGGCCGTCGTACGCAGGCGGCGCGGACACCACGGACTCCGGCTTCGCGACCAGCCCCTTCGGGACATCGGTTCCCCCGCACCCGCACAGCGCGATGACGCCCGCCACGATGGCGACGAACCCTCTGCCAGCCCGCATCCCACTCCCCCGTCTCCCGGCATTCATCGCTTGGACGCGGGCAGGGCGTGAAACGTTCGGCCCCCACACGCAAGCAAGCCGCGCCGGGGTCCCCCGTCGGGGCTCCGGCGCGGCCTGTGGGCCGGCGCTACTTCGCGCCCGGTTCGTCCTTCGCGAGGCCCGGCTTCAGCGGCATGTTCTGGCCGGGCACGAACGCCGCGTTGATCTGCAGGCTGATCGCGTGTTCGTCCGGCGCGATGGTGACACCGAGCACCTCCTTGAAGAGCTTGGAGTACGGCTCGGACATCTTGAACTTCCAGTCGAGGGGGCCGGCCGAGAACTTGCCGTCGTTCATACGGGGGTTGATGAGGTCCGCGTAGAACTCGGCGGTGTTGTAGTGGGCCATCTCGATCATCATCGGGGACCGCTTCTCGTCCACGTAGATGTTGCCGCTGGCCTTGGTGATCAGGGGGAAGTCGTGCAGCCAGAACCCGTCCGTGCGCAGCGAGCGGCCGGTCTTGGTGTTCGTGAACTTCCAGCCGCCCGGGTACCAGATCCGGCCGTTGACGAAGTTGATGTTGCTGTAGCCCTCGGCGCCGACCGGGGTCCACAGGCCGGCCCCGTCCTTGAGCACGCCGACCGGACAGATCCCTTCGGCCTTGACGCCGACGCGCTTGAACTCGGAGAGGAGTGCGGGCGCGAGGGGCAGGCTGCCCGTACCGGACTGCGCGAAGAACCAGAAGGCCGTCTTCTTGTCCGGAGCGTCGTCGTAGTAGTGCCCGGCGGGCTTGTCCTTCTGCCCGGTCGGCGGGTTGTAGAAGGACGGCAGGCAGTTGGTCGCCGGAGGGTTCCCCTTCGGGTACTCGGGATCGGCGTCCGCGGCCGATGCGGCCGTGACGGGCAGGGACAGCAGGGCCGCGGCGGTGACGGCTACGGTCGTTCTGGCGAATCTCACGGGTGTCTCCCAGGGCGTGGCGGACCCCCCTTGGTCGTGAGCACCACTCAAGGGGTAGGTGTTGTCGGGTGGCGCGCTGATGCGGCCGTTGGGATGAGTTCCGTGGGGGTTGCAGGCACCCGAGCCGGCCTGGATAAAGTTCCACGATGTCCTCGCTCAGGCTTCGCCATTCCGCCCGTGGCCTCATCCTCGACCCTGACGACCGCATCCTTCTGTGCCGCTTCGACAACCCCGATCTGGTCGTGTGGTCCACGCCGGGCGGTGGCGTCGAGCCAGGCGAGACGGTGCGCGAGGCTCTGCGCCGTGAGCTCCTCGAAGAGGTCGGTCTGAAACTCGACCACGAGCCGCCCCACGTATGGCGTCGCCAAGTCGTCGTGGCCGGCTACGGGCCGGGCTACGACGGGGCGCTCCAGGACTACTTCCTCGTCCGCACCCACGCGTTCGACGCGGCGGGCACCTTCACCGAGGAACAGCTGGCCGCCGAGGGCATCGCGGAGTTCCGCTGGTGGAGCCTGAAGGACATCGCCACCCACCGCGGGCCTTCCGTCTTCGCGCCGCGTGATCTCGCCACACCACTCTCCGCCCTGCTCACCGGGGGCGCCCCGGAACAGCCGGTGATCCTCGGCCTGTAGGCGGGCCGGCGGCGGGATGGCACGCTGACCGCCATGGACTTTCAGGCCGAGTCACCCGAACTATGGGAATTTCTGGGCTCGTTGCGGCACGGCGAACTGCTGTCCGGCACCGTCGCCTCCATCGAAAGCTTCGGCGTCTTCGTCTCCCTGGACGACGGACCGCCCCACCCGATCTTCCCGGGGGTCGGCTTTGTCACGGTGGCCGAACTGACGTGGCGGCATATCGAGGCCATATCGGACGCCGTCCAGGTGGGGCAGCGTGTCACCGGCGAGTTCCTCCAGTTCGACACGCACAACGCGGAGGCCCGGCTGTCACTCAAAGCGCTGCGGCCGGATCCGTTCCAAGCGTTCGCCGACCGCACGGAGGTGGGCCGGATCATGCCGGGCGTCGTCACCAAGGTGGCGCCGCCGTTGGGCGTCTTCGTACGGGTCGAGGAAGGCATCGAAGGCCTCATCCGCATCCCCGAGGAAGAGCCCGGCGACCGTCCGCAGCCGGGCGAAGAGCTGACGGTGGTCGTCGCGATGGTGGACCGGCAGGGGCGCAGGCTCCTTCTCCATCCGGCATAGCCCGTACGGTGCTGCGAAGCCGTCCGCAGAAAGGCGATCCTCCCGCATGGGCACCGTCCGCACCCTCCACGTCGTCACCCACCCCGAAGCCACCCACCACGTCGACGGACTGGTCGGCGGATGGTTCGACTCCGCGCTCACCGAGAAGGGGCAGCGGGAGGCCGAGGCCATCGCACGGGCGCTGCGCGAGGCCGTCCCCGCCGGGGCCGGCGTCGAGCTGTACTCGTCCGATCTGCTGCGTACCCGGCAGACCGCCGACGCGATCGCCGAGGCGTTCGGGGTGCCGGTCGCGCTCGACGCACGGCTGCGGGAGAAGTCGTACGGGGAGGCGGGCGGGCGGCCGCAGGAGTGGCTCGACCGGCGGTTCGTGCCGCCGCCCGCCACCGGGGAACGCATGGATCACGACGAAGGGATCGAGGGCGCCGAGACCAGGGCGCAGTGGGTACGCCGGGTGTACGAGGCGACCGAGGAGATCGTGCGGCGCCCCGCCGCGCATCAGATCGTCGTGACGCACGGCGGGTCCTTCACCTTCGTCCTCGCGGCGTGGATCCGCATGCCGTACGAGGCTGCCGGATACGTCAGCTTCCGGGCGCCGTCGGGCAGCATCACGACGCTGCGCGAGGACGACTGGTTCCACAACCGGCAGGTCGCCGTGCTGGGCGACACCGGCCACTTGGGCGCTACAGCAGCGTCGCCGTGAAGCTGCGTCCGTAAGCCTCGTGGACGTCCACGTCCACGCGCGTGCCGCCCGGCACCGGGCTGACCCGGACCCCCGCGTCCCCCTCGTCGAGCCGGAGCCGACGCCCGTGCAGGACTACCGAGATCGTGCCCCGGCGCGTGGTCGGGTCCGAGACCGCGATCGACGTACGGCCGCGGCGTTCGCGCCGGACGAGGACCGACGCGGGACCGTCCACGCTCACGCCGACGGCGTGGTGGCGGCCCTGCGTAAAGGAGTTGAGCCCGAGCAGGTGCAGGTCCGCGTGCTCCACGGCCTGCAGGCGCGTGGAGTTCGACAGGACCTTCAAGGGGCCACTGCTTGTGTACGAGCGGAGGTCGGCGTCGGACGCGCCGGGCACCAACGCATAGGCCAGCGTGGCAGGTTGGGCGCCGGCCGCATGGTCGTACGTCGCCGAGAAGACCGAGCGTGTGACGGGCGTGTCGGGGTTGGATGTACGGACGACACGCCGTGAGCGCGTCACATTCTCCAGTCCGACGCGCACGGGTCCCCCGCCCAGGAAGACATAGCCGACCGCGCTCCCCCGGGTGCCGTTCGCCCAACGCAGCCAGGACAGTTCGGCCTCTCCGGGGCCGGTGAGGGACGCACCGTCGCGGCGTCCGCCCGTGACGGTCACCTGGTCACCGGCCCGCGCCGTCCGCGCGTCCACCGTCGTCGTGCCCGCGCGCCCCTCGGCCCCGCCCACACCCGCCGCAAGGACCACGATCTCGTCGTCCAACAGGAACCACGACTTCGTCGCCGCCGCATTGCGGTAGACCACGAAATCGTCCGGCAGCAGATCCCGGTCCCGTACGCCCACATCGCTCGACTGCACCATCGCCGCCGCGCCGTAGGTGCCGAGCACCGCGCCTCCGCTGTGGTCGGCGAGGCCGCGCGGGAAGTAGACGTAGGCGTTCTGCGATTCCGACGAGGGCGTGAAGTTGAGGGGGTGGCCGGGGTTGTCGTAGTACGCCTTCCCGTACAACTCCGGGATCGTGCGCCGCTGTTCGACCGGCGCGGTCACCCCGGCGAGTCCGTACGGCGAGACGGTCGTGTAGTAGTCCACGCCGAAGGCCTCGGTCTGGTCCTGGCCGGCCAGATACAGATAGTGCGCGCCTTCGCCCTGGAACCACGGCATCAGGTTCTCGCCGCTCATGTACTCGTACTTGCTGATGCGCGCGGACGACCGGGCCAGCGCGAACGCGTAACCGGGCCTGCGGTGCACGGTCTTGTCCATCGCGTTGAAGGCGACGCTGCGGGCCGCGGGTCCGAGATCGGCCGGGGTCAGCGCACTGTCCGCCAGGATGTCCGCGTACCGCGCGACGCTGACCGGAGAGACGAACGCGGCCGGATCGAGGGCTGCCTTCGACGTCGAGCGGATGTACTTGACGTACTGCCCCAGCGCCTTCGCTTCCGCCTGAGGCGCGAGCGAGGCGAGGTCGACCACCGCTTCCACGATCACCGCGACGTCCGTGTAGCCGCCGGCGGTCCGTGAGACCGCGCGGCCCTTGACGATCTCCATCATCCAGCCCTCGAAGATGAGCGGCGCGAACCCGTCGCGCACCCATGTGAAGACCGTCGGCACCAGCTCCTCGCCGTGCGCGAAGCCCGAGCCGTCCAGGATCTTCAGGGTCTGCACGACACGGGTGAGCAGCCCCTTCCCGTACGAGCCGGTGTAGGCGACGGAGCCGTGCTGGATGAACGAACCGTCCGCGTAGTGCCCGTCGGTGACGTTGTGCCGCAGGTGGTACGGGTCGATCGTGACGAACACCGTCAGCTGGTCCGTCAGGGCCTTGCGGATCCTGTTCTCGTCACCCAGTAGCGCGCCCTGCAGGATCCGGTTGGTGGTGATGTCGGCGAGGTTGGCGCCGGTGTGGAAGCGGGAGTCCAGGTTCACGTCGCCGTCGGTGCCGTTGCGCAAGTAGGCGTCCATCGAGGCGACATACGTGGTGAGCAGGCCGGGGTGGTCGGCGAGTGCGTCGGCGAGAAGGACCAGGGTCTTGGTGACGGACTGGGAGATGCCGATCTCCCAGTTGAACCAGTTGCCGTAGTAGCCCTTCGACTGGTCCCCGTAATACCGCTCGTGCAACCAGACCAGGCCGTCCAGCACGCGCCGCTGCACCGTCACGTCGCCGAGGAGTGCGCTGCCGGGGGCCCGGGTTGCCAGGGCTATCTCGTAGAGCTGGCGGTAAGCCGTGTTGAGGTTGGCGTCGTTCGTCCCGAGCGCCAGACCGGCGAACAGTTCGTCGGGGCCCGCCTCGTCCATGGACTTCAGACCCGCCTTCGCCGTCGCCACCAGCGCGGCGAGCTTGGCGGCCGTCTCGGGGCGGGCGTTGGACGCGGCGGTGCCCGCGAAGACCGCCACGGTGTTGGCGAGCAGCTGTGCACTCCCCTCGGCCGCGGCGGCGGCGCCCGCCGGCCGCGCCGGAAGGACCGCGAGCAGTCCGGCCGCGGACAGGGCGGACATCAGCTGTCTGCGGGTGAGTTCCATGGCACGTCCTTTGCCGGTACGGGCATCAACTGGCGGCGCGGAGTCAACCAGTGATGCCCGTACGCAACAAGGGGGCCTGCAGAAACCGCTTGCCCCAGCGAGTGGCTCAGGAATCCAGCGGCAGGATCGCGCTCGGCGGGAGCACGGTGTGCTTGAGGTCCTCGGGCACCGGGTTGTTGTGCGAGGGGTACTTCGGGCCGGCCGCGTTGCGGCGGTAGACCGACGTGGAGTGTTCCGGGTTGGTGTCGAACTCGGGGATCACCTTGTCGCCGAAGAGCTCGACCATCTCCTGGTGCTCCTCGAAGGTCATGCCGCCGGTCATGCCGAAGACCAGCTGGTCGCAGCCGACCGTCTGGTACGCGGCGACCTGCTCGCACACCTCGTCGGGCGTGCCGCAGAGCAGCAGGCCCGCCTTGATGATCTCGTCGAGGACCTCGTCGCTGCTGATGTCGCTGCCGGCGAGCTCGCCGAAAGCGATCGGCGGGGTGGGCCAGGTCCGCTCGTCCATCGACTTGGGCATGGTGTCGTGGTACAGGTTCACCAGGGTGACCAGGTAGCCGATGCCCGCGTGCAGGGCTATCTCGCGGGCCCGCTTGCGGTCGTTGAGGCAGATGACCGTGTTGGTCATCATCACGTTGTTGTTCTGGTAGTCCCCGAGGATCTCCTTCGGGTTGGCCGCCGCCTCCTTGTACTGGTCGATACGGCCCTTGAGCTCGAAGATCGGCTCGAAGTTGAAGGCGATCGCACCGATGCCGAGCGAGCCTGCCTTCGCGAACGAGGACGGGTTGCCGCAGGCCATCCAGATGGGCGGGTGCGAGTGCCCGTACGGCTTCGGCAGGATGTTGTGCGGCGTGGGCACCGTGAAGTGCTCCCCGTGGAACTCGTAGTCGTACTGCTCCCACATCCGCACGATCTCGGGAGCGACCTCGTCCCATTCGGCCTTGGTGGTCGAGGGGTCCATGATGTTGAAGGACTTCAGCTCATGGCTGCCCGCGCCACGGCCCGTGCCGTACTCGAAGCGGCCCTTGGTGATGTGGTCCATCATCGCGGCCCGCTCGGCGTAACGGACCGGGTGTTCCTTGCGCGGGGAGAGGCTGTTGATGCCGGTGCCGAGGTGAATGCGCTCGGTCTGGGCGGCGACGTATCCGATCGCGACCTCGGGTGCGGACAGATGGCTGTATTCGGTGAGTGAGTGGTGCTCACCGAACCACACGTATTTCCAGTTGTGCTTGTCCGCCTTGATCGCGAGCTCCAACTCGCGCATCAGGGCGGTGTGTTCCGACGGGCGGTGGTGGGCCGCCATGCCAGGGATGAACCCGTTGAGGAAGAGTCCGAACTCCATGAGGAGCCCTCCCGTATCGATCACGCTCCACGGGCACTGCCCGGGCGCTGCTGTCCGCTTATGTCGATGGCGCTCTGTCACTGATGTCGATCAAGCCGATCACTATGGCTGGGCGGAGGATGCACCAGAAGCCTGCAAGGGGCCATGGGTAGGACAGATCGAAATACGAAATCGGCCGTGGCCTTGGCCACTGCACGGGCGCGCGTCGCGGAGAATCCGCCCATGGACAAACTGGTCACCGCGTCCGCGGCCGTCTCCTCGATCCCCTCGGGCAGCACGCTGGTGCTGCCGGACCCCGACGGCGCGGGCTTTCCCAGTCGGCTCGTGACGGCACTGGCCTCGGTGCCCGCCGAGGGGTTCACCGTGATCTGCCCGGGCGCCGTCCGCGCCGTCGAGGGCCTGCGCAAGTGGCTCGGCAGCGGCCAGATCTCACGGCTGATCGTCGACAGTGCGGCACCGGGCGGCCGACTGGAGGGTGTGGAGGCCGAGTTCGTGCCGCCCGCCCTGCTGAAGCAGCGGCTGCAGGCGAGCGCGGCGGGCACGCCCACGTTCCTCGGGCCGGTCGGCACCCATGAGCGCCCGGTCGAGGACGGTACGCGGGCGATGTTCTTCGGCGACGACGAGTTCGGCCCCGTGCCCGCGCTCACCCCGGACTTCGCCCTGGTCCGTGCCGTACAGGGCGACCCGAAGGGCAATCTCGTCCTCGCCGACGAGGTACGGGAAGCGGTCCTCTCGGTGGCCAGGGCCGCGCACCGCACGTTGGCCGAAATCGACACACTGATTCCCGTACTGCATCCGCGGCTCGTGCAGCTCCCCGCGCGCCATGTGCAGTCGGTGGTCGGGGCGGCCGCGAAGGTGCGCGGCTGACCATGGAGTTCACCCTTGTCGCCGTGCTCGGCGTGATCAGCATCGTCGCGGTCGCCGCCTTCTCCGAACGCCTCGGGCTCGCCGCCCCGCTCAGTCTGGTGCTCGTCGGGATCGGGCTGAGCTTCATCCCGGGCGTGCCGCATCCGGACGTCGAACCCGAGTTGATCCTGGCGGGAGTCCTGCCGCCGCTGCTCTACTCCGCCGCGGTGAACATGCCGGTCACGGATTTCCGGCGCGATCTGGGGACCATCAGCGGGCTCGCGGTCACCTTGGTGGCGCTCTCCACGCTCGGGGCCGGTGTGCTGTTCCACTGGCTGCTGCCGGAGATCGGCTGGCCGGCGGCTTTCGCGCTCGGCGCGGTGATCAGCCCCACCGACGCGGTCGCCGCCACCTCGGTGGGCAAACGCCTCGGGCTGCCGCACCGGCTGCTCACCGTGCTCGAAGGCGAGGGCCTGGTCAACGACGCCTCCGCCTTGGTCCTGCTCCGCACGGCCGTCGCCGCCTTCGCCGGCTCCTTCTCGATCTGGGCCACGGTCGGCGAGTTCCTGTACGCGGTGGTCGTGGCGGTCGCCGTGGGTCTGGTCGTGGGCCTGGTCAACGTACGGCTGCGGGCGCTGCTCAACGATGCCGTGCTCAACACGGCGATCTCGTTCGTCGTGCCGTTCATCGCGTATCTGCCCGCCGAGGAACTGAACGCCTCGGGAGTCCTCGCGGTCGTGATCGCCGGTCTGGTCACCGGACATCAGAGCCCGCGCTATCTGCGGGCGAACGACCGCATCGCCGAGTCGACGAACTGGCATACGGCGGCGTTCCTGCTCGAGAGCGGCATGTTCCTGCTCATGGGCCTGAGCGTGAAGACCCTCGTCGACGAGGTGCGCGCCGAGGATCTGAGCGTCGCCCGTGCCCTTCTGATCGGTCTCGTGGCGGCGGCGTTCGTCATGCTCGCGCGACTGCTGTTCATCGTCCCGCTCGTGGCCGGGATGCGACGGGACGTGGCGAAGGCCTCGCAGTCCAAGGAGCGCATCGAAGCGCTGCAGCAGGTGCTCAAGAACCCCGAGGAGAATCCGGACTTCGCCGAACGGATGCGCAACCTCCCGGAGAAGCGCATCGAAGGCTTCAGGAAACGGGTCACCAGGAAGTCCGCCGACATCGAGTTCACCGTCAACCAGTACTTCGGCGCACGCGGCGGCCTCATCCTCGGCTGGGCGGGCATGCGCGGAGCGATCACGGTGGCGGCGGCGCAGACGCTCCCCGAGGACACACCCGACCGTGCCCAGCTCATCCTGATCGCCTTCGTGGTGGCGGCCACCACGCTGCTGCTCCAAGGGCTGACGCTGCCGATGGTGATCCGCAAGGTGGGGGTGCCCGAGGACGATCCTCAGCAACTGCGTGAGGAGGGGGCGCGGCTGATGAACGCTCTGGGCGAGTCCGCCACCGACTTCCTCGAGAACCCCGCGCTCACCGACAAGGCGGGCGAGCCCTATCCGCAGCGGCTCATCGAGTTCGTACGCAGCGACGCGCGCGTGGAGGCCCAGCGCAAGGCCGGCGACGGCCGCAAGCAGCGGGAGGGTGCGCCGAGCAGGTACGAGGCCGGCAGCCGCGACCAGTTCCTGGAACTGCGGCTGCGGGTCCTGGCCGTACAGCGGGAGGAACTGCTCAAGGCGCGCTCGTCGGGCACCTACAGCTCCCTCACGCTCGGCAAGGCGCAGCACGTCCTCGATGTGGACGCGGCGCGCTTCGAGCAGTTGGAGAGCTCCGGGCACTGACGCTGTCGCGCGACGGCCCGGTGCCATGGACCGAGGGGCTCTCCTGCCGGAGGGCCCCTCGGCCATGACGCGCCGGCTCCCGACCTGTCAGGAGATCTGGGTGATCTTCCACCAGTTGAGGTCGAAGCCGCCGGTCACCGCGTACAGGCCGAACTGGTGCGTTCCGGCCGGGAGTTCCACTTCGCGGGAGATGGTGCGGTAGCTGTCATAGCTCCCGGTGTCGGGTACGGAGACGTTGCCGAGCGGGGTGGCCCCGCCGCCGATGTCGAGGGAGAGCGTGCCGCCGTTGTTCGGCGAGGCGACCCGGTACTCGACGAGATAGCGGCCCGTTCTGGGGACCGCGACGTTCTGGAAGGCGATCCAGTCGGTGCTGTCGAAGCTGCCGACCGTCTGGCCGCCGCCCGCATCGGACGTCGTCTTCTTCGTGACGCCCTTCATGGCCGAGTAGTCCTCGGCCTGGAAGCTGCGGGAGTGGCAGCCGCCGGAGGCCAGTTCGCACACGTCCGAGCGCTGGGTGGACACCTTGAGGTCGTCGTACCAGATGTACGAGTCGTTCGTCGGGGCGAAGGAGGGGGTGGCCCCGCCGAAGAAGGAGGAGAAGTACGCGCGGTCCACCAGGTCGCCGTTGCGCACGAAGCGCAGCCCACGGATCGTGGCCGCCTGGGCGCCGTTGTACCAGATGTCGATCTCACCGTCGGGGTTGGCGTTGCTGCCGCTGACGGTGTTGACCTTGAGGCGCTGGACGATGTTGACCCACTGGCCGCGGGGCCAGTTGATGAGGTTCCCGGCGGCGTCCTTCAGGTCCGCGTAATCGCCGTACTGGCCCGCGTGGCCCATGTGGTAGTAGTAGATCGCCACCTTGCCGCCGGACCGCCAGATCATCCGCGAGCTGAAGCCGTTGTAGCCGTCGCAGACCTGTCCGCCGGAGCACGAGGCGCCGCCCGCAAGACCGATGCCGACCTTCCCGGCGTACTCGGTGGTGCCCCAGCTGAAGTCGCTGCTGAAGCGCACCCAGTACGAGAGGTAGTACTCACGGCCCGGGGTGAGCTGCAAAGGTGCCTGCGCGCCCGAGTCGGCCGGTCCGATCTTGCCCTTCGGGTAGAACACCCGCAGCGATTTCCCGCCCGAGTGGTGGAAGTTGTAGCCGTCGATCCAGGTGCGCGTGCTCATGCCCTCCTCCCAGGGGGCGTACCAGCCGTCCTGGGACCACTGGCCGAGGTCGTACGCGCTGCCCCGTTCGGGGCGTTCGAAGGTGTTGTACCTGAAGGAGGGCGAGGCGGCCGCGGTCGCGGTGTCGCCGGGCGGCGAGGGGTCCTCGGCCGAGGCGGTGCCGGCGACGAGGGTGGCCAGGAGCGTGGCGAGCAGTGCTGCCTTTCTGAGCAACGTCGTTCTCATCGTCGTTCTCATGGATCACTCCGCTTCGAAAGCTGTTACCACTGCAGGGACGGTGCGGTGGTGCGGTGACCTCCTTCCGGAGTCGGCCCCTGCGGGGAGAGGGGCGGCACGGCAGGCGTGGTGGCCGATCTCCCAGCACGGCGAACGGGACGGTCAGGGACGGCCCTTGAGCTCGGGTATGTCCGCCCGGTTGGTGGAGATCGTGATGTCGTCGTACCAGATGTAGCTGTCGTTCTGCGGCGCGAACTCCCAGGTGGCGCCGCCCGCGAAGCTGGAGAAGTAGGCCCGGTCGACCTGGTCGTCGTTGGTGACGAAGCGCAGGCCGGTCACCTTGGCCGCGGGCTTGCCGTTGTAGAAGACCTCGATCACGCCGTCGGGATTGGCCTGTCCGTCGGTGACGGTGTTGACCCTGACCCGCTGGACGACGTTGACCCACTTCCCCTTGGGCCAGTGGACGGTCTCGCCGTTCTGCTGCAGCGTGACGTAGTCGCCGTACTGGCCCTCGTGGCCCATGTGGTAGTAGTACAGCGCCGCTTCACCGGTGTTGAGCCGCCAGATGAAGCGCGAGCTGAAGCCGTTGGTGCCGTCGCAGATCTGTCCGCCGGAGCAGGAGGCGCCGCCGGCGAGGCCGATGCCGACCTTGCCGGCGTTGTACACCGTCCCCCAGCTGAAGTTCTCGTCGAACTTGACCCACTGGGACACGTAGTACTGCCGCGCCTTGTCGAGCCGGAACGGTGCCTGGGCGCCGGAGTCCTCCGGGCCGATCTTCCCCTTCGGGTAGAGGACCCGCAGCGACTTGTCGCCGCTGTGGGCCGGTTCCGTGCCGTCGACCACGGTCCGGGTGTCCATGCCCTGCTGCCAGGGTGCGGTGAACCCTTCCTTCGCCCATTCGTCGAGTGTGTACGGGCCTCCGGCGGGCGGCTGCTCGAAGGAGTTGGTCAGGTGGGTGCCGGGCTTGCCCTCGGCCTCCACCGTGGTGCCCGAGGCGAGCTGCGGGTACAGCATCGCGGGGGCGAGCAGGGCCGCGGCCATGGCTGTGGTGAGGGTCAGTTTCCTGCGGTTCAACGGGGGCCTCGTTCCGGGTTGTTGGTGGTGGGGCGTACGGCGTTCGTGTGGCGGCGGTCAGGCGGTTTCGTCCATCAGGGAGCGGAAGGCGGCCAGTGCCTGGTCGAGCGGCGGCGCCTGCGGGTACCAGGCCGCCTCCCATTCGAGGGAGAACCAGCCGCGGTAGCCGATCTCGTCGAGCAGCCGGCGGAACTCCCCGAGCGGTACGGCGCCCGAAGACGGCAGGACGGGGGCCAGGTCCTGCGGTGAGGCGACGTCCTTCAGCTGTACGTGGGTGAGCAGCCCGGTCAGCGCGGCGGCGGTGCCGGCCAGGGATTCGCCGGCGCGCCACGGGTTGACGACATCCCAAAGGGCGCCCAGCTGCGGTGGGTTGCCGGCCCGGTGCAGGACGTCGGCGACCGCGCGTCCGGTGAGGAAGGCGTCATGGGTCTCCAGGAGGATCCGTACACCGGTGTCCGCGCCGAACTCGGCTGCCCCTGCGAGCCGTTCGGCGGCACGGTCGGCGGTACCGGGGTCGTCCGGGTCCCCTCCGAACACCCGCAGGTGCGGGGCGCGCGCGGCGCGAGCCAGCTCCAGGTGCCGGCCCAGGACTTCGCCCGTCTCGGGAGCCGGGGCGCCGACCTGGACGTAGGAGGCGAGGCAGATGACGTCGATGCCCGCGTCGGCGAGCTGTCGGCCGACGGTCGCGGCGTGGGCGTGGGTGGCGTCGGGCGGCAGGATCTCGCCGTCGGCGCAGCGCAGTTCGACACCTCCGCAGCCGTGGCGGCGGGCCAGTTCGGTCACCTGCTCCACAGGAGTGCCCGGGCAGCCGAGGGTGCTGAACGCGAGGCGGCTCATGCGGAGTTCCGCAGCAGGCCGCCGGGGAGCGGATGCGGCCCGCCGGTCACGGACTCGGGCCGGCCGCTGAGTTCGGACTCGTACACCGCGAGCACCGTCGCCACGACCGAGCGCCCGTAGCGGCCGTCGACGACGGGTGGCCGTCCGGTGCGGCAGGCCTCGGTGAAGTCGGCGAGCTGGGCGGTGAAGGCGTCCGCCGGCTCCTCGTCGGGCGGCGCGAGCGGGGTCTCCGCTCCCCCGCGGCTCACCCAGATCCCTTCGGGCGCCGACCAGCGCACCGAGCCCTGTTCGCACAGCACCACGGTCTCGTCGGTGTACGGGACCGGAGCGCTGGTGAGGTGGAAGCTCGCCTTCACCCCGTTGGTCAGGTCGACCAGACCCACCGCGTCCGTCTCGATCTCCAGGCCGCCGCGGCTCCATGTGTGGGCGTGCACGGTCTCGGCGGCGCTTCCGGCCAGCCACTGGATGCGGTCGAGGCCGTGGGTGCCGACGTTCATGACGATGCCGCCGCCCGCCATCACGGGGTCGAAGAACCAGTCGGGGCGCGAACCCTTCGCGTAGTGCGAGGTGCGCCGGTGTGCGATGGCGCGCACCGGACCGAGCTCCCCGGAGCGCAGGACCGCCTCCGTGCGGCGGGCGCCGGCGCCGAAGCGCACGACGTGTCCGACCGCCAGCAGCACACCTGCCGTGTCACAGGCCTCGATCATCGCCGTGCAGTCCGCGACGGAGGTCGCCATCGGCTTCTCGACCAGGACGTGCACCCCGGCTTCCGCCGCGGCGAGCGTCATCTGGGCGTGCAGGGCGTGCGGCGCGGTGATGATCACGCCGTCGAGCGGTTCGCGGGCGAGCATGTCCTCGTGGCGGGTGTACGCGGCGGCGCCGGCCTGCTGCGCCATCGCGCGGGCCGCGTCGGCCCTGATGTCGCAGACCGCGGCCACGGTGACGCCGGGCAGCGCACGCGCCGCCTGGACGTGCAGCGCGCCGACGATGCCTGTGCCGATGATGCCGAGCCTGAATCCGGGCTCGTTGGTTCGCACCGATGACTCCTTGGGTTCTGTGCGGGTGGTGGTTGCCTGCGTCCGGCCGCCCGGCCGCGACGCGGTCAGCCCTTCACCCCGGCCGACATGGCTCCGCGTACGAAGTAGCGCTGGGCGAAGACGAAGAGGACGAGGATCGGCACCAGCGACATGAGCGCCGCGGCGGTCACCAGCTGGTCGTTGCCGATGAACTGGCCGCGCAGCCCCATCACTCCGAGCGGCAGCGTCAGCTTGTCGGGCGAGGTCAGGTACACCGTCGGCTCGAGGACGGCGCCCCAGGACGTCATGAACGTGAACACGCTCAGGGTCGCCAACGCCGGTTTGACCAGCGGCAGATGGATCCGCGTGAAGATCCGCCAGGGCCCGGCGCCGTCGAGGGTGGCCGCCTCCTGGAAGTCCTGCGGGATCGCCAGGAACGACTGCCGCATCAGGAAGATCCCGAACGGTGTCGCCAGCCAGAACGGCACGATCAGCGGCAGGAACGTGTCCAGCCACCCGAACTCACGGAACATCAGGAACGACGGGATGATGGTGACCACCGTGGGCAGCATCAGCGTGCCCAGCGCCGCGGTCAGGAGCGCGCCGCGTGCGGGCAGCCGCATCCGGGCCAGCGCATGGCCCACCATCGCGCTGCTGAGCACGTTGCCGACGGTCGCCGCCGTCGCGATGACGAAGCTGTTCAGGGCGTACGTGCCGAACGGCGCGCGGTCCCACACCTCCGAGTAGTTCGACCACTGCGGCGGGTCCGGCAGGATGACCGGCGGCACTTCGATGTACTGCGCGTGCGTCTTCAGGGAGTTGAACAGCGCAGCCAGGAACGGCAGCACCATGAGCAGGGCGCCGGAGCCGACGAAGAGGTAGGCGGCCGCGCGCCCGAACCTGAAACGTGTCCGCGTCCGTGGCCGGTTCGAAGGCCGCACGCGGGGTCGCTCGACGAGGGCCTCAGGCATAGTGCACCCACCGCTTCTGGAGCCGCAGTTGGATCAGGGTGAGGACGAGGATCACCGCGAACAGCACCCAGGCGATCGCCGCCGCGTAGCCCATCTGGAAGTACTCGAAGCCCTGCCGGTACATGTAGAGGACCGTCAGCTCGCTCGCGTCGCCGGGGCCGCCGCCCGTCATCACGAAGACCTGCTCGAAGGCCTGCAGGGTGGTGATGGTGGACAGGACGAGCACGAGGAACGTCGTCCCGGAGACACCGGGCACGGTGATGTGCCGGAACCGGCCCCAGGCGCCGGCCCCGTCGACCCGGGCCGCCTCGTAGCGCTCCTGCGGGATCGCCTGCAGGGCCGCGAGGAACAGCACCATCATGTAGCCGGCGCCCTTCCACACCGCGATCAGCGCCAGCGTCGGGATCACGAGGACGGGACTGTCCAGCCAGGTCAGCGGGTCGATGCCGAACCAGTCGAGGACCGCGTTCGCGCTGCCGAGACGGGGGTTGAACACCGCGTCGGCGACGTACGCCATCACCACCCACGACGACACCACGGGCACGAAGTACGCGCCGCGAAACAGCGGCATGAACCGCAGCTTCTGGTTCAGTGCGACGGCCAGGGCCAGTGCCACCACCGTCTGCAGCGGTACGAAGATCAGCGCGAAGTAGCCGGTGTTGAGCAGGCTCGTCCAGAACGCCTCGTCGCCGAGGAGCCGGGAGTAGTTGTCCAGGCCGGTCCAGCGTGGCGAGGACACGGTGTCGTAGTCGGTGAAGCCCAGATAGGCGAGGGCCAGGACCGGCCAGGCCGTCAGCAGGACGAGGTGGGCCAGGTACGGGGTGGCGAACAGCATCGCCCACCGGCGTTCGACGCGTCGTGCGGAGCGTGCCGGGCGGTCCGAGCGGGGCGCGCGACGCGGTGTACGGAGGGTCTTGCGGGGTGCGCCTGCCACGTCACGCCTCCTTCCCTGCTCGGTGGCGACGGGCGTCATCGGGCGGGCCGGAACCGGTCGATGGCGGACTGCGCCGCGTCCTGCCCGGTCTTGAGGGCGTCGGGGACGGAGGACTCCTTGTTCAGCGCACCGGTGACGGCCTCGGCGAGCGCCGTGGTGTATTCGCTCCACACCGGGTTGAGGCCCAAGTCGTCGGCGCCGGCCAGGGAGTCGAGGAACACCTTGCGGTCGGCGGGCAGGGTCTTGGGGCTGAGGAAGGCGGGTGTCCGCGTGACCTTCTTGTTGATCGGAATCGCCTCGCCGATCGCGGTCCAGTCGGCCTGCGGCTTCTCGCCGGAGAAGAACTCGATCCACTTCCAGGCGGCTTCGGCGCGGGCGTCGGGCGCGGCCCGGTTGATCACCCAGGCGTTGATGTTGGCGAGGTCACCGCGCTGTCCGCCCGGTCCCTTGGGCAGCGGGGCGACCCCGAAGTCGACCTTGCCCTGGTTGGCGGTCTGGATCCGGGCGTAGATGCCGAACTGCATCGCCACCACACTGCTGGGGAACAGGGTCTGGGACTTGCCCAGGGCCTCGGTCGTCACCGGGTCGGGGGCGACCTTGTCCTCGTACATCGTCTTGAGCATCCAGTCGAACGCCTCGCGGCTCCCCGGACTGTCGATCGCGACCTTGCCGTCGTCGCCGAGCACCTCGCCGCCGAAGGCCTTGACCATCGGCCACCAGCTCTCGACGAAGCTCGGTGAGTAGGAGCGGAAGCCGTAGACGTCCGGCTTGCCGTCGCCGTTGGTGTCCTTGGTCAGCTTCTTCGCCGCGGCCAGCAGATCGTCGTACGTCCAGTCGGCGGTCGGTTCCGCCACTCCGGCGTCCTTGAACAGCTTCTTGTTGTAGAACAGCGCCGTGGACTGGGCTCCTTGCGGGAAGCCGTACAGGCGGCCCTTGGGATCACCCTTCTTGATGAGGTCGACGCCCAGGTAGTCGTCGGCGTTCAGCTTCGACGCGTATCCGCTGAGGTCGCGCAGGCTGCCCCGGCCCGCGAACTCCTGGACCAGCACGCCGTCCGACAGCCACACATCCGGGGCCTTGCGGCCGGCGAGCTGGGTGCGCAGCCGGGTGTGGAACTTGTCGTAGTCGGCCGACTCGATCTTGACGCGGATGGTCGGGTTGGCCTTCTCGAACTCCTTGACCAGCTTGCGCATGGTGCCGTCGGCCGGTCCGCCGGCCTCCGCGTAGTAGCCGAGGGTGATGGTCGTCTTCCCGTCGGCGGCGCCTTCCGAGTCGCCGCCGCAGGCGGTCGCGGTGAGCGCCATGGCCAGCGCGAGGACGGATGCGGCTGTTCTGGTGCGAACTGCCCTGCGTATGGGCATGGTTGTGCTGCGGTCGGGCATGGCTGATGAGCCTCTCTGCTCAGGAGTCCCGGGGCTGTACGGGTGCGGTCCGGTGACGTGGTGTCGGTCGTGGCGGGTGCGCGCGCAGCGCCCGCGTCAGGTGGTCGCGGTGACGGCGCGTACCCGGTGGTTCGTTTCGGCTGCCGCGTGGGCACCGCCGCACGAGGCCCGTACGACGAGGCGGGGTTGGAGTTCGAGCCGGCGGGCCGGGATCTCCGGCCCCTTGGTGATGCGCTGCAGCAGGAACTCGGCCGCCAGCGCGCCGATATCGGTCTTGGGCGGTGCCACCGCCGTGAGCGCGGGATCGCCGAACTCCGCGATGTCATCGTCGTAGGCGACGACCGCGAGGTCCTGCGGCACCCGCATGCCGAGCCGCCTGGCATGGCCCAGAAGCATCACCGCGTCCCGGTCGCCGTGACAGAACACGGCGGTCACGCCGCTGCCACGGCACATGGCCGCGTAGGCCTGGATCTCCTCACTCGTCCACTCCACGCGCCGGACGACCGCCTCGGGCACGGGGTCCACGCCGAGGGCAGCGGCGGCGAGTCCGTAGCCCTCGGTGATCACGGCGGCGGTGCCGGTGCGCAGCCGGCCCAGGTAGCCGATCCGGGTGTGGCCGAGCGAGGTGAGATGCCGTATCGCCGCGTAGACGCCGCCCACGTGATGGGTGGCCACGTACGACGTGGGGTCGTCGGGAGCCGGGGCCGGCGGCCGGCGCTCGACCAGGACATAGGGGACGGGCAGTCGGTGCAGGGCGTCCACGTGCGCCTGCGGATCGTCCGCGAGGTTCAGATTGGGCACCAGGATCAGTCCGTCGACGCCGTTGTCGAGGAGCCGGCGGGTCTGCTCCGCCTCCAGGGCGAGGCGGTTCTCGGAGCTGGCAAGGATGACGCCGGCGCCCGCGGCGGTCGCCGCCCGTTCGATCCCCTCGATGACCTGCGGGTAGTAGTACGACGTCGAGGGGACGAGGACACCGAGCAGCCGTCGTCGCGGTGTGGGCGGCAGGCTCGCCAGATATGTGCCCGAGCCCTGCCGGCGCACGACGATCCCCTCGTCCACCAGGACACCCACCGCGCGGCGCACGGTGTTGAGACCCACGGCGTAGGACTCCGCCAGTTCCGGCTCGGTGGGCAGCTTGGTGCCGATACCCCAGCCTTCGTCGGAGATCCGCTGTCGCAGCGCCTCCGCGACGACCTCGGATTTCATTCCCTTGGAGAATGAATTCCGCTCACTGCTTGCTGTCATGGCCGGGATGATGCACCAGTCATTTCTTGGCCGTCAATGCTTGTGGACTAATTCCTTTCATGGTTCTCTGCATCCTGACACCGCTTCTGACCTGCTAAAACAAGGAATGAATTCATTCCTCGAAGAAGGAGGACTGTTGACCTCCATAGCCACGCCCGCCAGCGCATTGCAGGGGCTGGTCATCGAAAGCATCGAGTGTTTTGTGCTGCCTCTGCCCACCCTGCGGGACTTTGTGATCTCCGGTGGGGTGGTGACGCGGCGCGGCGGTACGCACCCCCGCGTCCTGGTCCGCATCGGCGCGGGCGGCGCCGTCGGGTGGGGCGAGGCGACCCCGGCCCCGACCTGGACGTACGAGACGGTCGAGAGCATCGTGGCGACCATCGAGCGCTATCTCGGTCCGCCGCTCCTGAACCGGCCGGTGTGGGACATCGCCGGCGCCCACCGCGTCTTCGACCGGGCCATCAACCCCGGCTACACGACCGGCACTCCGCTCGCCAAGGCTGCGCTCGATCTCGCCCTGCACGATCTCGTCGGCCGGCTGCTCGGCCTGTCCATCGGGGAGTTGTGGGGCCAGCGGCAGATCGACCGGGTGCCGCTGGCGTGGATCGTCTCCGGGGATCCGCCCACCGCGGCCGACGAGGTGGCCGAGGGACTCGACTCCGGATACGGAGCGTTCAAGATCAAGGTCGGCACGGCCCCCCTCGAGGAGGACATCCGGCGGGTGGAAGCCGTACGTGCTGCCGCACCCACCGCGCCACTGTGGGTGGACGCCAACCAGGGCTACACCGTGAACCAGGCTCTGCACCTCTCCCGCCGCCTCCAGCCGTACGAGATCGACCTGCTCGAACAGCCGCTGCGGGCCAATGACCCGCTGGGCCTGCGCCGGTTGCGCGAGCGCAGCGAGATCCCGATCGCGGTGGACGAAAGCCTGGTCCACCCCAGCGACCTGGCCGCCTTCGTCCATCTGCAGGCGCTGGACATCGCCGTGGCCAAGGTGCAGCGCACGTCCGGTCTGCATCTGTCCCGGCGGCTGTGCGCGCTGGCGCAGGACTGCGGGATCGGCCTTGCGGGCTCCGGACTCACGGACTCCGATCTGGGCCTTGCCGCGTCCTTGCACCTGTTCGCCGCCTTCGGCATGGACCGTCCGGCCGACCTCAACGGCCGCCAGTTCATACGGTCCACCTATGTCGCGGGCTCCGGGGTGGAGGTACGCGACGGTGTCGCCGGCGTGCCGACGGGGCCGGGTCTCGGGGTGGAGGTGGACGAGGAGGCGGTGCGCGGACAGGCGGTCTACCCGTTCGACGGGCTCCTGCGGCGGCGGATCACGGCAGGCGCGCGGTAGGCCGCCGTTGCCTCTCGCCCCGGCGCGCGACGCGAGGCAGAGGGCTCAACTCGCCCACGCAGCAAAGCCGTTGACAGAATGATCTCCGCTGCGATGGGATCCCCTCTGTTCGATTCTTGAAACGGGAGGGGATTCTGATGAAGATGCGGCGTGTGACGCAAGTGGTCCTGGGGCTTGTGGCGAGCCTGGGCATGGTGGTGGGCATGCAGGGCGCTGCCTCGGCGAGCGGGCTCAACGTGAGCATCGTCAAGTCGTGGGGCACCACGACGTTCTACCCGTCGGGTGACTGGCTGTACATCCAGGACACGGACGCCGACGGCTACGCGGTCTACGGCAAGATCCAGGAACTTGTCTGTTCAGGCTACGACTGCCAAGCCCCGGAATGGCAGGACATCCGCACCGGCTGCTACGACACCACCAGCATCGGCGACAACGGCTCCCCGATCCGCCAGTGCAACTACGACATCGCCGAGAACAGCTATGTCCGCGCCTGCGAGGCGCGCTACACGAGCGTCGGCGGAAGCCGCTACGGTTCCTGGTACTGCAGCGACGCCACGAGGTCCTGACCTGCACCGACAGCCTCCCACGACGGAGGTCACAGCTCGGGGCGCCGGCCGGGACGGTCACCACTGACGACTCGGCCGGCACGGCGGCCGGCTGCGGCTCCGCCCTTCACGCTGCGCTTCGGGCCGGCGCCGTGGATCGCGGCAAGTGCGATCCACCCCTGGCCTCCGCGGTGGTGGCACTGACAGCATGAGCGCCATGGAGGCTCTCACCACCCCGGAAGTCCTGTCCGCGATCCATGACGAGTTGGGCGACTGGCGTCGGCTCGCCCAGCCCCTGGCGGCCCGCTACGTGACCGAGGGCGAGGACCCGACGGTCGCCGCCTCCTTCGTCTCGGCCGTCGCCCAAGTGGCCGCGACCGCGGGTCATCCGGTGCCGGAGATCCGACTGGGCAACGGCTGCGTCGACCTCTTCCTTTACACGGTGGACCCCGCCGGCGGGCGCTGGATCACGGCGAAGGATCTCGAACTGGCCCGGCTGATCACGGGCCTTGCCACCAAGTTCCTGCTGCGGGCTGCGCCCGCGGATGTGACCCAGGTCGAGCTCGCCCTCGACTCGGCCGACCACACGGCCGCGGGCCCGTTCTGGGCCGCGCTGCTCACCGGCGACGCGGCGAACACCGTCCACGATTCGGTCTTCGATCCCCTGAACCGTCTCCCCGCGATGTGGTTCCAGCAGACCTCCCCGCACGAGACACCCCGCCAGCGCTGGCACCTGGACGTATGGCTGGCGCCCGAGGTCGTCGAGAAGCGCATCGCGGCCGCCCTGGCCGCGGGCGGCACCGTGGTGGACGACTCCGAGGCACCCTCGTACACCGTCCTGGCGGACCCGGAGGGCAACAAAGCCTGCGTGGCCTGCGCGACCGGGCGCGGCTGACGGGCCGAGGCCGCGTAACCCATTCGGCCGACACCACACACCACCTGGGCAAACCCGCTCATACCGTGAAGAAATGAGCACCCCGAGCCCCGGCCAGGTCATCGAGGCCGACACTTACAAGCCCGGCTCCACGATCAGTGACTGGCGTCCCGAGGACACCGGCTTCTGGGCGTCGACCGGCCGCAAGGTGGCCAACCGCAACCTCTGGATCTCGATCCCGGCCCTGATGCTGGGCTTCGTCGTCTGGCAGGTCTGGTCGGTGACCGTGGTCAAGCTCAATGACGTGGGCTTCGGCTTCTCGAAGTCGCAGCTGTTCTGGCTGACCGCGATCCCCGGCATCACCGGCGGCACCTTCCGCATCCTGTACACCTTCATCGGGCCGATCTTCGGCGAGCGGAAGTTCACCGCCTTCTCGACGATCATCCTGGTCGCCCCGATGCTGTGGCTCGGCTTCGCCCTCCAGGACACGGGCACGCCCTACTGGGAGCTCGCGCTGATCGCTGCGGTCTGCGGCATCGGCGGCGCCAACTTCGCCTCCTCGATGGCGAATATCGGCTTCTTCTTCCCGAAGAAGGAGAAGGGTTCCGCCAACGGCCTCAACGGCGGCCTGGGCAACCTCGGTGTCTCGATCGTGCAGTTGGTCGCCCCGCTGGTCATCACCGCCGCAGTGCTCGGCGCCCCCGCGGGCGGTCCGCAGCACGACAGCGCCAAGAACACCGACGTATGGCTCCAGAACGGCGCGTTCCTGTGGGTCCCGCTTCTGGTGATCATGGCGCTGCTCGCATGGTTCTTCATGAACGACCTCAAGGTCGCCGCCGCGCCCTTCAGCCAGCAGAAGATCATCTTCAAGCGCAAGCACAACTGGCTGATGACCTGGCTCTACGTCGGCACCTTCGGCTCCTTCATCGGGTTCGCCGCCGGTCTGCCGCTGCTGATCAAGGACAACTTCCAGGCGCAGGGCTACCAGGCCACCACGTACGCCTGGATCGGCCCCGCGATCGGCGCCCTCACCCGCTGGCTCGGCGGCTCGCTCTCCGACAAGGTCGGCGGCGCACGCGTCACGCTCCTTTCGTTCGTCGGCATGGCCGCCTCGCTGGTCGTGGTGATCTTCGCGCTGCCGCACAGCGGCGACCAGGGCAGCTTCTGGACCTTCTACATCGGCTTCCTGTGCGCGTTCTTCTTCTCCGGCATCGGCAACGGCTCGACCTTCCGCCAGATCCCGGTGATCTTCCGCGACTGGCACACCAAGGGCGCCGAGGGCAAGGGCCCGGACGCCCAGGCGGCGGCGCTCAAGCAGTCCGAGATGGAGGCCGGTGCGGTCACGGGCTTCTCGTCGGCGATCGCCGCGTACGGCTTCTTCTTCATCCCCGCGATGTTCGCCAACTTCCCCGTGACCAGCGCCCTGTGGTGCTTCATCGGGTTCTACGCGACATGCCTGGCGGTCTGCTGGTGGTTCTACGCCCGCAAGGGCGCCGAGGCACCGAGCTGACCCTGGCATCAGCGACCCCACCCCGGTTTTGAACATGTTCAACCCCCTCGGATAGGCTCGGGCCCATACCGAGGGGGTTTTCATGCGCGTGGTGATTCCAGGGGGAACCGGGCAGGTCGGCGCGATGCTGCGGCGGGCTCTCAAGGCGGCGGGCCATGACGTGGTGGTGCTCAGCCGAAGCCCCGACGGGCCGGATGAAGTGGCCTGGGACGGGCGGACGGCAGGACCGTGGGTCAAGGAGATCGACGGCAGCGACGTCGTGATCAACCTGGCGGGCCGCAGCGTGAGCTGCCGTTACACCGAGGCGAATCTGCGGGCGATGATGGACTCCCGGGTGGATTCCGCGAAGGTGGTCGGTGAGGCGATCGCGGCCGCGGAGCGGCCGCCGCGGGTCTGGCTGCAGATGAGTACGGCGACGATCTACGCCCACCGTTTCGATGCCGCCAACGACGAGGCACAGGGCGTCATCGGCGGCGCCGAGGACGGGGTGCCGGACTACTGGGCGTACAGCGTCGAGATCGCCAAGCGGTGGGAGCAGACCCAGGAGGCGGCCGCCACCCCGCACACGCGGAAGGTCGCGCTGCGCGCCGCGATGGTGATGAGCCCGGACCGTGGCGGTGTGTTCTCGGTGCTGTCGCGGATGGTGAGGCTCGGACTCGGCGGTCCGGTCGCAGGCGGGCGGCAGTACGTGTCGTGGATCCACGAGCGGGACTTCGTCCGCGCGGTGGAGTTCCTCGTCGGGCGCGAGGACATCGACGGACCGGTGAACCTGGCCGCGCCGGTGCCGCTCCCCCAGCGGGAGTTCATGCGGGAGCTGCGGACCGCCTGGCGGGTGCCGGTCGGGCTTCCGGCGACGAAGGCGATGGCGGAACTCGGCGCGTTCGTGCTGCGCTCGGACACCGAACTTCTGCTCAAGAGCCGCCGGGTGACACCCGGCCGGCTGCTCGACGCGGGCTTCACGTTCGAGCAGCCCGAGTGGGGTGCGGCGGCCGCGGAGCTGGCCGCACAGGCGCGGGCCTGAGCGGAAACCGGCTCGGGGGCCCCACGACGAACCGGTTCGCGGAGATCCTTACGTCGAACCGGTTCGCGGAGATCCTCAAGCGCGGAAGCCGGGGCGGTTCCGCTCGCGCCAATCCCGGGGGGAGATTCCGTAGGCGCGTTTGAACGCCTTGCTGAAGTGGGTCGCGTCCGTGAAGCCCCAGCTCCGCCCGATCGCCGCGACCGTACGCAGCCGCCCGTTCGGGCCGGCCAGCTCTCGTCGGCATGCGGCCAGGCGGCGGTTGCGGATCCAGTCCCCGAGGCTGATGCCCGAGCGGGCGAGCACGGCGTACAGGTGCCGTACCGAGATGTCATGCGCGGCGGCGATCCGCGCCGCCGAAAGGTCCGGATCGGCAAGATGCTCCTGTACGTACTGCGTGATCCGCAGGCTGAGCGTCGCCTCCAACGGTGCTGCCGCCAGGCCGGAGTTGCCGTGCTGGGTCGTGAGGAGGGCACGCAGAAGTTCGACGCTGGGTTCGACGACGCTGTGGGCCTGCCCGGCCTGGTGCAGCCGGTCGCTGACGGCCAGCTGGGAGAAGTAGGTGTAGGCGAGGCCCGCGAGCGGGTTGTCGGACCCCAGGGTGACCGTGCTGGTGTCCCGCAGCAGCCGGTCCGGCAGCGCGAGTAACGCACGGGGGAAACGGAGAAAGTGGTGGTCGACTCCCTCGTCGAAGAGCAGCGTGTACGGAGAGATCGATTCGTAGACGGCCAGCTCCCCCGGCCGGAGCACGCACTCGCGGCCGTTCTGCACCACCAGGCTGGTGCCCGTGGCCTGGAGGCCGAGGAAGACGGCCGGCTCCTCGTCCTGCCGCGCCAGCCGCTCCGTACGGCGCACGGTGACCGCGGACGCCCGCGCGGAACAGAACTTGAGGGGTCCGACGGCGCCGAGCCCTATGCGGACGGAGATGTCCTCGGCCGCCGGACCGTGGTCGATGTCGACCGCCACCAGGGATTCCCACACCGCGTCCCGGACCACTGCCTCCCGGTCTCGCGGCGCTATGAACGAAGTGTCCAGGACCGGGCTCATCCAGCAGACCCTCGTTCGGCTCGGTGATCGTCGCCTCAGTCTGCCGGGCGTCTCTCGTACCGCGCAACGGCTTCCTTGACGCTCACCCGACCTACTCCCTTGGTACGGCACCGAGTTGAAGCCGTGCGCCCCTGACCAAGTTCCCTGCACGGACGGCCAAGTCCGCAGCCCGCGGTGACCTTAAGGTCCAGGAGCGCACCCGGAGAAGGCATTCACCGGGTGCGCCGCGGCCTGTCCTCACAAGGAAGTTGGATCGTTCATGGGAACTCGCAAACTCGCGTCAAGCCTGCTGTCCGCGACCATGCTGTCGGTCGGCGTGGTGGCCCTGACACCGACGTCGGCGGCTGCCGCGACGCCCAAGTGCACCCGCCAGGTCGAGATGAAGCCGAGGGCCGGCTACTCGTACTACATGATGATCCCGAAGTCGGCCACCACGGTCAGCTGCTACATGAACAAGGGGACGCAGAACGCCGGAGTCACCGCACTTCAGACGGCGCTCGCGTACTGCTACAACGCCAACAAGGGCATCTACGGCGGGCTGTTCGGCCCCGGCGATATCGACGGCATCTACGGGCGCGACACCGAACTCGCCCTGGAGGACGTGCAGTACTCCCTCTTCCCGCAGGAATCGAGCATGCACGACGGGATCTACGGCACGAGGACCGCGGCCGTCCTGCAGTTTCCCTGGCACAACCCGAGCAACGACCGGATCATGGACACGTGCACCAGGCGGGACGGGACCGGCTGACCTGGAAGGGTCTCATCGGGGTGCCGGTCCGCGTTCACCGCTGCGCCGCCAGCACTGCCGCGAGGCCCTCTTGCAGGTCCCTGACGAAATACTCGGGAACCTCAAGTGCCGGGAAATGTCCCCCGGCGTCGGGCTCCGCCCATCGGACGATCTGCCGGTACCGCTCCTGCGCCCAGGGACGTGGGCACTTCTCGACATCGCGGGGATACATGGTGAGTGCTGACGGCACGTCGACCCGCAGTTCGGGGTCCAGTGAGTTGTGGCTCTCGTAATAGATGCGGGCCGCCGACGCGCCGGTCCGCGTCAGCCAGTACAGGGTGACGTCGTCAAGAATCCTGTCCCTGGAGATCGTCTCGAACGGGCTGTCCTCGGTGTCCGACCACTCGGCGAACTTGTCGAGAATCCAGGCCAGAAGCCCGACCGGCGAGTCGACCAGTGAGTAGCCGATGGTCTGCGGCCGGGTTGCCTGCTGCTTCGCGTACGCCGCGCGGTGCCGCCAGAAGTCGCGGGTCTCCTCGGCCCACTCGCGCTCGCCGGCCGTCAGCCCGTCCATCGTCGACCCGGGCGGCCCCTCCGCGAACGTGGTGTGAATGCCGAGCACGTGCGCCGGGAACCTGCCGCCGAGGACCGTGGTGATATTGCCGCCCCAATCGCCGCCGTGGGCTGCGAACTTGTCGTAGCCGAGCCGTCCCATGAGCTCGACCCACGCGGCCGCGATCCTTTCGGTCCCCCAACCGGTCGTGGCCGGCTTGTCGCTGTAGCCGAAGCCCGGCAGCGACGGGACCACGACGTGGAACGCCGGCGCGTCCGCGTCTTTCGGATCCGCCAGCTCGTCCACTGCGTCGACGAACCGGGCGATGCTGTCCGGCCAGCCGTGCGTCAGAAGCAGCGGGGTGGCGTCTGCGCGCGCGGACCGGCGGTGCAGGAAGTGGATTCCCAGACCGTCGACGGCCGTACGGAACTGGCCGATCCCGTTGAGTCGCTCCTCGAACGCGCGCCAGTCGTACCCGGTGCGCCAGTAGTTCACGACATCGACGAGGTCGGAGAGCGGAACTCCTTGCTTCCATCGGCCAGGACCCGGCGCGGCGCCATGGACCGTCTCGGCTTCCGGCAGTCTCGCGTGGGCCAGTCGCGCACGCAGATCCTCCAGTTCGGCCTCAGGCGCGCGCGCTTCAAATGCTTGCACGTCGCGGGTGGGACGGGGCATGTGACCTCCTCGGCCGTCGCGGAGCCGGCCGCCAACCATCACGCGCGAACCGGCTAAGACGGTTCTACCACGCCGCCCCACCGACATGGAACCTGCTAAGGTGGTTCCATGCCTTCCGAGTTCCCTGACTTCCGCCTCGGCAACGTGCTGGCGACCAGCTTCACGGGGACTTTGTCGGAGCGTCACGGCGACTCCGTGGAGCGCATTCCGACACCGCAGCGACTTGCCGACTGGCTTGCGGTGAGCGGCCTGCCCGTGGGCTCCTGCACCGCCGCCCAGCTCGAACTCGCCCGGGAACTACGGGAGTCGATCCACGTTGCCGCGACGGCGGCCGCGATCGCCGACGACCTGCCCGCGCCCGCCGTCCAGGTCATCAACGACTTCAGCGCTCGGGGTCGGGCCGCGGCGATCCTGACGCCCGAGGGCGAGCGGCGATGGCGGCTCAACGCGGCTTCCGGCGTGGAAGACGCCCTCGGCGTGATCGCCGCCGACGCGATCAGCATCATCGCCGGCGAACGCGACGGAAAACTGGCCCTGTGCGCGTCGCCGACCTGCCGGGCCGCGTTCTTCGACACCAGCCGGAGCCGCACCCGCAAATGGTGCGACATGAACACGTGCGGGAACCGGCAGAAGAAGGCGCGCTACCACGCCAACCAGCGCAGGAGCTCCGCATCGGCAGGCTCGCGCTAGGGCCTGCCGCGTGGATCAGGCCCTAGATCTCGTACGAGCGCACCAGGCGCGCGAGTTGCCGGCCCGCCACCAGCAGAGGCTCCTCGCTGCGGTTGACCTGGGCGGTGACTTCGGCGCCTTCCAGGGCGCAGACGACCGTGGTCGCCAGCTCCCGTGCGCTCTCGGCGGGGAACCCGCATCGCAGCAGTTTGTCGGCGACCAACCGCTCCCAGCCGCGCAGCGCGTCGGCGCACACCTGCTGGATCTCCGAGTCGCTGCCGAGCGTCTCCAGGGCCGCCGCCGTGACGGGGCAGCCGTCGGTCCAGCCCGACTCCCGTAGCTCATCGGCGAGTTGCCGCGCGCAGGCCGACACCGCCTCCGCCGGGTCGTCCTCGCTGTCCAGCGCCTTGCCCAGGAGCGCCGAGAACTCCTCAGTGCTGTGCCTGATCGCGGCGACGGCGACGGCCTCCTTGCCGCCCGGGAAGAAGTGGTAGACGGAGCCGAGGGTGGCCTGCGCCTCCTGGGCGATCTGTTTGATGCCCGTGCCGACATAGCCCTGCCGCTGCAGGAGGCGTGCGGCCGCGACGACGATCCGGTCCCGAGTGCTGGTCTGCATGCCGCCACCGTAGCCGCTCATTGAGTAGAGCGTTCGTTCTAGGGCTGTGATACGTTCTCACCACGCTCTGAATAGAGCGATCGTTTTAGTGAGGGGTGGAGATCTCATCATGCGCAGCACCAAGCAGTCGGTCACCGTCATCGGCCTCGGCCCCATGGGGCAGGCCATGACCGGCGCCTTCCTCGACCGCGGATATGACGTCACGGTCTTCAACCGCACCGCGTCGCGCGCTGAAAACCTGGTCGCACGCGGAGCGGTGCTCGCGCCGACCGTGGAGAAGGCGCTCGCGGCGAACGAGTTGGTGATCCTCAGCCTGACGGACTACGACGCCGTGTACGCCACGCTCGAGCCCGCCGCGGCCGCACTGACCGGCCGGATCCTGGTGAACCTCAGCTCGGACACACCGGAAAAGGCCCGTGCCGCGGCGCGTTGGGCGGCCGAGCGGGGCGCCGTCCAGCTGACCGGTGGTGTGACCGTGCCGCCCTCCGGCATCGGTCAGGCCGAATCGTCCACCTTCTACAGCGGCCCGCGCGCGGTCTTCGACGAGCACCGGGCCGCGCTGGAAGTGATCACGGGGCGGACCGACCACCGGGGCGAGGACCCCGGGCTCGCCGCGCTCATGTACCAGATCGGCATGGTCATGTTCTGGACCTCGATGCTGAGTTACTGGCAGGCCGTCGCCCTCGCCGATGCCAACGGTCTGACAGCGGCGGACATCCTGCCGCACGCGGTGGAGACCGCGCACTCACTGCCGGGGTTCTTCTCCTTCTACGCCGAGCGCATCGACGCGGGCCGGCACCTCGGCGACGTGGACCGCCTCGCCATGGGGATGGCCAGTGTCGAGCACGTCCTGCACACCAATGCGGACGCGGGAGTCGACACCACGCTGCCGGCCGCGGTGGTCGAGCTGTTCCGGCGCGGCATGGACGCCGGGCACGCCGCGGACAGTTTCTCCTCGCTGGTGGAGTCGATGAAGAAGGCCGAGGCGTAACCACACCTGTACGACGGGGAGTTCACTGCCGGACACGACCCGAGGCGGCCTCGAAGACAGGCCCTACACCGACGGCCCCCCGGCGCAGAGTCAGGCCCTACGCCGACGGACCCCCGGAGTTCAGCCGCCCGCAGGCGCCGGCTCCGGGGGCCCTTCGACTCCCCAGGAAGGATCGGCGAGCACCAGCCGTGGCGTGGCGCTGCCGGTGAAGACCTCTATCTGGACGAGCAGCGGATCCAGCGTGGCCATGACCGCGGCAGCCGAGCGGCGGCCCGCTCCCGGTCCGGAGAACGCGGCCCAGACCGCCTTGCCGTCGGGCCCGGGCGCCGTCCAGCCCCAGGCGTCCGCGACGGCGTCGACGCGTCGCAGACCGTACGCCGCGGTGCGGCGCGGAAGCGTTTCAGCGGGGTCGAAGACCGCGCACACCACATCGCTGCCGGATCTCAGCAGGCAGAGCACCACCGGGCAGGGGTACGCACCCGCTCCGTCCGCGTCGACGCCGTGCGCGAACGCGTTGGCGACGAGCTCACCGGCGGCCGGCAGGACCCTGGGCGCCATGGCCCTGCAGCCCCAGCGCTCCAGCGTGGTGACCACGAACTGCCAGGCCACCTTCTCGCTGCCCGCCTCGCTCTCGAGGAGTTGGCTGGCCGTGCCCGCCGTCGCAGCCGCACCCCATGGGTCGAGCAGCGCGGTTGGGTCCGCGGTCGTGGTCACCAGGCCTCCCGAAGCATCTGAAACGACATCAGAGCAACAATTCCCGGATGACATCCTGATGGTGTGAACTGACGGCTGCAAGCACATCTGCAAGTGCAGCCGTACGCACGTCTGCAAGTACGCCACCGCGCACGGAGGTTCGCGCAGGCAAGTGCAGGCAGGGGACAAGGGGGACGCTTCATGGGTCCGCAACACCGCTCGAAAGTGGCAAGTGACAACGGCATGTCCGCAGCTCTTCTGCCGGATGTGCGCTGGCGCAAGAGCGGCCGGAGCAACCCGAACGGCGAATGCGTCGAGCTCGCGGATCTGCCCGACGGCCAGGTCGCGATGCGCAACTCCCGCTTCCCCACGGGCCCTGCCCTCGTCTATACGAAGGCGGAGATCGCCGCCTTCATCCAGGGCGCGAAGGACGGGGACTTCGACGACTTGACGTGAACCGTCGCGGGGCGCGCGGAACCGAGTGCCAGGGTTGCGCGTCCTCCCGCGTACGCAATGGATCTTGCAGACGAGGACTCCGCACCCATGGCAGCAACCCGCTACCTCTACCTGGCCCGGCACGGCGAGGCGACGCCCGACGAAAACCGCCTCACCGACGCGGGCCGTACCCAGGCCCGCTTGCTGGGCGAACGGCTGCGGGACAGGCCCCTCACCGCGGTGCACCACGGCCCGCTGCCCCGGGCCGCGGAGACGGCGCTGCTGATCCGCGAGCAGCTCGGCAGCGTCGGCATCCACTCCTCACCGGTGGCCGGCGACTACATCCCGTATCCGCCCAAGCGCGAGGAACTGCCCGAGGACAGCGCCGATCGGTATCTCTCGTGGCTCGCGCAGTTCCCGGCGGCCGAACGCGAGGAAGGGCCCGCGCTCGCGGTGCGGGCCCTCGCCGAGTTCACCGGTCCGGTGGAGGGGGACGAGGACCGCCATGAGCTGGTCGTGACGCACAATTTCCTGGTCGGCTGGCTCGTACGGCACGCCCTGGACGCGCCCGACTGGCGCTGGCTCGGACTCAATCACGCCAACGCGGGGCTCACCGTGATCCGTTATGCACCGGATCGCCCGGCGAATCTGCTCTGCTACAACGACACCCGGCATCTGCCCGAGGAGCTCCGCTGGACAGGGCTCCCCGCGGAGCTGCACATCTGAACGACCGAGGACCGCACGTGCCGCGCACCATCATCGCTCTGCTGCTGCTCGCCCTGACCGCCTGCTCCCCCGGGTCCGCCCCGCCGGAGGTCGAAGTCCCGGCGCCCGACGCCGTTTTCGACTACCAACTCGGCGGCCCGTACGAGCCGGACAAGAAGGTGGCGGCGGTGGCGCGCGACCGCACCGCGAAGCCCGCGCCCGGGCGCTACAACGTCTGTTACGTCAACGCCTTCCAGACGCAGCCGGGCAGGTCCATCGACTGGTGGAAGGCGCATCACGACGAGCTGCTGCTCCGCAAGGACGGCGAGCTCGTGATCGACGAGGACTGGGACGAGGCGCTCCTCGACATCTCCACCGAGGACAAGCGCAAGGATCTGATGCGGATCGTCGGGCCGTGGCTGGACGGCTGCGCCCGGGACGGTTACGACGCGGTCGAGCCCGACAACCTCGACTCCTACACCCGCTCCGACGGGCTCCTGTCCGCCGAGGACGCGGCCGGGTTCGCCCGGCTGCTCGCCGTACGGGCGCACGGCGAGGGTCTGGCGATCGGACAGAAGAACACCACCGACCTGCTGCCGCGGAGCGAGAAGATCGGGTTCGATTTCGCGGTCGTGGAGGAGTGCGCGGCGTACGACGAATGCGAGCCCTTCCGCAAGGCGTACGACGACAGGGTCTTCGCGGTCGAGTACAAGGCCGACGCCTTCGCGCGCGGCTGCCGCCGGTGGGGTGGCGAACTGTCCTTCACGCTGCGCGACCTGGACGTACGGCCGCGCGGCGCCAAGGGGTATGTGTTCCGGACCTGTTGAGGACGGCTATTCGCGAGCCCGTGCGCGCAGGGCCTTGCGGTCGAGCTTGCCGACGCTGGTGACCGGGAGACGGTCCAGGATGTGGATCTCCCGCGGGTACTTGTGCGCGGCGAGCTGTTCCTTCCCGTACGCGATCAACTCCTCGCTCCCGCACTGCTGATCGGGATTCAGCGCCACGAAGGCGACGACCTCCTCGCCTAGGCGCCGGTCCGGGCGGCCGACCACACCGGCCGATGCGACGGCGGGATGGTTGAGGAGGGCGTCCTCGACGTCACGGGGGAAGACGTTGAAGCCACCGCGCAGGATGAGGTCCTTCTTGCGGTCGATCAGGTAGAGGGCGCCGTCCTCGTCGAACCGGCCGATGTCGCCGGTGTGCAGCCAGCCGCCTTCGAGGGTCAGCGCGGTGAGGTCGGGTGCGTTCCAGTAGCCGGCCATGACGCCGTGGGCGCGGACGCAGATCTCGCCCTCCGAACCCGGGGGCAGCACCTGGTCCTTGTCGTCACGGATCTCGATCTCGTATCCGGGGATCGCCGTGCCCACCGAGCCGGGGCGGTTGCTGCCGGGCCGGTTGGTGGAGATGACGGAACCCGACTCCGTGCAGCCGTATCCCTCGAGGATCTCGCTGCTCGGGACGGCTCGCTGCCAGGCGGCACGGGTGTCCGGTGCGAGCGGGGCGGCTCCGCTGCTGACGTAGCGCATCTCGGAGAGGTCGGCCTCGGCGAGCGGCTGCTCGAGCAGCATCTGGATCATGCTGGGGACGAGCGTGGTGCGCTGCACGCGGTGCTCGACGGCGAGCTGAAGCCACTGCGCCGGGTCGAACCAACGCTGTAGTACGGCAAGTTGAGGCTCCACCGCATGCCAGCCGATCAGCGTCACGATCAGTCCGTACGCATGCGACAGCGGCAGCGGCATCAAGGTGCGGTTGATGCCGTCGGTGAGCCCCTCCACACGGGACGCGGTGAACGCGGCGGACGAGCAGGCGTGGAGATTGCGGTGGCTGAGCATGACGCCCTTGGCCCGTCCGGTGGTGCCGCCCGTGTACATCAGCGCCGCCAGATCGGCCCCGCCCCGCGGCACGACGCCTGAGGGTGCGGCGGTTTCCAGTGTCGCGTACGGGGTGATCGCGACGGTGGGCGGCAGCTCGGGGGCGCCCGGCGGCAGTTCGTCGACCACGATGACCTGGCTCAGGCCAGGGGCGTGCGGTGCGGCCGCCGCGACCGAGGCCATCAGATCGGCCGTGGTGACGAGGAAGCGGGCGCCCGAGTCGGTGAGGATGTGCGCCAGTTCCACCGGGCTCACCAGGAACATCACCGGGGTGACCACCGCACCCGCGCGCCAGATCGCCTGGTAAGTGATCGACACCTCGGGGCAGTTGGCCATCAGTACGGCCACGCGGTCGCCGGGCCGGACCCCGAGCTCCGCGAGTCCCGCACCCGCCCGGGTGGCGCGCTGGAACAGCTCTCCGGAGCGGTGGCGCCGGCCGTCGTAGACCAGGGACTCGTGGTCCCCGAGTCGTTCGTACGCGGATTCCGCGAGGCGTGCGAGATGGTCGGCCTGGTCGAGCGGCATCGGGGGCACCTGCCTTGTCGTGGGCGGCGGGCGGGAAGGGCCGAGCGCGAGCGTTGGCGGGGAGTATGGCGCCGGGACGGGGCCGCGGCAATGGGTGCGGCGTGCACTCACCGACCGGTGTGCACGGGCCCAAGGGCAACACGCCCGGCCGGCGCGGAGAACCTCCGGTCGGACCACTCCGACTGCGCCCGATGATCATCAGCCCTACCTTGGCTGAATGAGCGTCAGATCCCGGTTCAGGCCCGCCCTTTGTACGCTGCTCGCCCTCGCGGCGGGCTTCACCCCCACGCTGCCCGCGCACGCCTCGGACACCGGCAGGGTCCAGGGCCCGCCCCCGCTCCCCCGTCACCTCTCCGCGCGCGCCTGGGTGGTGGCGGACGCGGAGACCGGGCAGGTACTCGCCGCCCGTCGGCCGCATCAGCGGCTCGCGCCCGCGAGCACGCTCAAGACCCTGTTCGCCCTCACGGTGCTGCCCCGGTTCGACAGCCGTATGCGGCACCGGGTGACCGCGAAGGAACTGGCCGGGATCGGCGCGGGCAGCAGCCGGGTCGGGTTGCGGATCGGCGGGACGTACCGGGTCGAGGACCTGTGGCGTGGCACCTTCCTCAAGTCGGGCAACGACGCCGTACGGGTGCTCGCCCGGATGAACGGCGGCTGGTGGCACACGGCCCGGAAGATGAACGCCAAGGCCCGGGCGCTCGGCGCCCGCAACACCCATGTGGTCTCCCCCGACGGGTACGACGCCCGCGGCCAGTTCTCCTCCGCGTACGACCTGACGCTGTTCGGCCGCGAGGGGCTGCGCAACCGGGACTTCGCCTACTACTGCCGCAGCGCGTACGGCTATTTCCCGACCCCGCGCGGCTGGGTGCGGATCGACAACACGAACCGGCTGCTGGCGGGCTCGCACGGGGTGCGTCGGTATCCGGGCGTGATCGGCATCAAGAACGGCTACACCACGCAGGGCGGCAACACCCTGGTCGCGGCCGCCCGGCGCGGCGGCCGGACCGTCATCGTGACCGTGCTCAACCCGCAGTCCGGTGCGCGCAACGGCGTGTACCACGAGGCCCGGGCCTTGCTGGACTGGGGCTTCGCGGCGCGCGGCCGGGTGAAGCCGGCCGGTTGGCTCCCGAACTCCGGGGGCTAAGGGACACGGCTTCACCGGACCGGTGGCTGACCTTTACAGAGTCCTTCGCCGGACCGGCGGTTCAGGTTCACGGAGCTCTTCGCCGGACCGGCGGTTCAGGTTCACGGAGCTCTTCGCCGGACCGGCGGTTCGGCCACACACGTACCTTGCCCGGTCCGGCGGCCGAGCGTCAGACGCGTCCTTCGCCCCGCCTGCGCGCCCAGTACAGCGAGGCGCCGATCGCGCCGGCCACCAGGACACCGCCGAGGCCGAGCTGGATGAGGTCGGACTGGTCGAAGGTGCCGCCCGAGCCGGCCTTCACGCCCTTGTGGATGGGCGGCTGCGTGCCGTGGTGCGTAGGCCAGACCGTGCCGCCGTCGTCGGCGATCTTCACGGTGACCTTCTTGGTCTGGCTCTTGCAGGTGAAGGTGACCTCGTACTCGGCGGCGGGCTTGGCGTCGTCGAAGATCCAGGCCGTCGCCGACTTGCCCTCGTTGAGTTCGACGATGTCGAAGATCCCGGCCTCGGCCTTGACCGTCGGTTCCTGGCAGCCGGACGAGGTGAGCGTCACCGTGCCGCCGGGCTTGACCGTGGTCGGCGAGACGGACACCTGCCAGCCCCAGTTGCCCCAGTCGTCCGCGGCCGACGCCGGAGTCGCGCCCAGCGCGAGCACACAGCCGCCTGCCAGGATCGCCGCCACCGTCTGACGCCTCGGTGCCACCGCGCGCATCAGAACCACTCCCGTCCTTTACGTCCTGTTTGTCGTGTCCTTTCGCGACCCTAGGGGCAGGGTCCCCAGTGCACCGCCCGGGTGGGCCCGGACGGCGTAGGGATGCGCCCGGTTGACGGCCCGTCGGACACGATCGCGCACGGAGCGCGGACCCGCTTGCGCCAGATGAAGCACTCCTGCGGGGTGGCTTAAGAAATCGTTGATGGACTCCGCCCGCACCGCGGGGCAGATTGATGAGTGGCTCGGCATGATCACGAACTCAGGAGGCTCCCCCGGTGAAGGCACTCGTCAAGGACAAGGCGGAGCCCGGACTGTGGATGCGGGAGGTGCCCGAGCCGGTGATCGGTCCCGGCGAGGTCCTCATCAAGGTGCAGCGCACCGGCATCTGCGGCACCGACCTGCACATCCGCAACTGGGACGGCTGGGCGCAGCAGACCATCACCACGCCGCTGGTCCTCGGGCATGAGTTCGTCGGCGAGGTCGTCGAGACCGGACGCGACGTCGAGGACATCAACGTCGGCGACCGGGTGAGCGGCGAGGGCCATCTGGTGTGCGGCAAGTGCCGCAACTGTCTGGCCGGACGGCGGCACCTCTGCCGCGCCACGGTCGGCCTCGGTGTCGGCCGCAACGGCGCGTTCGCCGAGTTCGTGGCGCTGCCCGCGTCCAACGTGTGGGTGCACCGCGTGCCCGTCGATCTCGACATCGCCGCGATCTTCGACCCGTTCGGCAATGCCGTGCACACCGCGCTGTCCTTCCCGCTCGTCGGCGAGGACGTGCTGATCACCGGTGCGGGTCCGATCGGTCTGATGGCCGCCGCCGTCGCCCAGCACGCCGGCGCCCGCAACGTGGTCATCACCGACGTCAGCGAGGAACGCCTGGAGCTCGCCCGCAAGATCGGTGTGAGCCTCGCCCTCAACGTCGCCGAGTCCTCCATCGCCGACGGCCAGCGCACCCTCGGTCTGCGCGAGGGCTTCGACGTCGGCCTGGAGATGTCCGGCAACCCGCGCGCCATGCGCGACATGGTCGCCAACATGACGCACGGCGGAAAGATCGCCATGCTCGGTCTGCCCGCCGAGGAGTTCGCGGTCGACTGGGCGCGGATCGTCACCTCGATGATCACCATCAAGGGCATCTACGGACGCGAGATGTTCGAGACCTGGTACGCGATGTCCGTCCTCCTGGAGCGCGGCCTCGACCTCGCCCCAGTGATCACCGGCCGCTACTCGCACCGTGACTTCGAGGCGGCCTTCGACGACGCGGCGTCCGGCCGCGGCGGCAAGGTCATCCTCGACTGGACCGCCTGACCGTACCGCCGGCCGGCCACGTCGGCCGCGGTCCCTCCTGCCTTCTTCCGAACGCCGCGACCCCCGAGAAGGAACCCCTCATGTTCGACTCCGTACGCGCACAGCTCCAGCAGACCCTCGACGAGATCGAGGCGGCGGGCCTGCACAAGCCCGAGCGCGTGATCGGCACCCCGCAGTCCGCCACCGTGGACGTCACGGCCGGCGGCCGCCCCGGTGAGGTCCTCAACTTCTGCGCGAACAACTACCTCGGTCTCGCCGACCACCCCGAGGTCATCGCCGCCGCCCACGAGGCCCTCGACCGCTGGGGCTACGGCATGGCCTCGGTGCGCTTCATCTGCGGGACGCAGGAGGTGCACAAAGAGCTCGAGGCGCGACTGTCGTCGTTCCTCGGCCAGGAGGACACGATCCTCTACTCCTCCTGCTTCGACGCCAACGGCGGCGTCTTCGAGACGGTGCTCGGCCCCGAGGACGCGGTGATCTCCGACGCCCTCAACCACGCCTCGATCATCGACGGCATCCGGCTGTGCAAGGCCAAGCGCTTCCGCTACGCCAACCGCGACATGGCCGACCTGGAGCACCAGCTCAAGGAGGCCGCGGCGGCCGGTGCGCGGCGCAAGCTGATCGTCACGGACGGCGTGTTCTCGATGGACGGCTATGTCGCGCCGCTGCAGGAGATCTGCGACCTCGCCGATCAGTACAACGCCATGGTGATGGTCGACGACTCGCACGCGGTCGGCTTCGTCGGCGCCGGCGGCCGCGGTACGCCGGAGCTGCACGGCGTGATGGACCGGGTCGACATCATCACGGGCACGCTCGGCAAGGCGCTCGGCGGTGCCTCCGGCGGTTACGTGGCCGCCCGTGCCGAGATCGTGGCGCTGCTCCGCCAGCGCTCGCGCCCGTACCTGTTCTCCAACAGCCTCGCCCCGGTGATCGCCGCCGCGTCGCTGAAGGTCCTCGACCTTCTCGAATCGGCCGGTGACCTGCGCGAGCAGCTCAGCGCGAACACCGCGCTGTTCCGCTCGCGGATGACCGAGGAGGGCTTCGAGATCCTGCCCGGCGACCACGCGATCGCGCCCGTGATGATCGGTGACGCGGCGCAGGCGGCGCGCATGGCGGAGCTGCTGCTCGAGCACGGCGTCTACGTGATCGCCTTCTCGTACCCGGTGGTCCCGCAGGGCGCTGCCCGCATCCGCGTGCAGCTGTCGGCGGCGCACTCGACCGCGGATGTGAACCGTGCGGTGGACGCCTTCGTCGCCGCCCGTGCGGCCCTGGCGGAATCCGCGCGGTAAATCCTTGGCAGAATCGGCGGTGTGATCGACGCACGCCGGCTCCGCACGCTGCAGGCCGTGGCAGACCACCAGACGGTGACTGCCGCGGCCGCGGCGCTTTATCTGACCCCTTCCGCCGTCTCCCAGCAGATCGCCGCGCTGGAGCAGGAGTTGGGGCACAAGGTCCTGGAACGGGACAAAAGAGGCATGCGGGTGACGGGCGTGGGCCAGATCCTGCTGCGTCACGCCAGCCAGGTGCTCGCCGAGCTGGAACGGGCCGAGGCCGAGGTCGCCGCGTACACCTCGGGCGACGCCGGCGAGGTCACGATCGCCGCCTTCGCGACCGGTATCGCGGTCGTCCTCGCCCCCGCGATCACCGATCTGAGCAGCGCTCATCCCGGGCTGCGGATCCAGGTCCGGGACGCGGAGGGCGACGCGAGTCTGCCGATGGTGCTCGACGGGCGCGCCGACATCGCGGTCGCGGTCGAGTACCGGGGCGCCCCGAGCGCGGACGACCGCCTCACCCGTATCCCGCTGTACGCGGAGCCCTTCGACGCGGTGCTCCCGCTCGGACATCCGCTCGCCGCCGCCGAGACCGTGCCGGTCGCGGCACTCGCCGACGAGCCGTGGATCGGCCCGTACCCCGGCAACCCCTGCCATGACGTGATGGTGCTCGCCTGCGAGTACGCGGGGTTCAAGCCCCGGCTCGAGCACTCATCGGACGACTTCCGCGCGGTGGTCGCGCTGGCCGCGGCGGGCGCGGGCGTGGCCCTGGTGCCGCGTTCGGCGCTGCGCGACACCGATCTCTCGCATACGGCGGTACGGCCCGTCGACGACGTGGTCGCCACGCGCAGGGTGTTCGCGGCGGTACGGCGGGGCGCGGAGGGTCATCCGCTGCTGCGTCCGGTGCTCGATGCGCTGCAGCGTGCCGCGGGGGCCATTCCGCCTAGCGCGTGACCGGCGTTCGGATGCGGTCGATGGCCCGCAGGATCTCGTCGCGGTTGCCCGCCTTCGTGACCCAGCGCGGCAGCCGGGCGACGACGGTCATCTTCACGCCCGTGTCGTACCAGGGAGCGCGCTCGCGCAGGGTGGCGGCCACGAACTCCCGTATCAGCGTGAGGTGTTCGCGGTTGTACGCCCAGAGGTGACCGTGCCGGGTCCGGGTCTGCAGCCACAGGGGCAGCCCGAACCACGGGTCCACCGGCTCTCCGTGCGTGGACGTCAGCACGTTGCCCTTCGTGGTGCGGGTGACACCGCAGTGCGCGCAGGTCAGGCGGCGGGTGGACCACCACCATGTGTCCGGCGAGATTCGCGCGATCCGCGCCTGGCCGTCGCATCCCGGGCAGCGCACCAGAACCACGCCCACGAGGTAGGTGTAGGGCTTCGTCCGCGGATCGCGGAAGCGGCGGGGAGGCGGGGTCATCGCGCCAGTATCCGGCGACCCGGCACCTACGTCACCGGATTTTCCACCTTCCCGCCTGGACCTCCGGTCGAGTGATCCCTGACCCTCGACCTCACGTCGAGGGTCAGGTGGTGCTGTCTCACATGGGGCAGGAGCCCCTGCCTCACGCGGCCGGCCGCTCGGCTCGGAGCGTGAAGGCCCGCAGGACCAGCGCCGTCTCCATCGCGCACAGGCCCACACCGAGGGCGACATGGGCCGCGAGAGAGCTCTGCAGACCCAGCGCGGTCTGGGTGAAGGTGGCCAGCAGGATGCCGGTCGTGGCCTTGAGTGGCCAGGTCAGCCGGCGGTTGCGGCGCCACAGCCACACAGCTGCCACGACCTGGCAGAACACCAGGAGCTCGAAGACATAGGCGTTGATGCCGTGCGGATCGATCGAAGCCACGTCACCGTTCAGGAGCATCCCCGCGAGCAAGCCCTGCACCAAGGTCTCCAGACAGGCGAGGGCGGCCACCACCCGCAGCAGCACGACCGGGCCGCGGCCGTCCGCCTGCCGGACGGTCGGAACCGTTCCCGCAGGTGAAGTCGCCTTGTCGGCAGAGGTGTTGAGCATAGAAGTCCCCATTCCTTTCCGCTGCTTCCCACTGCTCCGCGTGCCGGACCTGATCAGACCTGAGCCTCGAGCCATTCCTGGAAGGTGGGGCCCGCGAGCTTGGCGTGGGGGCCGGGCAGGAACCCTCCGGCCGCCGCGATCTCGGCATCGGGGAAACCGGAGCCGTCCACCTCGACCACCGTGATGCCTCGACGGTCTCCGAGGAGCTTCGCCGCATCGGCCATCGACTCCCTGCGAGGCCCGGCGATCTCGGGGATCGGCACTCCGGAACCGGGCCGGGCGGGGGCGTCGGGGTCGACCGCCAGGTCGACGAGCGCTTCGGCCACGGTGCGGCAGGCGACGAGCTGGGTCGGCAGGGCGGGGACATGAGCGATACCGCCTTGCTGCCAGTCCAGGAGCTGACCGACGAATTCATGGAACTGCGCGGCCCGCAGAATCCGAGCGGGCAGCGGCCCGGCCAGATGGGCCTCCTCGTGCACCTGCTGGGCGGCGACGAAACCGGCGGTGGCCTTGTCCGCGCCGATGACGGACATCGCGACGACCCGGTCGGCGCCGGCCTCCCGGCCGGCCTCGTGCAGATTGCGGGCGGCCGTGCGGAAGAACTCCGCGGCGGCCTCCTGCTCGGAGGCGTGCCAGGACGCGACGTCGATGATCACGTCCGCGCCGGCGACCGCATCGGCGAGCCCTTCACCGGTGATGATGTCCACGCCGGTGGCGCGGGACATCGGCACGGCCTGATGTCCGCGTTCCGCGAGGACGTCCATGACATGCCGTCCGAGGCGCCCGGTCGCTCCGGCCACGGCGAACTTTCCGTTGCTCATGTTCGTTGCCCTTCCTGGATCTTGGGGCCGCCGCGCGGTGACTGTGCTGCCGGCCCGTCCTGCTCCTGACGGACACGAGACGTGGGCGCATCACCGCCCGTAACACCCGTATCCATGTGACCCAGGACACCGGCCGGGAGTGTTACGCGGCGGCGTCGGCCGGCGTCCAGTGCGTGGAGCAGGGCCAGGAAGCAAGGGACGGGAGCGGAAGATGAGCCAGCGCAGCGGCCGGGCCACGAACGGAGACGAGCTGCTCGACCGCACGGAGCGCGGTGAGCTCCTGGATTCCGCCACCGAGGCGTTCGTCCGCCACCGCAATCTGCTGTTCACCGTCGCCTACGAGATGCTCGGCTCGGCCGCCGACGCCGAGGACGTGCTGCAGGAGACCTGGTTGCGCTGGGTGGCCGTGGACACCGCGGCCGTGCGGGAACAACGCGCCTACCTGGTGCGGATCGTCACCCGGCAGGCGCTGGACCGGATGCGTACGCTCGGCCGGCGCAAGGAGTCCTACGTCGGGCCCTGGCTGCCCGAGCCGTTGCTGACCGCGCCGGACGTGGCCGAGGACGTCGAACTGGCGGAGAGCATCTCGATGGCGATGCTCCTGGTGATGGAGACGCTCGCGCCGGTGGAACGTGCGGTGTTCGTGCTGCGTGAGGTGTTCGCTCTCGACTACGACGACATCGCCGAAGCCGTGGACAGGACCCCGTCCGCGGTCCGCCAGCTCGCCTACCGGGCCCGCGCACACGTCGCCGCGCGCCGGCCCCGCGGACCCGTCTCGCCGTCCCAGACCCGGGCAGCGCTCCGGGCGTTCCAGCGCGCGGTCGAGACGGGCGAGCTGCAGAGCCTGCTCGACATCCTCGCGCCCGACGTCGTCGCGCTGAGCGACGGCGGCGGAGTCAAACACGCTCTCCTTCGGCCCATCGTGGGCGCGGACAAGGTGGCCCGGCTGCTCGCGGGCGGTTGGTGGAAGCAGGAAGCCGCACGGTCGGTCGAACCGGTGCAGATCAACGGTGGCCCGGGCCTGCTCGTCCGGGTCGACGGCGAGGTCGACGGGGTGGTGGCGGTCCGGGTCGAGGACGGCTTCGTCACCGGGGCCTATCACGTCCGCAACCCCGAGAAGCTGTCGCATGTGGCGGCGGAGACGGCCGTCGGCCGCTGAGAGTCCGAGCCCGTCGGCTGTCCTCTGGGGCGAGCCCGGCCGCTGTGTCTGCCGGCTGCCGTCAGGGACGTGCCCGGCCGCTCACGCCAGATTCGCCTCGTACGTCGTCGGGGTGTCCGGCGCCGCCAGGATCTCGTCGATCGCCGCGCGGTGATTGCGCTGCAGAGCCGACCACTCATCCGGCAGCCGGCGCGCCAGACGGCGGCTCTCCGCCGTGCCGAGGATCAACACCGGCAGGAGCGGGCTGAGTTCACTGGGTGCGATGCCCAGGGCGTCCGCCCTCTCATCGCCCTGGATGAGACGGGCGAACGCGCGGATCAGCGAACCGGTCAGGACCGGGTCACCGAAGACCGGCGTGAGCTGCTGGATGGCGGCCCCCTGCAGCGCCTCCAGGAACGGCTTGGTGTCGGGGTCCGGCCCGTCATCGGTCATCGCGATCAGGTCGGCGAGCTCGACGGCCTGGTCATGGCCGGTGACATGGCCGTAGAACGCGTCGTCGATGCCGAGCAGGCGGCCCTGGTGCTGCCAGCGCCGGTAGACGTCGGCGAGCTCCTCGTCGGTGAAGTCGTAGCCCATCACGGCCAGTGCGCGATACGAGACCAGCGTGAAGTCGAGCCAGGTGCGCACCAGCTCGACCTGGCTGATCGGCGCTCCCCAGGTGCCCTCGTCCCAGCCCTGGCCGCGCACCACGGCCCGCACCTGGGCATGCAGCAGCCGCACCAACACCGTGGCGACATAGCCACCCGCGCCGCGCTCCAGGCCGCCCGGCAGGAGCGCCTGGAGCAGCCACTTGCCCGTCTCGTCGAGCCGCCGCTTGGCCATGGAGGTCAGCCGTCCGGTGCGCCTGAGCACCGCGGCGATGACCGGCGAGGTGTACGTGTTGACCAGCGCGCCCTGGCCCAGCGCGATGTTGTGCGCGAACGGCGGCACGGTGAGCGCGACATACGCGCCGCGGTCGATGTCGTACGGGGACGTGACCGACTCGACGTCGGCGAGCAGCGCGGCGACGGCAGGCGGTGGGGCCTCGAGGCTGTCCAGACCGTCGCGCAGGCCCGCGAGCAGGGTCCGGCGCGCGCTCGGGCCCAGGTCCGCGAGTTCGGCGACGACCGCGTCGGCGAGCGGATCGCCGGTGCGCAGCGCGACGCCCAACTGTGCGGCCTGTTCCGGGTACTTGAGCTTGATCTCGTCCGCATCGCCGCGGCGCGTGGGCCAGGTCATGACGTAAGCCTGCAAGATGTCGTGAGCGCGCCACAACGCAAGGAATCAGTCATGCCGTATCCCTGCCAAGGACACGTACGGCGTCCACGATCAGATCCCAGAAGCGGTCCGCGTCGGCCACGGTGGCGACCTCCGCGTTGGGCGCGCGGCCGGTGACCCCGTGCAGGTCGACGACGGTGGCGCCGCGGGTGTGGGTGCCGTTGAGTTCGATGGCGACGGACGCCGGGACCAGGGTGATGAGGTCCGGGTCGATGAGGTGGGCGATGGTCAGCGGGTCGTGCAGGGGCGCTCCGGGCAGGCCGAAAACCTCCCGGTAGCGGTCGGCGAAGAAGCCGAGCATCTCCGTGCAGATGCCGGCGAGAGGGGTGCCGAGTGCATCGAAGCGGGCGATGACGTCTTCGGTGGCCAGCACCTGATGACTGGCGTTGAGGCCGAGCATCGTCACGGGCAGCCCGCTGGAGAAGACGAGGTCGGCGGCCTCGGGATCGCAGTGGATGTTGAACTCGGCGGCGGGGGTGGTGTTCCCGCGCCCGGTGGAGCCGCCCATCAGGACGATCCGCTCGATGCGCCCGGCAAGGTCCGGATACGCGAGCAGCAGGGCGGCGATGTTGGTGAGCGGCCCGGTGGGCACCAGCGTGACGGGCCGAGGGTGGGCCAGGAGCGTGTCGCGGATGAGGGTCAGGGCGTCACGTGGGTCGAGGGGCACGGTCGGGTCCTTGAAGCCCGGACCGTCGAGGCCGGACTCGCCGTGGATCGACGCGGCCACCCGGACCGGTCCGTGCAGGGGACGGTCCCGGCCCGCCGCGATCGGCACGCCCTCGATGCCGGCGACGGTGCAGACGCGACGCGCGTTGAGCGTGGTCTTCTCCAGCGTCTGGTTGCCGGCGACGGTGGTGATGGCGAGCAGATCGATCGCGGGATGGGCGGCGGCGAGCAGGATGTTGAACGCGTCGTCGTGCCCGGGGTCGCAGTCCAAGATCACGGGGATGCCCATACGGGTGCCCTCACTGTCGTCGGGAAGTCGGCGGAGTCGGGCTCAGCGTCCCCGGGACCGGGGCGTCGGCTCAAGAGGGCGTACCCACCGCACAGGACACCGGACCCCGGCGCCCTCCACCCGCGCCGCCACCTCGCATAGGCTGCACGGATGAGCATTCTGGACGATGCCCAGGCGGGCATGAACCCCGAGATCCGACCGCAGGACGACCTGTTCGGCCACGTCAACGGCGTCTGGCTGGACACCGAGAAGATCCCCGACGACAGGTCGAGCTGGGGTCCCTTCGTGCAGCTCGTGGACGTCGCCGAGCAGCAGGTGAAGGAGATCATTCAGGAGCTGGCCGAGCAGGGCGGCGAGGACGCCGACGCCCGCCGGATCGCCGCCCTCTACGCCTCCTTCATGGACGAGGAGACCATCGCCGCCAAGGGGCTCGCCCCCGCGCAGCCGCTGCTCGACGAGGTGGCCGCGATCTCGGACACGCGGGAGCTCGCCGCGTTCCTCGGACGGTTCGAGCGCGTCGGCGGGTCCGGCCTGTTCGGTGCGTACGTCGACTCCGACGACAAGAACTCCGACCGGTATCTCTTCAACATTCTTCAGGGCGGGCTCGGCCTGCCCGACGAGTCGTACTACCGCGACGAGAAGTTCGCGGAGATCCGCGAGAAGTACGTCGGCTACCTCACCGAGCTGCTGACCCTCGCCGGCCATGAGTCGCCCGCCGACTCCGCGGCCGCGGTCCTCGCCCTGGAGACGAAGCTCGCCGCCGGGCACTGGGAGCGCGCGGAGACCCGCGACGTCCAGAAGACGTACAACCTCACCACGCTCGACGAACTGACCGCGCTGGCCCCGGAGTTCGACTGGCGCGGCTACATCACCGGACTCGGCGGCAGCGACAAGACGATCGCCGAGACCTGTGTCCGCCAGCCTTCCTATCTTGCGCACCTTTCCGGACTGCTCACCGAGGTGCCGATCGAGCAGTGGCGTGACTGGACGCTGGCCCGGGTGCTGCGTGCGTGCTCGCCGTATCTGACCGACGCGTTCGTGAACAACAACTTCGAGTTCTACGGCCGCACCCTCAACGGCACGCCCGAGCTGCGCGCCCGCTGGAAGCGCGGGGTGTCCTTCGTGGAGGGCGCGGTCGGCGAGGCCGTCGGCAAGGAGTACGTGGCCCGGCACTTCCCGCCGTCGTCCAAGGCGAAGATGGACGACCTGGTCGCCAACCTCCTGGAGGCCTACCGGCAGTCCATCAGCCGGCTCGACTGGATGACGGACGAGACCAAGGAGCGGGCGTACGAGAAGCTCGCCACGTTCCGCCCGAAGATCGGCTACCCGGACAAGTTCCGCGACTACTCCGCGCTCCAGGTCTCCGCGGACGACCTGCTCGCCAACGCCCAGGCGGCCGCGGCCTTCGAGTCGGACCGGCAAATCGGCAAGATCGGCTCTCCGGTGGACCGCGACGAGTGGTTCATGCTGCCGCAGACGGTGAACGCGTACTACAACCCGGGTACCAACGAGATCTGCTTCCCCGCGGGCATCCTGCAGAAGCCGTTCTTCTCCCCCGACGCCGACCCGGCCGAGAACTACGGCGGTATCGGGGCGGTCATCGGCCACGAGATCGGCCACGGCTTCGACGACCAGGGCGCGCAGTACGACGGTGCGGGCAACCTCAACGACTGGTGGACGGCCGACGACAAGAGCGCCTTCGAGACCAAGTCGCAGGCGCTGGTGAAGCAGTACAACGGGTTCTCGCCGCGCAATCTGCCGGGCGAGTTCGTCAACGGTCAGCTGACCGTGGGCGAGAACATCGGTGACCTGGGCGGGCTCACCATCGGCCACACCGCCTATCTGATCTCGCTCGGCGGCCAGTCGGTGCCGGAGAACGGTGGACTGACCGGCTCGCAGCGGCTGTTCATGAACTGGGCGTTCTGCTGGCGCACCAAGCGCCGCAAGGAGCAGGAACAGCAGTACCTCACCATCGACCCGCACTCGCCGCCGGAGTTCCGAGCCAACATCGTGCGCAACCTGGACGAGTTCCACGAGGCGTTCGACACGGCCGAGGGCGACGGTCTGTGGCTGGATCCGGCGGAGCGCGTACGGATCTGGTGACGTCTTGCCTTGTCGGTCGTAAGGCCCCGTCCCGCCACTTCGCCGCCGTTCGGCGGGGTGCGGGGCGGGGCTTTCGGCTGCGTGGCGGCACGGTCGGCTGCCTGCAAACGGCACCGACGGCTGCCCGCAGCGGCACGGATCGCCGTACGGATTCATCCACGACCCACCAACCCTTGGGGAGTTCATGGACTTCAGCCGTCGCTCCGCCCTCGCCCTCGGCGCCTCGGCGCTCATCGCCGCCTCGGCCTCGGCCGCCCATGCCGGGCCCGGCACCGAGCCCGGCGCCGCCGCCCGGGCACTGCGCAGACTGCTGCCCGGCCATGCACGACAGGTCAGGTTCCGGCGCGTCCCGGCCCGGGGCGGCCACGACCTCTTCCGGGTCTCCGGCACCTCCGGGGATCTCCTGATCGAAGGCACCACCCCGGCCGTCCAACTCACCGGCCTCCACCACTACTTGCGTCATGTCGCGCACGCCCACTTCTCCTGGAACGGCGCGCAGCCGGACCTCCCCGATCAGCTCCCGGCGCCGGACGCGCCGCTGGTGCGTGAGGCCAACGTGCCGCACCGGTTCGCGTTCAACGACACCAACGAGGGCTACACGGGCCCGTATCGCGGCTGGGAGTGGTGGGAGCACGAGCTCGACCTCCTGGCCCTGCACGGCTACAACGAGGTGCTGGTCACCATCGGCACGGACTCCGTGTACCACCGCGTCTTCCAGGAGTTCGGCTACACCGACGCCGAGATCCGTGCGTGGATCCCCGGGCCCGCACACCAGCCGTGGTGGCTGTTGCAGAACATGTCCGGCTTCGGCGGTCCCGTATCCGCTCATCTCCTGGAGCAGCGCCGGGAGTTGGCGGCCAGGATCACCCGGCGGCTGCGGGAGCTCGGCATGACGCCCGTCCTGCCCGGCTACTACGGAACCGTTCCCGCCGGCTTCGCCGAGCGCAACCCCGGGGCCCGGACCGTCCCGCAGGGCGGCTGGGTCGGCTTCACCCGGCCCGACTGGCTGGACCCGCGCGACCCGCATTTCGCCCGTATCGCCGCCTCGTTCTACGCGACGCAGCGTGAGCTGTACGGCGATTCATCCCTGTACAAGATGGATCTGCTGCACGAGGGGGGCGACCCCGGAGACGTACCCATCGGCGAGGCGACACGTGCCGTCGAGCGTGCGCTGCGTACGGCGCACCCCGAGGCCGACTGGGCCATCCTCGGCTGGCAGCACAACCCGCACCAGGAGCTGATCGCGGCGGCCGACACCTCCAAAATGCTCATCGTCGACGGCCTGTCCGACCGCTTCCCGCACATCACCGACCGTGAGAAGGACTGGTCCGGCACGCCCTACGCCTTCGGCTCGATCTGGAACTTCGGCGGACATACGGCGATGGGCGCCAACGCACCTGACTGGGAGGCGCTCTACCACTCCTGGCGCACCAAGGAAGGCAGCGCGCTGCGGGGCATCGCCTTGATGCCGGAGGCCGCCGACAACAACCCGGCCGCCTTCGCCCTGTTCAGCGACCTCGCCTGGACCGAGGGGTCCGTCGAACTGCGCGGCTGGTTCGAGCAGTGGCCCCTGTACCGGTACGGCGCCGCCGACCGGCACGCGCTGGCGGCCTGGGACATCCTGCGCCGCACCGCCTACGGCACCACCCGCGCCGACCAGTGGAGCGAGGCCCATGAGGGGCTCTTCGGGGCCCGTCCGGACCTCGCCGCCGACAACGCCGCCTCATGGTCCCCCGCCACACTGCGGTACGACGTCGAGGAGTTCGCCCGTGCACTGCCCGAACTCCTCGCGGTCGCCCCGGCCTTGCAGCGCGGCTCCGCCTACCGCTACGACCTGATGGACGTCGCCCGGCAGACCGTGTCCCACCGCAGCCGCCGGCTCCTTCCCGAGATCCGGCGCGCCTACGAAGCCGGGGACGCGGAGGAGTTCGCGTCGCTGACCGGGCAGTGGTTCCGATGGATGGAGCTGCTCGAAGAGGTCGTGGCCACCGACTCCGGTCATCTCCTCGGCCGCTGGATCGCCGAGGCCCGCGCATGGGGCCGGGACGCGGAGGAGCGTGACCGCCTCGCGTACGACGCCACCTCCCTCCTGACCGTCTGGGGCCACCGCCAGGCCGCGGACGGCGGCGGACTGCGCGATTACGCCAACCGCGAGTGGTCCGGACTGATCGGCGGCCTGTACACCCTGCGCTGGCGGACGTACTTCGACGAGCTCGCGGACGCCCTCGCCGAAGGACGCGCGCCGGCCCCCATCGACTGGTACGCCGTCGAGGAGAACTGGCTGCGCACCCATCCCACGTATCCGACGAAGCCGAGCGGCGACATCGTGCGGATCGCAGGGGAGGTGGCGCGGGCCTTGGGTGCCTGAGCGGGCAGTCAAGCAGCGTGGAGTCCAGTCAGGACTCGGCGGAGCCGGAGTGGGTGTCGGTGTCCTGCGCGCGCTCGCGGCCGGGTTCCAGACGGCGGTCGCGAGCCGTGCCGTCGCCGTACCAGCTGGACAGGATGCGCAGGTTCTCCGCGTCCGCCGTCCCCGGCCGCGCGGTGTAGACGGTCAGGTACTGCTCGCTGTCGTCGGGCAGGTGCAGGGTCTCGTACTGCAGCGTCAGCGCACCCACCACCGGGTGCTCGAAGCGCTTGTAGCCGTGCGACTTGCTCTTGACCGTGTGCATCGACCAGTGCCTGCGGAACTCTTCGCTCTTCAGCGACAGTTCGCCGACGAGCGCGGCCAGTTGCGGGTCGTCCGGGTGCCGTCCGGCGTCCAGGCGCAGGTGACCCACCGTGTCCTTGACGACGAACTCCCGGTCCGGGTAAAGCCGCAGGACGTTCTCGTCGAGTAACACCAGCCGGGCGAGATTGCGTTCGTGCGGGGCCAGTACCCCGAAGTCGGTGATCAGCGCGCACGCGAGCTGGTTCCAGGCAAGGATGTCCATGCGTCGCCCGAAGACGAACGCGGGCGTGTCGCCGATGGTGTACAGCAACTGCCGCATGCCCGGCCTGGCCTGTTGCGGCCGGTCCTGGCGCGGCACGCCTGCCGGTTGCCGGGCCAGGCGGTGCAGGTGGCTGCGCTCGTCCTCGTCCAGGCACAGCACACGGGCGACCGCGTCCAACACGGCATCGGAGACACCGGGGTTGCGGCCCTGCTCCAGCCGTACGTAGTACTCGACGCTGATTCCCGCCAGGTACGCCAACTCCTCACGGCGCAGCCCGGGCACCCGCCGGATGCCGCCGCCGGGTGCCAAGCCGACCTCCTCGGGGCGCAACCGGGCGCGGCGGGAACGCAGGAACTCTCCGAGCTCGGCACGTCGCTTCATCACGCCATCATCTCCTCCAGCGGGCGCGTGAGGGTGGCCCTGCCAGTACCCGGGAAGGCCCGTACCGGGGAACAGCGGGGTGATCACAGCAGCTCCCGCACCTGCCGACAATGGCGGCATACGACCACCGCGCCCACCGGCGCATCCCAACGAGGAGTGGGCGAATGACGAAGCAGCCCCTGTCCCGGCGGACCCTGCTGTCCGCCACTGCCGCCACGGCCGCCTCCGCGGTTCTGGCCGTGACGCCGCCGGCCGCCGCGCGTCCGGCGGCGTCGGCACAGGCCCGCGGCCCAGTGCTCCCGGACCACTACGTCGTACCTGGAGACCGTGCCTTCCCCACCGGCAGCACCAACGATCCACGCACCGGTCACCTCTACGTCGGCAGCGCCGAGGACGGCACCCTCTACCGGGGCCACCTCGCCAAGCCTCGGTTACGCCCGTGGTCGCCCGATGGCGCCGACGGCCGCAGCATCACCTCCGGGCTGGCCATCGACGGCGCCGGGCGGCTCTTCGTAGGGGGTGCGGACACCGGCACGCTGCGCGTGTACGACACGGCCGGCGGCACCCTGCTCGCCCTGCTGCACGGCGTGGAGGGCGGGTTCGTCAACGAGATCACCGTCGCGTCCGACGGCACCGCCTACGCCACCGACTCCTTCCGCCCGGTCATCTACCGCCTGACGAGCTCCGGCGCCCGCTGGACCCTCGAGCGCTGGCTCGATGTCGCCCGCACGCCCATCGACTGGGTCGACGGGCAGCACAACCTCAACGGCATCGTCTGCGTGGGCCGTCATCTGCTGACCGTCAACAGCAACACCGGCCAGCTGTGGCGCATCGACCGCCGCACCGGCGGCGTAAGGGAAGTCGACCTCGGTGGTCACCTGCTCCGCAACGGCGACGGACTCGTCTGGCACGACGGCCGCCTCCATGTGGTCCAGGGCAACATCAACGCCACCCCAGGGCTCACCCCGCAGGTGGCCGTCGTCCAGATGTCCGCCGACCTGACCACGGGCCGCCACACCGCCCGCATCATCCCGCCCGGCGGCTTCCACCACCCCAGCTCGGCGTCGATCGCCCGAGACCGGATCATCGTGGTCAACAGCCAGTACAACCGCTGGATCGCCGGCCTACCGCCTCAGGTGCTGCCGTTCACGGTCTCCAGCATCCCGCTGTCCGACGCCGAGGCGGTGTGATGGGGGCAGCCGACACCCGTCGCACGCCCCATGGAACTGCCGTGGGGCGCGCTGCTCCGGTCACCCGAGTCGGACCTTGATCTTCTGTGTGGCGCCCGCCGTACCGCCGAGGCCGGTGAGGGTGAGCTTCAGGGTGGATCCGGTCGTGGCGCCCGTGACCGTGGACGGCTTGGAGATGACGCTTCGGACCGGACGGTTCCAGGTGAGTTCGAGGGACGTCGCGAGCTGGGTCGGATCGGAGACGCAGAGGGTCGCCGTGCCGTCGCGGTGCTCTCGGATCAGGACACTGGCCGGGATGTCGACGGTGAGCTTGCCAAGGGTGCCGGGGTTCCAGAAGTTCACCGCAGTGACGCGCAGTCCGGGGACCTGGATGCCTTGCTGGTCAGGGGTGTTGGCCAGCACCTTCAGCCAGTGCTTCTCGTGGGCGCGGCGGGCGGTGTCGGCTGCGCGGGCGCCCGGCATCAGGATGTACGCGTAGTCGGCGTCCGTCGGGTCGGTGCCGTGGTCGGCCCACAGGGTCAGATAGCGATGGGTGTACGAATCCGCGGGCTGGCCGGTGTTGATGTCCTTCCACGCGCCGGTGCGCTCCTCCCGCAGCGCCTTGAGCGAGGCGCGGCCGGGGAAGACATAGCCGCCGTGGCCTTCGATATGCGCCCAGCCGACCTCGTCGTGGACTGAGCTCCAGCCCTGCTCGAGCGGCTGGCGACGCCCGTCGATCGTCAGGGCGTTGGTGCCGGCGGTCCCGAGGTTGCGGTTGTCGATCACGGTCTCGGTGATCTGCCCGTCGGTGGCGGTGATGCCCGCGCCCAGACAGACGAGGGAGTCGTCGAGGCAGAACCATGACTTCTTGGCCACCAGGGTCGACTCGACGCCCTCGAGGTGCTGGCCGATCGCGGCGAACTCGCCGTCGGTGGTGCCGCCGACCCACGGCTTGTCGGTCAGACCCCAGCCCCAGCCGCCGCCGGCGCCGTCGGCCAGCCTTTTCTTGGTGACGGTGGTGCCAGGGAGGCGGTAGCGGTCGACGGTGGGCCAGAAGGCCTCTGCGTACTGGTCGCCTCGGCCGTCGTCCAGATACCACTGGAGGAAGCCGGACCCGGTGTGCCAGCCCTGCAGGTTCTCGCCGTTGAGCTGCTCGTACGGCTGGATCCGGCTGGAGTACATGCTGAGCGAGGCGGCCCAGCCGCGGCGGCGGTGGACGGCGCGGTCCATGGAGGGGAACAGCCGGTGCGCGACCGGTTCGGGTGTCGCCGGGATCGCGGTGTCGTCGACGACCGCCTTGAGGCGGGCGAGGGTCACCACGTCCAGGCTCGGATTGTCGACGTACGAGTGGGCGGCATCCCGCGTGAGCCAGCCCTTGACCATGCCGCGCCAGCGCGCGGCGTCCTTGGCACTGGCGCCGTCCGCCATCAGGAGGACGGAGTTCAGCATGGAGTGGCCGCGGCCCTGGTATCCGTTGCTCCTGCGAGTGATGGAGCGGCCGTTGACGGAGTCGAGGAGCAGGCCGTTGTAGAGGAAGGGCGCGAAGGCGTTGTCGATCGCACCGAGGATGTTCTGCACGCCCGGGTCGGTGACCTCCCAGGTCGTCCCGCCGAGGAGCGCAAGGAGCCGGGAGAGGCCGCCGAGCATCACCGCTCCGTAGGACCCCGTGTAGGGCACGTACTTGTGCTGGACGAACGAGCCGTCGACGTACAGGCCGTCGCCCGATGTGACGTACGGGAAGAGCGGGCTGAGGAAGCCCCCGACCTGGGCGAGCTTCTCCGGGTTCTTCCCGGCTATCGCGCGCACAGCCAGGATGCGGCACTTGTCCGTGAGGTTGGCGCCCGTCGCGTCGGGGATGCGGGAGACCGGGCTGAAGTGGTCGATCGAAGCGGTGTACTTGGCGAGCTGGTCGGCCGACAGGTCGTCGTACATGAGCACACAGAGGTCGGCCAGCTGGATCGGGCTTCCGATGTCCCAGTGCCAGCCGTTGCCGTAGGGCTTCGTCGCAGGGTTGAAGACCTTGGTGTAGACATGCTCCGCGCCCTCGACGATCCGGGCCGCGAAAGCCTTGTCCCCCGTGAGTCCGGTGCCGGGCTGCAGGTAGGCCTGAGCCATGGTGTTCAGGCGTACGTAGTTGGTGGCGAGCGAGTCGGTGCCGGAGAACGGCAGATCGGGCCAGAGCGACGCGTCGCCGGGCGCCATGGCGGAGCCGTAGCCCCTGGCGGTGGTGCCCAGAGCGGCGAGTTTGCTCTTGAACGGCTCCACGCTCGCGTCGACGCCGGTTCCCAGGAGGATGTCGCGCCACTTCGCGCGCAGCCCGTCGACCTCGTCGCCCTCGGCGGCGTGCGCCGGCGCCGTGAGAGCGGCGCCGGCGCCGAACGCACCCATTCCCAGGGCGAGGGCGGCGCTGCCCGCACCTGCGACAAAACTCCGCCGGGACCATGGAGTTGGCATTTCTGTCTCCGTTCTCATGGGACGACGACCGACCAGCGGGTGGTGCTGATTCCGGTCCGGATGCGGAGCAGTGCGGTGCTGTTGCTCTGCGAGGCGGCGATCGCCAGGGGCAGTTCGGTGGTGAAGCTGTCGCCCGGGGCGAGGGCCGGCACGTTCCAGTACTTCCAACTGCCGGTGAATCCCGGTGCGCCCGTGAAGCTCTGCATCTGGGTGGCCGCCGTGGTCAGGGCGGAGGTGTTCGTGAGAACCACCTGGACGGTGTTGGTCGTTCCGCGGGTCACGGTGCAATTGCCGCTGGGGGCGGTCGCGGTGGCGTGCAGCGGGCCGCTGCTGCCGGTGCCGGTGATGACGCCCATCTCGTACGAGTGCTGCTGCACCCAGTTGCAGGCCGCAGCGCTGTTGGCGGAGGGCTCCCAGACCACGGCGCCCTCGGTGCGGGTCTTGAGGTAATTCAGGGTGTGGGCCCAGGTGGTGGCCGAGTGGTAGGTGCCGTTCGGGCTGCCGTCGTAGTGGGGCGAGATGTACGGGTAGATCGGCTGACCGGGCGCCAGGGCACGGTCGTTGGCGATGGCGGCGTCCATCCGGCTCGCCCACTGTGCGTCCGTCTCGGATCCGCTGCGGTAGCCCCGGGGCGCGAAGAAGTCGAACAGGCCGTTCTGGTGCAGCTGCTTGGTGAGGCTGTTGTTGGTGGTCGACCAGTCGTAGCCGTACATGCCGACGGGCGCGGACGGTGCGGCGTTGTGCGTCCAGGTGATCAGGTTCTTCCAGAGGTTGAACGCGTTCGTCGCGGCCTGGCCCGACAGGGCGGTGAGCACGATGTCCTCGAAGTCGAGGACGAGCGGGGCCGAGGCGTCGGCGCCGAACTGGACCAGGTACTCCTTGATCTTGGCCTCGTAGGTGGCCTGGCTCGGCAGGGCCCCGCCGTTCGAGTAGCAGCGGCTGTAGTCGCAGGTGAAGTGGAAGAAGTCGTACACGACGGTCGACTTGACGGCCCCGAACTGCTCCAGAGCCGGCTGATCGGTGCCGCGTTCGTTCGTGTAGACGGTGAAGTCCTCGGCGGCCGCGGCTGCCGGAGCGGTCAGGGACGGGAGCCCGGCCATCGTGAGGGACATGACGACGACGGACAGCCGGCGCAGCAAGGTCGCGATCGCCGTGCGTCGCTTGGGAGTGGGCATGTGGTTCTCCAGGGGTGGGGGAGGAACTCGGGCCGCACGGATGTCGGTGTCGGAAGCGTGGAAGCGCTTCCCGAATGGGGAACGTAGAGATAGTTCATACGGGGGTCAAGTCGTCTGACAGCACTGGTCGTTGCACGTCAAAACCTCGCGAGCGGGAGCAGCCGTGCTGAAACAGGAAGAGAGCGCATTCGCACATCTAGTTGGGCAGCGGGGTCGCACGGAAGATCCCGTTGCCGCAGGAGACCGCGTGGATACGGCCTGCGCGGTCCAGCGCGACCCCCTTCCAGCGCACGGCACCGTGCTCGGCGGGGTGGACGTCCTGCCAGGTGTCGCCGAGGTCGTCGCTGACAAGAACGCGCGCGGGGGTGCCGGTCCACCACATCGGCTCGCAGACCACGGCGATCCGCTCGCCCCGCACCGCCACGGAGGTCGCGTTGTGGGCGGCAGACTCCCCGCCCCCGGGCAGGATCTGCTCCCAGCTCTCCCCGGCGTCGGTGCTGCGCCACAGCCCGCGCGCGGAGAATCCGGCGTACAGCCAGTCCGGGCGCTCCGGATCGGGCAGTACGTGGGACAGCACGGCCGCCCGTTGCGTGCCGAACGGCAGGCCGGCGTCAGCCCGTTGCCAGGTCTGGCCCGAGTCGTCCGAGCGGTAGAGCCCCAGCGTCCACTCGCCCGCGTAGATCCGGCCCGGGGTGTACGGATCGCAGGCGAGGAGCTGGTTCGCGCCCGCCGCGTTGCGTTTCTGGTAGACGACGCAGGGCAGCAGTTCGCTCTCGATCCAGTCCTCCTCGACCGGCAGCCGGTGCACGGAGTCGGGGAACGGACTGGGCAGTTGCTGCCAGGTCAGGCCGGAGTCCTGTGAGCGGTACAAGCCCGCACTGTCCCCCGGTGTCCCGTCCATCACCCCGTCGACGTAGGCGTAGAAGCACCCCGCTTCCGTCCGCGAGGCGGCCAGCGCCTGGACGAAGCGCTTGCCGTGGAAGGTGTGGACGAACTCGTGGGTGCGGCCGCCGTCGAGCGAGCGCAGCAGGTGCGCGTTGCGCACGTTGCGGCGTTTGGCGCCCGCACCCCACACCACCAGGTCCGGATCATGCGGGGAGACGGCGAGCGCGGCCGTCGGCCCCGGGCTCGGGGCGAAGGCCCGGAAGGTGCGGCCGCCGTCTTCGCTGACCGCCGGCGCGTGGTCGGCGAGGGTGACATGAATCCGCTCGGAGCCCGGGTCCCCAATGACGGCTTCCACGCAGGTGGTCTCGGTGCCGTTGAAGCCCTGGCCGGTGAAACCGGTCCCGTTGTCGTCGGTGCGCGATACCCCGAAGTAGCCCGTGATGAAGAACGTCCGGGGCTGGTCCGGGTGGAAGACCACCTCGGAGATGGCGGCTCCGATGTCCGACGGAGATGCGATGTAGACGGGGTAGTCGGTCAGGTCGCCGGGCTCGTACGCCTTCTTGAGCGGCTGCCAGGAAAGGCCCGAGTCGAGCGTCTCGTACATCGGAATGTCGATCTCGCCGAAGTGCGGGGCCGCCAGATAGCGGCCCGGGCGATGCGGATCGCGTCGCACGAAGTCGTACTGCTTCCCGGTCTCGAGTCCGGCCTCGCAGAGCGAGAAGGAAGCGCCGGCGTCGCACGAGCGGAAGACGCCGCGGCGGGTGGCGGCAAGCAGCAGGTCGGGATCGTCCGGGTCGAGCGCGAGCCCGCCGATGGACCAGTCGTCCATACGGCAGCGCAGAGTCCAGGTGAGGCCGCCGTCCCGCGAGACGTACAGCGATCCATGCCTGCCCCGCGGGACGTCGCCGTGCTCGAGGATCACATCGGCCAGCGGGCCGTCACCCATCGCCCACAGACCGCTGATTCCCTCGTCGCCGATGGTGCCCGCGTAGACGAGTCCGGGGACCGTCGGGTGAGGGACTACGCAGCCGATCCGTTCCCCGCCGAGCGCGCGGTAGGTCCAGGTCAGTCCGCCGTCGTCGCTCGACCAGAGCCCGGCACGGTAGCCGCCGACGAGGACACGGTCCGCGTCGTACGGGTCGAAGGCGCACACCTCGCCGAACATCCGGGTGGGACCGTTGCCGTAGAAGTCGACCGCGCGGCTGACCTCGGTCCAGCTCGCTCCGTGGTCGGTGGAGCGGTGGATCGATCCGTACGTACGACCGCCGCGTGCGTCACCTGAGCAGCGGAGCACGAGGCCCGGGGTGTGCGGGGACGGCACGAGCGCCGCGACCATGTGCTCGTGCACCTCGGAGAGGCCGGCGTTGCGTGCGTGCCAGCGGGCGCCCCCGTCCTCCGAGACGAACGCGCCGGCCACATCGCAGCGCGCGTACAGCCGCTGCGGGTCGAACGGGTCGAGCGCGAGCCCGGTGATGTACCCGCCGCCACCGAAACGGCTCTGCTCCCAGCGCCATGCGGTTGCCTCGGTCATGGTGATCCTCAAGTCCTGGTACGTCGTAGTACTTCGCAGTACGGGAAGGCGGGCAGCGGCGTCGCGGGTGTCAGGCGATGCGCGCGAGGTCTTCGGCATCCACCCGCCCCGCGAGCGGGGCGCCGTCGAGCCACCGCTCGGTCTCCCGCACCGCGAACTCGCCCAGGAGCCGGATCTCCCGGCCCAGGGCGCCGGCGATGTGCGGGGTGATGAACACGTTGGGCAGCGAGAACAGCGGGTGTCCGGGCGGCAGCGGCTCGGGTTCGACGACATCGAGTACCGCGTCGATACGACCGGTTCCGCAGTGCTTCAGGAGCGCGTCGGTGTCGACGATCGCGCCGCGGGCGGTGTTGACGAGTACGGCACCGTCACGCAGCAGTCCGAGTCGCCGGTCGTCGATCAGGTGATGGGTCGCGGGCAGCAGGGGCGCATGCAGGGTGACGGTGTCGGAGCCGGTCAACAGGTCGTCCAGATCGACGAGTTCGGCGCCGAGTCCGGCGGCTTCGGACGGCCGCAGATACGGGTCGGCGACCAGGACGCGGAAGGCGTGGGCCCGCAGCAGGTCGATGACCATGCGACCGATGCGTGAGGCGCCGACCACCCCGACGGTGCGCCCGGTGTTCCCGGTGTCACCGCTGGTCGGGTAGGCGCGGAAGCCGTCGCGGCGATAGCTCGACGCCAGGGCGAAAGCGCGCTTGTGGGCGAGCAGGATGACCGAGACGGTGAACTGCGCGACCGGCCACGCGTTGGCCAAGGCGGCGGAGGACACGGTGATTCCGCGCTGCCATGCCGCGCGCGAGATCTCCGCCTCCCGCACACTGCCCGCGGCGTGAATCACCGCCCGCAGACGTGGGGCGGCGTCCAACGTCCGTTCGTCGAGCGGAGGGCAGCCCCAGCCGGTGATCAGCACCTCGGCCCGGTTCAATGCCGCCACGGCTTCCGGGGTGGCGTAGTCGGTCACCACAGGTCCGGGCCGCAGGTCGAGCAACGAGTCCAGCCTCGCCCGGAGATCCGGTGGAAACACCTGCTCGGCGACTTCCGGCAGCATCGCGATGAGCGCTCGCGGTCGGTGAGTACGTCGAAGACGGGGGCCTTCGGCGGACGACCCCACGGGCTCCGGACGCTGCGCGATCTGATCTGGCACGGATGGTGACTCCTTGCGACGCGAGCGAGGAAGGGCCAAGAAAGTAATGGAAGCGCTTTCCAAACGGACCGTAGAGCGGCTTCCTGCGTCAGGTCAAGGTTCTTCCCCTGGATCGCACCAGTCCTTCAACTGTGGCCCGTCAGCGCCTAGTTCCCACGGGGCGAAAACTGTTGACGGGTCTTTGGAAGCGCTCTAACGTCCGCTCTCAGTTGGCGACGGAGCCCGCTCGCGACCACCTCGGAGGAGACACATGTCCAGGAACAAATGGCCGATACCAGCCTCCCGGCGTCAGGTGCTCCGATGGGCCGGGGCGGCCGCCGTCGCCCTCCCCGCGACGGGCACGCTCTCCGGGTGCGCCATGGGCGGGGACACGGACCCGGTCGACAAGGCCAAGACCGGCGCCAAGACGAAGAAGAACCCCTTCGGCGTCGCCAACGAGGGCGAGCTGGAAGTCGTCATCTTCAAGGGCGGGTTCGGCGACGCGTACGCGACCGACGTGCACAAGCCGCTGTTCGAGAAGGCGTTCCCGAAAGCCACCGTGAAGATGTCCTCGACGCCGAGCATCGAGCAGACCCTCCAGCCGCGCTTCGTGGGCGGCAACCCCCCGGACGTGGTCGACAACAGTGGCAAGGGATTGGACATCGGCGCGCTGATCGCCGACAACCAGGTGACCGATCTGACGCCGCTGCTCGATGCCCCGTCGGTGGACGACCCGTCCAAGAAGGTCCGCGACACCTTGGTTCCTGGCACCGTGGAGACCGGCTCCTTCAACGGCACGCCGTACGCGCTGGGGTACACGCAGTCCGTCGAGGGCCTTTGGTACGACGCCGCCCTCTTCGAGTCCAAGGGCTGGGAGGCCCCGTCGACTTGGGACGAGTTCCTGGCAGTGAGCAAGGAGCTCAAGGAAGCCGGTATCGACCCGATCGGTGTCGGCGGAAAGAACGCGATCTCCTACATCAGATCCGCGATCATGACCTCGATCACCAAGGCCGGCGGGCTCGACGTCATGAAGAACATCGACAACCTCGAGGCGGGCGCCTGGCGTGCACCTGCCGTCGAAGAGGGCCTGACGCTGTGGGCCGAGTACGCGGCCAAGTACTTCGACACGAGCTACCTGGGCCAGGAGCACACCGTGGTCCAGCTGCGTCAGCTCCAGGGCAAGCTCGCCTTCTACCCGTGCGCCGACTATCTCGAGAACGAGATGAAGAAGGACATTCCAGACATATTCCGCTACGCCATGATGCCCGTCCCGAGCCTGACCGGCGACGACAAGCTGAAGGTGAACTCCTACCGCGGCGCCGCCGGCGAGCCCTTCATCATTCCGGCGAAGGCGAAGAACCCGGCGGCAGGCTTCGAGTACCTGCGCCGGATGTTCTCCAAGGAGGGTGCCGCCGGCTTCACCAAGCTCACCAACACCACCACGTCCCTCAAGGGCGCCGGCACGGGGCTCGAGCTCCCGCCCGGCGCACAGAGTGCCGCGAAAGCGATCGCCGGCGCCTCCGAGATCTTCACCTTCCAGTTCGGGTCCTGGTACAAGCCGCTCGCCGATGAGCTCGACGATGCGCTGACGGCGCTGCTGTCCGGTCGAGCCAAGCCCAAGCAGTTCATCGACCGGGTCCAGAAGAAGGCCGACGACGTCAAGAAGGACTCGTCGATCAAGAAGTTCAAGCGCTGATCGGAGCCCGGACACCATGCGGCACGGCAAGACACCCTTCATCACCGGGTTCCTGGCAGCTCCGGTGATCCTCTACCTGGTCTTCGTGATCGGGCCCTACGCCCAGGCGTTCTACATCGCCCTCACCGACTGGCGAGGGGTCTCCGCGCAGGCGAACTTCGTGGGCCTGGGCAACTTCGCCAAGATCTTCCGGGACGACCTGTTCTGGAAGGCGATCCGCAACCACGGTCTGCTGCTTCTTGCCGTGCCGCTGGCCACCATCGCCATCGCGCTCACGTTCTCGTTCCTGCTCAATGTCGCCGGCGGCCGCAGCCGCGCCGGAACCGTCCGCGGTCTGCCCGGCTCCGGCTTCTACCGAGTGGTCTTCTTCTTCCCCCAGGTGCTCTCCGTCGTGGTGATCGGCGTCCTCTTCCAGGCCGTGTACCGACCCGACGAAGCGGGTGCGCTCAACTCCCTGCTCGGCAAGGTCGGCATCTCGCCGGTCGGCTTCCTCACCGAACCCTCGCTCGCCCTCTGGGCGATCATGGCGGTGATGATCTGGTCCGGCGTCGGCTTCTACGTCGTGCTGTTCTCGGCGGGCATGGCCTCCATACCCAAGGAGTTGTACGAGGCGGCCGCGATCGACGGAGCCGGCCGGATGCGGGTCTTCCTCAGCATCACGGTGCCCCTGCTCCGCAACACACTGCAGGTCGCCTGGGTGTATCTGGGCATCGCCGCGCTCGACTACTTCGCCCTGATCAAAGTCCTGGCCATGGAGCACGGCGGCCCTGACGGCGCCACCTCCGTGATCGGCCTCCAGGTGTGGGAGAACGCCTTCGAGTACTACCAGTTCGGCTACGCCTCCGCTCTGGGCGTGGTGCTCTTCTTCATCGTCATGACCTTCGCCGCCCTGACCATGCGCGTCACCAAGCGCGAAGACATCGAGTACTGACGTGCCCCCGGAGAACCTCACCATGGCGACACCCACGCACGCCCCGTCCCGCCCGGCCCCGGCCTCTGAGCCCGGCCCGGCGAAATCCGTTCCGGCAGCCCGCAGGAAACGCGACATCAGGTTCCTGGCCGGTCTGGCCCATCTCACCCTCGCCCTCTGGGCCGTGGCGGTCATCGTCCCGATCCTGTTCACGTTCCTCGGTTCCTTCAAGAACACCACCGACCTGTTCGACGCCCCCTGGTCCCTGCCGAGCGCCCTGCGTTGGGAGAACTGGTCCCAGGCATGGACCCAGGCGCACATCGGCCGCTACATGCTCAACAGCGTCATCGTGGTCTGCGGCGGTGTGTTCCTCACGATGCTGCTCGGCGCGATGGCGGCGTACGTTCTGGCGCGCTACAGCTTCCGGGGCAACCGCTTCCTCTACTACCTGTTCGTCTCCGGGCTCGTCTTCCCGACGTTCCTGGCGCTGGTTCCGCTGTTCTTCGTGGTCAAGAACCTCGGCCTGCTCGGCACCCACACCGGTCTGATCCTGGTGTACGCGGCCTACAGCCTGCCGTTCACCGTGTTCTTCCTCTGCGCGTTCTTCAAGACGCTGCCCACCTCCATCGCCGAAGCGGCGTTCATGGACGGCGCCTCGCACACCCGGACGTTCTTCCAGATCATGCTGCCGATGGCCAAGCCGGCCCTCGTCAGCCTGACGATCTTCAACTTCCTGGGCCAGTGGAACCAGTACCTGCTGCCGCTGATGCTGTTGCCGGGTGACGCCGAGGACAAGTGGGTCCTCACGCAAGGCGTCTCCAACATCTCCACCTCGGCCGGCTACCAGGCCGACTGGGGCGGCCTGTTCGCCGCCCTGTCCATCTCGATCGTCCCGGTGCTGATCGTCTATGTCGTCTTCCAGCGCCAGATCCAGTCCGGGCTCACCGGCGGGGCGCTCAAGTAGCGGCCCGAGCACGGCTGTTCTCGCTGTGCGGCGTCGCCCCTCCCCCGCCGTTCGTCTCGCCAAGGCGCCTCGCCGCAGCTGAAGGCGCATGTGCACGCCGAGGTACAGCACCGGAATCCGAAACCTTCGAAAGCGCTTACATTGATAGGGTGGGCCGGTGACGAGCAAGCGGATGGAGCAGAGGACGGGCACGGGAGCGCGGCGGGCCGTGACCCTCGGCGACGTGGCCGAGCGGGCCGGGGTGTCGCCTGCGACGGTCTCGCGCGTGCTGAGCGGGCGTTACACGGTGCCAGAGGCGACGCGGGCCAAGGTGGAGAAGGCGGTGCGCGCGCTGGACTATGTGGCGAACGTGCACGCTCGCGTGCTCGCCGGCGCCTCGTCGCGTACGGTCGCCGTCCTCATCTCCGATGTCACCTCGCCCTTCTACAACCTCATCGTGGACGGCATCGAGCAACAGGCCGCCGGTGAGGGGCGGATGTGCATCGTGTGCACCACGCAGAACAACCCCGAGCGGGAACGCGCCATGCTCGCGCTACTGCGCGAGCAGAACGCGGAGATCGTGGTCCTCGTCGGCGGCATAGACCGGGACGACGCGGAGTACCGCAAGCGCATCGGCCGCCTGGCGGCGTCACTTGATGCCGCGGGGGCCCGCCTGGTGCTCGTCGCCCGGCCCTCGCCCGGACCGGACGTGCCCGCGACGGTGGTCGAGTACGACGCGGTGGGCGGGGCCCTCGCGATCGTCAGCCATCTGCTGTCCATGGGGCACCGCCGGGTGCTGTTCCTCGGCGGCACCCCCGGGTCCACCACGACCAGTGCCCGCGTCGAGGGTTACCGCAAGGCGCTGGCCGGTTTCGGTGTGGCCGACGATCCGGAGCTGGTCGTGCACGGCAGGTCCACACGCGCGTTCGGCCACAAGACGATGGGACGCCTCGTCGACGAGGGACGGCTCGACTTCACCGCGGTGTTCGCCTGTGACGACCTGGTGGCGGCCGGGGCGATGGCCGCGCTGCGCGAGCGCGGCATCGACGTACCCGCGCAGATCTCGGTGGCCGGTTTCGACGACATCGCCCAGAGCGTCGACCTGACCCCGAAGCTGACCACGGTGCACGTTCCGCTCAACGAGCTGGGGCGTACGGCGGTGCAGCGCGCACTGCACCGGGACGACGACACCGCCGACGAGCAGCACGTGGTGCTCGGCACCCACGTCGTCGTACGGGAGTCGGTGCGGCCCCGGTTCGCCGAGGGGCACGGAGGGAAGTGACCGCGGGCGGGCGCTGCTTGCCGGTGCCCGCCGTCAGCGCCCGACGCCAGGAGCCCCTGGGGCCGTGAACTCCGTGGGTACTCCCAGGGTCGAGACTCCGCGGGAACTCCCAGGATCGAATTCCGCGGGAACTCCCAGGATCGAATTCCGCAGGAGTCCCCAGGACCGCTCGAGCATCAGCCATCGATACAACGGGCCGTTTTGGAGCGCTTCCAGTGCCACCCCCAATGTGCCGCCTGACCTCTCATCTCGCCTACCTGCATGGCCAGTTGAGTTTTCAGACTGGGCTCGCACACCGCTTGACCTGTGGTTGGCAGACTCTCTACGGTCCAATCGCTGAAGCGCTTCCACACCTGACCGGTCCGAGACCTCGCCCGACCGACCAGACCCCTGCCCCCAGGAGGCCCCGTTCATGCATCGCGCCACTCCCCTGATAGCCCTGTGCGCCACTGCCCTGCTCTCCCTCTCCCTGAGCGGAACCTCCTTCGGTGCCGGCCGCGCCGAGCCGAATCCGGCTCCGGTCACGGTGCCCGAGATCCGCAACTGGGAGGGACTCAGCGGCCGTTGGCACCTCACGGACGACTCCCGGATCGTGCTCGCGCCCAAGGACGCGCGCCGGCTCGGGCCGACCGCCCGGATGCTCGCCACCGAACTCGCGCAACAGGAGGCCATCCGCCCGCAGGTCGTCACCGGCGTCCCGCGCACCGGTGATATCGCCTTGGTTCTCGGCAGGCCGGCCGGGGTGGACGCCGCCGAGGGCTACCGGCTCGGCCTCGACAGGACGGCCACCGTCGAGGCCGTGGACACACAGGGCGTGCTGTACGGCACCCGCACCCTGCTCCAGGCGCTGCGCACTTCCGCGGCGCCGCACACCGTCGCGCGGGGCACGGCGACTGACTGGCCGACACAGCCTTCCCGCGGGCAGATGCTCGACGTCGGCCGCAAGCACTTCCCCGTGCCCTACCTGAAGCAGCAGATCCGGCAGATGGCCTGGTACAAGCTCAACACCTTCCATCTGCACCTCACGGACTGGAACGGCTACCGCATCGAGAGCGAGAAGCACCCGGAGATCGTCGCCGAACAGCACTACACCAAGGCCGAGTTGAGAGACCTCGACGCCTACGCGGCCCGCTACGGCGTCACCATCGTCCCCGAGATAGACCTGCCCGGGCACGCGGTGGCCATCGGTGACGCCCGCCCGGACCTGGCCTTCACCTGCGAGAGCCTGGCCCGCCCGAACAGCCAGTGGGAGGGCTCGGACCGGGGTCACTGGACGCTCGACTACACCAAGCCCGCCACCCGCGCCTTCGCCCGCGACCTGATCTCCGAGGTCGCCGGCATCTTCCGCGGCCCCTACCTGCACATCGGCACCGATGAGATTCCGCTGGGCGATGCGCAGAAGAACTGCCCCGAACTCGTCGCGTACCAGAAGGAGAAGGGCTACCCGTACACGGGGGATGTCCTCGTGGAGTTCATCAACGACCTCGACGCGGCGGTGCGTTCGCACGGCAAGACCACGCAGGTCTGGCAGTGGTGGGACTACCAGCAGACCACCAGCATCGACCCGGACCGGCGCATCGTCGTCAACGAATGGCTCTCCCCACCCGAAGGGCGGGCGAGTGACGGCTATCAGGTGATCGGTGTGCAGGACGGCCCGCTGTACGTGAGCCCCGGTTTCGGGGCGACGCCCGGGAAGTACGGCTTCTTCGACATCCGCAAGACGTACAAGGACTACGCCTTCACCGCCCAACCGGGCATTCTCGGCTACCGCGTGGCGCGCTGGTCGGACCGCACCCAGACGCTGCCCATCGGCTGGGTCGACTACTTCGGCCGCCGTCCGGTGGCCGTCGTCGCCGACCGTACGTGGGCCAAGCCCGCCGGATCGGACGTACGGCCCTTCCTCGACCGCTACGACCAGGTGGGCGACGCACCGCAGGTGGCCACCGCGGATCCGGCGGACCTGGAGTCCCAGATCGGCGCGAATCCGGGGCTGTTGAGCCAGGACGGCTGGAGCGCGAGCGCCACGAGCGCCGAGACCGCGCAGGAACAGGCCGGCGCGGAGCGGGCCGTGGACAACGACCCGTACACGCACTGGCACAGCTCCTACGACGCCACGCTCCCTCAGCAGCTCTCCGTCGACCTCGGCGGCGAGCGGCGTATCGCGGGGATCCGCTACATGCCGCGCCAGGACGGCGGGATCAACGGCATGGTCAAGGAGTTCGAAGTGCTGGTCTCCCAGAACGGGAAGAACTGGAGGGCCGTCGCCGAGGGTGCCTTCCCCGCGGACCGTACGGAGTTCGTGGCACCGTTCGAGGCGACCTCCGCGCGCCATGTCGCACTGCGAGTGCTCAGCGAACACGGGCCGCAGAACACGTACGCCTCGGTGGCCGAGCTGGACGCCGTACGGGCGCGCTGAGACCGGCGCCGACGCCGCGCCACGGGCAGGTCAGCGGTAGATCTGACCGGGCTCGGCGGTGGCCGGGTGCAGCAGCTGGGAGACGGTGACGAACGTGTAGCCCTGCTCCGTCAGCTTCTCGAGGATGGCCGGCATCGCCGGCACGGTCCCCTTGCGCAGCGGGTGGAGCAGGATGATGCCGTCCCGGTCCGCGCCGTCGAGGACCCGCTGGGTGATCAGCGCCGAGTCGGTCGTCAGGTAGTCCTTCGCGGTCACCGTCCACAGCACCTGGGCCTGGCCCAGCTCTTCCAGGACCTTGGAGACGCGCCGGTCGGTGCGGCCCTCCGGCGGCCGCATCAGTGTCGGCGCACTGCCGGTGATGTCCCTGATGGCCTTGTCGGTGCGCCCGATCTCCTCGCGGATCTGCTCATCGGAGATATCCGTCAGGCGCGGATGGGTCCAGGTGTGGTTGCCGATCTCGTGCCCTTCGGCCGCGATACGCCGCACCACCTCCGGGTACTGGTCGATACGCCGGCCCTCCAGGAAGAAGGTCGACGGCGCCTTGTACTGCCCGAGAAGGTCGAGCAACTTGTCGGTCGGCTCACCGGGGTTGCCGTCGAAGGTCAGCGCGATGCACTTCGCCTTGCGGCAGTCCACCGTGCCCTGCGCCTTGTCGCCGTCCGCCAGGGCCCGCTCACGGGCCGCGCGCGGTGAGATCGTCGACATCGACGAGCTGAAGGCCGACACGGAGACCGCGACCAGCGCCACCACGGCAGTGAAGGCCAGGGGCAGCAGGAGCCGGGGCCACTTCTTCTTCATGTGCATGCGCGTACGTGCTCCTCGTGAGCGGATCCGTGCCTCAGGGACCGCCGGACGGCAGGCGTTCCACCGGCAGCGGTTCCGCCTGCAAGAGCGAAGACCGACGGCGCAGGTTCCGGGGAACGACGGTGATGCACCACACGCGACGTGCGCTCAACCATGGTTATGGGCCGGCCCGCAGGGGGCACCCGCCCGCAACGACCGCATGGACGAGGAAAGGCGGCTCACCATGCCCCACGAGGGGAACATCATCCAGGAACTGACCACGGACCACCGGGAAGTGGAGGAGCTGTTCGCCCGGATCGGCAAGCTTCCGCCCGGCGACTCCGAGCGAAAGCAGCTCGTGGACGAGGTCACGATCGAGCTGGTCCGTCACTCGGTGGCGGAGGAGCAGCAGCTGTACCCGGCGGTCCGTGAGCATGTGTCCGGCGGGGACGCCCTCGCCGACAAGGAGCTCGCCGACCACTCCCGGGTGGAGAACCTGCTCAAGGACCTCGAGCAGTGCCAGGCCGACGACCCCCGCTTTGACGCCCTCGTCGCGCGGCTGCAGGCCGAGGTCGGCGAACACGTCGCGGACGAGGAGCAGAACCTGTTCGCGCAGCTCGCCACCAGCTGCAGCCCGCACACCCTGCACGAGCTCGGCGAGAAGGTGCGTACGGCCAAGAAGCTGGCGCCGACGCGGCCGCACCCGTCCGCGCCCAGCACCCCTCCCGCGAACACACTCCTGGCTCCCGGCGTCGGTCTCGTCGACCGGATACGTGACTACGTGAGCGGCCGCGGAAAGTGACCCCTGCGGATCACCGTGCGTGAGGCTGCCTGGTAGGGGTACTCGGTGTGCTGGAGGTTGATGACATGGTTCCCCTTCTTCTGGTGCTGCTGCTCGCCCTGGTCCTGTTCGGGGTGGGCTTCGCCGTCAAGGCGCTATGGATCCTCGCGCTGGTCGTGATCGTGCTGTGGCTGGTGGGCTTCATGGCCCGCTCCCCCGCCACCGGAGGCGGCCGCAGGGCCCGCTGGTACCGCTGGTAGGTGACGGCTCCTGATCCACGGGCGGTGGCGCCGGGTGTGCGCCGCCGCCCGTACCTGCAACTCCCCGCAATGGAACCCCTTTTGCCGCCCCATTTGTCACCCCTTTTGAACGGAGCATCCTCATGCGCGTCGCCTTCCTGGTCGCCCCCGAAGGCGTGGAGCAGAGCGAACTGACCGAGCCCTGGCAGGCCTTGGAGCACGCCGGACACACTCCGGTGCTCGTCAGCACCGAGCCCGGAAGCATCCAGGCCTTCCAGCACCTCGACAAGGGGGACACGTTCCCCGTCGACGAGACGCTCGCCGACAGCGAGCCCGGTGACTTCGCCGCGCTGGTGCTGCCCGGCGGGGTCGCCAACCCCGATTTCCTACGGCTCGACGCACGCGCCGTCGCGTTCGTCCAGGGCTTCTTCCGCCTCGGCCGACCGGTCGCGGCGATCTGTCACGCACCCTGGCTGCTCGTCGAGGCGGACGCGGTCAGGGCCCGTACGCTCACGTCCTGGCCGAGTCTGCGCACGGACATCCGCAACGCCGGCGGGAATTGGCAGGACGCCCCGGTCAAGGTCTGCGAGGCGGCGCCCGGGGCGCTGATCACCAGCCGTAAGCCGGATGACCTCAAGGTCTTCTGCGAAGCGCTGCTCATGGAACTCGCACGGCATCCGGACCGCTCCGCGCCCTGAGTAGGTTCCTTTGATCCCTGGCCGTGTGGTGGCTGGGCCGGCCCCGGCGAGGACGGTGGCCATCATGACCGACGGAGCCGACCGGATCGGGAACGTCACCCGGCAGCGTCACGAACAGCTCGTCACCCAGGCCAAGGGACGGATCGCGCAGATCGCCCGCGCGCGATTACGAACGGGCTGCCCCAGCAATCCGAAGCCCGAGCGTCTACGTGCGGCGGCAGCAGAACTCTGCATGAGTGGGGCTGGGAAAGGCACGGGAGACGATGTCGAATCCGGCTCGCCGCAACATCCCCTCGATGATCCAGTCGTAGGTGGAGAACTCGTCTCGGACATGGGCCTCGAAGTCCGCCCTGGTGAAGCCCTCACCCTCGGGGCGACCTGCGGTGTCGATCCACTGCTGCAGGTGCCTGTCCGCGCCGGTCGGCTCGAAGCCGAGAATCACATCCCACAGGTAGAAGGTGCCGCCGGGACGGAGCATCCCGGCGGCGTTGAGCAGCGCTTGCTGTTTCCAGAGGTCCTGGAGCTGGTGCAGGGCCGACTTCGTGGTGACCACATCAGCGAGTGGGCCGCTGTGGTTGTAGTCCAGGAAGCCGGCGCGGTGCCGGTGCGGGCCGACACCGAACCGCTCGGCCCGCACCTGAGCGAAGGCGAGCATCTCCTCGGAGACGTCCACCCCGTGGGCGACGGCACCGCGCCGTGCGGCTTGGACGGCCAGTGAGCCGGTGCCGCACGCCAGGTCGACCAGGTGGCTGCCTTCGCCGACCCCCAGACGGTCAACACCAACCTACGCACCGCGGTGTTGCGGAAGGTCTCGTCCGCAGCGCCGCCGACCATTGGTTTCGAAGCCTGGGTATCCATCCGCACATCGCCGCCGAGGCCGACGGCCACGAAACCCTGCTCACCCTGGTCGCCCTCGGCTACGGCACAGGAATCGTCCCCCACCTCGTGCTGCACCACAGCGGCGTCCCCGACTGAACCTCAGCCCTTGGCGTGCGCGTACCGCACCATCGCCTCGATCGTCGCGGCCATGTTGTCGTTCATCGCCTGCAGTCGCTGGGGCAGGGACGAGGGATCGCGTTCCGCGGCGAGACGTGTGCCGGTGATGCCGGGGCCGTGCTCGAAGCTGTGCAACAGCCGGGTGTGGCCCGGCGTTCCGGCCGGCGTGAGCTCGTACCGCCAAAGAGAACCGGGGCGTTCGGGGTCCTCGGCGTCGTCGAGGACGATCCATGCGAAGACTTCCGGCGCCTGCACCGCGGTGACCTGGCAGACGACCTTGCTGACGAACCCGTCCGGATAGCGGCTGCGCCCCTCGAAGCGGGCCCCCGCGCGGGGGCCGGGTGACGCGGTGTCGAGCCAGGCGCCGTAGATGCACTCAGGGCTCCACTCGCCGAAGCGGGTGACGTCGGTGATCAGTTCCCACAGCCGCTCCTGCGGCAGGTCGACGGTGCGGGTGAGTTCGGTGCTTGCGCCGGTGACGGCGTCTTCCACGGTGTGCCCCTTCGTCCGCGGCATGCGCGCCGCACACCGTGAGGAGGAATGCTGCCCGCAGCCGTCGAGGCCTGTACAGAGGCCGTACGGTGGGCGCAGCCGACCTCGGGGGATGCCGTGAAGCCGTGGAGAGTGCTGCTCGCGCTGCCGGCGCTGGTGATCGCGGGCTGTGGTTTCGGCCCCGGGAGCGGCGGGCGCCCCTGCACCTTGATCGGCGGCGACTCGGGGGTCACCGTGCAGTTCGATGCGGCGGACTTCACCGGACAGGTTCGTGATGCCGGCGCCCCGATCCTGCTGCGGCTGTGCGCCGACGGATTCTGCAAAGAGGGCAGCATCACCAAACGTGACGGCGGCGCCATGGCAAGGGTCTTCGCGCAGCTCGACGAGAACATCGGCGAGGCGACGGTCCCGGTGCGGTTCACGATCTCTTCGGGCGGCCGTGAACTCTACGACGAGCAGGCCGAGGTGAAGCTGCGCAAGTCGCAGCCCAACGGGGCGGGTTGTTCGCCGACGCTGTACCAGGGCGGGCTCACCGCCCACCCCGAGCGGGGGCTCCTCAAGAGCTGAGAAGCCGGTCGAGAAACCCTCGCCAGGTGATCACTCAGGACCCCCGTAACGGCCCCCCAAGGCCCCCTGGGCGCCTGCCCCAGGGGGCCCTGAAGGGGTCGGCCGGACGACCGTCGCATGGGCCCTCCACGCCCTGTCCGGCACTCCCCCCAACCACCTCTGACCTGGGCTTTTCCCGCATAGGGCACTAGAATCGAGGCACTGACGAAGGGGTGGGAATGACCCGCGACATACGCACCGTGGATGACGTCATGACGATGCTCGACGGACTGTTCTCCGACGGCGCCGACCGTTGGACCGACGAGGGAGCGGCCTGGTGGGACGGCTTCTACGCGGACCGGTCCAGGCCGGTTCCGTTCTTCGTGCCCAAACCGGATGAAAACCTCGCCGGGCACGTCGAGAACGGACTGCTCAAGCCGGGCCGTGTGCTCGAACTCGGCTGCGGTCCCGGCCGCAACGCCCTGTATCTCGCGTCGCAGGGTTTCGAGGTGGACGGAGTCGACCTGTCGCCGGCCGCGCTCGACTGGGCGCGTGAGCGGGCCCGTGAGTCGGGAGCAGAGGCACGCTTCCACCTCGGGGACATCTTCGGTCCTGTGCTCGCCGGCCGGGAACCGTTCGACCTGATCTACGACTCGGGCTGCTTCCACCATCTGCCGCCGCACCGCCGCGTCACCTATCTCGCGCTCCTCGGCCGACTGCTCGCACCGGGCGGGCACTTCGCGCTCACCTGCTTCGCCTCCGGCGGCATGGGCTGCGAGCTCCCCGACGCCGACCTGTACCGCGACCGGTCCCTGCACGGCGGTCTCGCGTACACGGACGGCTCCCTGCGGACCATCTTCTCCGGCTACGAGGAGGTCGAGCTGCGCCTCATGCGGGCGCAGGCGCCCGAATCGCCGTACTTCGGCGAGGACTTCCTGTGGACGGGGCTGTTCCGCAGGCCCACGCTGACTGCATGACCCGTATCAGTCAGCTGTCCCTCGGCGTGCAGGACGACAAACGGGCGGCCGCGTTCTGGGAGCGGGCGCTCGGGTACGTACGCCGGGCGCCGCGGTTCGAGGGCGACGACTGGATCGTCCTCGAACCTCCCACTGGGGAGAGCGGGATGGCGATCGCGCTGGACGTGAGCGCCACGCCCGCCGAGGAGTTCCCCCGGGTCCACCTCGATCTCGACGCGGGGACAAGGGACTTGGACGAGGAGGTGGAGCGGCTGGTCGCCCTCGGCGCCGAGCGGGTCGACTGGCCGTACTACCCCAAGGATCCGGAGCCCGGCGCCAAACCGTATGTGGTGCTGGCCGACTCCGAGGGCAATCGCTTCTGTGTCGAGGGCCGCGGGGCGTAGTACTCCAGGACAGCGGACCCTGGAAGAGGCGCTCAGGGCGCGAACTTGTCCGGGTCCGCCTGGTCCCACGCCCGCGCCCATTCGTCCGGCAGGCCCTTGCCGCCCAGCAGAGCCCCGGGCTCCAGCCAGGTGAAGAGGTCGGCGTACGAGGTCACCTGCTCGTAGGAGAGCCGACGGCGCAGCATGTGCGGGCGCAGCAGGGACGGATCGTCGACCCCCATCGAGGCCATGATCTGCAGCGCGCTGTTCACGGTGGCCCGCTGGAAGCGGTACACGCGCCGGTACTTGTCCTCGACGTCGAGTGCCTGCGCGCGCCCGGGGTCCTGTGTGGCGACTCCGACCGGGCAGGTGTTGGTGTGGCAGCGCTGGGACTGGATGCAGCCGACCGCGAACATCATCGCGCGCGCCGAGTTGGTGTAGTCGGCGCCCTGGATCAGTCGCTTGACGATGTCGGCGCCGGTGGCGACCTTGCCGCTGGCGCCGATCCGTACGTGCTCGCGCAGGCCGGTGCCGACGAGCGCGTTGTGCACGATGTTCAGGCCCTCGGTGAGCGGGGTGCCGACGTGGTCGACGAACTCCATCGGTGCCGCCCCGGTGCCGCCTTCCGCGCCGTCGACCACGATGAAGTCCGGCCACATCCGTTCTTCCAGCATGGCTTTGCAGATCGCGAGGACATCGCGCCTGCTGCCCACGCAGAGCTTGAATCCGGCCGGTTTGCCGTCCGCGAGCTCGCGCATGCGGCCCATGAACCGGATGAGTTCGCGAGGCGTGGAGAAGACCTGGTGGTATCCGGGCGAGTGCACGGTCACGCCCTCGGGCACATCGCGTACGCGCGCGATCTCGGCGTTGACCTTGGCTCCGGGCAGCACCCCGCCCATGCCCGGCTTGGCGCCCTGGGACAGTTTCAGCGCCACGCAGCGCACCATGTCCTGCGCGGCCTTGTCCGCGAACTTCCGCTCGTCGAACCCGCCCTCCTCCGTGCGGCAGCCGAAGTAGCCGGTGCCGACCTCCCACACGAGATCGCCGCCGTGGCGCACGTGGTACTCGGAGATCCCGCCCTCTCCGGTGTCATGGGCGAAGCCGCCTTCGGCCGCTCCCCGGTTGAGCGCGAGGATCGCCTGGGCCGAGAGCGAGCCGAAACTCATCGCCGACACATTGAGCAGTGCCATGTCGTACGGCTGTGAGCAGGTGCCCTCGCCCAGGCGCACGGTCGGGGGCTCGTCGGGCACGCGCACCGGCATCACCGAGTGGGTGAAGAACTCGTAGCCCGGCTCGTACACGGAGAGCTCGGTGCCGAAGGGGTCGTCGCCGAAGACGCCCTTGGCGCGTTCGTAGACCGTCTCGCGGGTGTCGCGGTCGAAGGGCCGGCCGTCGTAGTCGCGCTCGATGAAGTACTGCTGGACCTCGGGCCTGATCATTTCCATGAGGTAGCGCAGATGGCCGATGACCGGGTAGTTCCGCAGGACCGAATGGCGGCGCTGGGTCACGTCGTACGTGCCGACGGCGGCGGCCCCGAGCAGGGGCCCGGCGAACAGCCACCACCAGGCGGAGCCGGTCACGGCCAGGGCCGTGCAGGCCAGCGCCACGACGGCGAGCGCCGCCACAAGTCCTCTGCGCAGCACGACGGCTCCTTCCGGCCCGGTCTCCGGGTCGATTCGTCGACAGGGCGATTCGACGCTACGGCGACTCGGCCACGGGTGCCCGCCGAGAGCGCTCCCACGCCCGTCGGTGCGCGCCCGCCACGCCCGTCAGAGCTCGCCGCGCACCAGGCCGAGCAGCCGGTCGAGGACGCGCGGACCGTCCGCCCGTACGCCGTCGTGCTCGTATTCGTCCGTCACCCAGGTGCGCAGGCCCCGGACGGCGCGGGCGGTCTCGAGCGAGTGCGCGGTGTCGACGTACATGTCGTCGTGGTAGACCACGGCGGCCACGGGGACCTCGTTACGGGCGAGGATCTCGGGGGCGTACAGCTGCCCCGGCCAGTCGGTGCGGGCGGCCAGCAGGTCGGCCGTCTCGCGCAGTGGGGCGAGGGCAGGGTCGGCGTCGAACATCCACGGGTGGACGGACTCGCCGGTGAACAGCAGCGGCGCCTCGTCCGCGAGGGCCTTGTCCGCGTCGAACTGCGGGAACTCGCCGCGTACGCGCTCGGCCGCCCAGCGGGTGGCAAGACCGGGCTGGGCGTAGATCGCTTCGTGGAGGACCGCGTACAGCGGGCGGGCGGCGTACGAGAGCGCGGCCTGGGCCTCTTCCTGGAAGGTGTCCGACAGGGCGAGGCCGTTCGGGGTACGGACGAAGGCGTTCTCCAGGAGGTAGTGCAGCTTGTGGCTGCCGTCGCCGATGCCGAGCAGGATGCCAAGGGACTGGAAAGCCTCGACGCTCAGGCGGTACCCGCCGTTCAGCGTGACCGGACCCTGCTCCGCCAGGTGGCCGGCGATGGCCCGGGCGCGCGCCACGTCCTGCGGGTAGCGGGCGTAATGCGCGGCCACCTTGCGCTCGACGCGCGGGTAGCCGGCGCGGTAGACCTCGTCGGCCGTCGCGCCGAGGGAGGGCAGACCGCCGGTGATGAGGACCGCCGCGAGACCCTCGGGCGCCGTCGACAGGTAGTTCACGGCGCAGAAGCCGCCGAAGCTCTGACCGAGCACGGTCCAGGGCGCGCCGCCGGTCAGCTCGCGGCGGATCAGCTCGCAGTCGCGGACGATCGCGTCGGCGCGGAAGTGGGCCAGGTAGTCGGCCTGTTCACGCGGGCCGCCGCGCAGCGGAAGGGTCTGCCGGTTGGCAGGTGTGGAACGGCCGGTGCCGCGCTGGTCGAGGAGCAGCACCCGGAAGTCCTCGAGCGCCCTTTCAAGCCAGGCCTGCGCACCGATCAGGCGCCGGGCCTGGCATCCCGGACCACCCTCCAGGTACACCAGCCACGGCAGGTTCTCGCCCGCTTTGCCCGCGGCGACCACCTCGCGTCCGTACACCTTGATGGTCTCGCCGTCCGGCCGCTCGTGGTCGAGCGGGACGGTGAAGACACGGTCGGTGAGGACGACGCCGGGCTGACGGTTCGAGAGGGTCATACGGGGCTCCTGAGCTGTGCGGGTGCACGGCCCAGTCCATCACAGCGCGCACACCTGCCAGGATCCGCCCTTTCCGCCCTGCCGACCGCGCGGTCAGTGCTCCGTGACCGGCCTCGGACGCCAATTCCTGACGGCCCGTCAAATCCTTCGGTCAAGGCTCTACCAACCGAAAGGACCGAGAGCTACCCTCCGCGCATGATTTCCACGGTTGTCTGGGGTACCGGAAATGTCGGCCGTCTGGCCCTGCGCGCGGTCGACGCGCACCCGGAGCTCGAGCTCACGGACGTGATCGTGCACACCCCGGACAAGGTGGGCCGGGATGCGGGCGAACTCGCCGGATTCGAGACCCGGTTGGGCGTCGCGGCGACCGATGACATCGACGCCGTCCTCGCCAGGAAACCCCGGGCCGTCGTGTACGCGGCATCCGGCGACCTGCGTCCCGACGAGGCCCTCGAGGACATCGGCCGCGCCCTGCGGGCCGGCGCGGTGGTCGTCACCTGCGCGCTGTACGGCCTCTACGACATCCGCAACACCCCGGACGAACTGCGCGCCCCGCTGCTCGAAGCGGTCGAGGAAGGCGGCGGTTCGCTCTTCGTCTCCGGCGTCGACCCGGGCTGGGGCAACGATGTGCTGCCGGTCCTGATCAGCGGGCTCGGCTCGCGGATCGACGCGGTCCGCTGTCAGGAGATCTTCGACTACTCCACGTACGAACAGCCTGAAGCCGTCCGCTACTCGGTGGGCTTCGGGCAGCCCATGGACTACATGGCACCCATGCTCATCGAGACGGTCCCTTCGATGATCTGGGGCGGCCAGCTGCGCCTGATCGCCCGTGCGCTGGGCGTCGAACTCGAGGACATCCGCGAGACGATGGAGCGCCGGCCGCTCGAAGAGACCGTGACCACCCCGTCCATGGGCGAGTTCGAGGCCGGTACGCAGGGGGCGATCCGCTTCGAGGTCCAGGGCATCGTGGACGGTGAACCGCGCCTGGTCATCGAACATGTCACCCGGATCCACCCCTCGTGCGCCCCCGACTGGCCGCAGCCGGCGAACGGCACAGGCGCCCATCGCGTGATCATCGAGGGGCAGCCGCATATCGAGGTCACGGTCGAGGCGAGCGACGAGGGCGAGAACCGTTCAGCGGGCGGCAACGCCACCGCGGTCGGCCGCCTGGTCAACGCCATCGACTGGCTCGCCGGGCAACAGCCAGGACTCTACGACGCACTCGACGTCCCGCTCCGGCCCGCGGTCGGCCGACTCGGAAGGAAGCAGCCATGATCATCGATATCCCCGAGGGACAGGAACCGATCGGGTACGTCTGGGACGACATGGTCCCGCACATCGGCCGGGCCGCGGCCGGGTTCTCCTTGTCCGTATACGCCCACTCGACCCTGGGGCTGCGCGAGTTCGAGGCCGCGCGCCTGCGGATCGCGCAGATCAACGGCTGCACGCTGTGTATGGACTGGCGCACCGAACGGGACGGCGAGGAGACGGTCGAGGACTCCTTCCTCGAAGCCGTGGAGCAGTGGCGTACGACCGATGCGTTCGACGACCGTACGCGCCTGGCGGCCGAGTACGCCGAACGCTATGCGGTCGACCACCACAACCTCGACGAGGAGTTCTGGGACCGGATGACCGCGCACTACTCGCAGAAGGAGATCGTCGAACTCAGCATGAGCATCGGGTCCTGGCTGGCCTTCGGCCGGCTCAACCATGTGCTCGGCATCGACGCGGTGTGCAAGCTGCCGGCGAGGTGACCGGTTCGCCATGTGAGCGGGTGAGCCGGCGCTCGCCTCGGCACTTGCCGTTGCACACGGTGAACTTCAGGCGGACGTAGCCCCTCGGGTGCGGCGGTCACCGTGATCGCCGGTCGTGACGGTGGGTGCCGCGGCTCTGGCGGTCGGAGTGCTGGACCCCGGCGGCAGCGGGAGTTGGGCGCGGGCGCCCGACTCCTCGCTGTGCGCGTGCGCTCAGAGCTCCCTGCGGTACGCGAAGCCCGGCGCGTCTGCGATGACGATCTCGCCGGTCACGGTGAAACCTGTCCGGGTGAGCACGGCGCGCGAGGCGGCGTTGTCGGTGGTGGTCACGGCGCGCAGCGCACGCAGACCGTACTGCTCCGCGGCGAGCGCACACACCTGCCGTACCGCCGCCGTGGCAAGACCGCGCCCGCTCGCCGACTTCGCGATGCGGTAGCCCAACTCGGCCTCGCCGTCGGTGACATCGATCAGATTGACCCGGCCGAGAATGGCGCCCTCGGTGTCCACGAGCACATGGAAGTGGCACTCCCCCGCGGCCTGTTCGTCCAGGCGGTCCTGGAGCCGCGCGTCGAACTCGGTGAAGAAGGCGTCGCCCCGGTCGGGCACGATGGCGGCGAAGTACGCCCGGTTCTCCTGCTCGAAGGCGAGCAGGGCCGGTGCGTGCGCGGGGCTCAGGCGCTGCAGTGCGGGCATGGGCAGACAGTACGTGACGTGCGGCTCGGGCACCTCACCGGCCGTCGCCCGCACCACCGTTCAGCGCGATGCGCCGCAGCACGACGAACTCCGGTGGGCGCCCCTGCCAGTACACGGTCTCGGTCTGCAGCAGCTCCGCCACCCGCACCACGTCGCCCGCATACCGCCCGGCCAGCTCGGCCCAGCACAGAGGGCCGCGTCCGCTCGTACGGGGGTGGGCGAGCGTGACGTGGGCGAGCATGTCGAGGGGACGCAGCGGCGGAGCGAGCAACTGCGCCCGCAGGCGTGCCCACCCGCCCTCCATATCGTCCACCGCGACGAACACCCCGTCCCGCCCGTCGTCCACGGCGCGCACTTCGCCGAGGGCGAGCCGGAACGGTCCGGACGTGGCGCAGTACTGCTCGGCGCGCTCGATCAGGAGCGCTTCGTCGGTGATCTCCTCCGGGTAGACCACGGTCACATGAGCGGGGACCGCGGCGGACATCACCGGGTCCCACTCACCTCGCCACCGCTCGATCCGCTCGACCCCGGCAAGGGCCACGCACAGGTGCCGTCGTCTCATGGCCGCACCGTAGCCGCGCGGGGCTCCCACGGCAGCCCGTCAGCTCCGGTCGGCTTCCTTCGCCGCGGCCTCGAGGCGCTCGTAGTGCGCCTTCCACCAATCGGTGTCCGTCGAGGGCAGGTTCTCGTTGCCCTGCTTCATCCCGACCGCGCCGTCGGCCAGTTCACGGATGATGTCGGCATGCCCGGCATGCCGGTGGGCCTCGGCGATCATGTGGATGAGGATCTGCTCGAGGGTGACCTTCCGGCGCTCCGGATGCCACCACGGCACCTCACCCGTGGCACCCAGCTCCAGGGCCTCGACGGTCGCGTCGGAGTGCTCCCATACGCGGTGGTAGAGACCCACGATGTCCTCGCGGGACTCCTCGGGCCGCGCCCACATGTCGGCATTGGCCTCGGCGTCCTCAGTCATCCAGGGCAGCGGCTCGGGGAACGGCCGGCCGAACACATCGCCCAGATAGCCCGCCTCCGTACCGGCCACATGCTTGACCAGGCCGAGCAGATTGGTACCCGTGGGCGTGAGCGGGCGGCGCACCTCGTACTCGGAAAGTCCGTCGAGCTTCCAGAGCAGCGCCTCGCGGGCGGACTGCAGATAGCGGTGGAGATGGGCCTTGGCCTGGGCATCAGTCGTCATGCGCGCAGTCTGGCATCCGGGACTGACAACGTCGCTCGGATTCCGTATGCGCGTACGGGAGGGCACGCGGACACGGAAAACGCGCAGGCGAGGAGGGTGCGCTTCGGTGATCGAAGCTCACGGCCTCCTCGCCTGCGGGGCCCGGTCGCCTGCGACTCAGACGGCGACCGCCTCCTCCATCTCCTCTTCCTCCGCGGCCAGTTCACCGCTGTCCTGCGCCCGCGCGGGACCGGACGCGAGCGGAGTCCGGGACGCCTCGACGGCCTCCGCCGCCTTCCTTCGCCGCTCGACGAACCCCGCGACCGTCACCGCGGCCAATCCCGCGGCCAGCCAGATCACCAGCGTCCACACGCTGCGCGCCAGGTCGTGACCGCCGAAGTAGACGAGGGAGCGGACGCCCTCGATGAAGCCGGCGCCGTTCCAGAAGGCATGCAGTGAGCCGAAGAAGCCGTTCTGCAGCTCCGGCCGGAAGATCCCGCCCGAGCTCGTGAAGTTGAGCATCACGAACAGGACCATCACGCCGAGCGTCGTCCAGCGCTTGAGGAAGGTGTGCAGCCCGATGCCGAGGAACAGGATCCCGGCCGCGTACATCCAGGCCATCCCCCACAGGCCCCACAGGTGGCCGTCGACGAGGTGGAAGACCGGGCCGGCGAAGGCGGTGCCGATGAGGCTGACGAGGAAGGAGGTGCCGGCGACGAACAGGGCGCGTATCCGCATCGGCAGTGCCCCGCCGGCGGCGCCGAGCGCGGCGACGGAGGCGTAGGCGCCGATGCTCAGCGCGACGAGCAGGAAGAAGACGCCCTGTCCGGTGGGGTCGCCCGAGGCGGGCGGCACCACGTCGGTCACGTGCAGGGGTTCGCCCTGCTGCTCGGCGACGGGCGTGAAGACCTGCTCCGTGGCGGTGGCGCTGGTGTCGGATCCGGCCGTCGCCACCAGCAGGGTGGAGCTGCCGGGGAGATAGGCGCCGGTGATGTCGCGCGCCTTCAGGGCCTGTTCGGCGGCCGCGCGGTCCGGCAGCGTGCGTACGTCGAGGGCGTCGCCGGTCTTGTCGTGCAACTCCTGGGCGAGGACCTGGACCTGGGCGCCGCTGCCGACGACCGCCACGGGCAGCTGGTGGGGTTCGGGGTGGGCGAAGGCGCCGAGGTAGGCGAGGCCCATGCCGAGACACATCAGGAGCGGGGTGAGCAGGTGCGTCACGACGTGGCGCAGGGTGCCGGGCGGCGCGGAGCCGAGCAGGCGCGAGGCGGGCGCCGCTACGGCCGTGTGCGTGTTTCCGTGATCCTGCCGGTGTGTTCCGCTCACGACTGCGTCCCTCAGAACTGATAGTTGCCTTTTACAACTACTTGATAGATGTACTGTACAACTACTTTTGCAGAGGGAGCAACCATGAGCGGTACGGCCGGCGCAGCGGGCGAACGGGAGGCGGCGATCGCCACCATCCAGCGCGAGCTCACCGCCTTCGCGCGCCGCGCCCGCGCCGCGGCGGCACGGATGCACCCGGAGCTGTCCCTGGTGTCGTTCACACTGCTCGCCCACCTCGAGGACAGCGGCGGCTGCCGGGCAACGGATCTCGCCGCGCACTACCTGCTCGACAAGTCGACCGTCAGCCGGCAGGTGGCCGCCCTCGAGCGGGCCGGACACGTCGAGCGGCGCAGTGATCCGGACGACCACCGCATTCAGCTGCTGCACCTGACCGAGCAGGGCGAGCAGGTGCTCGCGCGCGCCGCGGACCGCCGCAGCCAGGCCTTCCACGACCGCCTGGGCGCCTGGGAGCCGGCCGAACTGGAGCGGTTCGCCGCGTACTTGACGCGGTACAACGACGAGGCGGGCTGACCGGCCCGGCGACCCGAACCCAAGGGCCGCCCCGCACCGAGAGGTCAGTCAGTGACCGTCAGCGCTTCCCGCGCGGCAGCGAGGATCTCCTCGGAGAGCGGGGACCCCTTGGTGGCCCGGGACAGGACGAGCGCTCCGAACATGGTGCACAGCCGGGTGATGCCGTCCTGGTCCTCGGTGCCGAGCCAGTCCGCGAAGTCGCGCACCCCCTGGGCGTAAACGCGACGGGCCTCGTCCCCCGCGCCTTCGCGCGCGACGTCGGTGGCGAGCGCGGCAACGGGGCAGCCGTCGGCCGGACTGTCGCGGTGCTCGACTGAGAGGTACGCGTCGATCGCCGCACGTTGCGCGGCGTCCGGCTCCCCCGGATGGCGATCGAGTCCGTCCGTGTGATGCCGGGCGAGTTCGGCGAAGGCGTGCGCGGCGGCCTCGCCGATGAGCTCCTCCTTCGAGGCGAACTGCTTGTAGAAACCGCCGTGGGTCAGGCCGGCCGCCTTCATGAGGTCGGCGACGCTGACATGCGTCCCCTGCTCCCGGATCAGCCGGGAGGCGGTCTCCACGACCCGCCGGCGGTTCTCCTGCGCCTGCGCCTGCGATACGCGGCCCATCGGTCACACCTCCCATTTGGATGTCGGTCGGAATCTATTCTAGGGTAGGGTTTAGATGTCGCTCGACATCTAATGACGAACGGGCGGTCACCCGCCCTCCACGCAGGGAGTGCTCATGGAGCTCAAGAACGCGGTCGCAGTGGTCACCGGCGCCAACCGAGGACTCGGACGGCACCTCGCCGCCCAGCTCCTGGAGCGCGGGGCCAAGGTGTACGCGGCAGCCCGGCGACCCGAGACGGTCGACCTTCCCGGCGCCATCCCGCTGCAGCTCGACGTGACGGACCCGGAGTCCATCGAGGCCGCGGCCCGTACCGCCTCCGACGTGACACTCGTGGTCAACAACGCGGGCATCTCCACGGGGACGCGGCTGCTCGCCGGCAGCCCGGACGCGGTGCGCCAGGAGATGGAGGTGAACTTCTTCGGCCCGCTCACCGTGACGCGCGCGTTCGCCCCGGTCATCGAGTCCAACGGCGGCGGCTCCGTGCTCAACGTGCTGTCGGTCCTGTCCTGGCTGCACCCGGCGCACCTCGGGGCCTACTCCGCGGCGAAGGCCGCGGCCTGGGCGCTGACCGGCGCGACCCGGGAGGAACTGGCGCCCCGCGGCATCTCCGTATCGGCCCTGCACGTCGGATACATGGACACCGACATGGCTGCCGCCGTGCCCGCCGACCAGAAGGCCGACCCGGCCGATGTCGCCGCCCAGGCCCTGTCCGGCATCGAGGCGGGTCTGCCCGAGATCCTCGCCGACGACACCACTCGGTATGTGAAGCAGCAGCTCGCCGCTGCGCCGAGCGTGGCGTGAACCCCCCGCCGCCCACGGACGAGACACGGAGTGCGCGATGAAGACCTTCCTGATCGAGAAGTACGGTGACCGGTCCGCGGTACGCGCCGCACACTCGCCCGATCCGCGACCGGGCCCCGAGGACGTCCTGGTCGAGATCCGCGCCGCGAGCGTCAACCCGCTGGACTTCAAGATCCGCGACGGCGCGTTCAAGAGGATCCTGCCGTACCGCCTCCCGCTCATCCTGGGCAACGACCTCGCGGGTGTCGTGGTCCAAGTCGGCTCGGCCGTCACCCGGTTCGCGGTGGGCGACGAGGTCTACGCCCGCCCCGACAAGGACCGCATCGGCACCTTCGCCGAGCTGATCGCCGTCCACGAGAACGACCTGGCCCCCAAGCCCGCCGGTCTCACCATGGAACAGGCCGCCTCGCTCCCGCTGGTCGCCCTCACCGCCTGGCAGGCGCTGGTCGAGCGCGGTGAGGTCCGGCCGGGCCAGAAGGTCCTGATCCACGCGGGCTCCGGCGGAGTGGGCACCATCGCCGTCCAGCTGGCCCGGCACCTGGGCGCTCACGTGGCCACCACGGCGAGCGCGGCCAACGCGGACCTGGTCAAGGAGCTCGGTGCGGACGTCGTGATCGACTACCGCACCCAGGACTTCGAGGAACTCCTGGACGGCTACGACCTCGTCCTCGACACCCTCGGCGGCGAGACCCTCGAGAAGTCCCTGCGGGTCCTCCGGCCCGGTGGCAAGGCCATCAGCATCGCCGGGCCTCCCGACGCGGAGTTCGCCCGCGAGCTGGGCGCCAACCCGGTCCTTCGCCAGGTGATGAACGCGCTGAGCTTCACGATCCGGCGCCACGCCAAGCGCCGGGGCGTCACGTACTCCTTCCTGTTCATGAAGGCCAGCGGCGACCAGTTGCGCGCGCTGACCCGGCTGATCGACGCCGGCGAGATCCGGCCTGTCGTCGACCGCGTATTCCCGTTCGACCGGACCCGCGAGGCTCTCGAGTACGCCGAGCAGGGCCGCGCCAAGGCGGGAAAGGTGGTCGTCTCGATGGCGTGAGGCCCTTGTCCGACGGGAGACCCCTCGTTCGGTGTGACACCCCTTGTGCGGACCGGGCACTGGTGGCAAAGGTCACCGGCTTCCGCCCGGCTCCCGTACGACCGTTTGTGCGATCATGAGGTCAGAGCCCCAACCGGCTCCCGGACGAGGCGCGCCGTACCCGGATTTTCGACGACGGTGCTGAGGGAGTCGTCGTCATGGCATGGATCGTTCTGATCGTTTCCGGGATGCTCGAGGCCGTCTGGGCCACCGCACTGGGTAAATCCGAGGGGTTCTCCCGCGTCCTTCCCACCGTCGTCTTCGGCGTCGGCCTCGTGGCGAGCATGGCCGGTCTGGCCTTCGCTCTGCGCACGTTGCCGGTGGGCACGGGCTATGCGGTCTGGGTCGGCATCGGCGCGGTCCTCACCGTCACCTACGCGATGATCTTCGACGGCGAGCCCGTATCGGCCCTGAAGCTGCTGTTCCTGGCCGGCATCGTGGGCTGTGTGATCGGCCTCAAGGCGCTGCACTGAGCGCAGGGCACTGCATTGAGGACAGGGCACTGCGCTGAGCGCCACCCAGGCACCTCACCGCCGGCCCTCGATCAGCTGAGCCACCCCGTCGAGGAAGCGCCCCAGTCCGTACGCGAAGAGTGAGTCGACCCCGATCTCGACGCCCGGCGCGCGCCGCAGCTCGGCGAACGCGGCCAGGGAGCCGTCGGCGAGCAGCCTGCTCAGTTCGGCTTCCCGGTCGCGCAGCCACTGCTCGCTGTCGAGTCCGGTGTCACGTGCCGCCGCCGCTTCCGCTTCCAGGTCGGCGGCGGCGCCACGTACGTAGCCGAACAGCGTGATCGCAGTGTGCATCCGGGCGTTGTCGTCGAGGCCGAGGCCGTCGAGCGCGCGCAGCATCCCGTCGATGTGCACCATGCCGTGCGGCACGAGAAGCGGTCTGCTCATGCTCATGGCGCGGGCCAGCCAGGGGTGTTCCTGGTACAGCTCCCACTGGGTGCGGGCGCACTGTTCGAGCCGCTCGCGCCAGCCCTCGTACGTCGGGGGCAGTGGTCGGGAGGCGAAGGCGGCGTCGGCCATGAGGGCGATCAGCTCGTCCTTGGTGCGGACGTGCCGGTAGAGCGTCATGGTCGCGACGTCGAGTGCGGTGGCGATCCGGCGCATCGTCAGCGCCTGCAAACCCTCCGCATCCGCGATCCTGAGCGCGGCGCCGACGATCTCGGCCCGCGGGCCGCTGTCCGCCTCCCCCGGCGGGCTGGTCCGGCCCTGTCGCCTTGTCTGCCGGGGCAGCGGTGCGGGCGCCTCGTCGCCGACCACCGTGCCGACACCGGGGACCGCGCGCACCAGCCCTCGTTGCCGCAGCGCGGACAATGCCTTGGTCGCGGTGGCGATCGCCACGCCCCAGCGCAGACAGATCTGCCGCGTGGACGGTACCCGGTCCCCCGGGCGCAGTTCCCCCGACGCGATACGCCCCTCGATGGCATCCGCGATCCGCAGATACGGCGGCCGCTCCCCCATGCCCACTCCCTCGACCTGCCCTCACCGCCCTAGTACACCTAGGCTAGTGCACTAGGGCTCCTGGCGCTCAACTTCCCTTGTTCATAGGGAGACTTGCTCCATACGTTGTACGCATAGAGACCCCGTACACGAAGGAGCCCGCCATGAACATCCTGATCTCCGGCGCAGGCGTCGCAGGCCCGGCCCTCGCCTACTGGCTGCACCACCACGGATTCACCGCCACCGTCGTCGAACGTGCCGGGCAGCTGCGTGACGGCGGATACGCCGTCGACTTCCGCGGTGAGGCCCTCGACGTGCTCGATCGCATGGGCCTGCTCGGTCAAGTCCGCGCCCTGGACACGAAGATGGGCGACGCCACACTCGTGGACGAGCACGGCCGGCCGTACGCCACACTGCCGGCGGTCGTCTACGCGGGCGATCTCGAGATCCTCAAGGGCGATCTCACCCGACTGCTGTACGAGGCGACCCGGGGCTTCACGGAGTATGTCTTCGGCGACTCCATCACGGGCCTGGAGGAGCGAGCCGACGGTGTCCGGGTCGAGTTCGAGCGCGGTCTGCCGCGCACGTTCGACCTCGTCGTGGGCGCGGACGGGCTGCACTCACGGACCCGGAGTCTTGTGTTCGGGCCCGAGGAGCAGTTCATCCGCCACCTCGGGATCTACTCGGCCGTCTTCAGCCTGGACAACTACCTGGGCCTGGAGAACACCGGACTTCTGTACAGCGTGCCCGGCAAGGCGGCGAACATCTTCAGCGCCCGCGGCAACACCGAGGCCCGCGCCGCCCTGCACTTCGCTTCGGAGCCGCTCGCCCACGACGGCCGGGACCGCCCGGAGCACCGGCGGATCCTTGCCGAGCGCTTCGCGGGCGAAGGGTGGGAAGTGCCCCGGCTGCTGCGGGAGTTGGAGACCTGCGACGACCTGTACTTCGACGCCAACGCGCAGATCGAGATGGACACCTGGTCCAAGGGGCGCGTGACGCTGCTCGGCGACGCCGGCTACTGCGCGGCACCCACATCGGGCCGCGGCACCTCTCAGGCGCTGATCGGCGCCTACCTCCTCGCGGGTGAGCTCGCGGCGGCTCGCGGCGGCTCGCGGCGACCATCGGGCGGCGTTCGCGGCGTACGAACGAGAGATGCGCGGCTTTGTCGCCGAACACCAGCAGGCGGGGCGGGACGGCGCACAGTACTTCTTCATGGGGACACCGACCCAGGAGATGCTGGACATGCTCGCGGCGGGCGCATCGCAGGCGGAGCGCGGTTCTTCCCCCGTCCGCCTCCGGGACTACTCCCCGGCGTGCCCCGCCTCATAGCCGAGCAGCGCCACCCCGTTCGAGAACCTCCGTGTCTCCACCAGGCGCAGATCGCTGCGCACGCCGGTGGGCGGGAACAGGGGGCGGCCGGCGCCGAGGATCACGGGCATGACGTAGAGGCGGTAGGCGTCGATGAGGCCCAGGCGGCGGAACTCGTCGGCGATGGTCGCGCCGCCGATGACCATGTCGCCGCCCGGCTGTGCCTTGAGTGCGTTGATCTCGTCCGGGTCGACCTCGCGCAGGATCGTCGTGTTCCAGTCGGCCTCCGTGAGGGTGCGCGAGAACACGTACTTGGGCATGTCGCGCCAGATTCCCGCGAACTCGGCCTCGGCGGGCGACGCTTCGGGATTGGCGTCGGCCGTCGGCCAGTACGCGGACATCAGCTCGTGGGAGACCCGGCCGTCGAGGAAGGCGCTCATGGTGCGCAGCTCGTCGTTGAAGTGCTGGTGCAGCTCCTCGTCGACCAGATGCCAGTCCAGACTTCCGTCCGGCCCCTCGAAGTAGCCGTCGAGGGACACCGACAGGGACAGGATGATCCTCCGCATCGCGGACTCCTCGTCGCAGGGGGCAGATCGTCGCGCTCGACGCTACCCGCCGCCTATGACAACGTCCGGCACCCACACGGCAGCGCGCTCTCTCGGCGCGCGGCCTTGAACCTCCCCCAGGTGGAGTTCCTACGGTTCGGACGAGCGCGGCCGGCCCGACGGACCGGGCGCCGCGGGAAAGGAGCACGGTCATGACGGGATACGTCCTGGTCTCGGGCGGTTACACGGGCGGCTGGATCTGGCGGGACGTGGCGGCGCAGCTGCGCGGCGGGGGTGCGGAGGTCCATCCGGCGACCCTCACGGGCTACGGGGACCGCCGCCATCTCGCCGGTCCGGCCACCGACTTGGAGACCCATGTCGAGGACGTGGTGCAGCTGATCGACCATGCGGACGCCCCGAAGCTCGTCCTCGTCGGTCACTGCTACGGCATCTTCCCGGTGCTCGGCGCCGCGGACCGCAGGCCCGAACGCGTCGAGCGGATCGTGTACGTGGACACCGGGATGCCCGAGGACGGCGAATCGGTGCTCGATGTCGCGCCCGACGACGCGTCCGACCATGTCACCGGGCGCATCGCCCACAGCGAGGACGGTCATACGCTCGAGCCGCCGCCGCTCACGGACACGATGACGTGGGGCAGCCTGGAAGGGATCGACGAGGCGGGTCTCGAACGTCTCGTCCGACTCGCCGCACCGCAGCCCATCGGCACCCTGACCCAGCCGCTGCGGCTGACGGGCAAAGCCCTGGGACTGCCCGCGTCCGGTGTCTTCTGCACCGCGAACGGGATGAGCATCGCCCTGGTCGAGGCCGTCGTGGCGGCCGGTGACCCTCGTGCCCGGCGCCTCCTGGACCCGCAGGTCACCCTGTACGACCTGCCGACCGGCCACTGGCCGATGCTGTCGGCGCCCGGCGAGCTGGCCGAGGTACTGGTCCGGGCCGCAGCCGGTGAAGGACATCGCCTGGTCGCGGCGTCCTGAACACACCGGCAGGGCCCGGCACTTGGCCGGGCCCTGCCGACATGGGCGCGAGCAATCAGCCCCGGGCCCGTCTACACCTCATGACGTCAGCCGAGCGCCGGCTCATACACCACCAACTCAGCCCAGCGCCCGCCCATACGTCACGAACTCCCGCGCCACCGTGTACCCGAGCCGCTCGTACAGCCCGAGCGCACCGGACGGATTCACCGTGTCCACGGTGAGCGATGCCGTGTCGTACCCGGCCTCGTACGCGGCCTCGAGAGTGGCCGCCATCAGCGCGGGCGCCGCACCCCGGCCCCGGTAGGCGCGGCGCGTGGCCAGATAGCCGACGTGGCAGTCGCGGACGCCGAAGGCCTCCGTGTCGGCCTCCGACTCCTCGGCGATGAGATAGGCCGCCACCTCGTCGCCGTCGACGAGGAGCCGTGTCATCTCCGGCCGGAAGGAGCGGGAGCCGGTGACCCAGGTGCGCCAGTCCGTCTCATCCATGACCGTGAAGTTCCAGTGGTCGCGGAAGGCGTCGTTGTGCGCGAGCCTCGTCGCCTCCTCCAGGCTCTTGTCGTACGGGACGATCTCGAGGCCCTCGGGAGCGGGAACCCGTGCGGGCCGGCCGTGCTGCAGCGGGTGGGCCATCTCGAACCAGTAGCGCTCGGGCTCGAAGCCGAGCGCCGCGGTCAGCGCCTCGAGGTTCTCGTCACCGGACTTGCCGGTGATCATCAACCGGCCTTCCAGTGGCGCGAATCGTTCGGCGTGCAGGGCCTTGGCCCGCTGGTCGAGGAAGTCCACGAGCCGGGCGCCGACGCCCTCGCGCCGCCATGCCGGATGCACACCCGCGTCGCCGTCGAAACGGGCCGCGTCCACGGCCCCCTCGGGCGTGTGGAGGATGGCGTACGCGATGAGCTGTTCGTCGTCGAAAACGGCCAGGGTGTCCGTGGCCAGGTCGAGCTTGGGGTCGGCCAGCTCCTCGGCGAGATCGTCGGCGTCCCGGTGGTGACCGGTGCGGTCGACCGCCTCGATGGCGTCGCGCAGGCTCAGCCAGGCGGGGACATCACTCTTGTCCAGGGGGCGCTCGGTGCGGGCGCCCGTGTGCGCTTCGTTCACTGGACCATCGTCATACGGATGGCCGGATCTCGCCCCTGCAGCCCGGCCTTCCCCGTTCCATGCGGCGTTCAGTGGGACGCGTGCGCCCGGCGTGCGGGCCTGCGCGCGCTCTGGCCCGTATGGGCCGGGCAGCGGACGGCCATCTTGCGTTCGCCGCAGTAGTACGGGCCGTTCGGGACGGTGTCGATGCGCTCACCGCACAGCGGGCCCTCCTCGTCGGGCCGGTAGCTCACGACGCGCAGCCCGAAATGAAAACGCACGGGCGCCTTCTCCCCCTTCGCATGCTCTGTGGCGCCCCGGAAACGGGACGCCCCTCGTGTCGCCAGGTTATGGAGGCAACCGGGTCCTTCGGGCCCGCAAAGGTCCCGCACCGGCAGGGCCCAAAGTCCCGTACCGCAGGTGGCGCGAGCGGGTGAGATTTGCCGCTTCGGCAACAGACTTTGCCCCTGCGTGCCGAGCGGGCACACGCTGGCCCTCCGTGCACCGCGAGCGGAAGGGCCCACACGATGACCGAGACACGGAGCACCACGACCGGCGAGGAGTCGCCGAGCGCCCAGGAGTTCTGGGACGGGCGCTACCGACAGAGCGAGAAGCTCTTCAGCGGCCGGCCCAATCTCGAACTGGTCGAGGAGACCGAAAGCCTCACGCCGGGCCGCGCCCTGGATCTGGGCTGCGGCGAAGGCGGCGACGCGATCTGGCTGGCAAAGCAGGGCTGGCGGGTGACGGCGAGCGATGTCTCCGCCGTGGCGCTCGAGCGTGCCGCACGGCACGCCGAGGAGGCGGGTGTTGCGGAGCGGATCGATTTCCAGCGCCACGACCTCGCGAGCAGTTTCCCGTCCGGCTCGTTCGATCTGATCTCCGCGCATTTCCTGCAGTCGCTCATCGCGCTGCCCCGTGACGCGATCCTGCGCACCGCCGCCGCGGCCGTCGCCCCCGGTGGCACGCTGCTCGTCGTCGATCACGCCGGCTTCCCCTCCTGGGAGCCGGGGCCGCACCCCGACGTGCACTTCCCGAGCACGCAAGAGGTCCTTGCGGGGCTGCAGTTGAACCTCTGCCAGTGGGAGGTGCGCACCGAACGGCTCTACGAGCACGAGGTGACGCTGGTCGACGGACGGGCGATGACCCGGGCCAACAACATCCTCAAGGTGCGCCGGCTGAGCGCCTGACAGGCGGCAGGGGCGTTCCGGTTTGTACCGGGCGTACGGGACAGCGGACCGCCCCTGTAACAAGATCGGGCAGAAGTTACCTATCGGTTTAGCGTGACTTTACGGCCCGGTAACAGTAGAACCTGTCCTCACCCCACAGAAGGTGAGGAAGATCACATGCACTCAACTCCCAAGCGTGCCAACGGTTCTGACGGGATTTCCCGTCGAAGACTCCTCGCTGGAACAGGTTCTATTCTTGGCGCCGCGGCTCTGACCTCCCAGGTGACCGCTGCGCACGCCCGTCCCATGGCGGCAGCGGACATACCCGACGGAGGACGGGTTCCGGTCCTGGTGATCGGTACCGGATACGGCGGTTCGGTCGCGGCACTGCGCCTGGCCCAGGCCGGCATCGACGTACACATGGTCGAGATGGGTCAGGACTGGGGAGCCGCTCCCGCCGGCCCGGACGGGAAGATCCATCCGAAGGTCACCAGCCCCGACTACCGCTCGTTCTGGATGCGCACCAGGACCAAAGCGCCGATCAGCAACTTCCTCGGCTTCCCGATCGACAAGGACGTGCCGAAGTTCGCCGGCATCCTGGACGCCGAGGACTTCGCCGGGATCTCCGTCTACCAGGGCCGCGGAGTCGGCGGCGGCTCGCTGGTCAACGGAGGTATGGCCGTGACCCCGCGCCGCCAGCACTTCGCCTCGGTGCTGCCGTCGGTGAACGCCGACGAGATGTACGCGACCTACTACCCGAGGGCCAACTCCGGTCTCGGCGTGGGCCTGATCAATCCCGACTGGTTCGAGCGGACGTCGTACTACCAGTACTCGCGTGTAGGCCGCAAGCATGCTCAACGCTCCGGTTTCGCCTGGACGTTCGTGCCGGACGTATACGACTGGGCGTACATGGAGGCGGAGGACAACGGCTCGGTACCCAAGTCCGCGCTCGGGCAGGAGATCCTCTACGGCAACAACTACGGCAAGCGGACCCTGCCGAAGACCTATCTCGCCCAGGCCAAGGCCACCGGGAAGGTCACCATCTCCCCGCTGCACGAGGTCACTTCGGTCACGCCGGCGACGGGCGGGGACTACGCGGTCACCATCCGGCAGATCAACACCAGCGGCGCCACCGTGGCCACCAAGACGGTGAAGGCGGGCAAGGTGTTCTTCGCGGCCGGCAGCGTCGGCACCAGCAAGCTCCTGGTGAAGCTGAAGGCCACCGGTGCGCTCCCCCAGCTCAACGCCGAGGTCGGCAAGGGCTGGGGCGAGAACGGCAACGTCATGGTCGGGCGCGCGAACCACCTGTGGGATCCGACCGGCGACGTGCAGTCGACGATCCCGTGCTCGGGCATCGACAACTGGGACGCGGGAGGCGCCTTCGCCGAGGTCGCGCCGCTGCCGACAGGCATCGAGACCTTCGCCTCGTTCTACCTGTCGATCACGAAGAACACACGGCGGGCCGAGTTCACGTACAACCCGTCCACGCAGAAGGTCGACCTGTCCTGGCAGCGCGCCTGGAAGCAGGACTCGATCAACATGGCGAAGACCATCTTCGACAAGATCAACAGCAAGGAAGGGACGATCTACCGAAGCGATCTGTTCGGGTCCAACAGGGTCTGGGGCGACCATCTCACCTACCACCCGCTGGGCGGTGCGGTCCTGAACAAGGCCACCGACAACTACGGCCGGCTGCACGGCTATCCGGGCCTCTACGTCATCGACGGCGCCCTGATACCCGGCAACACCGCCGTGAACCCGTTCGTCACGATCACCGCGCTCGCCGAGCGCAACATCGAGAGGATCATCGCGACCGACCTGTGAGGCCTGCACCGCTGAACTGCTCAACTGCCGCACTGCTGAACTGCTGCTCTCCTGTTCCTCTGTTCTCCTGTTCCTCTGCTCTCCTGCTTCTTCTGCTCTGCTGATCCATCCGGAGGCCCGGCAGGTGTGCCGGGCCTCCGGCGTACGGTGGAAGCGGATCTTCCACCGTATGAAAGGCACCCTGGTGACCGACGACGTTCTGGTACGGACCGAGGGCCACGCCGCCCGGATCGTGCTCAACCGGCCGCGTGCGCTCAACGCCCTGACCCACGCGATGGTCGGCGCCATCGACGCCGCACTGACCGCTGCGGAGTCGGACCCTTCGATCGAGACCGTCGTTCTGTCCGGAGCCGGCGAGCGCGGGCTCTGCGCGGGCGGGGACATCCGGGCCATCCACGACGACGCGAAGGCGGGTGGCGGCGCCTCGGCCGCCTTCTGGCGCGACGAGTACCGGCTCAACGCGCGGATCGCCCGCTTCCCCAAGCCGTACGTGGCCCTGATGGACGGCATCGTGATGGGCGGCGGTGTCGGACTGTCCGCGCATGGGGCGCTCCGTGTCGTCACGGAGCGCTCACGGGTCGCGATGCCGGAGACGACCATCGGCTTCGTACCGGATGTGGGCGGTACGTATCTGCTCTCCCGCACTCCCGGCCTGCTCGGCACGCATCTGGCGCTGACCGGGGCGGCGGTAGGGGCGGTGGACGCCCAGCTATGCGGGCTCGCCGATCACTTCGTCCCCTCCGAGCGACTGCCGGACCTGCAGGCGGATCTCGCGCGGCTGCCCGCGCCCGAAGCGCTCGCCCGGTGGACGCGGCCCGCACCCGAAGGTGAACTGGCCGAGGCCCGCGAGTGGATCGACGCGTGCTACGCCGCGGACACCGTCGAGGAGATCCTGGAGCGCCTGCTCGACAGTGGCGTGCCGGCCGCGAAGCAGGCGGCGGTCACGCTCCAGTCGAAGTCGCCCACCTCGCTCAAGGTGACCCTCGAAGCGGTCCGGCGGGCAGGCGAGTCGAGCTCCCTCGAGGAGGTCCTCGTCCAGGAGTTCCGCGTCTCGCGCGCCGCCGTGACGATGCCCGATCTCGTGGAGGGGGTGCGCGCCCAGGTGATCGACAAGGACCGGTCGCCGAAGTGGGCCCCTGCCGATCTGGCCTCGGTGACGGAGGCCGATGTGGAGCGGTTCTTCGCTCCCGTACACGAAGAGCTGACCTTCTAGGGCCGGCCTTCCAGAGCCGGCCTGCTGTCCCCGGCCTCTGGCACGAGCCCCGCAGCCCCGCAGTCCCCCACGCGGGAACGGCGGTCGCCTTGACATGCAGCCATCTGGCTGCCTATCGTCTTTTAGGCAGCCAGATGGCTGCATATTGGCTCGGGGGTCGGAGCAGAGCGATGGACGAGGTCTTCAAAGCGCTGGCGGATCCGAGCAGGCGCCGTCTGCTCGACCGTCTCAACGAGCGGGGCGGGCAGAGTCTGCGCGAACTGTGTGCGGGGCTGGACATGGCCCGCCAGTCGGTGAGCAAGCACCTCGCCCTGCTCGAAGCGGCCCGTCTCGTCACCTCGGTGAAGCAGGGCCGCGAGAAGCTCCACTACCTCAACGCCGAGCCGATCAACGCCATCGCCGACCGCTGGATCAGCCGGTACGACCGCACGCGGGTGCAGGCACTCGCCGACCTCAAGACAGCACTGGAGCACTCCCCCATGGACAGCAACGCGTTCGTCTACACGACCTACATCCGTACGACGCCCGAGAAGCTCTGGCAGGGTCTGACCGACCCGGCGTTCACCAGCCGCTACTGGGGCATCTCGCTGCGCACCGACTGGGCGCCCGGCTCCCCGGTCGTCTGGGAGGGCGAGGGTCTGTCCGGCGCGGACCCGGCCCAGGTGGTCCTCGAAGCGGATCCGTACCGCCGGCTCTCGTACACCTGGCACACCTTCACGCCCGAGTGGGCCAAGGCGGTGGGGGTCGACGAGGAGACCTACGGGAAGCTGGCATCCGAGCCGCGCTCGAAGGTGGCCTTCGACCTCGAGCAGCAGGGCGAGATCGTCAAACTGACCGTCGTCCACGACGGTTTCGAGCCGGGCAGCACCCTGCAGCAGATGATCTCCGGCGGCTGGCCGCATCTGATCTCCGACCTCAAGACGCTCCTGGAGACCGGCGAGACGCTGCCGCGCGAGCAGTGAACGGACCGGGCGGGTACTAGCCCTTCACGGGCGGCTGGGGCCAGGGCGGCGGTTCGGGCAGAGGCGCAGACGACAGGACCTGTGCCACCGAGGACAGGTTCCGCGCCGGGACGCGGCCCGCGAGCCAGCCCAGGAGCAGCCGGGACGGGCCGGCCACGACCGGCCCGTGCGGAGAGATCTCCCAGCGTACGGAGAGGTCGGTGGCCTCGACGGCCGTGACCGGGAAGTGCCGGGACCGCAGGGTTTCCAAGGTGTCGTCCAACGCCCACCGCACATACGGGACAGGCCACTTGTCGCTGCCGTAGCCGATGCCCAGGTCCGTGTGGTGGGTCTCCAGTTCGCGCAGACAGCGCAGCAGCGTGTAGCGGGCCGTGTGCTGCCAGCCGCCTCCCGAGGTGACCTCGCGCTCCCAGTCCTGTTCGCTCAGGGACCGCGCTCGGGCGATGAACTCCTCGGCGCCCTCGTGCAGTTCGCGCACGAGGTCGGGTCCCGGCAACGCGGCCGTCTCCTCGACGGGGCGGCGGTACGCGGCGGTGGTCCGGTCGGAAACCTCCGCACCCCGGTCGGAATGGGCCGCGCCGCTCAGGATGCGGATGTACGCACCGAGGGCCTGTGCCACATGCGCGATCCCGTAGGCCCGCGTCCATCCCGGGAGCGACGCCGGGGCCCGCAACTCCTGCTCGCCGAGCGGACTCACGGCCGCGACGAAGCGTACGGCCGCGTCCTCGGCCAGATCGATCGCCCGCTCGGTGCTCGGCATCCCGGCCCCCACCCTCGTATCAACTCTGTACGTTCAGCCGATCAGCGATCTTGCCATGGAGCCGCTCGGGCACCTGGCAACCCCATCGCCGTGCCGCCTCGGCGGCCAGCTCACGGGACCAGGTCCAGCTGTTGCGGGCCGCGTCGCGCAGGGCGTCCTCCTCCAGCGGGGCCGTCGTCTTCGCGTAGCGGGCGATGTCCTCGGCCGGCAGGTCCTGCTCCAGGGCACGGCTGGGGGTGAGCCAATGGGCGGTGCTCTCCCGCAGAACACGCAGGAGCTGGAGCTGCTGGGGAGCGATCATCGCGGTCAACAGGTTGTGCGCGCGGGCCAGTTCGCCGCGGGCGAGGATGTGGGCGAGGGCAAGGGTCCAGTTGGTGAGTTCGCCGATCCGCTGCTGCGCGGTGGCCGCTGCCTCTGGTTCCCGGCGTTCGGCCAGGGCACGTGCGGCCTCGGTGAGACGGCCGGTGCGGTCGAGCAGGACGGCCGCCTCCGGGCGTGGCAGATGGACCAGGCCCGCCCAGCCGGGGACCTCGTCGATCCCGGTGCTCGCCGCTGTCAGATGGAACTCGCCGCGCATCAGGTCGTCGAAGACCACCGCGAGGATGCCGAACATGTTCGTGTACGCGAGTTCAAGCGGCGCGAGCCGGCCGAGGAAGGCTTCGCCGTCGAAGGTGTCGAGATGTTCGTCGCGGACGTACAGATAGGCCTCGATGTCCGAGTGCTCGTCCGCCTCGCCGAGGGTCCACGACCCGTAGAGCAGGACTCCTTCGAGGCGTTCGTCGGCCTCGGCGAGCTCACGGAGACGGGCGATGCGCTCGTCGAGCGCTGCGTACTGGGGCATCAGCGGGTGGTTCCTTACGCGAGGAAGTCGGATACGGCGGCGACGAACAGCTCCGGATCGTCGAGCCAGGGGAAGTGGGCGGCTCCGGGCTGCTCCACATAGGCGGCGGCCGGGAAGAGGTCGGCGAAGGCGCGCACCGCGGTCGGCGGTGCGCCCGGGTCGACCTCGCCCGCGAGCAGCAGCACCTGTGCGTCCAGGGTGCTCAGCGCCGCACGCGTGGTGTCCGGCTGGAAGGCACCCTCGCTGCCGTAGACGGCCATCGCCTCGGCGTTGCGCTGCGTGGCTTCGCGGGCGTGATGCGCGCGGGCCGCCTCGTCCCAACGCCCGTAATGGAACGGTGCGATGGCCTCCCAGTGCTCCGGCTCCGCCTTGCCCGCCGCAATGGCCTCGAAGGCCGCGTACGCCTCGGCGAACCACGGCTCGTCGCGGCGCCGCAGCACGGAAGCCCGGCGTTCATCGCCGCTGGGCGGCAGTCCCACGGCGAACATGCCCGGAGTGATGAGCAGCAGCCGCGCGACGCGCTCGGGGTGACGCGCCGCGTACAGGCTCGCGAGGTTCGCCCCGCCAGAGTGGCCGAGCAGCTCGACCGTCTCCAGGCCCAGGTGTTCGCGCAGCGCCTCGACGTCGTCGACGAGCCGGTCGCAGCGGTACGTCGCCGGGTCCTGCGGCACCGCCGAGTCGCCGGTGCCCCGCAGATCCAGGGTGATCACCTCGCGGTGCCGGGTGAGTCCGCCGAGGTCGCCCAGATACGCGGAGGCCTGCATGCCGCCGGGCAGACAGATCAGCGGACGGCCGCTTCCCCGGGTGTGGAAAGCGAGCTTTGTGCCGTCGTACGCGGCGAAGGTGACAGTCATGGGCTCCGAGCCTCTCAACCTTGATCGGCGCGGGCAAACGGGTTTTCCCGCGCGCCGGTACGCACCGCCGCTGCGCGGGGAATGCTTCCCTTCGGACGGGGAACCCGCAGCTCACCCGGTCCGCGCCCCGGAACGAGGTGCGATGCAGACATCATCCGAACCACCCCACCTGACCATCACCGAACTCGCCTGGGGCGAGGACAGCGCCGTGCTGCGCGTGAGCGGCGAACTCGACCAGTCCGGCGAGGACTTCTTCCTGCGCACCCTCGGTTCCGTGATCGAGGCCGGGCGCCAGCATGTGGTGCTCGATGTGACCGCGCTGGTGTTCTGCGACTCCCGGGGGCTCAACTGTCTGCTCGCGATCAGCTGGCTGCTGCAGCGCCGCCAGGGAGTGCTGCTGCTCGCGGGCGTCGGGCGCCGTCTCGCCCTGCTGCTCGCCGGCACGGGCAGCGCCGAGGTACTGCCCGTGCACTCCTCGGTGGGCCGCGCACTGGAGACGCTGCCGCCGCGCCACCGTCCGCCCTGGCCACCCCTGCGGCCGGGCGAGGAACACCAACTGGACGCCGGCTGAAGGACGTTCGGAATCGGACCCGGAGGGCGGGTCACTCCACGGCGAGGAAGTGAGCGCCGTGGAGGCAGTCGCTCAGAGCACCGGCAGCAGCTCCGGCCGCTTGGCCACCCGGCCGTCCCCCGAGGACCTGCCGCGCAGCCTGCGGCCGAGCCACGGACCGAGGAAGCCGCCCGCCCAGCGCAGCTCCGCACCCCAGCCGCCCGCAGGACCGACCGCGGGCGGCAACGGCCGCGTCCACGCATCGCCGCTGCCGGGGAGCGCGAGCGCCTGGGCGAGCGACGCGGCGATCCGCTCATGGCCGAGCGGACTGGCGTGCAGCCGGTCCGCGCACCACAGCCGGGCGTCCGTGACCACCTCGTGCACGTTGGTCTCGGCGAGGCACACGCCGTGCCGCCGTGCCGCTTCCCGTATGCCGGCGTTCAGCGCCACGACCCGGCCGCCCAGGGGCTTGGCCAGCGGGACGATCCGGGTGATGTCCGGGAAGGTCACGGTCGCCACCCGGGCGCCCTGGGCGGTGAGTGCGGCGAACATCGCGTCGAGATGGCCGGCCACCTCATCGGCGTCGAACTTCGGCCGCAGCAGGTCGTTCACCCCGGCCACCACTGTCGCGACATCCGGCTTCAGCGCCAGCGCCGCATCGAGCTGCAGCGCACGGACCTGTCCGGCCAGCCGCCCTCGTACGGCCAGATTGGCATACAGGAACTCGGAGTTGAGCGCCGCGAGCTGTTCGGCGAGCCGGTCCGCGAAGCCCCGCAGTCCAGCGGTGTCGTCGCCGTCGCCGACCCCCTCGGTCTGGCTGTCGCCCAGCGCCACGTACCGCCCGTACACGATGTCAGTCATACCGCCACCCCACCCTTGCGTGCCTCGAGAATCCCGGCGATGCGCTCGCACCACTCCAGATAGCCCTGCTCGAAGACCAGACCGCCGAGACAGGTCAGATAGGGGCCGATGCGCTCGCCGCCTTGCAGGAACTCCTCCTCGCCGAGCCCTCTGCGGAACTTGAGCAGCAGCGATTCGAAGAGCTCGATCTTGGCCCGGGCGAACTCCGCCCGCTCGCGCAGCTGGGCGATCACCGGCGCCGTGTCCACGAGATCACTGGACTGCACCTTGACCGCGAGGTCGTCGCGGAGCATCGACGGCTTGGCGGACGCCGCGGCGAAGCGTTCCAGTTCGGCGAGACCTTCGTCGGTGACCTTGAACAGGCGCTTGTTGGGCCGGGATTCCTGCACCACTTCCCGGCCGGCCACGAGCCCGTCCGCCTCCAGCTTCGCGAGTTCGGCGTAGAGCTGCTGCGGCAGTGCGTGCCAGAAGTTGGCCACGCCCAGGTCGAAGGACTTGGCGAGCTGGTAGCCGCTCAGCTCCTCGTCGAGCAGCGCCGCGAGCACCGCATGGCGCAGGGCCATATCGCTCCCTCTCTCCCTCTGTCGCTGTCACCGCTCTCCATGATACTCAAGAATCTGACTATTCCTATACGTGAGTATGTACGTGAGCATGGAGGACCAGATGACACAGTCGGCCCCGTTCCGCGCCGCCGTCGAGGCGGGCGATCTCGCCGCTCTGGAAGGGCTGTTCACCGAGGACGTCAGGCTGTACAGCCCGGTGAAGTTCCGGCCGTTCGAGGGCCGGGAGATGGTGCTCGGGCTCTTCGGTGTGCTGCTGCGCACCTTCGAGGGCTTCCACTACGTGGGCGAGCTCGAGGGCGCCGCCCGTACGAACGGCGACGACGAGACCGCCCCGGCCGAGGCTCTGCTGTTCCGTACGGTCGTCGACGGCAAGCAGGTGCACGGGATGGATCTGCTCCAGTTCGACGAGGACGGGAAGATCAAGGAGTTCACGGTGATGGTGCGGCCTCAGTCGGCGTCGCAGGCCGTGCAGCAGGCGGTGTACGCGGGCCTGGTAGAAGCAGGTCTCGCACCGGCGCCCGCACAGGGCTGAACGCGGACGGCCCCGCGCGTAATCGACTGAGGGCCGGGCGGCCGCCGCGCATAGGATCACGCGATGGATTCCAGCGTCATAGCGCGTGCCCGCCGGATCGACTGGCGCGCCCAAGTGCGCCGCCCGGCCCGCATCACCCTGCTGCTCACGCTGTTCTGCCTGGTCACCGCGCTGGTCATCGCCGTTCCCTCGGTCCTGCCCAACGCCGGCCTTCGGCTGGGCAGCTTCGTCGAGACCTTCCGCCCGTGGCTCGGGCTCGCGGTCCTGCCGGTGCTGCTCTTCGCCCTGATCCGCCGCTCTCCCGCCGTGGCCGCGTCGGCCCTCGTACCGGTCCTGGTCTGGCTGGAGGTCTTCGCCGGATGGTCGGGCGAGGAGTCGTACGACATGGAAGTCGTGCAGCACAACGTGAGCGACACCCATGCCGATCCGGCCCGCCTCGCCCGTCATCTCCTCGCCGCTCAGGCCGAGTTGATCGCACTGGAGGAAGTCACACCGGCCGCACGCGAGGACTTCGTCGACGTCCTGGAAGACACCTATCCGCACCATGCCCACATCGGCACCGTCGACCTCTTCTCCCGCCACCCGCTGAGCGATGTGCGCCGGGTGGACCTGCGGCCGCCGGGGATCCCGGAGGGCTGGGAGCGGGGGCTGCGCGCGACGGCCCGGCTGCCGCAGGGCGAGACGGCCGTGTATGTCGCGCATCTGCCGTCGGTACGGTTCCGGGCCACCGGGTTCGGGACGGAGCTGCGGGACGCGAGCGCCCGGCTGCTCGGCGAGGCACTCGACCGGGAGCCGCTGGAGCGCGTGCTGCTGCTCGGGGACCTCAACAGCACCACGGACGACCGCGGTCTCGATCCCGTGCTCGGGCGGCTCGACGCCCCCCACGAGCGGTTCGCGTTCAGCTGGCCGAGCTCCCTGCCCGTGGCCCGGATCGACCAAGTGCTCGGCAAAGGCTTGCGCGTGGTCGGCGTACGGACGCTGCCCGACACCGGGAGCGACCATCTGCCGATCGCGGCACGCGTCAGATTCTGACGTAGCGAATCAGATGCCGGGGCTCGGGGCGCGCATCGGACTCGGGGCCACGGATCACGCGTGCCGCAGCGGTGTCAGCTGCTCGATGTCGTAGCGCGCCCGCAGCTCGGCGATCGCCGTGTCGTCCACCGGCGCGCCCGAACGCAGGAGTTCGAGGAGCTCCTCGAAGTAGCGCTCGTGGTCGGGCGGCGGCGACGCCTGGAAGAACATCTTCGCCGGGGTGTCCGTGCGGTTGGCGAAGGCGTGCGGGCAGCCCGGCGGAACGACGATGACCGTGCCCGGCGTGGCCCGTACCGTCCCGGCGCCGCTGAGCGAGCGCCAGTCGCGCCAGTCGTCGGGCGTACGGACGAGGGGTTCGAAGGCCAGGATGTCCAGTTCGCCTTCCAGGACGTAGAACAGCTCCTCGCTGCGGGTGTGCCGGTGCGCGCCCACATCGAACCCGGGCGGCACGACCACCTCGAAGCTGGACGCGACGCTGGAGTGCTCACCGGTGACCTTGAACGTGACTTCGTGCGCCGGGACCTGCAGGGTGCGCCCCTGCCCGGCGGGCACGAGGAGACCGTCGCGCGGGATCGCCGCCGTCACCAGGTCACCGGCAATCCCTCGGGGCCGCGGATCAACGCGCCGGGGCGCCAGCGCAGTTCGTCCACGGGGACCGCGAGCGTCAGGTCCGGGAGACGGTCGAGCAGGGTGGAGACGAGCAGTTCGGACTCCAGGCGGGCGAGCATGCCGCCCACGCAGTAGTGCGGTCCGTGCCCGAAGGCCACGTGCGGGTTGGGCGAGCGCGTGAAGTCGATGGTGTCGGGGTCGGGGAAGACCTCGGGGTCCCGGTTCGCCGCCAGATAGGAGACGTAGACCGCGTCGCCCGCCGCGATGTCCACGCCGCTGACCGTGACGTCCTCCAGGGCGATACGGGAAAGGCCCACGGAGTTGCGGTGCGGGATGTAGCGCAGCAGCTCGTCGATGGCGCCCGGACGCAGGCCGGGGGCCGCGCGCAGCCGGTCCCACAGTTCGGGGCGGCTGAGCAGCAGATAGACCATGTTTCCGGTGTTGTTGGTGACCGCTTCGCCGCCGATCTGGATCAGCAGGGCGAGGCCCACGGCCTCCGACTCGCTGATCTCTTCGCGTGCGACTGCGGCGGCGAGCAGGCTGGTGACGTCCTCGCCCGCGGGCTGTGCGCGCAGCCGTTCGGCGAAGTACCCGCACATGGCGCGCTTGGCCTCTTCGCTGCGCTCCGCGCCCTCGGCCGAGGACAGGATGCGCACGGTCCACTCGTGCATCCTCGGCCGGTCGGCCTCGGGGACGCCCATCACCTCGCACACCACGGCCAGCGGGAACGGCGCGAGGACCCGCTCGGTGAGGTCCGCCGGCGGGCCCTGGGCGAGCAGCGGTTCGATCAGGTCGTCGAGCATCGCCTGGGCGCGGGCGCGCAGGCGCTCCACCCCCCTGCTGGTGAACGCCGGGGCGACCGCGCGGCGCAGGGTGGTGTGGTGCGGCGGGTCCTGGACGCCGACAGCTTCCTTGCTCGGGATGAAGTGCGGTGCGAGCCGGGTGACATCACGGTCCATGACGGCGGCCCGGCCGAACCGCGGGTCGTTCGTGACCGCCTTGACGTCCTCGTGCCGGGTCACCAGCCAGGCCCAGCCCTCGCCGTGCGGGAGCCGGATCCGGGTGACCGGACCCTCCTGCATCAACTCGGCCAGTACCGGGTCGAATTCGGTGCCCTTGAGCTCGGGCGCGGGCCAGTCCCGTACGGGCGGAAGTCCGCCCGTGTCCGAGGCCGCCGGCAGTCCCGTGACCGTGGTCACCGCGACCACCTCCCCAGGGACATCTCGGCGGTGATTCCGGGGCCGAATCCGGCGAGCATTCCGGTGGCCGCCTCGTGGGCGCCGCCCTCGTCGAAGAGCCGGCGCAGCGCGTCCAGGACGACGGCGCTGGCGATGTTGCCGTACTCGGTGAGCGTGGCCCGGCTGAAGCGGAACGCTTCGGGGGCGACGCCGAGGTACTTGCTGAGGTCGTCGAGGATGCGCGGACCGCCGGCGTGGATGATGTAGAAGTCCAACTGCGCGGCGTCCCAGCCGTGTTGACCGGCGATCTCCTTGAGCGCCGGGGCGAGCGGCTCCATGGTGCCGGGCACGCGTTTGTCGAGCTGGAAGTGGAATCCGGTGGCGCGGACCTGGTAGGAGATCCAGTCCTCGGTGTCGGGCACCAGGTAGGAGGCGTTGCGCTCCAGGGAGATGCCGGTGCCACCGGTGCCGCGCACGACGGCGGCCGCGATGCCGTCCCCGAAGAGTCCGTTGGAGAGCAGATTGCCGACGCCGAGGTCGGCGGGCTGGTAGCACAGCGAGCAGAACTCGCAGGAGACGATCAGCGCATTGGCCTTCGGATAGGCCGTGCAGAAGTCGTGGGCCCGGTTGACGGCGGCACCGCCGGCGGCGCAGCCGAGCTGGGCGATGGGGATCTGGCGGGTGTCGCTGCGGAACCCCATGCGGTTGATCAGCCAGGCCGTCATCGACGGCATCATGAAGCCGGTGCAGGACACGTAAATGATCACGTCGACGTCCTGGGCGCGGATTTCGGCGTCCGCGAGCGCCCTGCGTATGACCTCCGGCACGCGCCGCTTGGCCTCGGCCTCGTAGACGGCGTTGCGGGCCTCGAATCCGGGGTGCCGCAGCGTCTGCTCGATCGGCTGGACGATATGCCGCTCCTTGACCCCGGTGTTCTCGATCAGGCGCAGGGCCAGGTCGAGTTGGGGATGGTCGGCGTGCAGTTCGCGCGCCAGATCGAGGGTCTGCTCCATGGTGATCACGTGCTCGGGTACGGAGACCGCCGGTCTGCAGATCGTCGCCATGGGAGGGCCCTTCTGTGTCGCCGAGGTGCGCGAGATGCGTGCACTCACCATCTCCCCCGGCCCCGGGTCGGCCCCCAGTTCAACTGGGCCGAACCGGTGACGCGCCCGGTCGCACATGGCTCTTGTCATGTCCGGCTGTACGGCCCACACTGCCGCCGTGCACCGGCCTGAGAGCGCCCCGCGTCCCGCCCCCGGCTCCCCCGACGTCGTGGTGATCGTCCTCGACGACCTCGGGTTCGCCCAACTGGGCTGCTACGGATCCGACATGGAGACCCCGCACATGGACCGCCTCGCCTCGGGCGGGCTGCGGTTCAACCGTTTCCATGTGACCGCGATGTGCTCCCCCACCCGGGCGAGCCTGCTGACCGGCCGCAATCACCATGCCGTGGGCATGGGCTTCCTCGTCGACCTGCCGATCGCGTATCCCGGCTACACGGCCCGGCTGCCGAAATCCGCGGCCCCGCTCCCCCGCGTCCTGCGCGACGCCGGGTACTCGACGCTGGCCGTCGGCAAATGGCATCTGACCCCGCGCTGGGAGCGCACGGCCTCGGGGCCCTTCGACCGCTGGCCGCTGGGCTACGGCTTCGAGCGGTACTACGGGTTTCTGCAGGGCGACACGAACCACTGGGCACCCCACCTGGTCCGCGACAACCACTACACCGAGCCGCCCGCCGGCCCCGACGAGGGCTACCACCTCAGCGAGGACCTGGCGGACAGCGCGATCCGGATGGTCCTCGACCAGCACCAGGCGACCCCCGACAAGCCGTTCTTCCTGTACTTCCCGCTCGGCGCGATGCACGCCCCGCACCATGTCGCGCCCGAATGGATCGAGCGCTACCGCGGCCGTTTCGACCAGGGCTGGGAACGCTGGCGCGAGGAGACCTTCGCCCGGCAGGTGACGGCGGGCGTCGTACCCTCCGGGACCACCCTGTCCGAGCGTCCCCCGTGGATCCCCGACTGGCGTGAACTCCCCGTGGATCAGCGGCGGTTGTTCTCCCGTATGCAGGAGGTGTACGCGGGGTTCCTCAGCCACACCGACGCGCAGATCGGCCGGCTCCTGGACTTCCTGGAGCGGATCGGACGCCTGGACAACACCCTGGTGCTGCTGCTCTCCGACAACGGCGCGAGCGCGGAGGGCGGGCAGCTCGGCACCCCCAACGAGCACCGCTTCACGGCCCGTTCGGGCGACACCGTGGAGGCCAACCTCGCCGCGTACGACGACTGGGGCGGCCCTGCCACGTATCCGCACTACGCATGGGGCTGGGCCTGGGCGGGCAATACGCCGCTGCGGCTGTGGAAGCGCTACACCTGGCTGGGCGGCACCCGTGCGCCGCTGATCGCGCACTGGCCGCGCCGCATTCGCGAACAGGGCGCGCTGCGGGGGCAGTTCGCGCACGCCGTGGATCTGATGCCGACGATCCTCGACGCATGCGGGGTGGAGCGGCCCGGGCAGGTGGACGGAGTGCAGCAGGAGCCGTTCGACGGGCGGAGCCTGCTGGGCGTGTTCGACGATCCCGAGGCGCCCGCCCCGCGCGGCACGCAGTACTTCGAGATGCTGGGATCCCGCTCGATCGTGCACGACGGCTGGAAGGCCACCACCGACCATGTCTCGCACGGGGTGGCGGACGAGGAGCGGCTGCTGCCGGGCAGCCGGGACTTCACGGCCGACCGCTGGTCCCTTTTCCGCTTCGCCGAGGACTTCGCCGAGGCGCACGACTTGGCCGGCCAACACCCCGATGTTGTACGGGAGTTGGCGACCCGCTGGGACGCGGAGGCGGCAGCGAACCAGGTGCTTCCCCTTGACGACCGGATGCAGGAGCGGCTGAGCGCGATGATCGGCCCTGCCTGGCCGCTGCCCGACCGAGGGGTGTACCTGCCGGGCGGCTCACCCGTGCACGACGAGGCGCTGCCGCTGCTCTTCGGGGGGTTCACGCTCACCGCCGACGCCGAGGTGCCGACGGCCGGTGCGCGCGGGGTGCTCTGTGCGCTCGGTGATCTGACCGGCGGCTTCGTCCTGTACGCCGACGACGCGGGGCGGCTCACCTTCGCCTGCTCACGCGCCGGGGACCTGGACCGGGTGGCGGCACCCGAGCCGCTCACGCCCGGCCGGCAGTCGCTCGGCGTGCGCTTCGACGCCGGCACGGGCACGTATGCGCTCCTCGTGGACGAGAAGGAGGTGGCGAGCTGCGCGCTCGGCGGCCCGTTCCCCTTCACCTTCCAGCACGGCGGTACGGGGCTGTGCGTCGGGCGGGACCGGGGGCTGCCGGTGGAGGACGGCTATCGGCCGCCGTACCCGTGGACAGGGGTTCTGCACCAGGTACTGATCGAGACGCCTCATGGGCGCCGTGCCGCTCGGCGGGCACTCAGGGACGAGATCGAGGCGGCGATCCACGCGGACTGAGGCCCCGACTACCAGAGCCGCCGATACCGGGACCTTCGACCTGTGCCTTTGCCCCGGATGAGCAATCGAGGGCGCATATCGCGCTTTTCGTTACAGAACGTCCGGACTACGTAAATATGCCGCTCGTAGCGTCGTCGGCAGAGCTGCCCCGGAGGCGGCCCTGGGGATCACTGCTACGAGAAAGTCACCTGCCACCATGCGCGTCTCCTGCCGCACGCTCCGTGCCACCGTCCTCACCGCCGCCCTCGCGGCGGGCCTCGCCGTCCCCACCACGGCGGCGTTCGCCGTGTCCGGCGCCCCGGCGCCCGTGCCTGCTGCAACGGCTCCGGCGCCCGAGGCCACCACGCCCGCCGACTCGACTTCTCCCGCCGATCAGACGGTGCCCGACGGCCAGGACCACGACGCCGTGAACCCCGACGGTCACGACCAGGACGGCCGCACGCCCGACGACCAGGACCACCAGAACCGGCAGGACCCGCAGGACCCGATACCGGGCGGCGACGAATGGCAGGCGCTCGGCCCTCAGCAGCTCGACGGCGGTTTCGTGGCCGACGTCCGCGTCAAGGCCTCCGCGGATTCGGCCTCCGCGACCCTCACCCGCGACGGCACCCCCGTCGGCACCCTCGACGCCTCCGGCAGCCCGGCTTCCACCGTCATCGACGGCTACACCCTCACCCTGTCCCCGACCGGCGAGGCCACTGCCGTCAAGAACGAGGACCCGATCGTCGGCGGCTGGGAGTCCAAGGGCACCCAGGACCTCGGCGCGGGGTGGACCGCGGACGTCCAGGTCAACGCCTCGGCCCGGTCGGCCAAGGCCGCTGTCGCACTCAACGGTTCGGTGCGGGGCACAGTGAGCGCCGCGGGCGACACGGCCACGGCCGAGCTGGGCGGCAACACGTTCACGCTGACCGTCGACGGCACGGTGACCCGTAAAGCCGACGAGACCCGGCCGACGCGTCAGCACATCCGCGACGTGAAGCTCGCGGACGGCAGGTCCGTCGCCAAGGTGTTCCGGCTGGCGAACCGCCACCACCAGGCCGAGATCTGGGCCGACGGCACTCAGTACGACACGCTCGACGCCGCCGGCCGGAGCGCCCGCGGCAACCTCAACGGACTGATCGTCGAACTGCAGCCGGACGGCCGTGTCACGTCGTGGATCGACCACGGCGGGAAGAACCCGGACCACAAGAAGCAGCAGCCCGTCACCACCCCCAAGGGCGGGGTCGACGCGGGCGCCCAGGTGGACGACTCCGTGGACGCGGCCGCGCTGGTCGCCGGCGGTGTGATGGGCGCGGCCGGTTTCGCGGGCGTCGGCTTCACCCTGTTCCGCCGGGGCCGCACCAAGGACTGACCGACCGCATCCGGGTCGCCTGTTCGGCCTACCGCGCATGCACCCGCCTGCCGCCCCCACGACAGTGACAGGTGTGACCACAGCTACCGAGTCCGCAGCTCCGGCGACCGCGCCCCCGGTGCTCGACAACCGGACGAAGAACATCGTCTTCGTGACGATCATGCTGGGCGTACTGCTCGCCGCACTCGACCAGACCATCGTCGGCACCGCACTGCCGACGATCGTCTCGGATCTAGGCGGCGGTGCGCACATGTCGTGGGTGGTCACGGCGTACCTGCTCGCGGAGACGGTCTCGACCGTTCTGGTCGGCAAGTTCGGCGACCTCTTCGGGCGGAAGATCGTCTTCCAGGTGTCGGCGATCGTCTTCATCCTCGGCTCTTTCCTGTGCGGCCTCGCCGGGAACATGCTGATGCTGGTGCTCTTCCGCGGTATCCAGGGCATCGGTGCGGGCGGTCTGATGGTGACCGCGATGGCCCTGATCGCCGATGTGATCCCGCTGCGTGAACGCGGCAAGTACCAGGGCGCGATCGGCGCGGTCTTCGGCGTCTCGACGGTCATCGGACCGCTGCTCGGCGGTCTGTTCACGGACCATCTGTCGTGGCGATGGGCGTTCTACGTGAACGTGCCGATCGCCATCGCGGTGGTCGTCGCGGCCGCGCGCACCATCCCCAGCGTCCGCTCGGCCGCGAAACCGGTGATCGACTATCTCGGTATCGCCCTGGTCGCGGCCGGTGCGAGCGCCCTGATCCTGGCGACGAGCTGGGGCGGCAACGAGTACGCCTGGAGCTCGGGCGTCATCATCGGCCTGTTCGTCGGCGGCGCGCTTGCGCTCGCGGCGTTCGCCGTGGTGGAGACCCGCGCGGCCGAACCGATGCTGCCCATGCGCCTGTTCGGCAATCCCGTGTTCACGGTCTGCTCGGTGCTCAGCTTCATCGTGGGCTTCGCGATGCTCGGCGCGATGACGTTCCTGCCGATCTATCTCCAGTACGTGGACGGGGACTCGGCCACCGTGTCGGGCGTCCGTACCCTGCCCCTGGTCCTCGGCCTGCTGATCGCGTCGATCTTCAGCGGCAACGTGGTGAGCAAATCCGGCCGGTACCGGATCTTCCCCATCGTCGGCTCGGCGGTGATGACGCTCGGCCTCTTCCTGATGTCGCGGATGTCCGCCGACACCAGCGCCTGGCTCGAGTCCCTGTACATGTTCGTGCTCGGCGTCGGCATCGGCCTGTGCATGCAGGTCCTCACCATCGCCGTGCAGAACACGGTCGAGTACGCGGATCTGGGCACCGCCACATCGGGCGTGACCTTCTTCCGTACGCTCGGCAGCGCGTTCGGCACGGCCGTGTTCGGCACGATCTACGCCAACACCCTGGAGCCCAACCTCAAGGAGGGCGTCGCGGCCGCCGCACAGCTCGGCGCCGATCCGGCGCAGGCCGCTCAGGCGGCGCAGAGTCCGCAGGGACTGCACCGACTGCCCGCCGAACAGGCCGCGCCGATCATCGAGTCGTACGCGGACACCGTGCAGACCGTGTTCCTGTGGACCGTGCCGGTCGCGGTGCTCAGCTTCATCGTGGCCCTGTTCCTCAAGGAGGTCCGGCTGCGGGACTCCGCACGCTCCTCCTCCGCCGACATGGGCGAGGGCTTCTCCTCGCCGGCCGCCAACGCGGACTCCCGCCGGCTGCTCGAACTCGCCGTCGGAAAGGTCTTCAAGACCAAGGGGCTCGCGGACGCCCGCCAGGTGGTGGCCTCCTCCGACACCCGCCTCGACATGGCGGGCGCCTGGGCGGTCATGCAGGTGTCGCTGCTGCACCGGATGGTCGGCCACGCGAGCCTCGGCCTGGTCGGCAGGTCGAAGAAGGTGCCGCCGGAGGTGCTCCTGCCGGTGTACGACCGCATGGTCGACGAGGGGTTCATGACGCGCGACGGCAACCTCCTCTCGCTCACCGCGGCCGGCGAGCGCGAGGCGGAGACCATCGGCAAGGCCTGGTCGGACTGGCTGGGCGACCAGGTCGAGGCCGACATCGGCCGCCCGGCGGGCCCCGAACTGCGCGCGGCCGTCGACACGATCGCCAAGCGGATGCTGGCGGAGGATCTGCAGCAGGGACTGATGGAGCAGCAGCCGGCGGGGGTCCGCTAGGACTGTCCGGCGGGTCCAGCGCTGCGGGGCGTACGGTCTCGCCTCGCGGGGCCCGCTCGGCGACTGCTCACTGGATCAGGTCGGTGTGCGGATGCTCCGGCGATTCCGGGCAGACGTACAGCTGCATGGTGTCGGCGCTGCCGACCTGGATCGCTGTCGGCTGCTCGGGGCTCTGGCCGGCGTCGCCACCGGCTTGATCCTCGTAGGGGATCCAGCTGCCGGACTCGCCGTCCCATTCGAAGGTGGCGATGGCCAGTTGAGGGACCATCCGGGCCTCGCAGACCGTGCAGAAGCGGGGAGTCGAGTCGGTGCGTCCCCACGGGGGCCAGCCGCCGACCTTCCAGCCTGGCGCGTCGGCCAGCTCGGCGTCGTAGAACTCCTTCGGGTCATCCGCGTACCAACTGTCCGCACCGGCGCCGGCCGCCTGCCATCTGCTCCAGTCCTCGACCTGCTGCCTCAACTCCGGGCTCAGATCGAAGGTGCTGGGGTACTCCGTGATCTGCTCGGGCGCCAGGAGACACGGCTCGGGCACATAGCAGCCTCCCCAGTCCGCCTCATACGGTTCCGGCGGCACAGCGAGGACCTCGCCGACCTCGGCAGCGCGCCGCCAGAACAGCGCGGTCGACGGCTTGGCTTCCGGTTCATGGTCGTAAGGGCACCACAACACCTGGAGCACGTCAGCCTGTCCGGGCGGCCGCAGCAGGGGGACATCCCGCACATACAGCTGAGCCACGGGGAGCATCGGCACCGGGCTCTCCGCAGGCGGAGGACCCGCGTCGAGTCGCGCCCTGAGCACCGTGTCGTTGCGCTCCTTGATCGCCGACTCCTCCGGCGTGTACGCGGGGCCGCCGGGATCACGGTGCAGCCGCGCCAGTCTGCGTCTTTCGAGCCGGACTGCCGGCGGGTACTGACGGAAGGAGCTGTCCCAGTGCCCGGTGCTCTCGCAGTGCGGCCAGGGCTCATCGGCGGGCCACAGCAGCGGCCCCCCGACCGAGCTGTCCCGTACCGAGGGCGACCCGGGGCGCGGGTGCAGCCGTATCGCCGTTCGCGCCAGCGGAGCGAGCTCGGGAAAGACCGTGGCGACGTCCAACGGCCGTGGTGGAGTGGAGCGTACGAAGGCCATGTCGAGGATCTTGCCACCCGCCACTGACAGTCCCCCGGGGCCTCGGACCACGCCGGTCCCGAGCACTTGGTGCTGTCCGGCGGATGTCCAGGTCCTAGCCGTCCAGGCGCCTTTCGAACCAATGGTGCGCGTAGTACTCGTCGTTGAAGGCCGGGACCTCCTCGTATCCGGCCGACCGGTAGAGCGCGATCGCCTCGCGGAGCTCACCGTTGGTCTCCAGACGCACCGACCGTGCACCGGAACGCACCGCGTACGCCTCGAGTTCGGCCAGAAGCCGGCGTCCGAGTCCGAGGCCGCGGGCCGACTTCGCCACCCACATGCGTTTGATGTACGGCGGCTCGTCCCCGCCGAGGTGGATGCCGCCGCAGCCGACCGGCTCCCCGTGCAGGCGCGCGACCACGAACACCCCGTGCGGCGGCCCCAGGACACCGGCATCGGGGACCGCGCTCAGCGCGGCGTCGAAGCCTTCCTCGAAACGTTCGCTCAGCTCGTCGAAGTACGCCTGCAGGCAGGCCACGGAATCCGGATGCGCCGGATCCAGCTCCTCCACACTCACCGTCCCGGCGGTGAGCAGCCGGTCGACCTCGGCCATGGCGGCGGTGAGCCGGGTGCGCTGCCGCTCGTTGAGCGAGCTCAGGATCAACTCGGCCAGTTCGTCGCTGCGTTCGTCGAGTACGGCTCGTTCCTTCCGCCCGGCCGCCGTGAGCCGTACGGTCCGCACCCGCCGGTCGTGCTCATGCGGCTCCACGGTCACCAGTCCGTCCTGCTCGAGGGAGCGGAGCAGCCGGCTCACGTACCCGGAGTCGAGCCCGAGCCGGTCGCGCAGCCGTCGCACGTCCCGCCCCTCGACTCCGATCTCCCACAGCAGCCGGGCCTCGCCGACGGGGCGGTCCGTACCGAGGAAGTGGTCGTGCAGCACACCGATGCGCTCGCCGACGGTGCGGTTGAAGCGCCGGACTTGGGCGATTGATTCAGCATCCATTCTCTGACTTTAGTCAGAGACTTCTCCGGTACGCAGCCCAATTGCGGGAATCAGGGGCACACTTGGCCGAGCGGATCGAGGGAAGCGGGGCGGGAATGGGACGACGTCTGCTGTGTGGCGCCGCAACGCTCCTGACGCTGGCGCTCACCTCGTGCGGCGAGAGCCCCGGCGACCTCACGGTCGAGGGGTCGCCGCCGGCGTCGCCGTACGACGGGCCGCTGGATCTGCCGGTCAAGGACGTCCCGGACGAGGACCCGGACGACGCGTACACCCCCATCGAGTCCCTCGGGTCGGCCGGCCGCGCCCTGGAGTGCGACTGGGACGTCATGAGCGGCGGCAAAGGCGACCGGTGGAGCAAGTCCGACGGCGGCAGCACACCCGAGGACGGGCTCCGCCTCTACTTCGAGATCTACCAGCCCGGCCTCCCCACGTCCGGCTATCGGATCGAGCACAAGGAGAAGGGGCGCGTTCTCTTCTCGTACGACGTGAAGGGCCGCACGAAGGTCGCGGTGGTCGTCGCCAAGGACCAGCCGAGGCGGCCCGGTTGGGGCCCCGACACCTCGGCGCACTGCGATGTCGCCGAACTCCCGGAGAGCTTCACCGACGACATGTCCGACGACATCTGGCACGACCTGGACGGACGGCGCGTACCGACGGCGGTCATCACCAGCAGCGAGGGCCCCGGCCACTGCGACTGGCAGCGCGCGCACTTCCTGGAGATGGGGTCGGGCACAGAACGTGTCCTCTACGCCCGCGACCCGCATTCCGTCCTGCCGGACACCATGCTGACCTCTCCGTACGAGAAGGACATCGAGCTGCCCGCCGGCGCGAAGGACAGCGGCTACCGCCTGGACGACTGGCAGTTGTGGCGTACCGACAGCAAGTCTGCCGTGTATGTACGCACTTCGGACGGCGTGGAGAAGTGGCCCGCGGTACGGAAGGGGATGGCGTGCGCCTGAAAGCGCGGCGTCATCGGGGCGCACCCCGCGGCGCCAGGCGTACGAACGGCAGCTCACGCCCTGCGGCGCGGTAGTCGGCGAGGCTGCCGTCCACCGTGAAGCCCATGAACTTGACGAGCTTGCGCGCTGCTCGCGGATGCCGGGCCGCGTAGCCGGCCATGAACGTGCCGCCTTCCTCCGCGTTCAGCGGCTCGGCCCGCACAGCGAGGCGCCGGGCGCCCACCTGGATGGTGACCTCGGGGCGGGCGAGCAGATTGCGGTACCACTGTGAGTTCGGCCCGAACCCGGAGCACACGATGTACGAGCCGGTGGACCGCTCGTGCTCGACCACCTCGATCACCACCTGCCGCGGTTGCCCCGATACGCGGCCGATGTGGTTGAGCAGGAGCAGACGGCTGGGCACCAGGGCGCCAAGTCCCATGCGGTAGAGGCGGATCGGGGCGCGGAACACCGCGCGGCGCAGCCCGGTCGGCGGAGCGGGACGTCGGCTGATCTCCATGACGCCCGGACCCTACGCCCGCCAGCCGACGGGCAGCGCCTCGGGGCCGCGGATCAGGGCGTTGCGACGCCAGGTGACCTCCTCCTGCCCGACTGCCAGATGGAGCCCGGGCAGCCGGTCGAGGACCGTGTTCATCAGGAGGTCGATCTGCAGGCGGGCGAGCAGTCCGCCGGTGCAGTAGTGGGTGCCGAAGCCGAAGGAGATGTGGGGGTTGGGAGTGCGGTCGAAGTCGATCTCCTCAGGGGCGGGGAAGACCTCGGGGTCACGGTTGGCGGCGAGGTAGGAGACGTAGACCGGTTCGCCGGCCTTGATGCGGTGGCCGCGCAGTTCGAGGTCCTCGGTGGCGATCCGCGCGAGGCCGACCGCGCTGCGGTGCGGGATGTAGCGCAGGAGTTCGTCGAGGGCCCCCGGACGCAGGGACGGGTCGGCCGCGAGACGGGCGAGCAGGGACGGGCGGGTCATCAGCAGGTACAGCATCTGGCCGGTGTTGTTGGTGACGGCCTCTCCGCCGATCTGCAGCGGCCCGGCCACACCGGCGGCCTCCTCGGCGGTGAGTTCACCGCGGGCAACGGCCGCGCCGAGCAGGGACAGGATGTCCTCGCCGTCCGAGTCCTCGCGCGTACGAATCGCCTCGGCCAGCCATGCGTAGAGCTGCTCCTTGACCTGTCCGGTGGTACGCGGGTCGGCGGACGGGAACACGATCTGGTCGGTCCACTGGGTGAGTTGGGCCCGGTCGGCCGGCGGCACCCCCATCGCCTCGCACACCACCGCGACCGGGAACGGTGCGAGCACCCGCGCCACGAGGTCGGCGGGCGGGCCGTCGTCGAGGAGCGCATCCATCAGGCCGTCGAGCATCGGCTGCGCCTTGACCCGTACGCGCTCGACACCCGCAGCCGTGAACGCGGGGGCCACGACACGCCGCAGCCGGTGGTGGTCGGCGCCGTCCGCGAACGCGAGCGATCCGGGCTTGGGTTTGAAGTGCGGGGCGAGCCGGGTGATCTGACGCTCGGTCACGGGTCCGCGCACGAACCGGGCGTCGTTGGTGATCATCCGCACGTCCTCGTACCGGGTCACGAGCCACGCCCAGCCCTCACCGTGCGGCAGCTTGATGCGATGCACAGGACCGGCGTCCATGAGTTCACCGAGGACCGGGTCGAAGTCCATGCCGGTGAGGTTCTGCGCCGGCCACTCGCGTACCGGGGGTGCCGCGGGGGCGTCGTCGATCATGTGGGGCTCCGTCCGTTCATCCGTGGTCCCCTCACGCTCCCGCGCGCCCGGGGTGCGGCTCGCGCTGAGTTACGCCGGATGGGCTCGCAGTGCGTCCCTGGTCCCAGCACTCCCCGGTCGCAGCGCCCCGGGTCATACATGCCGTTGCAGTTATATAACCGAGGAGGTATTTTCGAGATATGCCCATACCGTTCGATGTGCTCGCCGAGCCTCAGCGCCGACGCATCCTGGATCTGCTCCTGGAGCGCCCCCGCCTGGTCGGCGAGCTGACCGCCGAGCTCGGCCTGAGCCAGCCCGGCACCTCCAAGCACCTGCGGGTGCTGCGCGAGGCCGGTCTGGTGCGCGTACGGCAGGACGCGCAGCGCCGCTGGTACGAGCTGCGCCCCGAGCCCCTCGCCGAACTCGACGCATGGCTCGCGCACTACCGGCACCTGTGGTCGGCGAGCTTCGACCGCCTCGAACGCCATCTCGATCAGCTGAAGGACGATCCGTCATGAACCCCGAAGCCGACACCCTCACCACCGCCGACGGCCGCAACGCCCTGGTGATGCGGCGCAGGCTCGCCCATCCCCCGGCCGCGGTCTGGGCGGCGATCACCGAACCGAAGCAGCTCGCGCAGTGGTTTCCCTCCGAGGTCTCCGTCGAGCTGAAGCCCGGCGGCACGGTGGGCTTCCACTTCCCCGGCGAGGACGGCCCCGGGATGACGGGCCGGGTCACCGACGCCGACGAACCGCACGTGTTCGCGTTCACCTGGGGCGAGGACCATCTGCGCTGGGAGATCACGCCCGAGGGCGAAGGCTCACTCCTCACGCTCACCCACACCTTCGGCGACCGCTTCGGCGGCGCGAGCTTCGCCTCCGGCTGGCATCTGTGCCTCACGGCGCTCGGCCAGGTCCTCGACGGGGTGCCCGTGGACGTCGAGCCGGACCGGGGCGAGCTGCACGAGGCCTATCTGGAGCAGTTCGATCTGGGCCGCGGTGAGATCGAGGGCACGACGGTCCGCTTCGAGCGACAGCTGCTGCGGCCCGCGGATGTCGTCTGGTCCGAACTGGCCGGCGGGGCTTCGGTGTCGGAGGGGTCCGCCGTTCCGGCGGGCTTCACTGCGCCCGCGTACGAACAAGGCCATGTGACCGAGGTACGGGAGCCCGAAGTGCTCGCCTATCGGACGCCGTCGGGTGAGCTCGTCCGCTGGAAGTTCGGTGCGGGCACCGGCCACGGGGCTCGGCTGATCCTCACCGTGGACGGGTCCGGAGATCCGCGGCGCGCACGGGACGCCTGGCATGAGCGGATCGAGCGGCTCGCGGCCCGGATGCTGGACATCGCCGCTTCCTGAACGGAGTTCGGCCGGCTCAGCGCGACCTTGCGTAGCGGCCCGGGGTCGTCCCCACCACGCGCTTGAAATGGCGCGTGAGATGGGGCTGGTCGTAGAAGCCGGCCGCCACGGCGGTCTCGCCCGGAGGGTGCCCGGCCAGGAGCAGCCGGCGGGCGTGGTCGATGCGGCGGGACATCAGGTACTGGTGCGGGGCGATGCCGAACGCGCCGCTGAACGCCCGTATGAGATGGGTGGAATGGACGCCGAACTGCCGCGCCGCTTCGTCCAGGGCGATGCCCTCCACCTGCCGCGCGTCGAGGAGTTCGCGCAGTCGGTGGGCGAGGGTGCGGTCGGCGGGCCGGGTGGCGGGGAGCAGGCGGGGGCGCAGATGGCCGCGGAGCCGTTCGCCGATCAGGGCGAGCCGGCTCGCGGCCTCCAGTTCGTCGCCGGGGCGGCCGAGCGCGGTGTGCAACTGGCCGATACGGCGGCGCAGCACGGGGTCGCGCAGATCCGGGCTGTCCACCGCGGCACCGATCAGTGACCGGTCCAGATGGGACTCGTCCAGATAGAGGACGCGTTTGCGGAAACCCTGCGGGGTGGCGGCCGAGCCGTTGTGCGGTACGTCCGGGGGCAGCAGCGAGACGGTGTCACTGGGGATGCCGTGCTCGTGCCGGTCCAGGTCGTAGCGGACCGCTCCCTCGTCGACGATCAGCAGGGCCCAGGCGTCGTGCACATGCATCGGATACGCGTGCTCGGTGAAGCGTGCGTGAAAGACCTCGACCACGCCCGCGACCTGGGGGCGCCACGCGGTGATGTGCTGTCCGGACGCCGCGTCCAGGGGCGGGTGCGGGACTCCCGCCTGCGGCGGCGCCGAGGGCTGCGGTTCGGTCGCCATGCAAGGAACGTACAAGACCGGACAGCGGGCCGGTCGGCAGTCTCATGGCATGGACAACGACACCACCGCACCCGTGCGTTTCGACACGAAGATCGCCGTCCTGCTGCGGGAGGACCTGGAGACCTGGCAGCGGCTGAATGTGACCGCGTTCCTGGTGAGCGGGCTGGGCAGCGAGGCGGGCGAGGTGATCGGCGAACCGTACGAGGACGCCGACTCCACCCCGTATCTGCCGATGTTCCGTCAGCCGGTGATGGTCTTCGAGGGCGGCAAGGAGACGATGACCGCGGCGCACGGCAAGGCGCTCGCCCGGGGCCTGAAGGTCGCGGTCTTCACCTCGGATCTGTTCGCCACCGGCAACGACCGCGACAATCGCGCCGCCGTGCGCGCGGTGCCGCGTGACCAGCTCGATCTGGTGGGGATCGCCGTGTACGGGCCGCGCAATGCGGTGGACAAGGCCCTCAAGGGTGCCCGGATGCACCCCTGAGGGCGGGGCCCGTCAGTCCTGGCGGTGCCATTCGGCCACCAGGTGGGGGCGGCCGTCGGCTCCGGTGACCGTGTGCCAGCGGGCCTGCGGCTTGCCGAAGCCGCGGCGGACGGGCACCGACCGGACGACGCTCTGCTCCAGCGGCGCGTCGGCGAGGCGGGCGATGACGTGGGCCAGGGCGCGCCGCCATGTGCGGGGCGTCAGCAGGGAGTTGAGGTGTACGGGGTGGTGGAAGACGGCTGCCATGACGGCACCTCCATGGGTACGTGCGGCTCACGGCCGGCGCACACGGAGGTGCTGGTGCTCAGGGGAGCTGCCCGGCCGGGAGCGGGGTGTGGGTGACACTGCTGAGTCGATGCCGACTCGGACTGCCGGAGTCCATGACCGCCCCCTTTCCTCGGGCTCGATGATGACCCCATACTTGCATATCTGCGCAATAAAGCGCAAAGCGCGCAGCCTGGCCTACGCGGCCGAGGTGCACAGCTCGCAGCGGTCCCGGCCGTCCCAGCGCCGCCAGCCGAACTCGGCCGGGGCCAGCGCCTTGCCGTCCAACTCGCCGCGCACCGCGACCCGGTAGTCCCAGACGGAGCCGATATAGGAGTGGTACGCGTCGTGGTACGCGGCCGAGTCCGGTTCGGCTCCCTCGCCCACCGTCCGCTGCAGTCGGCGCAGTTGCTCGAACATGGCCTGTCCCGCACTGGCCACCTGGGTGCTCGCGTCGATGAAGAGCCGTTCGCGTGCCTCGTAGATCCCCGAAGCGGTGAGCGCGGCGCGCGACTCCCCCGCCCGCTCCTCTCGCGCGGTGCCCTGCAGGGCACGGAGCCCGGAGTGGCAGGTCTCGGCGGCGGCGATGAAGTCCAGGTAGACGGCCCGGCGCCGCTCCCCCAATCCCCTGTCCTGCTCGTGCCGGTGGCGCAGATGGTCGGCCAGTACGGTGCCGGCCATGGCCAGCGAGCCGCCGCTGACGGCGGCGATGAGCGTGCCCCAGTCCACGTGTCCCCCGATCGCGTACCCCGGATCCACCGGTGATCCAGGGGGCGAATCTACCGCCAGTCGGAGCAGCCCGGGCGGGGAGTGTGCGGGTCGGGGAAGCGGCGCGGACATAGATGAGCGGTGATCACGCCGACCACGGCTGATCGCGTCCGTCCCCGCGCTGCCCCTGGAGCTCTGATGCGACTCCCCCGGATCGTCACCGTCCTCGCCACCTCACTCGCTCTGTCCCTGCCGGCCGCCGCACCCGCCGCCGCATCGGTCCTGGAGCCGGCCGCCGGCACCTCGTTCCCGCTTTCGTCCTCAACCTCGGCCGGTGGACGGCAGGACCCCGTCGCCGACGCCAAGCAGCTCGCGACGGCCGGTCTCTCCGGCGCCAACGACTGGGCCTGCAAGCCCTCGGCGGCGCACCCGCGGCCGCTGATCCTCGCGCACGGCACGCTCGCGAACGGTCATGTGTGGGCCAAGACGGCACCCCAGTACAAGGCGGCCGGTTACTGCGTCTTCTCGCTCGACTACGGCAAGGGCGGCGGCGTTCTCCAGCTCATCGGCGGCGGCACCGCGCCCGTCGCGAAGTCCGCGAAGCAGCTCGCGGTGTTCGTGGACGGCGTCCTCGCCGCCACCGGGGCCCGACAGGTGGACATCGTGGGCCACTCGCAGGGCGGGATGATGCCGCGCCAGTACATGAAGTTCGAGGGCGGTCAGCAGAAGGTGCACACCTTGGTCGGGCTCGGACCGTCCAACCACGGTTCGCAGTCGCCGGTCGTCGAGGGCCTCCTCAGGGACCAGCCGTGGCTGGCGGCGCTGCTCAATCTGATCGGAGGTGTGGTCTCTGATGTGACCTGTCCGGCGTGCGGCGATCAGATCGCCGGTTCACCCTTCCTGCAGAAGCTCAACGCCGGCGGGGACACGCTGCCGGGCGTCAGGTACACGGTGATCGCCTCGCGCTACGACACGGGCGTCACGCCGTACAACGGCCAGTTCCTGAAGGGACCGGGGGTCTCCAACATCCTGATGCAGGACGTCTGTCCGTGGAACTTCGCGTCGCACAGCAACCTGGACGAGGACCCGCTCGCCCTGCGGCTCGCGCTCAACGCGCTGGATCCGGAGCACGCGGTGAAGCCCGGCTGCTGAGCGGGAGCGGGGCACGCGGCGCGGGCTGCGCGGCGTGCCCCGTGCGCCCGATATGCTGCGGGTTTGCCCGCCGCGGCGGCGGGTGCACGAACCCCGCGACCCTCAGGAGACGCACCGGTGACCCTTGCCATTCCTGCCCCCGAAGTGCCCGCACAGACCGTCGAGGCCGCACCCGTACCCGAGACGATCGCGCAGGACGCCCGGGAGTTCGGCGCCTATGCGCGGACCGGCGGCTGGACCTTCGCCCTGAAGGTGGCGCGCAGCGTGCGTCCCGGCGGGCAGAGTGCCGAGGACAGCGACAAGGTCCCGGCGAAGCGTTTCGCCGAGCTCGCGGGGTGCTCCCCGGAGCGGGTGATGCGGTTCTACAAGGCGTGGGACGTCGCCGCCGACGACGGTCTGGTGCCGCAGTTCGAGACGCTCCAGCCGGGCGTGGATGTGGAACTCCCGGAAGCGGATGTGTGGTTGAGCTACTACAGCTCCCGCTCCAGCGCCACGTCCGTACGCGGCACCGCGATCACCGCGGCCGCCGAGGCGGAGGGCATCCGTCCGACCAAGGCCCTCGAGGTCGCCGAGAACCCGACCGCGCTGCGGGCCGCGATCCTCGCCGACCCGAGTACGGCGCAGGCCGCCCGCTCGGCGCTGCTCGACCGGATCGAGGAGGACGAGGCACTGCGCAGCGCCCTGGCCCGTGATGTGGCCGCGCGCGAGGAGCTGAAGAAGGCGGTCGCCGGGGAGACCAAGGTGTCCGACCGGATCGAGTTCGTCCGCCAGGTCGCCGAGGGCGGTCAGGTCAAGACGCCCGCGGGACAGGTCATCGAGGCTCCGGCCGAGCTCCGGCAGGAGGCCGAGCGCCATCTGTCGCTGCTCGACGAGCTGGACGAGGGCGACGAGGCCGGGGAGTGGGCGGCCGAGGCGTACGGCACGGTGAAGACGCTGATCCAGGAGACCGTGGAGGCGGATCCGGAGCTGCGGGTGGCCGAGCGGCGTACGAAGTTCTACTCCAGCCTCAGCAAGGCGACGAAGGTCTTCGAGGAGCTGACCTTCGACGACGCCGGTGAGTTCTACGAGGACGAGATGGTGGCGCGCCTCGAGGAGCTGCAGGGGGCGCTTGCGGTGTGCATCGAGGCTTTGCGTAAGGCTGCGGGCTGAGGCTCGGGTTCGGTTGGGTGCGGGGCGGACCGGGTGCGGGTGGTGGGCGCCTGCGGCGGGCGATCAGGTCAAGTGCCGCAGGCGCTAGATGACCAGGGTGACCTCCGTCGCCTTCACGCTCGTGTAGACCGGCACCCCGTCCGCCAGGTGCAGTTCGGCCGCCGCCTGGGGCGTGATCTCGGCGACCAGGTCCGGTGCGTCCTCCGCTCCGACCAGGACGCGCATCCGGCTGCCGACGATGGTGATCTCGCGCACGGTGCCCCGCCAGACGTTGCGCGGGCTGCCCTCGGGGCGCTCACGGTGCAGTGACACGGCCTCGGGGGCGATGATCGCGAGGGCCTGGGTCCCGGCCTCGGCCGGGTCCGCCAGGACGAGGCGGCCGCCCTCGGCCAGGGTGAGGCTGCCGTCCTCGGCGACGGTCCCGGCGAGCGCGTTGCGGCCCAGCATCCGCGCCACCCACGGCGAGCGGGGATGCCGGGACACCTCTGCGGGCGGCGCGTCCTGGAGGGTGCGGCCCTCTTCGAGTACGAGGACGCGGTCGGCCAGCGAGACGGCCTCGACCGGGTCGTGCGTGACGATCAGACACACGCCGCCGAAGCCGGACAGATGTGTGCGCAGCGTGTGCCGGACATGCGCCCGGGTCGTCTGGTCGAGGGCTGCGAGGGGTTCGTCGAGCAGCAGCAGACGCGGGCTCGGCGCCAACGCCCTGGCCAGCGCCACCCGTTGGGCCTGCCCGCCGGAGAGCTGGCCCGGCTTGCGGTGGGCGAGGTGGCCCACGCCGAGCCGGTCGAGCCACTGCTGGGCACTGCGCCGCGCCTCACCGCGCCGTACGCCCTGGGCCCTGAGCCCGTACGCCGTGTTGGCGAGGGCGCTGAGGTGCGGGAAGAGCGCACCGTCCTGCGGCACCCAGGCGACGCCCCGCTGGTGCGGGGGCAGCTTCGTGACGTCGAGGTCGCCGAGACGCAGCTCGGCGCGGGCTCGCGGGGTGAGGCCCAGCAGGGCCCGCAGGAGCGTGGTCTTGCCGGCGCCGTTGGGTCCGACGACGGCGATGGTGGTGCCGGGCTCGGCGTCGAGGGTGAGCCGGGTGAAGCCGGTGACATCGGCGTGCAGCGGCCACTTGGCGACGGGAACGGGCGGCGGTTCGAGGGGCGTGGGCTCACCGGCCGTGTCGGCCGGTGCCGCCTGGTTCCTGTTCCTCGGCCGGCCCGTCGGTGTGCCGGTGAAGCGTCCCCTCAGCGATACGAGGACGGCCATGGCGACCGCGAGGAGGAGCAGCGATACGGAAGTGGCCGCCTCGGGTTCGTCCTGGAGCAGCAGATACACCTGAAGGGGCAGGGTCTGGGTGGTGCCGGGCAGATTGCCTGCGAAGGTGATGGTGGCGCCGAACTCGCCCAGTGCCCGCGCCCAGGTGAGGGCGGCGCCGGCGACGAGACCGGGCGCGACCATCGGCATCGTGACCGTCCAGAACACCTTCAGCGGTGAGGCGCCCAGCGACGCCGCCGTCTCCTCGTACGAAGGACGCAGCCCGGCGAGCGCGCCCTCCAGACTGATGACCAGGAACGGCATGGAGACGAAGGTGGCCGCGACGACGGCGCCCGAGGTGTGGAACGGCAGGGTGATGCCGAACCAGTCCTCGAGCCACGGCCCGAGCAGCCCGCGCCGCCCGAACCCGAGCAGCAGCGCGACGCCGCCCACGGTCGGCGGCAGCACCATGGGCAGCAGCACGAGCGAGCGGACGAGCGCCTTGCCGCGGAAGTCGACGCGGGCGAGCAGCCAGGCCAGCGGGACGCCGAGGACGAGCGAGAGCGCGAGCGACCACAGGGAGACGACCAGCGAGAGCCGCAGGGCTTCGGTGACTCCCGGGCTGCTCAGGTGCGTACCGAGTTCGCCCCATGAGGTGCGCACGAGAATGCCGATCAGCGGGAGCAGCAGGAACGCGATCGCGAGCAGGGCGGGCACGGCGAGCGCGACGGGGGTGCGGCGGCCGGGGGTGGCGGGGCGCTGGCGGCTCATGGTGTCGTCCGGGGTGAGGTTCTGATCGGTCTACGGCTGGTCGGTTTACGGCTGGTCGGTTTACGGCTGGTCGGTCTACGACTGGTCGGTCTACGACTGGTCGGTCTACGGCTACGGCTTCTGGAATCCGGCGTCCGCGAGGATCTTCTGCGCCTCGGCGCCGCTGAGCCACTTCACGAACGCGGCGGCGGCGTCGCTGTGTTCGGAGACCTTGAGGGTGGCGGCCGGATAGGCGGCGATGGCGTTCTGCGCGTCCGGGATGTCGATGCCCTCGGCCTTGCCGTCGGCGGCCGCGATGTCGGTCCTGTAGACGAGGCCGGCGTCGGCTTCGCCGAGTTCGACCTTGCTGAGCACCGCGCGCACATTGGGCTCCTGCGAGACCGGCTTGACGTCGACGCCCTGCTGGTCGAGCACCTGCCGGCTGTAGCGGCCGACGGGGACCTCGGGAGCGGCGAGGACCACCTTGAGGTCGCCCTTCGCGAGGTCCTTCAGGTCCTTGATGTTCTTCGGGTTTCCCTTGCCGGCGGCGATGACCAGCCGGTTCTTGGCGATGACGGTCGGGGTGCCGGTGTCGGCCTCCAGGCCGTCCATCGTCTTCTGGTCCGCGGTGACCAGGGCATCGGCGGGCGCGCCCTGCTTCACCTGGGCGGCGAGATCCTGGGACCCGGCGAAGGAGAACTTGACCGTGGTGCCCGGATGCGCCTTCTCGTACGCGGCTCCGGCGGTCTTGAACACATCGGTGAGCGAGGCCGCGGCGAGCACGGTCAGCTCGGTCTTCTGTCCCTCACCGCCGGTGTTCTCCGTCCCGCCGCCGCATGCGGCGAGCGGGATCAGCAGCGCCGCGGTGAGCGCGCAGGCGGCTGCGCGGCGCGGGGTGAGGGCGATCGTCATCTGGTGGCACTCCTTGTACGGCACCGGGCGTGCGGTGCGGGCGGTGGTGATGGGTGCGCCGGGGACGGACGGCGTGCGCGGCGGAGCCGACGGCTCAGGTGCGGTCGATGTGCACGTTGGTCGACTTCACACGGGCGGTGGCCTGCATGCCGACCTCCAGGCCGAGCTCTTCGACGGCCTCCCGGGTCAGCAGGGAGACGAGGCGGTGGGGCCCGGCCTGGATCTCGACCTGGGCGGCGACATCGCCGAGCTTCACGGCGGTGACGATCCCGGGGAAGGCGTTGCGGGCCGAGGTGTACGGAGCCTCCTCGTCGCCGTGGGCTCCCTGGCCGACCTCGACCGAGAAGGCGGCAAGTGCGCGGCCCTCGATGAGCCGGCGCCCGCCTTCGTCGCGATGGGTCTCGACGCGTCCGGCGTCGGCCCAGCGGCGGACGGTGTCGGCGCTGACGCCGAGGAGACGGGCCGCCTGCCCGATCGTGTAGGACTGCATGTGCGTCAAAGTAGGCCCGCCGTGGCCGCATCTGCAAGCCTCGAGGCGGATGACGAGCCGCAGATGCGAGGTTCCTCCAGGGGCACCCGGCGACATTGTGGACGATCGCCCAAGAGCCGGGAACGAAATCGTTCCGGCCCGGTGTCGAATTCCGGTGGCCGCGTTCGTGTAGAGGGGGAAGAGGGAGAGGAGGCCGGCGCCGGGCCGGCCCGCCCTCGGCAAGGAGCCCACCATGCCGCAGTACCTGCTCAGCATCTACCAGCCCGCGGAGGGCACCCCGTCACCGGAGGAACTGGAGCCCGTCGTCCGCGCTCTTGAAGCGCTGAACGCCGAGATGAAGTCCGCCGGCGCATGGGTCTTCGCCGACGGCCTGCACGAGCCGGGCGCCGCCACCGTCGTACGGGCCTCCGGCAGCGGCGCCGCCCTGCTGACCGACGGTCCGTTCGCCGAGGCCAAGGAGGTGCTCGGCGGCATCACCATCGTGCGTGCGCCCGATCTGGACGCCGCCCTGGGCTGGGGCGAGAAGCTGGCCCGCGCCACCACGCTGCCGGTCGAAGTACGGCCGTTCCAGAGCTGATATGCCGCCGACCGCCTCGGAGATCGACCGCGTGTTCCGGCAGGAGTACGGACGCGCAGTCGCCTCCCTGACTCGCTTCTTCGGCGACCTCGACATCGCCGAGGAAGCCGTCCAGGACGCGTTCACGACCGCTGTGCAGAAGTGGCCGGAGACCGGTCTGCCGCCCAGCCCCGCCGGATGGATCATCACCACCGCGCGCAACCGCGCCGTCGACCGCCTGCGCAGGGAGGCCTCACGTACCGGTCGCCACGTCCAGGCGGCGCTGCTGCACACGGGCGGTGAACCCGCCGAGGAGGGTGCCGTGCCCGACGACCGGCTCCGGCTGATCTTCACCTGCTGCCACCCGGCCCTGTCGACCGACGCCCAGGTGGCCCTCACGCTGCGCCTCCTGGGCGGACTCGAAACGGCCGAGATCGCCCGTGCCTTCCTGGTGCCGGAAACGACCATGGCCCAGCGCCTGGTGCGGGCCAAGCGGAAGATCCGCGCCGCCCGCATCCCGTACCGCGTCCCGGACGAGGCGGACCTCCCGGACCGGCTGCGGGCGGTCCTGGCCGTGCTCTACCTGATCTTCAACGAGGGGTACGCGGCCGGCTCCGGCGACCGGCTCGTCCGCGACGACCTGTGCCTCGAAGCCATGCGTCTTGCCCGGCTCCTTGCCGCACTGATGCCGGACGAGCCCGAAGTCCACGGCCTGCTCGCGCTCATGCTGCTGATCGCGTCACGTCGAGCGGCCCGCACCGACGCCGACGGCGATCTCGTGCTCCTGCCCGACCAGGACCGCGGCCGCTGGGATCGCGCGCTCGTCGCCGAGGGTCAGGCACTGGTCCGCCGCTGCCTGCGCCGCAACCGGCCGGGCCCGTACCAGATCCAGGCGGCCATCCAGGCCGTCCACAGCGATGCCCCCACGGCCGACCGCACCGACTGGCACCAGATCCTGCGCCTTTACGACCAGCTGCTGGCCCTGGCCCCCGCACCGGTCGCGGCACTCAACCGGGCGGTGGCGGTGGCCGAAGTGGCGGGGCCCGCGGCGGGCTTGAAGGCCGTGGACCGGCTGGCGCCGCAGCTCGTCGGCTACCGGCATTTCCACGCCGTACGCGGGGATCTGCTGCAACGGCTGCAGCGGCGGGAGGAGGCTGCCGCCGCCTATACGGCGGCGCTGCGGATGGCGGAGAACCGTGCCGAGCAGAAGTTCCTGCGCGCGGCCCTGGGACGTCTCAACGGTGATGCCGGTGCGGGCCTCGACGGCGACCAGGCGCCGCTCGCGCCCTGACGCGGTCACGGATCGTCGCGGGGGGCGACGCCCCGGCCCTCAGTCCTTCGACGACGTGTGGCGGCGCCGGGCCCAGAACGGAAGGGCGAACCAGCACAGGAGGTACCAGCCGACGACGCCGGTCACGAGCCACGGCACGATGCCGTCGTGCAGCGCCACGCGCAGGATCAGCAGAAGGGCGGCGGCAAGCGTGCCGAGCAGCAGGATCAGGCCGGTGAAGACGAGCCGGGACGCCCAGGTGACGGTCTGCGGCTTGATGCGGCGGCCGGAGACGATCCGGTGGAAGGAGACCGGGCCGATCAGGGCGCCGGTGGCGAGCGAGCCGAGGAGCACGGTGGCGATGTAGATCGCCCGGTCGGTGTCCCCCAGGTCGGCGAAGCGCGGCGTGAACGCGACGGTCAACAGGAAGCCGAACAGGATCTGGACACCGGTCTGCGCGACGCGCACCTCTTGGAGCAGTTCGGCCCACTGGCGGTCGGCCCGTTCCTCAGGGGTCTCGTTCCGGCCGTTCCGCAGGCCGGTCCCCGCACCGTTCTCCTGTGTCGTCACGCCGTGCACTCCCTCCGCCCGGGCCGATGACCCTCACGGGTACCCGCTGAGGCGCAGGTCAGACTTCTCCGGGCCGCTTGCTCGGGCCACGGCACCGTCCAGCCTCGCAGCGGAGGTGGCGACCGGCAAGGCGAGGATCATGTCACCGGACCTTCGCGGTCACCGCGCGGACCGGTGAGCCCTCAGGTCCATGGGAGCGCCGCTGAACGCGTCCAACAGGACCCGCTCCCCCAGCGGCTGCTTCAGCTTCACCGTGACCTCCGCGGTCAGCAGCTGGGCCGTACAGGGTCCGTCGTCCGTGCCGCGCACCGATGCGGTGAGCACCACGTTGCCGCCGGTCTCCAGTGCCCGCACCGCGGGACCGTCGTCGCAGGCGCCGTGCCCGGCGAAGACGGTCAGGGAACGTCCGTCCCTGGCCACGGACTTGAGGCCTTGGAGCGGCATCAGGTCGTCGGACTGGTGGGGCACCGGGCCGATGGGGGCCTCGGCGATGGCATCGGGCGACACGGCCGCACGGATCAGCGGCTGGTCGTACCCCTTGATCGTGAAGTACCAGACGGGGATGTGGGCCGGACCTCGGCTGGTCCTGACCTGCTGCTGGTCGAGCTTGGCCCCTGTGATCGTCAGGCGGGGCTCCTTGCCGGACTGCTCCGTGCGGCCGAAGAGCTCGAAGGTGGCCTGCGCCGACTGCACCTCGACCGCGAGCGGCTCACCACCGCGCTCCCAGCTGATCTGCCCGCGGCTCGACTGGTCGGGCAGCTCCTCCGCCAGCGTGAACCGCCCTTCGCCATAGGCCGTCTTGTCCTCTCCGGAGTGCCAGGCGTCCGGCGGGAGCCAGGCCAACTCCTCGAGTGGGAAGAAGCCTTCGTGCCATTGCCGCGCGGCATCGGATCCCCGCCAGGCGTCGGCGACCTGCTGCGCCCGGCTCGTCGGATCACCGCCTCCGCTCGGCGCGGTGCCCACGGAGTTCTCTTCGCCGCAGCCTCCGAGGGCCAGCGCCCCGGTCAGCAACAGCGCAAGCGTGCCCAGCAGTTGTCGCGTACGCATGACTCCGCACCCCTCGCAAGGACCCGGTCACGGCCTCGCGCCGTGTCGTCGCTAGGACGTGCGGACGGGGCGGAACGTTCGCCGTGGGTCGTGAGAACGGGCACCCGAGTCGCGACAACCGGCCACATGTGACGATCAGTCGGACGTACAGTGCCGTGAGCAGGGGTGCCGGGGCGTGGGGGCGCGGGGCGCGCGCGGTTCGAAGGCGGGGGCATGGACAGCAGCGAGTACGACGAGTACGAGGCCATTGTCAGAGTCCGTAAGGGCGCGCGGTTCGTACGGTCGAGCAGGACGGCGGGCGCGCATCGCGGCATGACACGTGACCCCGACACCCATCAGGTGGGGCAGGCCGAGCTCTTCCTCAAGGAGGACGAGCCGCATCCGGTGGGGGCCGAACCGCAGGATCGGCTCGACTCCGACCGGCGGGAGTCACAGGCCCGGGCCCAGGAGCGTCGGGAGTTCCAGGAGCTTGTCGCCGAGATCCTCGTCCCGGTCGTCGTCGAATTGACGAAGAAGGCCGCGCCGCACGTCAGGAAGTGGTGGTCCGAACAAGCGCTTCCGGCCGTGCGTGCGAAGTGGAGCGAGCAGACGCTCCCGTCCGTGCGGGCCAAGTGGTCCAGCGTGTCGCGAAGCCGCGGGAGTGACCGCCGGGCCGAGGCCGCACGGGACTTGCAGGGCCCGCAGGACGTGCAGGACGTGCAGGCCGTCGTCGCTCTGGCAGGCGAGCAGCGCACGACCATGAGCGGTACGGAGGCCCAGGACCGGATCGTCGCGGCGGTGTTGGCCAGGGCCTTCAGCGATGAGCAGCTACGGCTGCTCCGCAACGCCCGGGTCGTGGACGAGGAGCAGGACGGTCCGGTGGAGGTGGAGTCGACCGCCGGTCTGACGCCTCAGCGCCTCGGGGAGTGCGTCGCGTCGATGCTCGAGGCGAACCCCTCCCTGCTCGACGGCGACGCCCTGGCCGAACTCGGGAAGCTCGTCGCGAACCTGCGAGCCGACGGCGACCGCGTTCCGCGGACGGTTGAGGGCGGGGCCTCAGGACCGAGAGGACTCGCACCCGACGGGCGCCGAATCCCCGGTCACGAGGGCAGCTGCGGCAGCCGTCCCTCGTAGAGCCATGCCTGGAAGAGTTCGTCCAGGGGGCGGTCCGCGTGGCGTTCCACGTGGGCCGCGAACATCTGCGTGGTCACCACGCCGCCGCGGTGGAGCGTGGCCCAGGCGCGCAGCATCTTGAAGAAGGCCACGTCGCCGAGCGCGCAGCGCACCGCGTGCACCGCGAGACCGCCGCGTTCGTAGAGCCGGTCGTCGAACATCAACTTGCGGCCGGGGTCGGCGAGTTTCAGGTCCTGGGGGCGGCCGGCGAGCGAACGGTGGGCGACGGCGGCCAGTTCATGGGCCATGCGTCCGCCCGAACGCTCCGACCAGAGCCACTCCGCGTACTTCGCGAGTCCTTCGTTGAGCCAGATATGCCGCCAGTCGGCGATGGTGACGCTGTTGCCGAACCACTGATGGGCGAGCTCATGGGCGACCAGGCGCTCCGAACCCCGGGCGCCGTCCACGTGGTTGGTGCCGAAGAGCGACAGGCCCTGCGCCTCGACCGGTACGTCGAGTTCCTCGTCGGCCACCACGACGGCGTACTCGCCGAAGGGGTACGGCCCGAAGAGGTCCTGGAAGAGGGTCATCATCTGCGGCTGGCGTGCGAAGTCCCGGGAGAAGTCCGTGAGCAGATGGGCGGGGAAGTGGCCCGTCTGCGGGATGCCGCCGAGGCCCGGGTCGCCGAGCAGCGCGGTCTGGTACTTGCCGATGGACAGACCGACCAGATAACTCGGTGTGGGCGCCGCCTGCTCGTACAGCCAGGTCGTGGTGGAGGACTTGGTGGTACGGGTGAGCAGCTTGCCGCCGACGACCACCTGGTACGCGGACGGCGTGGTGACGGAGATCTGGTACGCGGCCTTGTCGGCGGGCCGGTCGTTGCACGGATACCAGGAAGGGGCGCCGACCGGCTGGCTGGCGACGAGTGCGCCGTCGGTCAGCTCCTCCCAGCCGAGGCTCCCCCAGGGGCTGTTCACGGGCTTGGGGTTGCCCGAGTAGTGCACCTCGACGGTGAAGGCCTTGCCCGCGGGCAGCGCCTTCGCGGGTCTGACCCGCAGGCGGCCGCCGCGGTGCGTGTAGTGGGCGGCGCGGCCGTCGACGCGGATCCGCCCGATCCGGAAGTCGGCGAGGTTGAGCTGGAACTCGCCGAGCGGGGCGCGGCCCGCGATGGCGCTGATCCGGGCCGTGCCGGCCAGGCGGTTGGGTCCGGGGCGGTAGTCGAGGTCCAGTTCGTAGCGGTGCACCCGGTAGCGGAGGTCGCCGTTGTCCGGGAAGTAGGGGTCCGCTGCCGCCTTCTGGTGCCCGCTCACGCCTGGTCCGCTCCCTGCCCTGTTGCTCGTACGGCGTGCCGCCTCGGCGGACCCCTGGGAGAACAGCGTCAGGGGCGCCAGGCCTCGATCGGGTTGCCGAGCCAGCGGGTGTCCGCCGGCAGCGACTCACCGGCCATCACCAGCGAAGCGGGACCCAGAGTGCTCCGGGCACCGACTTCGCTGCCGGGCAGCACGATTCCGCCCGGGCCCAGGGTGGCGCCCTCGCGGAGGACCACAGTATCCGTCCTCAAGATCCGATCGTGGAAGAGGTGCGTCTGCAGGACACAGCCCCGGTTCACGCTGGTCGCGGACTCGAGGGTGACCAGGTCCGTCTCGGGCAGCCAGTAACTCTCGCACCACACGCCCCGCCCGATATGCGCGCCGAGGCCCCGCAGCCACAGGTTCAGGACGGGCGTTCCGGGGACCGCTCCGGCGAGCCACGGCACCGCGAGCATCTCGACGAAGGTGTCGGCGAGCTCGTTGCGCCAGACGAATCCGCACCACAGCGGGTGCTCGCCCGTGCGGTGGCGTCCGACGAGCGCCCACTTGGCGACGACCGAGAACAGGCAGGCGAGCGCTCCCGCGGCGAGCAGCACGGCACCGCTCAGCAGGGCGGCGAGCCACAGGCCGTACGAGGCGAGGAAGGCGAGCAGACCGGCGGTGAGGACGAGCAGTGCGGCCGAGCAGAACACGGGGACGATCCGGCACAGTTCGACCAGCGCACGGGCCAGGCGCAGCCCGAGCGGCGGCGCGTAGGTGCGGCTGTCGTCCGAGTCGGCGGCCGAACGCGGCAGTTTCACCGGCGGCAGGCCCAGGTACGAGCTGCCCTTCTTCGCCTTCTTCGGGGTCGCCGAGAGGACGCCGACGAGTCCGTCGTCGGGCACGCTGCGCCCCGGTGCGGTCATCCCCGAGTTGCCGAGGAAGGCCCGCCGTCCGATCTCGGCGCGCCCGATCCGCACCCAGCCGCCGCCGAGTTCGTACGGGGCGGTCAGGGTGTCGTCGGCGAGGAACGCGCCCTCGCCGACCGTGGTGAGGCTGGGCAGCGCGAGGACGGTGGAGACCTCCGCGCCCCGGCCGATCCGCATGCCGAGCAGCCGCATCCACACGGGCGTCACGAGACCCGCGTACAGCGGGAAGAGGGTCTGCCGGGAGAGGTCCATGAGCTGTGTGACGGTCCACGCCTGCCAGCCGATGCGGCTGTGCGTGGGGTGGGTGCCGGTACGCAGACCGAGACTGAGGCCCCGTACGCCGACGAGGATCACGGCGGCATACGTGAGACCGAACGCGAGCGTCGCGGGGACGAGCGCGAGGGCGGCGCCCCGTGCGGCTGCGGCCGGTGCGGCGTCGGCGGGCACGAACGCCTGGGCGACGAGCAGCGCGGGAACGGCGGCGGCGACCGGAAGCAGGCTGAGCGCGATCCCGGTCAGGCCGTACATCGCGCGCCAGTGCACGGCCCGCGGCGGCCGGTTCTTCGGCCAGTCCCGCTTGGCCTTGCCGAGCTTCTCGGCGGGCGAACCGGCCCAGCGCTGACCGGTGGGCACCTGTCCGCGCACGGCCGAACCGGGGGCGACTTCGGCGCGCTTGCCGATGCGGGCGCCCGGGAACAGGATGCTGCGCGTGCCGACGACCGCGCCGGCGCCGACCCTCACGGTGCCGATGTGCAGCCGGTCGCCGTCCAGCCAGTGCCCGGACAGGTCGACCTCGGTCTCCACGGCGCAGCCGCGACCGAGCTTGAGCAGTCCGGTGACGGGCGGCAGCGAGTGCAGATCGACATCGGAGCCGACCTTGGCGCCGAGCGCGCGTGCGTACCGCTCGAGCCAGGAACCGGTCAGGGAGGTCGCGCCGCTGTACTCGGCCAGGCGTTCGGCGGTCCACAGCCGCAGATGGACGCTGCCGCCGCGGGGGTACGTGCCGGGCCCGACGCCCCTGAGCAGGAGCCGGGCTCCGCCGGCCGAGATCAGAAGGCGGCCGGGAGGGGTGAAGAGAACGAGGGAGCCGGCGCCGATCAGCCACCAGGATGCGGAAGGCGCCCACGGGTAGGCGCCGAACCAGTGCAGCGCGTTGCCGAGCGCGGCGAGCGCGACCGTCCAGCGCAGTCCCGTCAGGGTGAACAGCGGCAGGATCAGCAGCAGTTGGGCCACTTGGGCGCGGATCGGCACGGGCTTGATCTCGCGTGCCTTGCCGTCGTCCTGGACGGACTTCTCCAGGCGCCGGGCCAGTTTGCGCAGGACGGGCCGCTCATAGATGTCGAGCACGGCGGCGCTCGGGTAGCGCTCGCGCAGCCGGGTGGTGAGCTGCGCGGCGGCGAGGCTGTTGCCGCCGATCGCGAAGAAGTCGTCGGATGCGCTCGTGACGGGGATGCCGAGGGTCTCGCTCCACTGCTCGGCGAGCCAGGCCTCCGTGCCGTACAACTGCTCGCCCCGACCGGCCGTTTCCAGCTCGGGCAGCGGCCACGGCAGGGCGTTGCGGTCGACCTTGCCGGAGGTGCGGGTGGGCAGGTCGGCGACCGGGGCGAGCAACGGGACGAGCGCGGCGGGCAGTTCGGCCCGCAGCTTCTCGACGGCGGCCGCGTGGTCGAACTCGTCCTGGGTGACGATGTAGCCGACGAGCAACTGGTTGCCGCTGCGGGCACTGCGCACGGCGGCGGCCGCGCCCGCGACGCCGGGCAGGGCCTGCAGGGCGGTGTCGACCTCGCCGAGTTCGATACGGCGGCCGCCGAGCTTGATCTGCTCGTCGCCGCGGCCGAGGAAGATCAGCCCCTCGGGCTCTGCCTTCACCAGGTCACCGCTGCGGTACGCACGCTGCCAGCCCATCGATTCGAGCGGGGCGTATTTCTCGGCGTCCTTCTCGGGGTCCAGGTAGCGGGCGAGGCCCGCGCCGCCGATGACGAGCTGACCGCTCTCCCCCATCGGTACGGGTCGGCCCTCGTCGTCGACGACGACGAGTTCCCAGCCGTTCAGCGGAAGCCCGATACGGATGGGCTCCTCACCGGTCATCAGGTCGGCGCAGGCGACGACGGTCGCCTCGGTGGGGCCGTAGGTGTTCCAGACCTCGCGGCCCTCGGTGACCAGGCGCTGGACGAGTTCGGGCGGGCAGGCCTCGCCGCCGAAGATCAGCAGGCGGACGTCGTCGAGGGTGTCGGGCTCCCACAGGGCGGCGAGTGTGGGCACCGTGGAGACGACGCTGATCTCCTGCTCGACCAGCCACGGGCCGAGGTCGGCGCCGCTGCGGACCTGGGAGCGGGGCACGGGGACGAGGCAGGCGCCGTAGCGCCAGGCGAGCCACATCTCCTCGCAGGAGGCGTCGAACGCGACGGAGAGGCCGGCCATGACGCGGTCGCCGGGGCCGATCGGGTCGTCGGTGAGGAACAGGGCGGCCTCGGCGTCCACGAAGGCGGCGGCGCTGCGGTTGCTGACGGCGACGCCCTTGGGCTTGCCGGTGGAGCCGGAGGTGAAGATGATCCACGCGTCGTCGTCGAGGCCTGGGCGGGCGGCCGGGACGTCGGCGGGCTTGTCGACGGCGAAGGCGTGGCCGGCGCCGATGACGGTCCGTACGCCGGCCTCGCCGAACACCAACTCGGCGCGCTCGTCCGGGTCTTCGGCGTCGACGGGTACGTAGGCTGCGCCCGCGGCGATGACGGCGAGGATGGCGGTGTACAGCTCGTTGGTGCCGCTCGGTACGCGGACGCCGACGCGGTCGCCCCGGCCCACGCCCGCCTCGTCGAGGCGGCGGCGTAGGTCCTCCACCTCGGCGGCCAGGGCGCGGTACGTCAGGCGGCGGGTGCCGTCGTCCAGTGCGAGTTCGTCGGGGTGGCTGCGGACGGTGGCGTCGAGGATGTCGACGAGGGTGCGGGGTGGTGCGGCGGGGCCGGCGGTGAAGTGGGCCGGGTCGTCGAACGGTTGGCTCAGCTCCGCTTCGAGCAGGGTGAGCTCGGCGTTCGTACCGGTGGCTTCCATCGGGTCCCATCGTCGAGGCCTCGGCTTCGCAGGGAGGTGGTGCCGGCTCGGTCCCTGGTATGCCCGGGGTTGTCCGGGGGTGGTCCGAACAACCGGCTTATCCTAGTCGGCTGCTTGGGGGCGGGCCTGTTGGAGCTGAGGGCTGGGGGCGTGATTGCGGCCACGTCGGGGGTGGGTGTGGGTGTGGGGTTCTCCGGGGGCTGCCGCCCCCGGGCCCCCGCTTTGCCCGGGGCGGCGCTTCGTGGGCGGCTCTCGGCCGGTGGGCTTGCGCCTGCGGATTCGTTGTTGCTGCTTCGTGGGCGGCTTTCTGTCGGTGGGCTTGCGCCTGCGGATTCGTTGTTGCTGCTTCGTGGGCGGCTTTCCGCCGGTTCGCTTGCGCGTGCAGTTTCGTCTGGGGTCGGGGCCGGGGTGGGGCGCTTGCTCATTCGGGCAATGGCACCGCCTCCACGAAGGGCTGCCGTCTCCGACGGGGCGCCCGAATGACAATGCACCCCACCCCGTCCCCTCACGCCGGCACGCGGCTGCGGCAATCAACGCAGCTGCCGCATCAACTAGCGCCTGGGGCAACCATCCAGCCCCTGCGGCGATTGAGCAGATCCGGACGAAGTTCGGATGAGGGGGTCTGGGGCGCAGCCCCAGTTTCGGGAAGGGGCGGGTAGGGGAAAGGCGCCCGCCGCAGGCGCCCACCCGCACCCCCAACCACCCGCACCGCTGACGAGACCGCACGCGCCACCCACCCGCACCCCGCGGAGCAGCGGCGCGGCGATGCCGTGCACGCCGGCGTGGGCGTCAGGTGCAGAGGGTCTGGGCCAGGGCGAGGCCCACGTAGGCGGCGCCCAGGCACGCGAGGACGCTGCCGACGGCGTTGGCCGCCGTGTGCAGGGCGGCGCCGGAGCGGGCGAGCGTCAGCGTCTCGTACGAGAACGTGGAGTACGTGGTGAGCGCGCCGCACAGGCCCGTGCCGAGGAACAGCAGGGCGTGGGAGTTGAGGGCCGCCCCCGTGAGGAATCCGAGCAGGAGCGAGCCCGCGATGTTGACGGTGAAGGTGCCCCAGGGGAACCCGGTCGTATGGCGGGACTGGACCGCGCGGTCGGTGAGGTAACGCAAGGGGGCGCCGATCATGCCGCCGGCGAGGACGAGGAGCCAGTTCACGCGGGGACTCCAAGGGCCTTGCGGGCGGCGGCGGCCGCGAGCGAGACGGCCACGAGTGCGGCGGCGAGTGTGGCGGCCAGGTAGGCGAGCGCAGTGCCGGAGTGGTCGTGGTCGATCAGGCGCTGGATGTCGACCACGTACGTGGAGAAGGTGGTGAATCCGCCGAGGACTCCCGTGCCGAGGAAGGGGCGGAGCAGGGCGGGGGCCGGCCGGCCGGTCTCGGTGACCGCGACCATCAGGACGCCGATCAGGGCACAGCCGATGACGTTGACCCACAACGTCGTCCAGGGGAAGGCCTCGGGACCGGTCGGCCAGAGCAGGGCGGCGGCGTAACGGGCGGTGGCTCCGAGGCCTCCGCCCAGGGCGACGGCCGCCAGGACGGGGGCCGGCCGGGGCTTGGAGCGGGGCCCGCCGTCCGCTTCTCGATCGTGCAGCACTGCGGCACCTTATCCGGGCACTCCGCCAGATCACGGAAACTAACGCACCGTCACCACCGCGTCGCGACCCGCGAATCAGCCCAACCTCCGTTATTCCTTCCTCCGTTGGGGGTACGGACCGCCCTGAGCGGGGATGACACGAGTGGCGCCGCACCGCCGCACCTTCCGCTTGTGACGGCCGACGCCCGTACCGATGCAGCCTGCGGAGGGCGTTCGTCACTCCGCGTCACAGGATGGGGGCCTCGGGAGTGGCCATGGGGACCGCGGACTTCACGTTCGGCCTGGAGCACCGCACAGCCGGCACGACCCTTTTCCTGCTGCTCAGCGGAGAGATCGACATCTGGGCCGACGGGGAACTGGCCCCGCGCGCGGCCCGGTTGATCGGCCCGGTCAGACCCGAGGTCGTGATCGATCTGCACCATGTGACCTTCCTCGACGCGGGCGGGCTGCGACTGCTCCTCGGGATACGGCACCGGGTGGCGGACCGTCAGGGCACGGTGCGTCTGGTCCGCGCCCACGGCCAGCCGCACCGGGTGCTGCGACTGACCGGCCTCGCGCGCGAGTTCGACCTGGTGCACGGGGAGCCGGACGACGGCGGCGGACAGGGCCCGGCCGTGCCCGCCTGAGGGCCGGCGGCGAGTTGTAGGGTGCCCGGGAGGCGGCTCGGCGAGGTGCCGCGCCACGTGCCACCTGGGGGGACCAGTGCCGGCGGGCAAGAGTTCATCGCATCTGATACCGACCGGGGACGACCACAAGGTCACCCCGGCCGAGCTGTTCTTCGATCTTGTCTTCGTCTATGCCATCACCCAGGTCACCGCGATGATGGCGGACCATACGACCGCGGGCCGCATCGCCGGATCGCTGGTGGTGCTCGCGCTGCTGTGGTGGTGCTGGTGCTGCTTCTCTTGGCTCGGCAATGTGGTGCGGGCCGATGCGGGCGCGCTGTTCGCCGTGCTCGTGGCGGTGATGGGCGTGATGCTCGTCGTCTCCTTCGCGCTGCCCGAGGTGTACGCCGATCAACCGGGCGGTGTGGACGCGCCGTTGGTGTTCGTGCTCTGTTACGGCGTCGTACGCCTGCTGCATCTCGTCTCGTACTGGATCTCGGCGCCGAACGACCCGGAACTGCGGTCGACGGTGCGCCGGATCGCGCTGACGTCGGTGGCGCCGCCGTTCGCGCTGCTGCTGGTGGGTGCGGCGTTCGAGGGCCGCACGCAGATCCTCATCTGGGCCGGGGCGATGGTCATCGACTACGCGATGGTGTTCCTGACCCGGGGCTCGGGCTGGCGGGTCGCCTCGCCGGGGCACTTCGCCGAACGGCACGGCCTGATCGTCATCATCGCCCTCGGCGAATCCATCGTGGCCATGGGCGTCGGCATGCGCGACTATGCGCTGACCGTCCCGGTGATCGCCGCGGCGGCGCTCGGAATCCTCGTCGTGGCGGGCATGTGGTGGATGTACTTCCGCAAGGTCGCCGAGCCGGCCGAACACCGCATCGCGCGGGCGGACGGTGCCGAGCGGACCAAGCTCGCGAGCGAGGTGTACACGTATCTCCATCTGCCGCTGATCGCGGGGATCGTGCTCTGCGCCCTGGGGATGAAGGTCGCGCTGCACCAGATCGCCGACACGAAGCACTACGACCTGGCCGAGCCGTTGCACGGCATCGTGGCGTGGGCGCTGCCGGGCGGGGTGGGGCTGTATCTGCTGGCCTCGGCCGCGATCTTGGCCCGGGTGTCGGGCCGGGGGTCGCTGGTGCTGCTGATCGGCGGTGGACTCTGCCTGGTCGGCGGCCCGTTGGTGACCGTGGTGCCCGCGCTGGCCGCGCTCGCCCTGCTGGGGGCCGCGGTCGCGGGGATGGCGG
>NZ_JBEPEW010000002.1:0-201895 GCF_040300965.1 Streptomyces mesophilus | reverse complement strand
GCCCTCGCCCGCCTGCGCGGCGGACCCGTGCCGCCGGACCCGCCCCAGCGCGCGGCCGAGCCCGGATCCCAGTCCTCGCTCTTCGAGCCCCGCCCCGTACCCGTAGCGCTGGAAGAGCTCCTCGAGGTGTACGCGGAGCAGTTGAAGCGCCATGACGCGGCCGGGCATCCGGGGCGGATGCGGCTGCTCACCGCGGCCGAGTCGGCCGGGATGCTGATCGCCTGCGAGATGAACCGCTCGGGCCTGCCCTGGAGCGCCGACGTCCACCGCGGGGTCCTCACCGAGCTGCTCGGCGAGCGCTATGCGGGCGGCGGCGAGCCGCGCCGGCTCGCCGAACTGGCGGACGAGGTCTCGGCGGCCTTCGGCAGACGCGTACGCCCCGACCTGCCCGCCGATGTGGTGAAGGCCTTCGCGCAGGCCGGTGTGCGCGTGAAGTCGACCCGCCGCTGGGAGATCGAGTCGATCGACCACCCCGCCGTGAAGCCGCTGATCGAGTACAAGAAGCTGTACCGGATCTGGGTCGCGCACGGCTGGTCCTGGCTGCAGGACTGGGTGCGCGAGGGCCGTTTCCGTCCCGAGTACCTGCCGGGCGGCACGGTGACCGGGCGCTGGGTGACCAACGGCGGCGGCGCCCTGCAGATCCCCAAGGTCATCCGGCGCGCGGTCGTCGCGGACCCCGGCTGGAAGCTGGTCGTCGCGGACGCCGACCAGATGGAGCCGCGGGTGCTGGCCGCGATCTCCCGCGATCCGGGCCTGATGGAGGTGGCGGGGCGGCCGGGCGATCTCTACCAGGCCGTGTCGGACAAGGCCTTCTCCGGTGACCGGGAGATGGCGAAGCTGGCGGTGCTCGGCGCGGTCTACGGGCAGACCTCGGGCGACGGCCTCAAGAACCTGGCCCTGCTGCGCCGGCGCTTCCCGCGTGCGGTCGCCTACGTGGACGACGCGGCCCGCGCGGGCGAGGAGGGCCGTCTCGTACGGACGTGGCTGGGGCGGACCTGCCCGCCGGCGGCCGGAGCCGGGGAGGACGAGGAGGCGGGCATCCCGCAGGACGCCCCCGAGCCGGCGGCCTCTGCGTCCGGAGAGGACGAGGGCTGGGTGCCGGGCTATGCCTCGACCAACTCCCGTGCCCGCGGCCGCTTCACGCGCAACTTCGTGGTCCAGGGCAGCGCGGCCGACTGGACGCTCCTGGTGATGGCGGCCCTTCGCCGGTCGATGCACGCGGACGGTCTCGCCGCCGAGCTGGTCTTCTTCCAGCACGACGAGGTGATCGTGCACTGTCCGCAAGCGGAGGCACCGGCGGTCGTCGAGGCGATCCGGTCGGCCGCGGAAGAGGCCAACCGGATCGCGTTCGGCGAGACGCCGGTGCGGTTTCCGTTCAGTACGGCGGTGGTGTCCTGTTACGCGGACGCCAAGTGATCGCCCGGTGTCCTGTTACCCGGACGCCAAGTGGTCACTGGCCTGCGATCTCGGCCCACTTGGCGCTGGCGGCAAGGGACTTGAGCTGCTCCTTGCTCAGGGCCGGAGTCTCACGGGACGGGGCGTCGTGCTGCGTACCGGAGTTGAAGGCGCTGACGATGACGCGCAGTCCGTCCGGACGCAACGTGTCCGCGGTCCACATCACCGCACCGTCGACCCCCTTGTCGCCACCGCTCTCGCGCCAGCTGAAGACGGTGCCGTCGGGCAGCTCCTCGGCCCCGTTGAACAGCTCGCCACGGACGTCGTCCATGTTCGGCTGCACATTGATCTGCACCATGCTCGCGCCCTTGCCGTCGTCCACCACCACATAGGCGTACGAGCCGTCGCCGCCCTGCCCGGTGACCTTCACACCCTGCGGAAGGAGCCCGATCAGCGTGGAGCGGATCGCCTGCTGCTCGGGTGAGGCAGGCGCCTCGTTCCCCTCGGAGTCGCCCTTGCCCGCGTCACCCTTGCCCGAGTCGCCCTTGCCGGGATCGACGTTGCCGGGGTCGCTCTTGGCCGGGTCGTCACTGCCGGAGTTCTTCGGCTGCCGCTTCTCCGGGGCGCCGAAGACCGGGTCCCACTTGTCGGAGGTGACGAGCGCCTTCAACTGGGCCGTGGTCAGCGGTGGTTGGGGGCGGGTGACGGCCGCGCCCTTTTCGGTGGAGGAGTTGTACTCACCCGCGTCGATGACATGGCCCTCGGGGGTGGCCAGGACGGCCTGCCAGTACTTCGTGCCGCCCTTCTGGCTCCCGTGCACGTCGTACCCCTGGAAGACCATCAGCCGCGAACCGTCCGACAGCTTGTCGACCTCGCATGTGTCGTACGCGACCAGCGCCTTGTCCGGGCAGGTGGTCATGTCCTCGGCCACCTGCCGCTCGTCCTCGCCGAGCCGCGTGAACGCGATCCGGATCGCGGCCGCCCCGTCTCCGTCGTCGAAGGTGACCCCGGCATTCGGGTTCGCCCGCTCGTCGTCGGTCCCGTGCCCGTACCCGGCGCTGACCTCCCCCTCGGGCAGCAGCGACGTGAGCGTGGCGATCAACTCCTTGGCGCTGACATGGCCACCGGAGGTCTTCGTGCCGCCCTTGCCCTCCTTGACCTTCTCGCCTCCGTCGGCCGCGGTGCCCTCCGCGCCCTTCGAGGTGCCGGCACTCTCCGTGCTCCCCGCCGGGGCCGCGGACTCCATGCCCTGCCCGCCGAGCCCCGGCAGGACCACGGCACTCGTGACCGCGATGGCCGCGATCGCCGCGGCCCCGCCGAACACGGTGGCACGCCGCCTGCGCACCAGGCGCCGGCCGCGTGCGTGCCCGGCCTCGACCAGCGCCCGCGGATCCGTGCTGAACTCCTCGCCGGTACGCCGCAGCGCCTCGCCGAACTCATCCTCGTACGACATACGTGACCAAATCCCCTCACCTCGATACGGCGCCGCCGCGCAGCCGCGTGGCGTGACATTCCCGCTGACCCCTCACCGACCGACCCCTCGCACCGGCCGACCCACTGCTCACCGCGCGCGGTGATCTTCCTCGCGCGGCCCACTCCGCGGTGATCTCCATCGCGCGGCCCACTCGCTCACCGCCCGCCGTGACCCCATATGGCGGCCCACTCGTTCACCGCCCGGCGTACTCCCCGATGCCGTCGCCGAGCAGCTCCCGCAGCCGTGCGAGCGCCCGTGTGGAACGGGTGCGCACCGCCGCCGAGCTGACATGCATCACATCGGCGGTCTCCTCGATGGACCGGTCCTCCCAGTAGCGCAGGACCACCACGGCCCGGTCCTTGGCGGACAGCTGCTGCAGCGCGCCGAGCAGCGTCAGCCGCAGCACCGCATCCGCCTCCTGCCGCCCCGGACCGTCCGGCAGCACGGCCGCCGGCTGCTCGCCGCTGCTGCGCCGGCGGGCATGCGCGAGATAGCTGCGTACGAGAACGGTCTGGGCGTAGCCCGCCGGATTCCCGATCCGTGCGACCCGCCCCCAGACCAGGTACATCCGCCCGAGGGTCTCCTGCACGAGATCCTCGGCGAGATGCGTGTCCCCGCCGGTCAGCAGACAGGCCGACCGATACAGCTGGCGCGATCTCGCCCCCGCGAACTCCAGATACGCCTGCTCCGACTCCCCCGACCGCCGCATGCCCTCCCCGTCCGCCGCTCTGTACCCCTACCTATGTGATGCGGCGGGCCCGGGAAATGTTTCACGCCGTCCGCCACGACTTTCCCGACGCCGCCCGTCCGCCACGACTCTTCCGGCGCCGCCCGTCCGGCACCCGTCCGACGCTGGTCGAGGGCACTCGGATTAACCCTGTAGACTTGGCGTCGCTGCTGATGCGAACCTCTTCCCGCGGGGAGAGGTTCTTCCACGCATCACCCGCGGCGCCGCCTTAGCTCAGATGGCCAGAGCAACGCACTCGTAATGCGTAGGTCTCGGGTTCGAATCCCGAAGGCGGCTCGGATCAGCCCCAGGACTCACTCGCCGTGACCTGGGGCTTTTTCATGTCCGGGGGTGGTGAACCTGTTCCGCGTGGAGCAACCTCACCGCTGCTTCGTCAATGACGACAGAGGGTGTCGGGTTTACGGCCGACGATGGTCGTATGCGCGAAACCCCAGAAGAACTCGACAAGCTCCAGTCCCTCCTCGACTCCTCCCTCTCCGGCTCGACCGCACACCTCCGCTCGATCGTCGAGGGCCGCACCATCGCGGCGGCGCAGCTCACCGGGGTCCTCACCGGCATGTGCACGCTCGCCCTCTCCACGGTGACCGCGAAGGGCGAACCGCGGATCAGCGGCGCCGACGGGCACTTCCTGCACGGCCGGTGGCACTTCGGCACGGCGCGCAACGCCGCCAAGGCCCGTCACCTCGCGGCCCGTCCGGCCGCCAGCGTCGCGCACATGCGCGGCGAGGACCTCGGCGTGTTCACGCACGGCACGGTGGAGGAGATGAACCCCGAGAACGCCGAGACCACGGCCGACTGGCAGGAACTCCTCGCCTACTTGAAGGACTTCTACGGCGACGACTCCTTCGACTGGAACCGCGAGGTCGTCTACTACCGCCTGAACCCGCACTGGATGACCGTCTACGCCCCCGACCTCGACAAGCTCACCGGCACGTGACGCCGGGGCCGTCGATGAGGGCCTGCACGCATTGCGGGCCGGGAGATCGTTGTAGGGGATTGGTGATGAGGTTGCGGGGAGGTGGAGCCGGGGGCAAGAGCAGGGGTCGTCGGGGCGTGCGGGCCACTTAGGATCGGCGATCTCTGCTGCGCGGTCAGGCCCTGCTCCCCGGGGGAACGGTGGGTGGTCGCCCCGGCAGAGTGACTACCAACGAGGGATGACTCATCACATGAGGTTCGACCTGACCAAAAAGGCGCTGTCGCTGGCAGTCGTCGGCGCCAGTGTCATAGGTGTCTCCGCCATGACGACGGGTTCGGCGTCCGCAGCCACGTACACGTGCAAGACCAGCGACAAGAGCATCGACGACTGGTCGTACGGCGGCCCCCTTCCCGACAACTTCGACGTCAAGATCAAGAACTGCATCCGCAGGTCCGGCTCGTACGTCTACGGCTACTCCACGATGAACTTCGACTTCGCCCCGGAGTACGCCGGCACCGACTTCCGCGACAAGCTCGACGGCGCCGAGTTCCGCTTCAACATCAACCATGTCGACGGCGGCCCCGACACCGTGTTCCTGAAGAAGGACTACGACCTCATGGACGACTTCGCCCGCCTGAACGGCTCGGGCAACGTCGGCGCCAAGACGCGCGTCTGGAAGAAGAAGGTCGGCAGCAAGAGCGCCTACGTCGACGGCACGGTGCGGCTCAACTGGAACCGCGACGGCAAGGGCTTCATCAACCACGGCTTCGCAGGAACCCGGTCGGTCTGATCCACGGGGCCCTCGGGGCGGCTTCCTCTTGACGGCGGGCCGGGCGCACTTCGGTGCGGCCGGCCCGCTTTCGCGCTATCCCGGGCCGGGCGTCCGCCTTGAAGCCGAAATCGGTACGTGTGCGGTGATGGTCTTGCCCTGGCCGTCGGCTCGCAGGTGGATGGCGGTGCGGGTGGTGACGCGCCGGACCAGCGCCCAGCCGAAGCCGCCCGGCTCGGCCGCGGTCCGGTCCGGGGAGAGCGGGAGCGTGCGGCTCTCGTCGCCCACGGCGATCACGACGTGGCCGTCCTCGGCCCAGATCCGCACCGAGGTGAGTCCGCCGCCGTGCCGGCGCGCGTTGGACAGCAGCTCCGAGCACACCAGTTGGGCGTCGGTCAGGCGCTCCTGCGGCACCTCTGCCATCCCCGAGGAGGCGGCGTGCTCGAGCATCACCGTCCGCACCAGGTGGCGGGCCTGCGCACCCGAGGGGAGGTCGGCCCGCCATGCCATTCCGTCAGGGGCCTCGTCGTGGTCACGGCGGTCGGCGGGGATCGGCGGACGGCGTGCGGTCGGGCGGTGCGCCTGCGGCAGGTCACCGGCGTACGTCGGTTCCGGGAAGGAGACCATGGTCCGGGCGCCGCGACGGCGGCTCCACCGCCCTTTCTCGTACGAGAATGATGGCTTCCAACGTACGCGTCCGAGGGGACCTGCATCCGCCCTCCTTCGGGTGCACTCCCCCTCCGCCGCCGCACGACCAGCGCGGACGCCGCTCCCAAATGCTCCGGTTCACCCGTGAGTTGGAGCGCTCGCAAGGGCGCGCGACGGACGCTCGGGCCTGCCACAGGTCGCCCGCTCACCCGTCACCCCTCACCCGCTCACCCGCTCACCCTTCGCCCGCTCACCCCCTCGCCCGCTCACCCCCTCACCCCCTCACCCGCCAGACACGGACGGCGAGAAGCAGGCCGTGACCTCCTTGCCCTTGGGGCACGGGTACGTGGACCAGGTGTCGGCGAGCGCGTCGACCAGGAGCAGACCCCGGCCGCCGAGCGCTTCGGCGCCCGGCTCGCGCGTCTCGGGCGGGAGCGGGGACGCGTCGTGCACGGTCACATGCAGACACTCCGCGTCCCAGGTCAGCACGAGTTGGGCGGCGCTGTGCGCGTGCACGTGCGCGTTGGTGACGAGCTCGGACACGGCCAGCAGTACGTCGTCGGCCGTTTCCGGGGCGGTACGCGACCAGCCGAGGTCGTCCAGGCGCTCGCGGGTCCAGTCGCGTGCCGCCTTCACCCCGCTGTTGAGGGGGAACGACCGCGCCCACCCCACCGCCTTGATGGACCCGTCGTTCATGGCAGTTCCTCTCTCCTCCACCGCGGTTCCCGAGCGGCCCGGGCCCACGCCTCCGCGGCCCCGCAGCCCCTCGGCCGGACGGTTCAAGTGGCGAGCAGTTCCTTGCGGAGGCGCTTCATGATGCGGTTGAGCAGACGGGACACATGCATCTGGGAGCAGCCGAGGGCCTCGCCGATCTCCTGCTGGGTGCGCTCCTCGACGAAGCGGAGGTGGATGATCGTGCGATCGCGCTCGTCGAGCCCGACGATCAGCGGGGCCAGCGTGTGGAAGTCCTCGATGCGTTCATAGGCGTCCTCCTCGGCACCGATGAAGGCGGAGAGCGGGGACTCGGCCTCGTCGTTCTGACCGGTCAACGAGGCGTCGAGCGAAGACGCGTTGTACCCGTTGGCCGCCATCTGCACCTGCGCCACCTCGGCCGGCTCCAGCTGCATCAGCTCGGCCAGCTCCTGCACGGAAGGGGTGCGGCCCAGACGGGTCTGCAGCTCCTCGGTGGCCTTCGACAGCTCGATCCGCGCCTCCTGCAGCCGGCGCGGCACGTGCACCGCCCAGGTCGTGTCGCGGAAGAAGCGCTTGATCTCGCCGGTGATGTACGGCACCGCGAAGGAGGTGAACTCCACCTCGCGGGCCAGGTCGAAGCGGTCGATGGCCTTGATCAGGCCGATCGTGCCGACCTGGACGATGTCCTCCATCTCCTGCGGTCCGCGGTGCTTGAAGCGCGAGGCGGCGTACTGGACCAGGGAGAGGTTCATCTCTATCAGCACGTTGCGTACGTACTGGTGCTCCCGGGTGCCCTCTTCGAGGCTGTGCAGCCTGTCGAAGAACGCCTTGGAGAGTTCGCGTGCGTCCTTCGGTGCCACGGACGCCGGGTCCACGACAGGTAGATCGGCCAGCTCCTGGGGCGCGCTCTCTCGCACGGGTGCTGAAACCGTGTGGGTGGGCATGTCCTTCCCCTCCGCTCGTGGGCAACTGCCGCTCGTGTTCTGCTGCCGGATCCAGTTGCCCCTGTCCATGGTTCTCACACCTGTTCTGGCGGACCTACGCGCATGGATGACGCGAATTGCTCGTGTGCTCGCCATGTCCCCATGCGGTGAATCGCGGCCCGATGCGTCGAGTTGAGGATGCCGGGTATGCCGACTCGCATGAGCCCCGATCACCGAAGCACCGACGCCGGGCGTCCCGGTACGGAGGATCCCGAACCCCGGGCCGCGCTGCGCCTCCTGCGCCAGTGCGGCGCCGAGACCCTGGACCACCCCGGCGGAACGCTGCTCGCGCACCTGCTGCGCGTACGGCAGCAGCTCGCCGAGTGGGGTGCGCGGCCCGCGCTCCAACTGGCCGGTCTGTGCCATGCGTTCTACGGGACCGACGGGTTCGCCTCGGCGTTGCTGCCCCTGGAGCGGCGCCGGGAACTGGCGTCCGCGATCGGCGGCGAGGCCGAGGGACTCGTGTACTTCTACGCGGCGTGCGACCGGAAGGTCACATATCGCGAACTCGGCGCCTACCGGGACCGGTTCACGGGTGGGACCCGCGCTCCCGCGCCCCAGGAGCAGCGGGACTTCGCGGAGCTCACCGCGGCCAACGAACTGGACCTCGCCGCCCTCGACGAGGAGTTCCGGCGCCGTCACGGGGAGGGCCTCCTGAAGCTCTTCACCACAATGCGCCCCGCCCTGAGCCCCGCCGCGTGGCAGTCCTGCGTCGACGTACTCGGGAGCGAAAGGCGTACGGATAGGGCGTGACGGCCATGGGGGGAAGGGCCCTGACCGGCGTACGGAAAGGGCGTGACGGCCATACGGAAAGGGCCTGACCAAGCGGATCGGTCAGGCCCTTGTCGTACCGAGCACCCTCAGTGCCCCACCCCCTCCGCAGCGCGGCGCGGCAGCAGACGCAGGGCCGGCAGGCAGGCCGCCGTGATCGCGAGGACCACGATCAGGCTGACCGTCATGGCGTGGGCCGAGCCGTCGCCGAGGAAGTGGAAGTAGACCGTGGTGACGGTGGCGGAGCCGATGCCGTTGGCGAGCTGCTGGATCGCCGTGAGCGAGCCGGACGCGCTGCCGGCCTCGTCGGGGTCGATGTCGCCGAGGGCGATGTCGAAGATCGTGCCGAAGCAGGCGCCCATGCCGAGGCCGGTCAGGAACACCGCGGGCGCCAGGGCCCACAGGCCGACGGACAGGCCGGAGGCCAGGACGAGAGCGAGCAGCCAGCCCGCGCCCGCCATCGTCAGGAGCATGCCGATGAGGACCAGGGTGCGGCCTAGCTTCGAGGCCAGGGCCATGCCCGCGAAGGCCGCGACGATGATGCCGAGCGTCAGGGGCAGCAGCCCGAGCGCCGTGGCGCCCGGATCCGCGTGCAGGGCCTGCTGCATGAAGAGCGAGATCACGTACGTGAGGCCGCTGGTCACCGCGAAGTAGAGCAGGCCGACGAAGAGGCCCGAGGTGAAGCCCTTGTTCTTGAGGAGCGTGGGCTTGATCAGCGGGTTGGCGGCGGTGCGCTGACGGTGGGCGAACAGCACGAGGAAGACCGCGCCGACGGCGAGCGAGCCGAGCGACAGCGCGCTCCAGCCGTACGTGGAACCCTCGATCAGACCGAACATCAAGCCGAACATGGTGACGGCGAGCAGACCCGCGCCCCGTCCGTCGACGGACGTGCTGTGGTCGCCGTCGTCCTTCGGCAGCAGACGTGTGGCGGCGAAGAGGCCGACGACGCCGAGCACCAGGTTGATCAGGAACACCGGGCGCCAGGACAGACCGCCGAAGTCGGCGTCGATCACGAACCCGGCCAGGACCGGGCCGCCCACGGAGGCGAGGCCGAGCAGCGGGCCGAAGAGCTGGAAGGCCTTGCGCAGCATGTCGCGCGGGAAGGTCCTGGTCAGGATCGCCATGCCCTGCGGAATCATCAGCGCGCCGAACGCGCCCTGCACCGCACGGGCCACGACGAGCACCGCGGGGTCGGGCGAGAGGCCGGCGACGGCGGAGGCCGCGGTGAAGCCGGCCATGCCGATCAGGAAGAGCCGGCGCTGGCCGTACTTGTCGCCGAGCCGGCCGCCGACCACGAGCAGCACGCCCATGGCCAGGGCGTAGGCGGAGCCGAGCCACTTGATCAGGGATTCGCCGCCGCCGATGTCGTTGACGATCGTCGGCGCCGCGATGTTGGTGACGGTCGCGTCGATCATGTCGAGCGCGTCGGCGAGCAGGACCAGGCCGAGGATCAGCCACAGGACGGTACGGGAGAGGGAGGCCGCCGTACGGGGCGGCTCGAGGGGCGGGGTTTCGGTCACGGCAGACATGACGGGCTCCTTTGCGCGGGGTGGGACCGGGATGGTGCGGCGCAGGGGCGGGGCCCGGAGTCGGGCGGCGCGGTGGCCACGTATCCAGAAAAACACAGTCGCTACGAAACCGCAATCACTACAGTTTTGGATCGAATACGAGAGTGTGGTCGCTCCGCTAAGCTGGATACATGGCAGAGACAGCAGCGAGGAAGCAGCCGGGAGCGCCGAAGGAGGCGGCGGCGCGGAAGGGCCCGGCAGCGCCGAAGGAGCTCGGGCGCCGCGAGCGCAAGAAGGCGGCGACGCGCAAGGCGCTGTCCGATGCCGCACTGGAGCTGTTCCTGGAGCGCGGCTTCGAGAAGGTGACCGTCGCGCAGATCGCGGAGGCCGCCGACACCGCGGTGACCACGCTGTTCGCGCATTTCCCCGGCGGCAAGGAGGCGCTCGTCCTCGGCGACGACATCGAGCGCGAGGCCTCGCTGGCGGCGGCGGTGCGCGGGCGGGGCGAGGGCGAGTCGGTGCTCGACGCGCTGCACCGGTTCTTCGCCGGGCGCGGGATCTTTGCGGAGGACCTGGACAACGAGTTCCGCAAGCGGGTGGAGTTCGTGGCGAGCACTCCCAAGTTGCGTGCCTACGCACGCCAGTTGTGGGTGGCGTGCGAGGAGTCGCTCGCGAAGGTCATGGCCGAGGAGACCGGCAGGAGCGAGGACGAGCTGCCCCTGAAGGTCCTCGCCCGGTACGTACTGGAGATTCCCGACCTGGCCTCGGACGCACCGGACCCGCGCCGCGCGCTCGATACGGTCTTCGAGCATCTGCGGCGCGGGTGGCCCGGCGTGTAGCGGTCCTCAGCGCGCCCTCCTCTCACGCAGGAACAGGGCGGCGAGCACCGAACCGGCCAGCACCACAAGCGAGTTGACGAGGATCGCGAAGGTCACCCCGTCGAGCACGGCCTCGGAGCCGCTCGCCCCGCCCATCCGCGCGGTGGCGAGCGCGCTCATCACGGGGATGCCGAGCGTGATGCCGACCTGCTGGGTCATCGTGGCGAGCCCGGAGGCCAGGCCCTGCTCCTCGTCCGGCAGGCCCGAGGTGGCGGTGACCATGAAGCCGACGATCACCAGCATGTTGCCGACGCCGCCCACGAACGTGGCCGCGAGCAGCAGCCAGATCCAGCCGCCCGAGGCGCCGAGCGCGACCAGTGCCGCGGTCGCGAGCGCCTGGACGATGCCGCCGGTGACGATCGTGCGCCGGTTGCCGTAGCGGCCCACGAAACGGCCGCCGAGCGTGCCGCCGAGTACGGTGCCGACGCCGAGGACGCCGAAGGCGAGACCGGTGGACAGGGCGGAGTAGCCGAGGACCTCCTGCAGATAGAGCGTGAGCAGGAAGACCAGCGAGGTCTCGGTGACGAAGGCGATCAGGCCCGCGGTGTTGCCCCAGATCACAGATCGGCGCTTGAGGATGGAGACGGGGACGAGGGGCGCCGCGGCCCGCTTCTCGACGAACCAGAACCCGACGAGCAGGGCGAGCCCCGCGCCGAGCGCGAGCAGCGTGGTGGGCATGGTCCAGCCGGTCTCGCCCGCCTGAGTCAATCCGTAGACGAGAGCGAGCAGTCCACCGGTGACGGCGATCGCACCGGGCACGTCGAGGCGCGGGCGCTGGGCAATGAGGGTGCCCCCTGCTCGAGCGGAGTCGAGAGCTCGGGGGCGGGACTCGGTGATCACGGAGGGGGCGAGGGCCAGGACGAGCAGGGCGACGGGGACGTTGACGAAGAACGCCCAGCGCCAGGAGAGCAGATCGGTGAGCAGCCCGCCGAGGATCGCGCCGGCAGTGAAACCGGCCGACATCAGGGCGCCGTTGAGCCCCAACGCCCGTTCCCTGAGCGGCCCTTCCTTGAAGGCGGTGGTCAGCAGCGAAAGCCCGGCCGGCGTGACGGCCGCGGTCGCGAGTCCTTGCAGGACGCGGGCGATCAGGAGCACCTCGGGCGAGGTGGCGAAGCCGCCGAGCGCGGAGGAGGCGGCGAGCAGGGCCATGCCGCCGAGGAAGAGGCGCTTGCGGCCGAAGAGGTCCGCGATCCGCCCGAAGAGCAGGGTGAACCCGGCGGCGGCGAGCGCGAACGAGGTGGCGATCCACTGCAGGTGCCCCAGCGAGAAGCCGAGACCTTCGCCGACGACGGGCAGCGCGACATTCAAGATCGAGAAGTCCACGGCGATCATGAACTGAGCGCCGAGCAGCAGCGTGAGGACGAGCTTCTGCCGTCCGGTCATACGGAGTCGGGGCAGGGTCCCCGGCGCGGCGGCCGGGGACTCGGTGGTGATGGACATGGCGGGCGACCCCCTAAACGGTTCAATCGTTCCGTTAAGCGATGCCCGAACCGTAGCAGGAGATGACTCGCTAATGGAACCTCAGACCCTTTTAAGCGAGCGTGAAGGGCTCAGACCACCACCCCCACCGCCAGCCCCGCGATCAGCGCACTCGACACCACCGCCGTCACCAGGCGCCCCCGCCTGCCCGTAAGGAGCCGGCCGAGCAGCGCTCCCCCGCCCGCGAGCAGCAGTTGCCAGCTGGCGGAGGCGAGGAACGCGGCGAGCACGAAGACGGTCTGCTCGGCGGTCCCGGAAGGGGATCCGGATCCCGTGCCGAGGACGAGCGCGGTGAAGTAGATGACGGTCACAGGGTTGAGGAGCGTGATGCCGAACAGGCTCAAGTAGGCCCGCAGCGGGGTGAGTTGCCTCACCTCGCGACCGGATGCCGCGCCACCTCGGTGCCGGTGGACCGCGGTGACGGCTCCCCGTAGCGCCAGAGCGAGCAGCACGCAGGCCGAGGCCCAGCGCAAGGGAGTCGTCACCGAGGCGAGCAGCGGGGCGAGTGCGGTGCCGCCGAGTGCGGCGATCAGGGCGTAGAGGCCGTCGGCGCTCGCGACACCCAGCGCGGCCGAGGCGCCGGTGCGCAGGGAGGTGCGGGCGGTGAGGGCGACGAGATAGGTCGCGACGGCGCCGACCGGGATGGCGATGCCATACCCGGCGAGCAGCCCGGCGACCAGGGCCGCCGTCACGCGAGCGGCAGTTCGGGCCTCCAGGGACGGCCGGGCTGCTGCTGCGCGCGCACCGGGAAGGTGGCGGCGGTCAGCGGCAGGGCGGCGTGAAGGGTTGTCATGCGGGGATGGTGACCGCGGCCCGGCGCGCGGGGCAACTCAATTTTCGAGGGCCCCCGCCTGCTGTACACCACCGAGCTTGTCCGGGTTGACCTGGAACCGCAGGTCATGGAGCAGCCCGTCGGACGACACCTCGTACGAGAGCGTGCCGATGGTGGCGCCGTCCATGCCGAACAGCAGGCCCAGCTCGCCGTTGATGACGGTCGGGGTCACGGTCATGGCCGCGTAGTCCGGCTTCGCGAGGACGCCGAGCACCCAGCGGGCGACCGCGTCCGCGCCGTGCAGCGGGCGGCGGGCCGCGGTGACCTTGCCGCCGCCGTCCGACCAGCAGGTGACGTCGGGGGCGAGCAGCGCCATCATCCCGTTCAGATCCCCGCCGGAAGCGGCTTCCAGGAACAGCCGGGTGGCCCGTTCACGCTCGGCGCCGTCCGCCTCGTAACGCGGCCTGCGGGCCTGTACGTGGGAGCGGGCGCGGTGGGCGGTCTGGCGTACGGACTGCTCGGACTTTCCGAGGACTTCGGCGATCTCCGCGTGCGAGTAACCGAATACCTCGCGCAGGACGAACACCGCGCGCTCGACGGGTCCGAGGGTCTCGAGGACCACCAGCATCGCCATGGAGACGGACTCGGCCATCTCGGCCTCCTCGGCGACATCGGGGGTGGTCAGAAGCGGCTCCGGCAGCCAGGGACCCACGTATGTCTCACGGGTGGCGCGGGCCGAAGTCAGCCTGTTCAGACAGAGGTTGGTGACCGTGCGGACGAGGTACGCGCGGGCGTTGCCCACATCGGAGCGGTCCGTCTTCGACCAGCTCAGCCAGGTGTCCTGGAGGACGTCCTCGGCGTCGGCGACGCTGCCGAGCATCCGGTAGGCGGTGGCGAAGAGCAGGCGGCGGTGCTCCAGGAACGGTTCGTCGGTGGCGCGAGCGTCCGGCATCGCGCCACCTTGGCAGGCAACCGGCTTGCACATCAAGACAGTTCACGCCTTCGTCGCCCGACCGCCCTGCGGCCACAGGGCCGCACCGGCGAGCTTCTTGGTGAGCTTGTACGTCTGCACCGGGCTCGCGCTGACCGTCTCCTTGTAGAGCACGGCGCTGCGGCCCTTGAGATACATCCGCCGCGGCGTCTCGTCGGGCCGGGTGAACTGGATGACCGCATCGCGCCGGCCGATGCTGACGGGCTGGTGGATGTAGCCGAAGCGGAACGGCTTCACCGTCCGGCCGCGCAGCCGCCGCGCGATCGCGTCCGCGGTGTACGCGGCCGTCGGGATCCCCGACTGGCAGGTGCCGTGCAGCGTTCCCCAGGCCTGCTCGACGCGGGCCGCGTCCCCGATCGCGTGGATCTCCGGGTGCGAAACGGAACGCAGGGTCCCGTCTACGAGGATCCGCCCGGCCGCGTCGACGGCGATCCCCGACTCGGCGGCCAACTGCGGCACGCGTACGCCCGCGGTCCACAACGACACATCGGAGGCGAGGAGTTCACCGTCGCCGAGCTCGACCGCGGCGGGCAGCACCTTCGCGACGGTCACACCCGAACGGACGGTGACGCCGAGCCGGCCGAGGGCCGCGAGCAGATACGCCTGCGCCTTGGCGCCCATCATCGAACCGGGCACCTCACGGCTGAGCAGCGTGACGTTCAGCCCCGGGTGCCCCTCGGCGATCTCGGCCGCGGCCTCGACGCCGGTGAGCCCGCCGCCGCTGACCGTCACCGAGCCTCCCCGCTCGGCGAGCCGGTCCAGCTCCTGGGACATCCGGCGGGCGGTGCGCGGGTCGTTGAGGGTGTACGCGTGCTCGGCGGCGCCCGGCACCAGGCTCGTGTCGGTCGAGCTGCCGAGGGCGTAGACGAGGGTGTCGTACGGGAGGGGCCGCTCGGTCCCGGACACCTGGACCTCGCGGGCTTCGGTGTCGAGCGCGGTGGCCCAGCCCTCGACGAACTCGATGCCCGTGCCGTCGAGCAGCTCGGTGATACGGAAGTCGGCCAGCTCCTGCCCTGCGGCGATCTGGTGCATGCGCAGCCGCTCGGTGAAGCGGGGCGAAGGGTTGACCAGGGTGATCCGTACACCCGGAGTGCGACGGGTGCGGCGGGCGAGCCGGAAGGCGGTCATCATGCCGGTGTAGCCGGCGCCGAGGACGACGATGCGGTGTGTGGTGGTGTTCATGGTGGGCTCCTTGGCGGTCTCTTCCGCTTGCGGTGTCGCCCATGGGACAGACGACACCGCGCGGATGTGACAGGAGCCCGGATGTGACCTGAGTCACACTGCGGTCAGCAGCGCTTTCCGTCCTCCGGGACCTTGCCCTGAAGGAGGTAGCGGTTGATCGCCGTGTCGATGCAGTCGCTGCCCCGCCCGTACGCCGTGTGCCCGTCGCCGTCGTACGTGAGCAGGGTGCCGGTCGCCAGCTGGTCCGCCAGGGACTCGGCCCACTTGTACGGGGTGGCCGGGTCGCGGGTCGTGCCGACGACGAGGAGCGGGGCGGCACCCTTCGCCTCGATGCGGTGGGCCGAACCGGTGGGCTTCTCCGGCCAGTACGCACAGGTCAGACCGGCCCAGGCGAGGCCTTCTCCGAAGACGGGTGAGGCTTTGCGGAAGTCGGGGGCCGCCTTCTCGACCTGGTCGGGAGAGGTGAACGCGGCAGGCAGATCAAGGCAGTTGACCGCCGCGTTGGCGAACATGATGTTGCCGTACTTCCCATCCGGCTCGCGCTCGTAGTAGCTGTCGGAGAGCAGCAGCAGACCCGAGCCGTCGTTGTCCTTCATCGCGGAGGTGAGGGCGTCGCGCAGCTGGGGCCAGGCGCCCTCGTCGTACATCGCGGCGATCACGCCGGTCGTCGCGAGGGACTCGCCCAGCTTGCGGTCGCCGGCCGGGATGGGCTTCGCGTCCAACTCCTCGAAGAACGCGGAGAGTCGACGGCTCGCGTCCTCGGGGCTCGTGGTGCCGAGCGGGCAGTCGCTCTCCTTGACGCAGTCCTCGGCGAAGGCCTTGAAGGCGGTCTCGAAGCCGGCGGTCTGGTCGAGGTTCATCTGCTCGGCGGGCAGGGACGGGTCCATGGCGCCGTCGAGCACCAGGCGGCCGGTCCTGTCGGGATACAGCTCGGCATAGGTCGAACCGAGGAAGGTGCCGTAGGACGCGCCGACGTAGTGCAGCTTCCCGTCGCCGAGCACCTCGCGCAGAAGGTCCATGTCGCGGGCGGCCTCGACGGTGGAGACATGGGGCAGGATCCGCGCGGAGCGCTTCTCGCAGCTCTGCGAGAACTCCTTGTACGCGGCGACCAGTTGATCCTGCTCGCGGGCATCGTCCGGGGTGACGTCCGTCTGCGTGTACGCGTCCATCTCCTTGTCGTCGAGGCACTCGACGGGTTCGCTGCGGGCCACGCCGCGCGGGTCCACGGCGACCATGTCGTAGCGGGCGCGGACCGGGGCCGGGTAGGCGAGGGCGGCGTACGCCTGGAGATACTCGATCGCGGAGCCGCCGGGGCCGCCCGGGTTGACCAGGAGCGAGCCGATGCGTCCGCCGGGGCCCGTGGCCTTCTTGCGCGAGACGGCCAGCTTGATCTCGCCGTCGCCCGGCTTCGTGTAGTCGAGGGGCGCCTTCAGGGTCGAGCACTCGAATCCGGGGACGCCGCACTCGCGCCACTTCAACTGCTGTGCGTAGTACGTCTTGAGGGCGTCCTGGGCCGAGGAGTCGAGGGAGGACTGGGCCGAGGGATCCGGTGAACTCCCCCCGGAACAGCCGGAGATGAGCAGCCCCGCCGCGAGGAGTGCGGCGGCGGTACGGGCGAGGGGGGCGTTGGTGCGCATCCACCGAGGGTAACCGCGCGTTCGCTGTACGCAGTCGGACCGCCTCGTACGAGTGAAGGTCTCAGCCCTCCGCCGTCGGACCTCAGCCCGCCCGCAGCGCCATCGTCATCGCCTCCACCGCGAGCAGGGGTGCCACATTGCGCTCCAGGGCTTCGCGGCAGGCCGAGATCGCCTCGATCCGGCGCAGGGTCGCCTCCGGCGAGGAGGAGCGGGCCAGCCGTTCCAGATGGTCGCGCTGGTCGATGTTGGAGAGGGCCACCTGGGAGCCCAACTGCAGGGCGAGCACGTCCCGGTAGAAGCCCGTGAGGTCGGTGAGCGCGAGGTCGAGGGTGTCGCGCTGCGTCCGCGTACGGCGGCGCTTCTGCCGGTCCTCCAGGTCCTTCATCACACCCGCGGTGCCGCGCGGCATCCGCCCGCCCTGGCCCCCGCCGAGCGCCGCCTTCAGGTCCTCGGTCTCCTTGGTGTCGACCTCCTCGGCGAGCTGCTTGGCATCATCGGACGCCGAATCGATCAGCTCCTGGGCGGCCTTGAGGCAGCCCCCGATGTCGTCGACCCGCAGCGGCAGCTTGAGCACGGCGGCCCGCCGCTCACGCGCCCGCGGATCGGTCGCGAGCCGGCGCGCCCGGCCGATGTGCCCCTGGGTGGCCTGGGCGGCGGCGGCCGCGACCGGCGGTTCGATGCCGTCACGCCGCACGAGGATGTCGGCGACGGCGGCCACCGGCGGGGTGCGCAGGGTGAGGTGGCGGCAGCGGGAGCGGATCGTGGGCAGCACGTCTTCGAGCGAGGGGGCGCACAGCAGCCAGACCGTGCGCGGAGCGGGCTCCTCCACGGCCTTGAGCAGCACATTGCCGGCGCCTTCGGTGAGCCGGTCGGCGTCCTCGAGGACGATGACCTGCCAGCGGCCGCCGGCCGGGGACATCTGGGCACGGCGGACGAGGTCGCGGGTCTCCTTGACGCCGATGCTCAGGAGGTCGGTGCGGACCACTTCCACGTCGGCGTGCGTGCCGACGAGGGCGGTGTGGCAGCCGTCGCAGAACCCACAGCCGGGGATGCCGCCCAGCGCACGGTCCGGGCTCACGCACTGCAGCGCCGCACCGAAGGCCCGCGCCGCGGTGGAACGTCCCGAGCCGGGCGGCCCGGTGAACAGCCACGCGTGCGTCATCTTCGAGCTCGACGGCAGCTCGGACCTGTCGGCCGCCGCCGTCACATACGCGTCGGCATCCCGCGCGGCAGCCTCCAGCTGCGCGCTGACCCGGTCCTGACCCACCAGGTCGTCCCATACGGGCATGGGGTGCCGCCCTTCTGTTCTTGCCGGGTCCGTGGCCTCTGGCCGGCTCCGAGTGCTCCGGTGCCTGTGCCCTGCCCGTCCATTGTGGAGCAGGGCACTGACAGTCCCGTCAGGTCAGCGTCGCCGACCCCGCCCGCCTTCGTCGTCATCGTGATCGCCGAGCAACTCGTCCGCCAGCGAAGGCAGATCGTCCAGCGGCGTCTCCTCCGCCCAGTCCGAGCGCGGGCGGCGCCGTGGCGTGCCCGTCTCGTCGACCTGCGGAAGCTCCCGCGTACGGTCCTCGCCGCCGGCCGGCCGCTCGTCGCGGAACAGGCCCGGCGGGACCCGGTCGGCCGGGCCCTGGGACCGGGCGTCGCCCTGGGACCGGGCGTCGCCCTGGGACCGGGCGTCACGGGGCGCGGGCGAGTCCTCACGTACCGGAGGAAGCACCGCGGTCTCATCGGCCGCACCCGGCTTCGGCAGCACGGCGGTCTCCTCGGCCGGGCTCACCGCGGGCGCCTTCGCCTGCTGCTCGGGGGCCGAGTCCTCCCGTACGGGCGGAAGGACAGCCGTCTCATCGGCAGGCGGCGTCGACGCCGGCGACTGCGCGGGCGCTGGGATCGGCGTGGAGACCGTGGTCTCCTCCGTGCCCTTCACGATCGGCGTCGGCACGGTGGTCTCGGCGTCGGGCATGGCCGCCGCGGACGCCGCTGCCGAGGCCGCGGCGGCGGCCCGCCGCGCTTCCTCCGCCTTCAACAGCGCCTCTTCCGCCTTGCGCTGCTTGTCGAGGCGACGCTCCTCGGCCTCGTCCCGCAGCCGCTGCTCCTCGGCGGCCTGGCGCCTGCGGCGCTCCTCCTCCGCGGCCCGCAGCTGCTCCTCGGCCTCACGCCTGCGGCGCTCCTCCTCGGCGAGCCGGCGGGCTTCCTCTGCCCGTGCGCGCGCCTCCTCGGCCTGCCGCTCCTCCTCGCGGCGACGCGCCTCCTCCAGCTCGCGGCGCTTGCGCTCCTCCTCCTCGGCGCGAAGCCGGGCCAGTTGCTCCTGGCGCTCACGCTCCAGGCGCTCCTCCTCGGCCTTGCGCGCGGCCTCTTCCTCGGCGCGCCGCCGCGCCTCCTCCTCGGCCGCCTTGCGCGCCTCTTCCTGCGCCTTCTTCTCGGCGTCGGAGAGCGGCAGCAGCTGGTCGAGGCGGTGGCGTACGACGGTGGTGACGGCCTCGGGCTCCTGGGCCGCGTCGACCACGAGATAGCGCCCGGGGTCGGCGGAGGCCAGCGTCAGGAATCCGGTCCGCACCCGCGCGTGGAACTCGGCCGGCTCCGATTCGAGCCGGTCCGGCGCCTCGGTGAAGCGCTCGCGCGCGGCCTCGGGCGAGACATCGAGCAGCACGGTCAGATGCGGTACGAGCCCGTCGGTAGCCCAGCGCGAGATGCGGGCGATCTCCGTCGGGGACAGGTCGCGTCCTGCGCCCTGGTAGGCCACGGACGAGTCGATGTACCGGTCGGTGATGACGACGGCGCCCCGTTCGAGGGCGGGACGGACCACCGTATCGACGTGCTCGGCCCGGTCGGCCGCGTACAACAGCGCTTCGGCCCGGTGCGAAAGCCCCGCGCTCGACACATCGAGCAGGATCGAGCGCAGCCGCTTGCCGACCGGCGTCGCGCCCGGCTCACGCGTGAGCACGACCTCGTGCCCCTTGGAGCGGATCCACTCGGCGAGCGCGTCGGCCTGCGTGGACTTGCCCGCGCCGTCGCCGCCTTCGAGCGCGATGAAGAACCCGGTGGCGGCCGGCGCCTGGGCCGGCTCGGCGCCACGCAGCGCATCGGTCAGATCACGACGCAGCGGAACGCCGGAACGGTCGTCGGTCTTCGCCAGTACGAGAGCTGCCACGGGCAGCAGCAAAGCACCCGCCAGCATCAGCAGGAAGGCGGCACCACCGTGCGCGAAGACGAACTTGCCGTTCTCCAGACGGTGTTCCCCGATCAGCCCGGCGAGCACGGGCGCGGCGATCGCGGCCAGCGCGATCGCGACCCGGACGACGGCCTGCAGATGCTCGGTCGTACGGGTCCGCCGGAAGTCCTCTACCTCCAGGTCGAGCAGCGCGTGCCCGGTATTCGCCGCGATCCCGGCCGCGGTGCCCGCGAGACCGAGCAGCAGCAGAACGGTGGTCTGGTCCGGTACGAGACCGGCGGCGAGCAGCGCGATCCCGGCCACCGCGATCGCGAGCGCGAGCAGCCGGCGCCGCGACAGGGCTGGCAGCACGGAGGGTGCGATCCGGATGCCGAGGACGGTGCCCGCGGTCAGCGCGAACGCGAAGATCCCGAAGAGGACCGGCCCGCCGCCGAGGTCGATCGCGTGCAGGACGACCACGGAGACGGCGGCCGCGATCGCCGCGGCGACGGACGCGCACGCGAGGACGAGCAGCGGGATGGCCCCCGTACGTCCCTTGTCGACGCCGCTGCCGGTCTTCGGCCGGCGCAGTCCCTCGAGCGGGGAACGGGCGCGCGGGGTCTGGCTGTCGGGCAGTTCGAGGAAGTAGACGACGGACAGCGAGGCGGCGAAGAGACCCGCCGCGACATACGAGGGGAGCGCGGCCTGGTGCTGTTCGAACCAGATGACTCCGGCGCCGAGCAGATTCCCGATCAGCGTGGCGGTGATCAGCACGAGCGCGCCGACGGGCAGCGCGATGAAGCCCGTACGCAGCGACAGGCGGCGCAGCGCTTCGGTGTGGTCCGGCAGCGGGCGTACTGTCGCGCCCTCGAGGGGCGGCGCGGGCAGCAGCGCGGGCGCGGCGCTCTCGCGGGCGACGGTCCACAGCCGCTCGGCGACCCCGATCACGAACCCGGTCACGAGCAGCACGGCGAGCGCACTGTCCGGGGTCCAGTCGATCCACAGCGGCGCGATGATCAGGAGCGCGGCCCGCAGACCGTCCGCCACGATCATGGTCCAGCGGCGGTCGAGCGGCCCTTCGGCCGCGGTGAGCGCGGTCAGCGGGCCGAGCAGCACGGCGCCGAAGATGAGCGTCGCGAGGATCCGGGCGCCGAAAACGGCGGTGACGGCGAAGGCGACCCCGCGATAACCACCGCCGAAGGACTGCTCGGCGAGAGCCGCCTGCACCCCGAGCAGGACGAGGACGAGCAGCGCGAGCGCATCCCCGATCCCGCCCACGAACTGCGCGCTCCACAGGCGCTTCAGCGGGGGATGACGCAGCAGCGCACGTACGGCACGCTCTCGGGAGTCGGCGACCAGGGCGGCATCGGAGTCGTCTCGGGTCATCCGCCCAGCCTATCCGGACGGCTTGACTCCCCGTGCCCCCTCCCGAACAAAGGTCCGCCCCCTCACCGTCGTACGGGAGGGGGCGGACCGCTGTCGCTTACCGGAACTCAGTCCTCGGCCGGAGCCGAAGCAGCAGCCTTCTTCGCCGCCGCGGCCGTCTTCTTGGCCGGAGCCTTCTTCGCGGCCGAAGCCGTGGTCTTCTTGGCGGCGGTCTTCTTGGCCGCCGTCTTCTTCGCGGCCGTCTTCTTCGCCGGAGCCTTCTTCGCCGCCTTCTTGGCGACCTTCTTCGCCGGCCCCTTCGCCCGCTTCTCGGCAAGGAGCTCGAACCCGCGCTCCGGCGTGATCTCCTCCACGGAGTCCGCCGCCCGCAGCGTCGCGTTCGTCTCGCCGTCCGTCACATACGCACCGAAGCGCCCGTCCTTGACGACCACCGGCTTCCCGGAGACCGGGTCCTCACCCAGCTCCTTCAGCGGCGGCTTCGCGGCAGCGCGCCCCCGCGCCTTCGGCTGGGCGTAGATCGCGAGCGCCTCGTCGAGCGTGATCGAGAAGAGCTGCTCCTCGTTCTCCAGCGACCTGGAGTCCGTGCCCTTCTTCAGATACGGGCCGTAGCGCCCGTTCTGCGCGGTGATCTCCACACCTTCGGCGTCCGCACCGACCACCCGCGGCAGCGACATCAGCGCGAGCGCGTCGTCGAGCGTCACGGTGTCCAGGGACATCGTCTTGAACAGCGAGGCCGTCCGCGGCTTCACCGCGTTCTTACCGGTCTTGGGCGTGCCCTCGGGCAGGATCTCCGTGACGTACGGGCCGTAGCGCCCGTCCTTCGCGATGATCTCGCGGCCGGTCACCGGGTCCGTACCGAGCGCGAAGTCACCGCTCGGCTTGGCGAGCAGCTCCTCGGCGAGCTCGACGGTCAGCTCGTCGGGCGCGAGGTCGTCCGGGACGTCCGCGCGCTGGTGGCCCTCGGAGTCCTTCTCGCCGCGCTCGACGTACGGGCCATAGCGCCCGACGCGCAGCTTGATGTCGTTGCCGACGGAGAAGGAGGAGATCTCCCGGGCGTCGATCGCACCCAGGTCGGTCACGAGCTCCTTCAGACCGCCGAGGTGGTCACCGTCACCGTTGCCCGCGTCCGACGCCGCACCCGCCGCGTCGCCCTCACCGAAGTAGAAGCGCCGCAGCCACGGCACGGCCTGTGCCTCACCGCGCGCGATCCGGTCGAGGTCGTCCTCCATCTTGGCCGTGAAGCTGTAGTCCACGAGCCGCCCGAAGTGCTTCTCGAGCAGGTTGACCACGGCGAAGCTCAGGAAGGACGGCACGAGCGCCGTGCCCTTCTTGAAGACGTAGCCGCGGTCCAGGATCGTGCCGATGATCGACGCGTACGTCGACGGGCGGCCGATCTCGCGCTCTTCGAGCTCCTTGACCAGCGAGGCCTCGGTGTAGCGGGCCGGCGGCTTGGTCGCGTGGCCGTCCACGGACATGTCGTCGGCGGTCAGCGGGTCGCCCTGGGCGACCTGCGGAAGCCGGCGCTCACGGTCGTCGAGCTCGGCGTTCGGATCGTCCGCGCCCTCCACGTACGCCTTCAGGAAGCCGTGGAAGGTGATCGTCTTGCCGGACGCGCTGAACTCGGCGTCGCGGCCGTCGGATGCGGTGCCACCGATCTTGACCGTGACGGAGTTGCCGACCGCGTCCTTCATCTGGGAGGCGACGGTGCGCTTCCAGATCAGCTCGTACAGACGGAACTGGTCACCGGTCAGGCCGGTCTCGGCCGGGGTGCGGAAGCGGTCGCCCGAGGGGCGGATCGCCTCGTGCGCCTCCTGCGCGTTCTTGACCTTCCCGGCGTACGTGCGCGGCTTGTCCGGCAGGTAGTCGGCCCCGTACAGCTGCGTGACCTGGGCACGGGCGGCCGAGACCGCCGTGTCGGACAGCGTCGTGGAGTCCGTACGCATATAGGTGATGAAGCCGTTCTCGTACAGCTTCTGCGCGACCTGCATCGTGGCCTTCGCACCGAAGCCCAGCTTGCGCGAGGCCTCCTGCTGAAGGGTCGTGGTGCGGAACGGCGCGTACGGGGAGCGGCGGTACGGCTTGGACTCGACCGAGCGGACCGAGAACTGGGCGTTCTCCAGGGCCGCGGCGAGCGCCCGGGCGTTCTGCTCGTCGAGGTGGAGGGTGTTGGCGCCCTTGATCTGGCCGAGCGAGTCGAAGTCACGGCCCTGCGCGACGCGCTTGCCGTCGACCGTGTTCAGACGGGCGACCAGCTGCGAGGGGTCGGACGCGTCACCGGTGCGGCCGGTGCCGAACGTGCCGGTCAGGTCCCAGTACTCGGCGGAGCGGAACGCGATGCGCTCACGCTCACGCTCGACGACGAGCCGGGTCGCGACGGACTGCACACGGCCCGCCGACAGACGCGGCATGACCTTCTTCCACAGGACCGGCGAGACCTCGTAGCCGTAGAGGCGGTCGAGGATACGGCGGGTCTCCTGGGCGTCGACCATCCGCTTGTTGAGCTCGCGGGGGCTGGCGACCGCCGCCTGGATCGCGGCCTTGGTGATCTCGTGGAACACCATGCGCTTGACCGGGACCTTGGGCTTCAGGACCTCGAGGAGGTGCCACGCGATGGCTTCGCCCTCGCGGTCCTCATCGGTGGCGAGGAAGAGTTCGTCGGAATCCTTCAGGAGGTCCTTGAGCTTCTTGACCTGGGCCTTCTTGTCGGCGTTGACGACATAGATCGGCTGGAAGTCGTTGTTCACGTCCACACCGAGGCGGCGCACCTCGCCGGTGTACTTCTCCGGCACCTCGGCGGCGCCGTTCGGCAGGTCGCGGATGTGCCCGACGCTCGCCTCGACGACGTACCCCGGGCCGAGGTAGCCCTTGATGGTCTTCGCCTTGGCAGGGGACTCGACGATGACGAGTCGGCGGCCGCCCTGTGCGGCTTCGCTGGTCGGGGACAACGTGGCTCTTCTCTCCGGTCGACGCTCGGTGGCTGACACGTGCTGCGGTCCGTATGCCTTCATACGGCGTTGCCGCTGACATTCCCACGGCGCCGCCCTATGCGTTTATACGGTGACGCTGCGGAGTGTGACGGTACAGCCCGCCCCCGTGTCAAACGGGGAAAGCCCGCAGCAGCCACTCGAACGGTAACCCGACTCCCGCCCTTCCTGCCGCCCGGACTCCCGACCTGGCCTTTCCCGGGTACCGGAGCCCTCTCTCCCGGATTGGCCGGTTTCCTTCCCGTACGCGGACCGGCCGCGTATCCGGGATACGTAGCTCACATACGCAGGAAGCACCACGCGCCGAGCGCCAGCGCGCCGGCCGCGACGAGGGCGGTGAGCGTGGCCGACATCACCGGTCGCGCACCCTCGGCGACGGGCCTGCCGTGGGCGACGCGGGCCACGGTCCACATCAGCAGGCCCGCTCCGAACAGCGCGAACACCGCGCCCGCGAAGATCGCCGGTCCACTCTCCATGGCTGCGTCCCTCCCCCACCGTCTCCCCTTGGTGCGGCAGGCTGGCAGGCGGCGGCCACGTGCGGGCATCGTCCGTGCGAACCCCGGGTGAACGCCCGGCGCGGCGCGAAGGATTCCGGCCCGCCGGAGGCGGTTCAGGGGCGGTCGGAGTCGGGTTCCGGTGCGTCAAATGTGGGTTCAGGCGCGTTCGGACGCGGGTTCAGGCGCGCGCCGGGGACTTCTCCGCGCTGCCCTGCGCGTCCTGCGCACCGTCGCCGGCGGGGCGGATCGCGGGGATCGTGAGTGCCACGAGCGCGGACAGCAGGGCGACCGCGCAGCCGATCAGGAGCCCCACGCGGAAGCCGTCCTCCGAGGCGAGGGTCCGGCCGCCGACGGTGATGGTCATCTGCGCGAGGACCACACCGGTCACAGCGGAGCCGATGGTGGTGCCGAGCGACCGCATCAGCGCGTTGAACCCGTTGGCGGCCGCGGTCTCGGACAGCGGCACGGCGCTCATGATCAGGGCGGGCATCGCCCCGTACGCGAGGGCCACACCACTGCTGACCACGATGCCGACGACCATCAGACCCCAGGCCGAACCCATCAGGGGCAGCGCGAGTCCGTACCCCGCGAAGATCACCAACGCACCGCAGATCAGCGCGGACTTGGGCCCGCGGGAATTGATCAGCTTCCCGCCGAGCGGCGAGATCAGCATCATCATCACGCCGCCGGGCGCCAGATACAGACCGGCCGCGAGCATCGACTGACCGAGCCCGTAGCCGGTGGCCTCGGGGAACTGCAGCAGTTGGGGCGCGATCAGCATGAACGAGTACATGCCGACGCCCACCAGGATCGAGGCGACGTTGGTGAGCAGCACGCGGGGCCTGGCCGTGGTGCGCAGGTCGATCAGCGGGTCACGGGTGCGCAGTTCCCACCATCCCCAGGTGAGCAGCGCCACGACGGCGAGCGCGAACAGGCCGAGCGTGGTGCCCGAACTCCAGCCCCAGTCGGCGCCCTTGGAGACCGCCAGCAGCAGAGAGACAAGACCGACGGCCAGACCGAACGCCCCGGGCAGGTCGAAACGCTGTCCCTGCGCACCGGCCGGCGCGTCCGGCACCACCACGTAGATCAGTACGCCGATGAGCAGGGCGAGCACCGCCGAACCCCAGAACAGCGCACGCCAGTCGGCGTACTGGGCGACGGCCGCGGCGATCGGCAGACCGATCGCGCCGCCGATGCCCATCGACGCGCTGACCAGGGCGATGGAGCCACTGAGCTTCTCCGCGGGTACGACGTCGCGCAGGAGCGCGATCCCGAGCGGCACCATACCCATCCCCATGCCCTGAAGTCCCCGGCCGACGATCATCGGCAGCACCGAGGACGACAGCGCGCACACCACCGAGCCCGCGATCAGCGGTACGGAGCAGACGAGGAGCATCCGGCGCTTGCCCACGAGATCGCCGAGCCGGCCCGAGATCGGTACGCATACGGCGGCCACGAGCAGCGTCACGGTGACCACCCAGGCCGCGTTCGACGCGGTCGTGTCGAGCAGCCGCGGAAGCTCCGCGATCAGTGGCGTGACCAGGGTCTGCATGACCGCCGCCACGGTTCCGGCGAGTGCGAGCGTGGCGACTATGCCGCCCGGCCGTGCGCTGGGCTGGGGGGTGTCCATGGTCGCTCCTCGGTGCGTTCTTCCTGCGGCGCTGCGGCCTTGACGGCCAAGGATGGGTTCCTTGGGCAACGATGTGCATCGTACACATGATATGCATCATGCACATCGACGCCCGGTGTGCGGTACGGTCGCCCCCAGGAGGACGTACGTACATGGACAAGCCGTCGCATCTGGTCGAGTTCGAGCACATGGTGCTCGGGCGGCACCAGGTGAGCAGCGCAAAGCTGCGCAAGGAGCAGGGCCGCCTGGAGCGCAGTGCGTACGTCATGCTCAGCCGGATCCGGATCCAGGGGCCGATGTCGATCGGCGAGCTGAGCGAGGCCTTCCAGCTCGACGCCTCCACGGTCAACCGGCAGACCGCGCACGCCGTACGGGCCGGGCTGCTGCGGCGGATCCCGGACCCCGACGGCGGGATGGCGCGCAAGTTCCAGCTCACCCCCGAGGGCGAGCGCGAGGTGGACGGCGAGCGCGACACCCGCGTGGGGGAGCTCGACCAGGTCTTCGAGGACTGGTCGGCGAACGACGTGGAGACCTTCGCGCGCTACTTGCAGCGGTTCAACACGAGCGTGGAGCGGCTCAGCGGCCAGCCCTGGCCGCGCTGAACCGCTCCCTCGACGGTCGGATCGACCGCTCGCCCACGGTCACGTCGGTTCCAGGGAACCCCTGCCCCTACGCCGGCTCCAGGAACCCCTGCTCCACGAGCATCCGGATCTGCGCCGGCGTACGGTCGCGCAGCAACACCGGGTCCTCGCCCACCAGTTGGGCGATCGCGTCCAGGATCCGGCCCGCGCTCATCGAGCCGTCGCAGACCCCGGCGAAGCCCGCGCCGATGGTGTCGACCTTGGTCGCCCGGCGCATCCCGCGGTGCTGGCGCAGCACGACATGCTCGGGGTCCTCGGCGCCGGGCAGCCCGACCTGCTCCTGCACCACGCCTTCGGCGAGCCGGAAGTGCCCGGCGAGCAGCGCCGCGTCGTCATGGGCGCGCAGATGGTCGAGCCGAGCGAAGTGCGCCTCGACCACCTCGCCGAGCGGCTGCTCGACGGGGTGCGGCCACTCCTCGACGGTGACCGACGGCTGCGCGGCGCCCGCGTTCTTGCGCAAGGTGATCCAGCCGAAGCCCACGGCCTTGGTCTTACGGGCCTCGAACTCGTCCAGCCACGCGTCATAACGCGCCGCGTACGCGGCCGGATCGCTGCGGTGGTCCCCCGCGTCGCGCAGCCACAGCTCCGCGTACTGCGTGATGTCCTGCACCTCGCGCTGCACGATCCACGCATCGCAGCCGCGCGGCACCCAGGAGCGCAGCCGCTCGGTCCACTCCTCGCCCTCCACGTGCTGCCAGTTGGCGAGGAACTGTGCGTATCCGCCCTCGTTCAGCCGCTCCCCCGCCTCCTGTACGAGCGTGCGGCACAGGTCGTCCCCGCCCATCCCGCCGTCGCGGTAGGTCAGTCGCGCACCCGGCGAGATGACGAACGGCGGGTTGGAGACGATCAGGTCGTACGTCTCGTCCGCGACCGGTTCGAAGAGCGACCCCTCGCGCAGGTCGGCCTCGGGCGCGTCGGAGAGCGCGAGCGTGAGCGCGGTGATGCGCAGCGCACGGGGGTTGAGGTCGGTCGCGGTGACGCGGGTGGCGTGCTGGGCGGCGTGCAGCGCCTGGATGCCGGAGCCGGTGCCGAGGTCCAGCGCGCTGTCCACCGGGCGGCGCACGGTGATGCCGGCAAGCGTGGTGGAGGCGCCGCCGACGCCGAGCACAACACTCTCGTCCTTGCTGCCGATCCCGCCCGCCCCACCGACCGCGCACCCGAGGTCGGACACGATGAACCAGTCCTCGCCGTCCGGTCCGCCGTAGGGCCGTACGTCGACGGTGGCCCGCACCTGCTCCCCGTCGTCGGTCAACCAGCCCTGCGCCACGGCCTGTTCGAGCGGCAGCGCCTGGGCCACCCGGTCGTGCGGCAGCGCGTCCTGGAGCAGGAAGAGGCGTACGAGCGTCTCGAGCGCGCCGTCACCGCGCGTCGCGCGCACCGCGGGCACGGTCTCGCTGCGGGCCAGAGCGGCGTACGCGGGGGCGCCGAGCAGATCGAGCAGTCCGTCGGCCGTGAAGTCGGCGGCGAGGAGCGCTGCGCGCAGCTGGGCTGCGCCCGCGCGGTCGGTCGAGGGCAAGGGCTTCGTCGTACTCACTCGTCCATTGTCCCCGCCGCGGCGGTATGGCGCCGCACAGCGAAACGGCCCGGTACGCGTCGCGTACCGGGCCGCCTTCGTGCGGCATGCGTCAGCTGGACGGGAGCGCGGGGAGCGCCGTCGCGTCAGCTGGACGGGGAGGCCGACTCCACCTTGCAGTCGGGCTGCTTGGCGATGGCCTCACCGACCTCGCCCTCCGTCAGGGACTCCAGTGCGTCCGCGCCCTCGTCCTGGATCTTGCCCAGCTCGTCCGCGATCGTCTTGAGGTCGTCGGAGAACTTCTTCACGCCCTCCGGCGAATCGTCCTTGGCGTCCATCTTGTCGCTCTGCTTCTTCAGGTCCTCGTACGCCTTCGAGGCCTTCTCGAGCTCCTTGACGGTGTCCGCCTGGATCTTCTTGCCGTCGTCGACCGGCGGCGGGCCCGCCTTCTCGAGTGCCGCGGCGATCGCGGTGTACGCGTCCGCGCTGGCCTGGAAGGAGGCCGAGTCGACCTTCTTGATCTCTTCCCGGTTGCCGTCGGCGGCGGTGGCGATGATGGCCTGCTGGGCCTTCACGCTCTTCTCGAGCTGCGGCTTGATCTGGCCGCAGAGCGACTTGGCCCAGTTGTCGAGCTCCTTGTTGCCGTCGTCACTGCTGCATCCCGACAGCGCCATTACGAGTACCGCACCGCCGGACAGCGCGGCTGCGAGCTTCTTGTTCACCGGATTGGTCCCTTCCATGGCTCTCGGCCCCGGAACTTACACGCCAACCGGGCGGTATACCCGCGCCATGGGTCCCGTATATCCGCTATTGCAGCCATTTGCACCAAGGGAGATGAGAGTCACGGAAACAAAAAAGGGGCGGACGGCGCATCAAAGTGCGCCGCCCGCCCGCCTGTTGAGCAGGTACGACCCGGCAGCTAGGAAACGACCGCCGGGTCGGCCGACTTGGCGACCCTGCCGGAGTTGTCTTCGTCACCCACGGCGATACCGCGCCGCTTGGAGATGTAGACCGCTGTGACGATGACCAGGATCGCGGCCACCGCGATACCCGCGCGGATGCCCGCGCTGGCGTCGTCGCCGTAGCTGAACTGGATGACCGCGGGCGCGATGAGCAGCGCGACGAGGTTCATCACCTTCAGCAGGGGGTTGATCGCGGGACCCGCGGTGTCCTTGAACGGGTCGCCCACGGTGTCGCCGATGACGGTCGCGGCATGGGCCTCGGAGCCCTTGCCGCCGTGATGGCCGTCCTCGACGAGCTTCTTGGCGTTGTCCCACGCACCACCGGAGTTGGCGAGGAAGACCGCCATCAGGGTGCCGGTGCCGATCGCACCCGCGAGGAACGAACCGAGAGCGCCCACCCCGAGCGTGAACCCGACCGCGATCGGGGTCAGCACGGCGAGCAGACCGGGCGTGGTGAGTTCGCGCAGGGCGTCCTTGGTGCAGATGTCGACGACCTTGCCGTACTCCGGCTCCTCCGAGTAGTCCATGATCCCGGGGTGCTCGCGGAACTGCCGCCGCACCTCGTAGACCACCGCGCCGGCCGACCGCGACACCGCGTTGATCGCGAGCCCCGAGAAGAGGAACACGACCGCGGCGCCGAGGATCAGGCCCACCAGGTTGTTGGGCTGCGAGATGTCCATGACCAGGTTCATCGGAGCGCCGTCGCCGAGTTTCTCGCCGACGTCCTGGGCCGCGGTCGCGATGGCGTCGCGATACGAGCCGAAGAGCGCGGCCGCCGCGAGTACGGCGGTGGCGATGGCGATGCCCTTGGTGATGGCCTTGGTGGTGTTGCCCACCGCGTCCAGGTCGGTGAGGACCTGGGCGCCCGCGCCCTCGACGTCACCGGACATCTCTGCGATGCCCTGCGCGTTGTCGGAGACCGGACCGAAGGTGTCCATGGCCACGATCACGCCGACCGTGGTGAGCAGACCGGTACCGGCGAGCGCCACCGCGAACAGCGCGAGCATGATCGACGCACCGCCGAGCAGGAACGCCCCGTACACACCGAGTCCGATCAACAGCGCGGTGTAGACGGCGGATTCGAGCCCGATGGAGATACCGGCCAGGACGACGGTGGCCGGGCCGGTCAGCGAGGTCTTGCCGATGTCCTGGACGGGACGCCGGGTGGTCTCGGTGAAGTACCCGGTGAGCTGCTGGATGAGTGCGGCCAGCAGGATGCCGATCGCGACCGCGACCACCGCGAGGATCCGCGGATCGCCGCTCTTGGCGCTGATCGCCGCATCGGTGACGCCCTTCAACTCCGCGTACGTGGCAGGCAGATACACGTAGACGGCTGCCGCCACCAGAGCGAGGGAGATCACCGCGGAGATGAAGAAGCCGCGGTTGATGGCCGACATCCCGCTGCGGTCGGAGCGCCGGGGCGCCACCGCGAAGATGCCGATCATCGCCGTGACCACACCGATCGCCGGAACGATCAGCGGGAAGGCCAGACCCGCGTCGCCGAAGGCCGCCTTGCCGAGGATCAGCGCGGCGACCAGCGTCACGGCGTACGACTCGAAGAGGTCGGCCGCCATGCCGGCGCAGTCACCGACGTTGTCGCCCACGTTGTCCGCGATGGTCGCGGCGTTACGGGGGTCGTCCTCGGGGATGCCCTGCTCGACCTTGCCGACCAGGTCGGCACCGACGTCGGCGGCCTTGGTGAAGATGCCGCCGCCGACACGCATGAACATCGCGATCAGCGCGGCGCCCAGGCCGAAGCCTTCGAGCACCTTGGGCGCGTCCGCCGCATAGACGAGAACCACACATGCTGCGCCGAGGAGACCGAGCCCCACAGTGAACATGCCGACGACGCCGCCCGTACGGAAAGCGATCTTCATGGCCTTGTGCTTGACGGCCGTCAGATCCTTGGCCGGTTCGCCTTCCGCGGGGTCCGCCTCGCGGGCTGCCGCGGCCACACGCACATTGGCGCGTACGGCCAGCCACATGCCGATATAGCCCGTGGCGGCGGAGAAGAGCGCACCGATCAGGAAGAACACGGAACGCCCTGCGCGCTGATTCCAGTCGTCCGCGGGCAGCAGCATGAGCAGAAAGAAGACGATCACGGCGAAAAGGCCGAGCGTCCGCAACTGCCGTGCCAGATACGCGTTCGCGCCTTCCTGGATCGCCTTTGCGATCTTCTTCATGCTGTCGGTTCCCTCGCCGGCGGCGAGGACTTGGCGTACGAGTACGCCGGCTACGACGAGCGCGGCAAGCGCGACGATCCCGATGACCATGACGATCAGTCGGTTGTCGTCGGTCAGTACTGCGGCTGCGAAGGTTGTGGGGTGATCAAACTGATGAGGGGTAGAAAGCCCCGCCATTCGTCCTCCTTGACGCCTGTGCTGAGCTCAAGATGTGGACGGATTGTAGGGAGCCGATCCTGATCAAAACAGTGCGCGACAAACGTAATTGGCCTTCACTTGCTCCTCAGCAAATGATCGCGTCACAGGATTGAGCTCGAAAGAGGTAATGGATCAAAAGCGTTGACTCTTGATCGTCGGGGCGGAAATGAGATCACCGATGATCGATGACGATCGGGAATTCGATCAACGGGGATCAAGGAATGTCTCGGAAATCGAGCGGGGATCGCACAGGGATCGGCTCGTGGACGGCTCGGGGCTCGACGCGGGATCGCCTCGGGCATCGACGCGGGAAACACTGAAGGGCCCTGCTCAGCAGGGCCCTTCAGAGGTTCTACGGGGTCGGGTTTCGGCTCAGCCGAGCACCGGGGCCACGCTCACCGGCCAGCTCATCCTGATCTGACCGCCGGACTCGCCGGTGGTCACCTCGACGTCGTCGACGAGGCCGCTGATGACCGCGAGGCCCATCTCGTCCTCGTCGGCATCGGCGTCCGGATCCGCCGCGACCGCTTCCGGTGACGAATCCTCGACCGTCACCGCGTGCGGCGCTTCGTCGCCCACCTCGATGGAGAACTGCTTCTCCTCCTCGATGAGCACCACCTTCACCGGCGCCGAAACCTCATGACTCTGATGCAGCCCCACGGCACGGGTACAGGCCTCGCCGACCGCGAGGCGCACCTCGTCGAGCACGGCCTCGTCCACCCCGGCCCTGCGCGCGACCGCGGCCGCCACCAGACGGGCGGTCCTGACGTGCTCGGGCAGCGCGCTGAAGCGGAGTTCAACGGTGGCCATCAATCCCCCTCCGTTACGTTCCTACGTGCTGTCGGGGGCCGGGCCTGGGCGGCCCGGTGCCCCCGGCTCCCTCCGCACCGGGCGGCCTCGGCGGCCCGGGATGCAGCCGTCAGTCGGTGGCCGCCACCGCCTCCTCGACCGAGGTGTGAATCGGGAACACCTTGGTCAGACCGGTGATACGGAAGATCTTCAGGATGCGCTCCTGGTTGCACACCAGGCGCAGCGAACCCTCATGGGCGCGCACTCGCTTCAGACCACCCACCAACACGCCGAGTCCGGTGGAGTCGAGGAAGTCCACGCCCTCCATGTCGACGACAAGGTGGAAACTGCCGTCGTTCACCAGCTCGACCAGCTGCTCGCGCAGCTTGGGCGCGGTATACACATCGATTTCGCCACCGACCTCGACGACCGTACGATCGCCGACGGTACGGGTCGACAGGGACAGGTCCACGGATCCTCCAGCACCTTGCTATCGGGCAGTCGCCCCCTGGTCTCCTGGCTTGCAGGACTGGGGCGGAACGCCAGCCGCGATGGCATTCAATCACTTACGGGCGGGCGAGCACGACGCCTTGGGAGCATTGTCCGTCACGCCAGTGACACACTCGGTGCCGATGGCCACGAATCACCGCCCCGACCGGCGCAGCGACGACCGCCAGGAGCCGCCCGCTACGGGGCGCTCCGGGCGGCCTTCTCCGCGCACGGTGCTCGACCGGCTCGCCTCGGGGGAGAGCCGGTCCGCGCGCCTCACTCATACGGAGCACTTGCCCCCGCGGGCGGGCCGCCATGCTCTTTGGCCGGACCGTATCCGGCCGGAAGTGATCGCCGCACTGAACTCGGCCGGAATCGATCACCCCTGGGCCCACCAGGCACTCGCCGCCGAACACGCACTGGACGGCGAATCCGTGGTCGTCGCCACCGGTACGGCCTCGGGCAAGTCCCTTGCCTATCTGATGCCGGTCCTGTCCGCGCTCCTCGACGGCTCCGAGGCACCCAACGGCCGCGGCGCGACGGCCCTGTACCTCGCCCCGACGAAGGCCCTCGCGGCCGACCAGTGCCGCGCGGTCAAGGAACTGGCCGCTCCCCTCGGCCACGCCGTCCGGCCCGCGGTCTACGACGGGGACACCCCCGTCGAGGAACGCGAATGGGTACGTCAGTACGCCAACTACGCCCTGACCAATCCGGACATGCTGCACCGCGGGATACTCCCCTCCCACCCCCGCTGGTCCTCCTTCCTGCGCGCCCTGCGCTATGTCGTCATCGACGAGTGCCACACCTATCGGGGCGTCTTCGGCTCCCATGTCGCCCAAGTGCTGCGCCGCCTGCGCCGCTTGTGTGCCCGCTACGGCTCGGACCCTGTCTTCCTGCTCGCCTCTGCCACCGCGGCCGACCCGTCCATAGCGGCCGAACGTCTCACCGGGCTCCCGGTCAAGGAAGTCGCCGATGACGCCTCGCCCCGCGGCGAGCTGGTCTTCGCCCTGTGGGAGCCGCCGCTCACCGAGCTCCACGGCGAGAAGGGCGCGCCCGTCCGCCGTACGGCCACGGCCGAGACCGCCGACCTGCTGACCGACCTGACGCTCCAGGGCCGGCGCTCGATCGCCTTCGTACGGTCCCGGCGCGGCGCCGAGCTGGTCTCCGTGATCGCCCAGGAACGTCTGGCCGAGATCGACCGCTCCCTCGTCGGGCGCGTCGCCGCGTACCGCGGCGGCTACCTGCCGCACGAACGCCGCGCACTGGAACGCGCCCTGCACTCCGGCGAACTCCTCGGTCTCGCCGCGACTACGGCGCTGGAGCTCGGCGTCGACATCTCGGGCCTGGACGCGGTGGTGATCGCCGGCTATCCGGGAACGCGCGCCTCGCTGTGGCAGCAGGCAGGGCGGGCCGGCCGCGCGGGGCAGGGTGCGCTGGCCGTCCTGGTCGCCCGGGACGACCCCTTGGACACCTTTCTCGTGCACCACCCCGAGGCGCTCTTCCATCAGCCGGTCGAATCGACGGTCCTGGACCCCGACAACCCGTATGTGCTCGCTCCTCACTTGTGCGCGGCAGCCTCCGAACTGCCTTTGACGGAAGACGACTTCACCCTCTTCGGGCCGACGACGGCGGAGCTGCTGCCGCAGCTGGAGTCGGCCGGCCTGCTGCGGCGGCGTACGAAGGCATGGCACTGGACCCGCCGCGAGCGCGCCGCCGACCTCACCGACATCCGGGGGGAGGGGGGCAGCCCTGTCCAGGTCGTCGAGGCGGGCACCGGGCGGCTGCTCGGCACCGTCGACGCCTCGGCCGCCCACACGGCGGTCCACCAGGGCGCGGTCCACCTCCACCAGGGCCGCACCTATCTGGTGAAGGAACTCGACCTGGAGGACTCGGTCGCCCTCGTGCAGGAGGCGAACCCGCCCTACTCCACGACGGCCCGGGACACCACGGCCATCTCCGTCCTGGACACCGACGTCTCGGTGCCCTGGGGTGACGGCCGCCTCTGCTACGGCTCCGTCGAGGTCACCAACCAGGTCGTCTCCTTCCTCCGCCGCCGGCTCATCACCGGCGAGGTACTCGGCGAGCAGAAGCTGGACCTTCCGCCGCGCACCCTGCGTACGCGTGCCGTGTGGTGGACGGTCACCGAGGACCAGCTCGACGCCGCCCGGATCAACCCCGAGATCCTCGGCGGCGCCCTGCACGCCGCCGAGCACGCCTCGATCGGCATGCTGCCGCTGTTCGCCACCTGCGACCGCTGGGACATCGGCGGCGTCTCCGTGCCCCTGCATCCGGACACGCTCCTTCCGACCGTCTTCGTCTACGACGGTCACCCGGGCGGAGCGGGCTTCGCGGAACGCGCCTTCCATACGGCCCGCACCTGGCTGACGGCCACGCGAGCCGCGATCGCCTCCTGCGAGTGCGAGGCCGGCTGCCCGTCGTGCGTCCAGTCCCCCAAGTGCGGCAACGGCAACGATCCGCTGCACAAGCGGGGCGCGGTGCGCTTGCTCACGGAGCTGCTGCGGGGCGCTCCGGAGGAGTAGCGGGCCCCGCCCGAACGGTCACCCGAGGCCCCGCAATTGCTGGCAGACCCCAGCCTCGGACGCCGCCCTTCAACCACGACCTCAACGCCCGACTCCTCGCCCACCTCGGCGCCAGGGTTCGGCGCACCGTCCACCGCGATGCCCGGCCTTCGCACCTCGCCCGCCGTAGCGCCAGCGGCCGCTCTCACCTCTCGGGTCCGCGCGCCGTCCAGTTCAGCGCCAGGGGCCGCGCTCGACACCAGGGGCCGCGCGTCTCCAATGCGCCCGGCTTCCGCCCCTCGCCCGCCGCAGCGCCAGGTTCCCCGCCCTGGCCGCCCCGGCGCCAGGGTTTCGCACCTCGGCGCCAGGGTGCCGCGTGCCGTCCAGCTCAACGCCCGGCTTCCGCACCTCGCCCTTTCGCCGCCAGGCCGCCGTCCGCCCTCCGCCGTCCGCCGTCCGCCGTCCGGCTCAGGGCGCAGGCCCTGAACTCCCGGCGCCTGCCCCCGGTTCGGGCCCCGGCGGCCCCGCCCTCGAGCGCACTGCCGACGACATGGGCCCCGACCGTGCCCGTACGGTCACGTCCGCGATCTCACCCCGCACCGCGCACCGCACCACGTCCGTGCCCTGCGCCCGTGCCACCCGCCCTGCACCAGCACACGCGTCCTCCTGCCCCCGCAGGGCGTGGTCCGCGGCCGCGAGTGCCGCCAAGTCCGCGGCGGCGCCCGCCCGATGGCGCGCGACCATGGCCTGGGCCATGAGCAGCAGGCCGGCAAGGATGAGACACAGCGCACCGATCAGCCCGACCACCCACACGGTCGCCGAACCCCGATCGTCGCGCGCACGCACCCCGACCCGCCCGCGGGCACCCGGCCCCGTCTCACGTCGGCGGGCACCCGCCCCAGTCTCACGTCGACAGGCACCCGCCCCGGTCCCGCGCCGACAGGCATCCGCTCCGAACCTCTGGCCACGGACATCCGGCTCCTGGTCACGAGCGCCCGACCCGGCCCACCGGCGTCGGGCACCCGGCCCCCCGCCACGGGTCGGCCCCGGACCTGCCTGCCGACCACTGGCATCCGGCCCCAACTCCCGTATCTGCGCAGGTCCTCCAGCCCACGCAGGCCCTCCAGCCCACGCAGGCCCTCCAGCCCGCGCAGGTCCTCCAGCCCGCGCAAGCCCTCCACCCCACGCAGGCCCTCCAACCCACGCAAGCCCTCCAGCCCACGCAGACTCTCCAGCACCCGCCATCCGAAGCCGTCGGCCACCCCACCCCCGGGCTCCCGTCATCCCTCCACCCCCACCGTCTCCTCGGCCAACGCCACCGCGGACGTCCGCAACGACAGGGCGAGGGCGTCGGGTCCCGGTGACGTGGCGGAGACCGTGACGCGCACCAGGTCGCCCTCGCGGCTCACGTCGACCTGCGCCCCGTCCGGCGCGGCTTGCTGCGCGGCCCGTACCGTCGCGGACGCCGACTCCTGGCGAGCCGCCGCCCGGGCACCGGCCCTGGCGGCGTCCACGCACTGGAGTTGAGCGGCCGCGGTCATCAGTGCCCACACCAGCGCGACCCCGACGAGCAGCAGCGCAGGCATGGCACACGCCGCTTCGGCACTGACGAACCCGGCGTCTCGGCGTGCGGCCGCCCCGGACCCGTCTCCCCCGGCACAACTCGAAGCACCACATCCGCGACCAGCACCACGTGCGCCCCCTGACTCAGGAGCGGCGCTCCTCCCCTCAGCAGCTCCGCCTAGCCCTCGCACCCGCGCCAACCCCCTCCCAGCAGCGCCACTCTCAGAAGCGCCGCTCCTCCTCCGCCCAGCAGTACCGCGTCTTCCCCACGCCCACCCCGGCGCCCTGCCAGCTCCCCGGCCCCACCCAGCAGAGCCACCCGGCCCCCGCCCAGCACGCCCCACCCGCACTCAGAACTGTCCACCGAGCGCCTTCCCGATCACCCCTTCAAGGAGCTGTTTCACCGTGCCCGAGGTCACCACCCGGTAGAGCAGTGCCGCGAACGCACAGGCCGCAACGGTGCCCAGCGCATACTCCGACGTGATCATCCCGGCGTCGGCGCCCCGCATCCGGGCCGACCGCGCACGCCACGCCCGGCGCGCAGCGCCCCACGCCAGCCCTCCGGCGCCGGCCATCTGTCGCATCACACCCGCGACGAGAACATCCTCGTCACCCTGTTCAGACCTGCACCACCGCATGACAACTCCCCGTTGAAGGCAGCCCTTTGGGGCCGCTGATATGGATTGCTCTGCTCTCCTGGCCAAAGCGCACGCCTGGCCTCGCACGGGCCCCAGCGCCCGACCACCTCGTACGAATACGAACCTCGTACGAGCCCGTCCCCTCACACCCCTTGCAAGATCTCTCCCGCCAGCCCCACCACCACAGGCACCACCCCGAGCACCAAGAACGCGGGCAGAAAGCACAGCCCCACCGGCGCCGTGACCATGACCGACGCCCGATGCGCCCTGGTGAGGGCGGATCGCGCGGCACGCTCGCGGCAGTCGGACGCCACCCGTGCCACCTGATCGGCGGCGGGCGCGCCGGAGCTCGTGGCCCGTTGCAGACAGCGCGCCAGCGCCGCCGCCTCGGGTATCGAGGCCAACCGCCCCCAGCACTGCTCGGGTTCACCCCCGAGCCGCAACTCGGTGGCCACCCCGACCAGCCGCTCTCCCACCGGCCCGCCCAGCGACTCCCCCACAGCGGACGCCGCCTCGGCCGGGCCGGCACCCGCGGCGACGCAGGCCGCCAGCAGATCGGCGGCCAGAGGCAGTTGGCGCCCCGCCTGCTCGGTCCGGCCGGCGTCGGACGGTGGCGCCTTCCGCGACCACCAGTGCCACACACCCAGCCCTGCCACCCCTGCGAACATCAGCCCGGCCGCACCGCCGACGACGGCGTACGCCAAGCACGCGACGCTCACCGCCGGCGCCCAGCGCCGGATCACCGCCTTTCGCGCCTCAGCTCGTACGGCACGACCGCTCGCACACGGTTCGACCCCCAACAACCGCTCCAGCCGCCGTCGCAGCGCCCGCTCACGCCGGTCGGCCACCGCCCCACCGATCACCAAGGCCACGAGCCCAGCACACAGCACCACCCCCAGCCTGTGGACAACTTCCCCGCTCACCGGGCCTCGCTCCGCTCCGGCTCCCCAGCCCGCCGCGCCGGACCACGCACCGGCCCCGCCCCCTTCCGTACCGGACTCGCGGGACTCACAGGACTGACGGGCCGGCGCGGCCGAACAGCACTCGTCGCATCACGACCCGCCCCCTCAGCCCGCCGCACGATCCGCCCCGTCCACCACAGCCCGGCCCCTTCCAACGCCCCGCCCACCACCAGGCACGCGATCCCGGCCGGGGTGTGCAGCAGAACTCCCAAAGGGTCCGCACCCAACGCCGTCCCCATGAGCAGCCCCACCACGGGCAGCACGGCGAGCATCAGTGCGGTCGCCCGTGCGGGGGCCAACTTGGTGACGAGATCAGCCTGTTGATCCCGCTCGGCCCGCAGCGCCGCCTCCAGCCGGTCCAGCCCTTCGGCCAGGCCCGCACCCCTGTCCACAGCGACCTGCCAGCACGCCGCCAGCCCGGCAAGCCCCTCCGCACCAGGCCCACACGCCGCCTCCCGCAGAGCGGCCGGAACATCACCCCCGAACCGGGCAGCGGCAAGGACCGCCGCATCCGCTCCACCCGCCCCCAGCCCGCCGGTGTCCCGCGCCGCGAGAGACAGGGCCGCCGAGGGCTGCCGCCCCGCGCGCACCTCCGAGGCCAGTGCCGCGCACAGCGCGATCACCTGCTCCGCGCTCTTCTCCCGGACCCGCCGCTCCTCACGCCGGCGCAGCACCCGCCCGACGAGCGGCACCGCCAACCCGCCCAGAATCAGCGGCAGTACGGACCTCCCGGCCAGACCCACCAGCGCACCCACGGCCAGGCACCACCACTCGAGCCGCGCCCGCACCCGTACCCACGCGGCCCACCGCACCCACGGCGGGACGAGCTCCGGCTCACCCATACCGGCCACGACCAGCCTCCGGGCCCGCCGCATCCCCCTGTCCTGAGCCGCCGCCAACCACACCGCCGCCCCCGCGCAGAACGCGGCCGCATAAGCCGGCGTCCCCCACATCACCGGAACCACCCCGCTCACAGCCCACCCCCAAGAATCCCCCGCAACCGCTCCCAGCCCTGGTCGTAGACGAACGCCCGCTCGCCCCACCTCAGCGCCGGCACCGTCCGCACCAGACCCGCCGCATCCCGCTCCAGGACATGCACCTGTGCGATCCGGCGCCGACCGCCCCGGTCCCGTACGAGATGCAGCACCACCGAAAGTGCCGCCGCCAACTGGCTGTGCAGCGCGGCCCGGTCGAGCCCCGCAGCCGTCCCGAGCGCTTCGAGACGCGCAGGGACATCGGCTGCGGCATTGGCATGGACTGTCCCGCACCCCGCATGCCCGGTGTTGAGCGCGGCGAGCAGGTGCACGACCTCCGCCCCGCGCACCTCACCCACCACGAGCCGGTCCGGCCGCATCCGCAGCGCCTGACGCACGAGGTCCTCGAGCGTGACCCGGCCCGCGCCTTCCTGGTTCGCCACCCGGCATTCCAGACGTACGACATGAGGGTGCTCGGGCCGCAACTCAGCCGAATCCTCGGCCAGGACGATCCGCTCGCCCGGCCCGGACAGACCGAGCAGCGCACTGAGCAGCGTGGTCTTGCCTGAGCCGGTTCCACCGCTGATCAGAAACGACGCGCGCGCCTCGATCAGCGCCCGCAGCACCCGGTCACCGCCCGGCGGCACCGTCCCCGCGGCGGCCAGCTCGCCCAGCGAGAAGGCCTTGGACCGCACCACCCGCAGCGAGAGGCAGGCCGATCCGACGGCGACCGGCGGCAGCACGGCATGCAGCCGGGTGCCGTCAGGCAGCCGCGCGTCCACCCAGGGCCTGGCGTCGTCCAGCCGCCGCCCTGCGACCGCGGCGAGCCGCTGGGCGAGCTGTCGCACGGCCGACGCGTCGGCGAAGGTCACGGGCGTGAGCTCGAGTCCGCCGCCCCGGTCCACCCACACCCGGTCGGGCGCCGAAACCAGCACATCTGTCACCCGCGGATCCGCGAGCAGCGGCTCCAGCGGCCCTGCGCCCACCAGCTCGGAACGTAATTCCCCTACGACACCGAGCAGTTCGCTGTCTCCGAGCACCTTCCCCTGAGCCCGCAGCGCCTGAGCGACCCGCGCAGGAGTCGCCTCCGCCCCGGACTCGGCAAGCCACTGCCGCACCCCGTCGAGCAGCGCCCCGCTCATGACGCACCACCCTCCGCGGGCACGCGCTCCCAGAAGGCCTCGCAGAACCGCGCAAGCGGCTCCCGCACATCCGCGGCGGGGATCCGGCCGCTCAACACACCCGCATCCACCGGAAGTTCACCGGCCAGCGGCAGATCGAGCATCCCTGCCGTCTCCTCGGCACCGAGGCCCGCGGTGAACGGCCCGCGGACCACCGTCCGCAGATCCCGCAGCACCATGCGTACGGCCGAGGCCACCCGCTCCGCGGCGGCCAGCGCGCGCAACTCGGCAGGCACCACCAGGAGCCCGAGATCCAACTGCTCCAGCGCCTCGGCCACGCCCTCGTCCACCCGCCGCGGCAGATCCACGACGACCACTCCACCGCGCCTGCGCGCCGCCGCGAGCACCGCACGCATCGCCTCGGGCGGGATCGTGAGCATGTCGCCGCGGTCCCAGCTGAGCACGCGCAACGAACTGAGCTCCGGCAGCGACTCCTCGAGCGCCGCGCTCCCGAGCCGCCCCCGCGACTGCGCGAACGCGGGCCAGCGCAGCCCTTGCGCCGACTCGCCGCCGAGCAGCACATCGAGGCCGCCGCCCAGTGGATCACCGTCGATCAGCATGGTGCGCCGCCCCGCCCGCGCCGCCGACACCGCCAGCGCGCAGGCCAGGGTGGAAGCACCCGCGCCACCCCTGCCGCCGATCACCCCGACGGTCAGCGCGGGACGCCCCACGCCTTCGACCGCATCGGCGATCCGGTCGACGATCCACTGCTCCGCATCGGGCAGCCGCAGCACATGGTCGGCGCCGATCTCCACGGCCCGCTGCCACACCATCGGATCGTCCTGGTCCCTGCCGACCAGACACACCCCGCGCCTGCGCACGGCGCCGCGCACCCGCGCGGCCGCGTCGTCCCCCACCAGTACGAGAGGAGCGCCCTCCCAGCTGTCTCTTCGCTCGGGCACCCCGTGATGCACCTCTGCCCTGGCCCCTGCCGCGGCGCACAGCCGCAGCAGATCGTCGAGCAGCTGCGCATCCTCCGTCACGATCAGCGGCCCGCGCCGCTTCCGCTCGGCCGGCCGGTCGTCGGCCATGGCTCCCGTCATGCTCCTGCCCCTCTCGCTGAACGTCTTGAGCGTTCTCGCGACCGCCGCCGCCCCAAAGGACCGACGCCGAACGCCCGTGAACGCTGCGAACGATGTGAATGCGGCATCCCCGACGCAGCCATGAAGGCGCGAGCGCCCGGCTGCGAAGTCCGCAAGCAGGAATCACGATGAGCGGAGCCGGAAAATGGTGGGGATCTTGGTCGAAATCTGTGGACAACCGAAGCGATGTGAATAACTCCGTCACCCGAACCGGTGAGTTCTTCACGACTTCCGGAGCGCAGCGCAACCACTACGCACCGTGACGAGTCTCAACGGGCGGAGGAAGGCGCCGGCTGGCGCAGGAAGGGGTGCACTGAGCCAAAAGGGGCAAGAAAAAAGGGCCCGAACCGGGCCCGGACATGCGACGACCCCCGCCGGGGGGGAGAGCGGGGGTCGTCCCCACGGTCCGACTCGGGGGGGGAGGAGCCAGACCGGGTTAGCACGGTCGCGAACGATCCGTGACTTCCATGGTGTACCCGAAGGCCTTCTCAGGCAAACCCACGCGCCCCAGCTTACGCCGAATGGTGGGCGCCTATGCTCGACCACGTGGAAAACCACTCGTTGCCCCGCACAGCCGCCTTCTTCGACCTGGACAAGACGGTCATTGCGAAGTCGAGCACGCTCACGTTCAGCAAGTCGTTCTACCAAGGCGGCCTGATCAACCGCCGAGCGGTGCTGAGGACGGCGTACACCCAGTTCATCTTTCTCGCGGGCGGTGCCGACCACGATCAGATGGAGCGCATGCGCGAGTACCTCTCCGCGCTGTGCAAGGGCTGGAACCAGCAGCAGGTCAAGGAGATCGTCGCCGAGACGCTGCACGATCTGATCGACCCGATCATCTACGACGAGGCCGCCTCACTCATCGAGGAGCACCACCTCGCCGGGCGCGACGTGGTGATCGTGTCCACGTCGGGCGCGGAGGTCGTCGAGCCGATCGGCGAACTGCTCGGCGCGGACCGCGTGGTGGCGACCCGCATGGTGGTCGGCGACGACGGCTGCTTCACCGGAGAGATCGACTATTACGCGTACGGGCCGACGAAGGCCGAAGCCGTGCGCGAGCTCGCCGCCTCCGAGGGATACGACCTGGAGCGCTGTTACGCGTACAGCGACTCGGCCACCGATCTGCCGATGCTCGAATCCGTCGGCCACCCCTATGCGGTCAATCCCGACCGCACTCTGCGCCGCGAAGCCCTCGCCCGCGACTGGCCGATTCTCGACTTCCACCGGCCCGTGCGCCTCAAGCAGCGGGTACGGAAGCTGCCCGTGCCGCCCCGGCCCGCGCTCGTCGCCGCCGCCGCGGTGGGTGCGGCGGCGGCGACCGCGGGTCTCGTCTGGTACGCCAGCAAGCGCCGCGCACTGGTGACTTGAGAGCGGACACAGCCCTCCCTCCCAGGGGGCCACCGGCCCGTTCAACGGTATCGGCGCCCACTGACAACGCCCGCCGACCTGCGCTCTTTCGACACAGCGACCTGCGTTCTCCCGACGCAGCGACCTGCGCTCTCCCGGCACAGCACAGCCACGCCCGTTTCGCACCTGTTTGAACCTAAAAGTAAAGAAGTGCGCTCAGGGGTTCCGCTTCCCTCATGACAGGAGTACAAAGGATTCAACGGCCCGCGAGACCAAGGACATCCGAGAGGATCACCTTTAACGCAACCAAGGCCCCACGGACCGAGCATGGAAGCCACAGCACCCACGCGACGTCGACCCGTCGATTACGGGCCAGCCGCACCAGGCAACGGGCAAAGTTCCCCGACCTGATGGGCATATATCGAGGACGCTTGGTAACTGGGCGGACATGCCAGCGGCGGTACCTACTTCGGTACCGCCGCAACCCTTTTCAGGGACCTTTGCTGGGACTCCCCTGCAGCAGGGAACCTCGGACCGCGCCCCAGGGAACCTCAGGCCGCGCCCCGCTGAAGCGCCTCGCAGACGGCCGTCGACTCCCGCACTCCCAGCTCAACCGCCTTGGCACAGTGCCCGATCCAGGCCGCCATGCCCTCCGGCGTACCCGAGACGTACCCCTCGAGGGCCGCCACGTAAGCGGCTCGCCCGAGTTCCGCGTGGCCGACCTCGGCCGGGCAGATCGACTTGGGGTCGAGGCCGCTGCCGATGAGGACGATGCGTTCGGCGGCCCGCGCGACCAGGCCGTTGTGCGCTCCGAAGGGGCGCAGCGCGAGCAGTTCGCCGTGCACCACGGCCGCCGTGACGATCGCCGGCGCCGTACTGCCCGCGATGATCAGCTGCGCGAGCCCGTCGAGGCGGCCGGCCACCTCGTCCGCGTCCGGCAGTTCGAGTTCGATCAGCGGCTCGTCGACCGGTTCGCCCTTCTGGCGCGGCCGCCCCACCGTGTCGTCCTGGGTGCCCGCGGCCACCAGATGCAGCCGGGCAAGGACCCGCAGCGGCGACTGGCGCCAGATGGACAGGAGTTGACCGGCCTCGGCCGTCAGGCGCAGCGCCGCGCCGACCGCGCGCGCCTCGTCGTCACCGCTGAAGTCGCTGCGCCGCCGCACCTCCTCCAAGGCCCAGTCCGCACCGGCCAGCGCGGCCGAACCGCGCGCACCGCGCAGCGCCGCCTCCGAAGTGACCGCATGGCTGCGCCGCCGCATGACCCGGTGCCCGTAGACCCGGTCGACGGCCTTGCGTACGGAGTCCACGGAATCGGCCACGGTGGGCAGCGCGCCGAGGGTGGCGAGCGGGTCGGCAGTACTCATGAGTAAGACCCTACGCAGCAAAGCCGCCCGCCCCACGAAGGAGTGGTCTTCTTCACGTGAAGCGGATGCGCAGTGCATTCATCCCACTACGCTTGGTGAACATGAAAATTGCTTTCGTCGGAAAGGGCGGCAGCGGCAAGACCACGCTGTCCTCGCTCTTCATCCGCCATCTCGCCACCACGGGCGCCCCGGTCATCGCCGTCGACGCGGACATCAACCAGCACCTCGGTGCCGCACTCGGGCTCGATGAGGAGGAAGCCGCCGCGATGCCCGCGATGGGTGCGCGGCTGCCGCTCATCAAGGACTATCTGCGCGGCAGCAACCCGCGGATCGCCTCGGCCGAGACGATGATCAAGACGACGCCACCCGGCGAGGGCTCCCGTCTGCTGCGGATCCGGGAGGACAACCCGGTCTACGAAAGCTGCGCTCGCGAGCTGGAACTCGACGGCGGCAGTGTCCGTTTGATGGTCACGGGGCCGTTCACCGAATCCGACCTCGGCGTCGCCTGCTACCACTCGAAGGTCGGGGCGGTGGAGCTCTGCCTCAACCATCTCGTCGACGCCCGCGACGAGTTCCTGGTCGTCGACATGACGGCCGGCTCCGACTCCTTCGCCTCCGGCATGTTCACCCGCTTCGACATGACGTTCCTGATCGCGGAGCCCACCCGCAAGGGCATCTCGGTCTACCGGCAGTACAAGGAGTACGCCCGCGACTTCGACGTCGCGCTCAAGGTCGTGGGCAACAAGGTGCAGGGGCAGGACGACATCGATTTTCTACGGGAGGAAGTCGGCGAGGACCTTCTGGTGACGGTGGGGCACTCGGACTGGGTGCGCGCGATGGAGAAGGGCCGGCCGCCCCGGTTCGAGCTCCTCGAAGCGTCCAACCGGGCCGCCCTCGAGACGATGCGTACGGTCGCCGACGCCGCGTACGAGCGCCGCGACTGGGAGCGGTACACGCGGCAGATGGTGCACTTCCACCGTAAGAACGCCGCGAGTTGGGGCAACGCGAAAGCCGGGGCCGACCTGGCGGACCAGATCGACCCCGGCTTCGTACTCGACGAGCGTGCGGCGCTGTCAGTGACCTGAGCCGTGCTCGCGCGCCGGCTTCGCGGCCGGCGCGCCCGGTACACCCTTCGGGGCCGGGGCGGGCTGCTGCCCGGACAGGAAGGCCGCCCAGCCTTCCCTCGGCGCCTGGCCCACCTTCAGCGTGGTCATCTTCTCCAGGACCTGCGGGTCCTGGGCGTCCAGCCAGTCCACCAGCTGACGGAAGGAGACACAGCGGACGTCACGCTTGGTGCAGACGCGCTCGATCGTCTCCTCGATGGCGCGCATGTACGCACCGCCGTTCCAGGACTCGAAGTGGTTGCCGATGATCAGCGGTGCGCGGTTGCCGTTGTACGCGCGGTCGAAGCCGGCGAGCAGCCCGTCGCGCATCTGGTTGCCCCAGTACTCGTGCATGGACGGGTCGCCCTGGGTCGTGGTGCCCGACTGGTTGACCATGAAGTTGTAGTCCATGGTCAGCGTCTCGAACTTGCGGCCCGGCACCGGCACCAGCTGCATCGACAGATCCCACAGGCCCTGCTTCTTCTTGGGCCAGATCTGGTCGTTGACGCCGCTGGTGTCGTAGCGGAAGCCGAGCTCGCGGGCGGCGCGCGTGAAGTTCTTCTGCCCTTCCAGGCAGGGCGTACGGGCGCCGATCAGCTCCTTGTCGTAGTCGAACGGGAGCGCAGCGGCCTTCGTGGCACCGGTGTTGGTCTTCCAGCCCTTCACGAAGGACTTGGCCTCCGCGATCTCGTGCTTCCACTCCTCGACCGACCACTCGCCGACTCCGCCGCCCTTGCCGCAGAAGTGACCGTTGAAGTGGGTGCCGATCTCGTTGCCCTCGAGCCAGGCGCCGCGCAACTGCTCCACGGTGTCCTTGATCCCTTGGGCGTCGCCGAAGCCGATGTCGGAGCGGCCCGGTGAGTGCTGCGGCGGCTCGTACAGGTCCTTCTTGTCCTCCGGCAGCAGATACACGCCGCTGAGGAAGTACGTCATGGTGGCGTTGTTGGCCTTGGCGACCTTGCGGAAGTGCGAGAAGAGCTTCTGGCTGTCCTCGCCGGCGCCGTCCCAGGAGAAGACCACGAACTGCGGGGGCTTCTGGCCCGGCTTGAGGCGCTCGGGCTCGGCCAGGTTCGGCTGGCTTCCCGTGTACGCGGTCGAGCCGTCGCCGATCGGGCGCATCACGCTGCCCGGCGCAGGGACCTTCGGGGCGTTCTGCGCACCCGCGGCGCCCTTCTTCTTGACGCCTTCGCCGGACTCTCCGCTCGAGCAGCCGGCCAGCGCCACGGCGAGTGCCGTGCTCGCGGCCAGGCACGCGGCGAGCCTCTTGGTGGCGGCCATGCGCCCACCTACTTCCTTCGGATCTCGGGTGGTCGGGGGTTGGGGCGCGGCCAAGGTCCCATGCAAAGGACGGTGAATTGGTACGACAAGCCGATGAATCTACCCATTCACTCGTGAAGGTGAATGATTACCCCATTTGCCCCGATAATCCGGCTGAGCTCTTTACTCTCCATTACGATCCGTTTACCGACAGTTGAGAAAGTCCCGCCGCTGTACGCCGTGACCCACGGCCGCGACCACCCCCCGATTCATGGCACCGGGGGACCCCTAGCGACCGCGTAGCCCCGGAGGAGACGGGAACCTATGTCTGCCTGCGTCCCCACCCGTACCGACAGCTCTTCGTCCGGCCCCCCTGAGAGCGGACCACCCAAGGCGGGACACCGCCGCCGGTTCCATCTGGCGGGCGCCGATGTGTCCGCCTCGATCTCGGTCTTTCTGATCGCACTGCCGCTGTCCCTCGGCATCGCCCTGGCCACCGGCGCCCCGCTCCAGGCGGGTCTGGTGGCCGCCGCCGTCGGCGGTCTGGTGGCGGGCCGCTTCGGCGGCTCACCGCTCCAGGTCTCCGGCCCCGCGGCCGGACTCACCGTGGTCACCGCCGACTTGATCCAGCAGTACGGCTGGCGCACCACCTGCGCGATCACCGTCCTTGCCGGGCTCGCCCAGCTGGGCCTTGCGTATCTGCGCGTGGCCCGTTCCGCGCTCGCCGTGAGCCCCGCGATCGTGCACGGCATGCTGGCCGGTATCGGCATCACCATCGCCGTGGCCCAGCTGCACATCGTGCTCGGCGGCTCGCCGCACAGCTCCGTGATCGACAACGTCCGTGAACTGCCGAGCCAGTTGGCGGACATCCACCCCGCCGCGCTGTCGATGAGCGCGCTCACCCTGCTCGTGCTGCTGGCCTGGCCCCGTATCCCCGGAACTCCGGGACGGATGCTGCGCAAGATCCCCGCCGCGCTCGCGGCCGTCGCGGCCGCCACCGCCGTGGCCGCGTTCGCCGGCTTGAACCTGCCGCGCGTGGACCTGCCGTCGTGGAGCAATCACGCGCTCGTCGGGATGCCCGACGGGCCCGTACTCGGCCTGATCGCGGCGGTGTTGACGATCACGCTGGTCGGCAGCGTCGAATCGCTGCTCTCCGCGGTCGCCACCGACAAGCTGGCCTCCGCGCGGCGTGACGCGATGCCGGTGCCGCGGGCGCAGCTCGACCGCGAGCTGCGCGGGCAGGGTCTTGCGAACATCACCTCCGGCGCGCTCGGCGGGCTGCCGATCACCGGTGTCGCCGTACGCAGTACGGCGAATGTCAGGGCCGGCGCCGTGAGCCGTAACTCCACGATGCTGCACGGGCTTTGGATCATCATCGCGGCGCTGCTGCTCGTGCCCGTGCTCGACCTGATCCCGCTGGCCTCGCTCGCCGCCCTGGTGATGGCGATCGGCATCCAGATGGTCTCGATCAACCACATCCGCACCGTCACCCGCCATCGCGAGGTCCTCGTGTACGCGGTGACGACGGTCGGTGTCGTCTTCTTCGGCGTGCTCGAAGGCGTGGCCGTCGGGGTCGCGGTCGCCGTCGGGGTCGCGCTGCACCGCCTCGCGCGGACGAGGATCACGTACGAGGAGAGGGAAGGGGTCCACCATGTGCGGGTGCGCGGGCAGTTGACCTTCCTGGCCGTGCCGCGGCTGAGCCGGGCGCTGCACCAGGTGCCGCACGGGTCCGAGGCCGTGGTGGAGATCGACGGGTCCTTCATGGACCACGCGGCGTTCGAGACGCTGCAGGACTGGCAGGACGCGCACGCGGCGCGCGGCGGCAAGGCCGAGCTCACCGGGCGTTCCGGTCCGCTCGCCGCGCCCGCCCACGGCAAGGGCCGGCGCGGTACGGAGGAGGACCACGCGTGCTGCGGCCCCTGGACCCCCTGGCGCAACCACAGCTGCACGCCCGAGCGGACCGAGGCGCACGGGACGCGTCAACTGGCCAGCGGGATCAGCGCGTTCCAGCGCAACACCGCGCCGCTGGTGCGCAGCGAACTGGCGCGGCTGGCGCGGGAAGGGCAGCAGCCCTCACAGCTCTTCCTGACGTGCGCGGACTCCCGGCTCGTGACGTCGATGATCACCTCGAGCGGTCCCGGTGACCTCTTCGTCGTTCGCAACGTCGGCAATCTCGTGCCCGTGCCGGGCACGGAGAGCGGGGACGACTCGGTGGCGGCGGCGATCGAGTACGCCGTGGACGTCCTTCAGGTGCAGTCCATCACCGTGTGCGGACACTCCGGGTGCGGGGCCATGCAGGCGCTGCTGGACCCTGCGGCCGGTGCCTCGGACAGCGCGCTGGGCCGCTGGCTGCGGCACGGGGCGCCGAGTCTGCGGGCGGACGGGTCCGGACCGCGGATCGCCCACCGGCCGCACGCCGACGAGGTCGAGCGGCTGAGCCTCGCCAACGTGGTGCAGCAGCTCAACCACCTGATGGCGCACTCCTGTGTGGCGCGGCGGGTGGCGGACGGGTCGCTGAGCCTGCACGGGATGTACTTCCATGTGGGTGAGGCTCAGGCGTATGTGCTCGATACGCCGCTCGGTGAGTTCCGGGCCGTACGGCCGAACGGGGCGCCGGCGGACGAAAAGCCCGCGGCGCCGGTCACTTCGGTTCGAGGGGCCCGGGTGTGATGTGGGGGCGGGGGTCGGGCCCCGGAACACACGGGGCCGCCTCGCCCTTGACCGCGTAGACGAGGACGCGCGACGGGTCCGACGGGTCGCCGGTGGTCTCGAAGACCACGGTGTCGCCGGGCCCGACGGTGATCTTGACCTGCTGCTCCTGGAGCTTTCTCCAGGCCTCGAACTCCTCCCGACTCGCACCGTTCCTCGGCGGCGGTACGGCGTCGGGCGGCAGCTTCGCCAGTCCGTCGCCGTCCTTTTGACGGATGTAGTACACGGGATGCCCGGTGGTGTCGCCACGCACCGGGCCGCAGTTCATGCCGTCCGGCACGGTGTCGAACGTGGCGGCGGCCCCGATCTCGCGCAGCCGCTCCCCCAAGGCCTCCTGCGCATCGCGGTCCACCGAGACTTCGTTGAACCGGATCGTCAGCGTCCCGTCCCCGTTCCGCTCCACGGCGAACGCCTCCGAGCCGCCGGGTGACGACGGAGCCATCACCGCGACCGCCAACCCCGTTGCCGCCAGGCCGAGTACGAGGCCGATGCGGCGCGGAGTGACCCGGCGGTGACGCACCCGTGGGACGGGTGCCTGTGCGTTGCGCAGGCGCAGTTCGCGCTGCAACTCGGTCAGCAGCCGGTCCTCGAACGTGGCCTTGCCGGTCTCGTCCGTCTTCATGCCGTCTCCCCTGCATACGTGAGAGGTGCCGTCCCCGGTGCCACGGTCGTCGTCCCCGCCAGCGCACGCCGGGCACGGTGCAGCCGCACCCGGGCCGTGACAGGCCGTATCCCCAGGACCTTCGCGGCCTCGCCGACCGTGAGCTGGTCCACCACGATCAGTTCGAGCACCGCCTTTTCCCCGTCGGGCAGTTGACCCATCGCGGCGAGTGCCAGCCTGGCCGCCGACTCCGCGTCGAGCCGCTCCTCCAAGCGGACGATGTCGTCCTCGTCGAGCAGCCGGCGGCCGGCGACGCGGGCGCCCAGCACCGACTGGCGGGCGCTGCGACGGCTCTCCGCGCAGACGACGTTGCGCGCGATGCCGTACAGCCAGGCGGTCTCGCTGCCGCGCGCCGGGTCATAGCCGGCCGACGAGTCGATCACCGCGAGGAAGACCTCGGCCGTCAGATCGGCGACGGTGTGCGGATCGCCGACCCGGCGCGCCACGAAGCCGGTGATCGCGTCGAAGTGCCGCCGGTAGAACTCCTCGAAATCCCCTGGGTCCACAGGCCCCTCCCGATTCCCGATGCCGCGACCTCCGCTTGCACCTCTACTTGGGCGGCCGGCGCAAGAGCGTTACACGGCCGGACGGGTAAGGGCAGCGCCGTGTGAACGGGATCCCTTCGCGGTACGTGCCAACGTGTGGGACCGGCTGCTGCGGGACATCGGAGTCCGCAGTCCCGGCCGCCCACAACAGGTCTAAACCAATCGGCCGTAGGCCCTTGTCACCAGGAGGGTCCGTCTGATGAGCTGTGGCCTGGGACACAACGGCCGCCCCCTGGGCAAAAACTCCGTATGGGAGATGTCGTGAGCAACGAATCCTTGGCCAACCTGCTCAAGGAAGAGCGCAGGTTCGCGCCGCCCGCCGACCTGGCCGCGAACGCCAACGTCACCGCGGAGGCGTACGAGCGGGCCAAGGCCGACCGGCTGGGCTTCTGGGCCGAGCAGGCCCGCCGCCTCAGCTGGGCCACCGAGCCGACCGAGACGCTCGACTGGTCGAACCCGCCCTTCGCGAAGTGGTTCGCCGACGGCAAGCTGAACGTCGCGTACAACTGCGTCGACCGCCACGTCGAGGCCGGCAACGGCGACCGCGTCGCCATCCACTTCGAGGGCGAGCCCGGCGACAGCCGTGCGATCACCTACGCCGAGCTCAAGGACGAGGTCTCCAAGGCCGCCAACGCCCTGACCGGGCTGGGTGTCCAGGCCGGCGACCGGGTCGCGATCTACATGCCGATGATCCCGGAGACCGCGGTCGCGATGCTGGCCTGCGCCCGGATCGGCGCCGCGCACTCCGTGGTCTTCGGCGGCTTCTCGGCCGACGCGCTCGCCACCCGGATCCAGGACGCCGACGCCAAGGTCGTCGTCACCTCCGACGGCGGCTACCGCCGGGGCAAGCCCTCCGCGCTCAAGCCCGCCGTGGACGCCGCAGTCGAGAAGGTCGACAACGTCGAGCACGTCCTCGTCGTGCGCCGCACCGGCCAGGAGGACATCTCCTGGACCGAGGGCCGCGACGTGTGGTGGCACGAACTGGTCGACGGCCAGTCCGCCGAGCACACCCCCGAGGCCTTCGACGCCGAGCACCCGCTGTTCATCCTCTACACCTCGGGTACGACGGGTAAGCCGAAGGGCATCCTGCACACCTCCGGCGGCTACCTCACCCAGACCGCGTACACCCACCACGCGGTCTTCGACCTCAAGCCGGAGACCGACGTCTACTGGTGCACCGCCGACGTCGGCTGGGTGACGGGCCACTCGTACATCGTCTACGGGCCGCTCGCGAACGGCGCCACGCAGGTCATGTACGAGGGCACCCCGGACACCCCGCACCAGGGCCGGTTCTGGGAGATCGTGCAGAAGTACGGCGTCACGATCCTCTACACGGCGCCCACCGCGATCCGGACGTTCATGAAGTGGGGAGACGACATCCCCGCGAAGTTCGACCTCACCTCGCTGCGGGTCCTCGGTTCGGTCGGTGAGCCGATCAACCCGGAGGCGTGGGTCTGGTACCGCAAGAACATCGGCGGCGACCGCACCCCCGTAGTGGACACCTGGTGGCAGACGGAGACCGGCGCGATGATGATCTCGCCGCTGCCGGGCGTCACCGAGGCCAAGCCGGGCTCCGCCCAGCGCGCGCTCCCCGGCATCTCGGCGACCGTCGTGGACGACGAGGCCAACGAGGTGCCCGACGGCGGCGGCGGCTACCTGGTCCTCACCGAGCCGTGGCCGTCGATGCTGCGCACCATCTGGGGCGACGACCAGAGGTTCATCGACACCTACTGGTCGCGGTTCGAGGGCAAGTACTTCGCCGGCGACGGTGCCAAGAAGGACGACGACGGCGACATCTGGCTGCTCGGCCGGGTCGACGACGTGATGCTGGTGTCCGGCCACAACATCTCCACCACCGAGGTCGAGTCCGCGCTCGTCTCGCACCCGTCCGTCGCCGAGGCGGCGGTCGTGGGCGCGGCCGACGAGACCACCGGTCAGGCGATCGTGGCCTTCGTGATCCTGCGCGGTACGGCTTCGGAGACCGCCGACCTCGTGGGCGAGCTGCGCAACCACGTGGGCGCGACGCTCGGCCCGATCGCCAAGCCGAAGCGGATCCTGCCGGTGGCGGAGCTGCCGAAGACCCGCTCGGGCAAGATCATGCGGCGTCTGCTGCGTGATGTCGCCGAGAACCGGCAGCTCGGTGACGTCACCACGCTGACCGACTCCTCGGTGATGGACCTGATCCAGACGAAGCTGCCGTCGGCGGGTTCGGAGGACTGACCTTCCGGCCCCAGGACGACCTTCGTACGTACGCGAGAGGGCACTCAGCGCCGCGCTGAGTGCCCTTTTCGTGCGTAAAGTGAAGATCGCCAGATTCGCCCTTGCGGGCACCCTGTACCGTAGAGGCCGCGTAAAAACCGCGACAAGAACACAGGGTGTGCCGGGAAGTCTGGTCGGCGACTGCATTCAGCGATCCGTCGTTGCCGTACCGACCCGGAGGTTTCCCCGTGGCCGCGCCCAGCAAGAACAACCGCAAGGTCCTCGGCAGGCTCTCCCTGCCCGAGCGGACCTTCGTCGCGGACGCCCTGCGGACCGAGACCGTCGGCGGTGTGCTGCTCCTCATCGCCGCCGTCGTCGCCCTGATCTGGGCGAACACCCCGCTCAGCGACAGTTACGCCTCCGTACGGGACTTCCACATCGGGCCCTCCGCGCTCGGACTCGACCTCTCGATCCAGCACTGGGCCGCCGACGGGCTGCTCGCGGTCTTCTTCTTCGTCGCCGGCATCGAGCTCAAGCGCGAGCTGGTCGCCGGCGATCTGCGGGACCCCAAGGCCGCGATCCTGCCGGTGGTCGCCGCGCTCTGCGGTATGGCCGTGCCCGCTCTGGTCTACGTCCTGACCAACGTGCTGGGCAACGGCTCGATGGACGGCTGGGCCGTACCGACCGCGACCGACATCGCGTTCGCACTCGCCGTACTCGCCGTGATCGGCACCTCGCTGCCGTCCGCGCTGCGCGCCTTCCTGCTCACGCTCGCCGTGGTCGACGACCTCTTCGCGATCATGATCATCGCGGTCTTCTTCACGGACTCGCTGAACTTCGCGGCCCTCGGCGGCGCCGTCGTCGGCCTGGCCGTCTTCTGGCTGCTCCTCCGTAAGGGCGTACGCGGCTGGTACATCTACGTTCCGCTCGCCCTGGTGATCTGGGGCCTGATGTACAACAGCGGCGTGCACGCCACCATCGCCGGTGTCGCCATGGGCCTGATGCTGCGCTGCACCCGCAAGGAGGGCGAGCAGCACTCCCCCGGCGAGCACATCGAGCACCTCGTACGCCCCCTGTCGGCCGGGCTCGCGGTGCCGCTGTTCGCACTGTTCTCGGCGGGTGTCTCGGTCTCCGGCAAGGCGATCGGCGATGTGTTCACCCAGCCCGAGACGCTCGGTGTGGTGCTCGGTCTGGTGGTCGGCAAGACGGTCGGCATCTTCGGCGGTACGTGGCTCGCGGCCCGGTTCACCAGGGCCGAGCTGAGCGATGACCTGTCCTGGCCCGATGTGTTCGCGGTCGCCTCACTGGCCGGTATCGGCTTCACCGTCTCGCTCCTGATCGGCGAACTCGCCTTCAAGGGCGACACGGCACTGATGGACGAGGTCAAGGCCGCCGTCCTGCTCGGCTCGCTGATCGCGGCGGTGCTCGCGACGGTCCTGCTGAAGCTGCGGAACGCCAAGTACCGCGCGATGGTCGAGCACGAGGACCGCGACGAGGACCTCGACGGGATCCCCGACATCTACGAGCAGGACAACCCCGAGTACCACCTCCGTATGGCCGCGATCTACGAGAAGAAGGCCGCCGAGCACCGTCGCCTCGCCGAACTGAGCCCCGCATCGAGCGGCGAACCGGGCCCCGCGGGAAGCGGCGAGAGCGGCAGTCCGGCATGATCTGACATTGCCGTAACGCCAGATCTGAAGAGGGAGTACGCGATGAGCGCATCCGACGGCGCCGACCGCAGCCTGGGACAGCTGGTCGCCTCGGCGACCAGTGAGATGTCCGCGCTGATCCATGACGAGATCGCGCTGGCCAAGGCCCAGTTGCGGACGGATGTGAAGCGGGGCGCGACCAGCGGCGGAGCGTTCATCGCCGCGCTCGCGGTGCTGATCTTCTCGCTGCCGATGCTGAGTTTCGTCCTTGCCTATGCGATCAACACCTGGACGGGGGGCCACAACGGAAACGGCGGCTGGAACCTCGTCTGGTGCTTCGGACTCTCCTTCCTGGCCAGCGTGCTGCTCGCCGGTCTGCTCGCGCTGATCGGCGTGATCATGGCCAAGAAGACCGCGAAGGCCAAGGGACCGCAGAAGGTCGCCGCCTCCGCCAAGGAGACCGCCGCCGTGCTCGGCAACGTCAAACCGCATCCGCGCTCCGTCACCGCCCCGGCCAGGGGTGAACTGACCCGCGCGGTCGAGGATGCCAAGCCTGTGGCACGCTCGACTTCATGACGGACCCTTCCGCGACTTCGGTTGTGCGCCTGGACGGCCCCTGGACCCACCGAGATGTCGCGGCGAACGGGGCCCGCTTCCATATCGCCGAGATGGGCGACGGACCGCTCGTCCTGCTGCTGCACGGCTTTCCGCAGTACTGGTGGACCTGGCGCCACCAGCTGCCCGCGCTCGCCGAGGCCGGCTTCCGCGCGGTCGCGATGGATCTGCGCGGCGTCGGCGGCAGCGACCGCACACCGCGCGGTTACGACCCGGCGAACCTCGCGCTCGACATCACTGGAGTCATCCGCTCCCTCGGCGAGCCCGACGCCGCGCTCGTCGGTCATGACCTCGGCGGGTATCTCGCGTGGACCGCGGCCGTGATGCGCCCCAAGCTGGTGCGCCGGCTCGCGGTGTCCTCGATGCCGCATCCGCGGCGGTGGCGTTCGGCGATGCTCGGCGACATACGGCAGACCAAGGCCGGCTCGTACATCTGGGGCTTCCAGCGGCCGTGGCTGCCCGAGCGGCAACTGGTCGCGGACGACGGCGCGTTGGTCGGCGAGCTGATCCGGGACTGGTCGGGGCCGCGGCTGCCGGACGACGCTGCGGTGGACACGTATCGCAAGGCCATGTGCATTCCGTCGACGGCGCACTGCTCGATCGAGCCGTACCGGTGGATGGTGCGGTCGATGGCGCGGCCGGACGGCATCCAGTTCAACCGGCGGATGAAGCGGCCGGTGCGCGTGCCCACGCTGCATCTGCACGGCTCGCTCGACCCGGTGCTGCGTACGCGCAGCGCGGCGGGCTCGGGCGAGTACGTCGAAGCGCCGTACCGCTGGCGGCTGTTCGACGGTCTGGGGCACTTCCCGCACGAAGAGGACCCGGCGGCCTTCTCGAAGGAGCTCGTCGAGTGGCTGAAGGACCCTGAGCCGGACCGCTGAGGCACGGGCGAACACCTGTGCTTCGAACGGCCTTTGCCCCGCGCATAAGCCAATTGAGTGGCGCTCAGGCGATTACCGACCATGAGGCACGGGCACACGTCGGGGTATGGGCTGGACGCACGACTACAGTGACGCAGCACGCAACCGCCGCTCGGCTCCCGGGTCTTCGGAGCTGAACCCGTTTCGGGGAGGCGGCCCACAGGGCCAGGGTCACCGGTCCCCCCAAGCGGCTATCGGGATCCCCCGTATCCTGCGCCGCCGCGCCCGCTGGGTGTCGGCCCGGCTGCGGCATACGACGAGGGCCTGAAGCCCCCGTACAAGCGCGGCTCACAGCGCACACCCCTGCGCCGCCCACCGCGCCCACATGCGCGACCTACAGCGCACACCCCTGGCTGTCCACCTGCTGGTTGGCGGTGCGTCCCGCGCTGATGTCCTCGCGGATCTCGTCCACCGTGAGCGCATAGCCGGTGTCCGGGCTGTCCAGGGACTTGGCGAAGATCACGCCGTAGACCTTGCCGTCCGGGGTGAGCAGCGGGCCGCCGGAGTTGCCCTGGCGGACGTTCGCGTACAGCGAGTAGACATCGCGGCGCACATTGCCGCGGTGGTAGATGTCCGGTCCGCTGGCGTCGATCCGGGCGCGGATACGGGCGGAGCGGACGTCATAGCCGCCGTTCTCCGGGAAGCCGGCCACGATCGCGCTGTCGCCGGTGCCGGCGTCGCGGTCGGTGAACTGCAGCGGGCGCGCGTCCAGCTGCGGTACGTCGAGTACGGCGATGTCGCGCTCCCAGTCGTAGAGCACGACCGTGGCGTCATAGCGCTTGCCCTCGCCGCCTATCTGCACGGTGGGCTCGTCCACGCCGCCGACCACATGCGCGTTGGTCATCACGCGGCGGTCGGCGAAGACGAAGCCGCTGCCTTCGAGGACCTTGCTGCAACTGCTCGCGGTGCCGAGCACCTTGACGATGGAACCCTTCGCGCGGGCGGCGACCGGGCTGCCTGCGAGCTTGGGGTCGGGCGGGCGGACCTCGGTGATCGGCTCGTTGGCGAACGGGCTGAAGACCTGCGGGAATCCGTTCTGCGCGAGCACCGAGCGGAAGTTGGTGAACCAGGTGTCGGCCTGGCCCGGCAGGGCGCGGTCGATCCCGTTGAGCACCTTGGAGTTGCGGACCTCCTTGCCCACCGTCGGCATGGTCGTGCCCGCCAGGAGCGAGCCGATCAGCCAGGAGACCAGGAGCAGCGCGAGCACGTTGACCACGGCGCCGCCGGTGGCGTCCAGGGCTCTGGCGGGTGACCAGGTGATGTAGCGGCGCAGCTTGTTGCCCAGGTGCGTGGTGAAGGCCTGGCCGACGGAGGCGCAGACGATGACGACCACCACCCAGACGACCACGGCCGTCGTGCCCGCCTGCTCCTCGGTGAACTGCTTCCAGATCACCGGCAGTACGTAGAGCGCGACGAGGCCGCCGCCCAGGAAGCCGAGCACCGAGAGGATGCCGACGACGAAGCCCTGGCGGTAGCCCACGATGGCGAACCACACGGCGGCGACCAGGAGCAGGATGTCGAGCACGTTCACCGAATCACGCCTCGCCTCGCGTCACAGTCGCCACTCCTCGGCCGTCGGGGCTGATCTCTGACTCCGGGCTCCTGGTGTCCGGATCTGTGCGTCCGGACCCCTGATCCCTGATCAGCCGTGGAACATCTACTCCGGGGCCCTTTTCGGGGCATGTCCCGGTGCCTCCCCCGGGTGGGACCCGGACAAGCGCAAGTGCCAAGCCTGTCATGCGCGCCAGTCGAGAGGGACCTGCTTTGTGCGGTCCCAAGGTCTTTCCCAGCCCGCGTAGTGCAGGATCCGGTCGATCACACCGGCCGTAAAACCCCAGACCAGAGCGTCACCGACCAGGAATGCGGGACCTTGGTGGCCGCGCGGATGGACCGAGGTCACCCGGTGCTCGGCAGCCGTGAGATGTGCCACGGGAACCGTGAACACCCGGGCCGTCTCGGCCGGATCGACCACACCGACCGGGGTCGGCTCACGCCACCACGCGAGGACGGGGGTAACGACGAAACCGCTCACCGGAATGTAGAGCTTCGGCAGCACCCCGAAGATCTGGACGCCCGCGGGGTCGAGTCCGGTTTCCTCCTCGGCCTCACGAAGGGCGGCGCGCAGCGGACCGTCACCGGCCGGATCGCCGTCCTCCGGGTCGAGGGCGCCACCGGGGAACGAGGGCTGCCCGGCATGCGATCTGAGCGAACTGGCCCGCTCCATGAGCAGCAGCTCGGGACCCTGCTCGCCCTCGCCGAACAGGATCAGGACCGCCGACTGCCGTCCCGCTCCGCTCTCGGGCGGCAGGAACCGGCTGAGCTGCTTCGGCTCGACCGTCCCGGCGGCCTTCACCACGGGGGTCAGCCACTCGGGCAGGCCCTCGCTCGAGACGAGGACCTCCCCGCCGTAGGAACTCCCTGCCTGCGTCCTGCTTGTCTGCGTCCTGCCTGAATGCGCCCTGCCTGAATGCGTCACGCGTCACCCCCGTACGGACCCCTCAACGGCCGGACCACACCCGATCGTTCCCCTGTCACACAGCTCCCATCGGCGGCGCGGCCTGGCCGGGATAGTCCGGCGGGGGCTTGAGGCGCTGGCCCGGGAAGCCGCCCTTCTCGTACTTGAGCAGCTTCTGCGCCTTCTCGGGGTCGATCTCGCCCTCCCCGTACGAAGGACAGAGCGAGGCGATCGGGCAGGCGCCGCAGGCGGGCTTGCGGGCGTGGCAGATACGGCGGCCGTGGAAGATGATCCGGTGCGACAGCATCGTCCAGTCGCTCTTCGGGAAGATCTCGCAGATCAGCGCCTCGACCTTCTCCGGGTCCTCCTCGTCGGTCCACTTCCAGCGCCGTACGAGCCGGCCGAAGTGGGTGTCGACGGTGATGCCCGGGACGCCGAAGGCATTGCCCAGGACGACATTGGCGGTCTTGCGGCCGACGCCCGGCAGCTTGACCAGGTCGTCGAGGCGGCCGGGGACCGCACCGCCGTGCTCGTCGCGCAGGGCCTTGGCCAGGCCCATGATCGACCGGGTCTTGGCGCGGAAGAAGCCGGTGGGGCGGATCAGCTCCTCGACCTCCTCGGGGTTGGCCGCGGCCAGGTCCTCGGGGGTCGGGTACTTGGCGAACAGGCCCGGTGTCGTCTGGTTGACCCTCAGGTCCGTGGTCTGCGCCGAAAGCACCGTGGCGACCAGGAGCTGGAAGGGATTCTCGAAGTCCAGCTCCGGGTGGGCATACGGATAGACCTCGGCGAGCGCCCGGTTGATCTTGCGCGCCTGACGCACCAGGCCGGTCCGGGTCTTCGCCGGCTTGGCCTTCCGGATGACGGGAGGGCCCGCCGCACCCGGCTCCTTGTCGCTTTTCGCCATGCCAAGAGCCTACGGGGAGGTGCTGACAGCGGGTGGGTGGTTGAGCGGGCTTCCCGGGCTGCTGGTGCGCCGCATACCTCCGTAAATGAGAATGTCCGTGCGGTCCACAGGCGACGGACGGGCGAAACGGTCCGCAGGCGACGGACAGGCGAAACGGTCCGCAGGCGACGGACAGGCGGAAGGGGTGCGGTGCACGCGGAACAGGAGGCGTCCACCGCTGCCGATCTGCAGCCGGAGGAGTTCGATCCGGACGCGCGCTGGCTGAGCCTCGTCATGCATCTGACGTTCTTCGTGCTGCAGGCGACGGCCCTGATCCGGTTCATCCAGCGCCATCCGGCGACGGTCAACTCCGCGCTGGTCATCACCCTGGCCGCGCTCCTCGCCGTGATCTACGCGGCCGGGGTCGGCCGCGACGCGTACGCGACCACGAAACCGTCGGCGCGGCGCTCACAGGCCTGGCGGGTCGGCTGGCTGGCCGCGGTGGTCGTGGTGTGGGCCGTCCTGGTGGAACTCGCGCCGAGCTTCGCGTGGGTGGCCGTGCCGCTCATCTACGCGGCCCTGCGGATCCTGCCGCCGGTGGCCGCGTGTGTGCTCGTCGGGGTGCTCACCGTCTTCGTGATCATCGCGCAGCTGGCGCTCTCGCCCCGGTTCGACCTGGATCTGGTGGTCGGGCCCGCGGCGGTCGCCGGGTTCGCCACCGCCGTGTTCCTGCACATGAAGCGGCTTGCGTCCCGGCAGCGGCGGCTGATCGACGATCTGATCCGTACGCGCCGCGAGCTCGCCGCCACCGAACGCCGCGCCGGCACGCTCGCCGAGCGCCAGCGCCTGTCGATGGAGATCCACGACACCCTCGCGCAGGGCCTGTCCAGCCAGCAGATGCTCCTTCAGGCCGCCGAGCGGACCTGGGACAGGGATCCGGCCAAGGCACACGGGCACGTACGGGCCGCCACGAAGATCGTCGAGCACAACCTCACCGAGGCCCGCCGCTTCGTCCATGACCTGGCCCCCGCCGACCTGGCGCTGTCGGGCGGACTGCCCGAGGCACTGCGGGCGCTGGCCGGGCGCGAGAGCGACGAGCGGCTTCGGGTCCTCGTGCATACGGAGGGGCAGGCCGGCCCCGAACTGCCCGAGCGGGTGCAGTCGACGCTCCTGCGGATCGCCCAGGGCGCGCTCGCGAACGTACGCGAACACGCCCGGGCCACGACCGCCGTCCTGACGCTCACCACGCTCGACGACCGTGCGGTGCTCGATGTCGCCGACGACGGACGCGGGTTCGACCCCGCCGCCCTGCCGGACACACCCGAGGGATCGCGCGGGCACGGGCTGCCCGCGATCCGGGCGCGGGTGCGGCAGCTGGGCGGGACGCTGGCGGTGGAGTCGGCGCCCGGGGAGGGGACGGTGCTCACGGCGACGATTCCGCTTGCGGGTGTGCGGACTCCCGAGTGAGCCTGCCCGAGCTCAGATTTCTGTCCGTTATGCCCCTTTTCCAGCAATGGTGCCGATCCGTTCTCGCCCCGTTCGCCCACAGCAGAATCACCCCGGGCAACCATGACGCCGTACACCCTTGGCCAGTGCTCTCACCGGCCTGTTGGAGCCCTGGGGCCTAGCACGAACAGCACCCTGAACATGGCTGGATCTGACCCAACCACCCCCGATTGGGTCCCCAGTCGCACAGGACACCTCTTCAGTACGGCAAACTTGTTGTGACTGATCACACTGTTTGCTACGTCCTGCACTATGGGCACCACAGCCCACTGGAGCCGGACGACATAGGAGAGAACTCGTGGACGACGTTCTGCGGCGCGCCCCGCTCTTCGCGGCGCTCGATGACGAGCAGGCGGCGGAGCTGCGCGCCTCCATGAGTGAGGTGACCCTCGCGCGCGGCGACGCGCTGTTCCACGAGGGCGACCCGGGCGACCGCCTGTACGTGGTCACCGAGGGCAAGGTGAAGCTGCACCGCACCTCCCCCGACGGCCGCGAGAACATGCTCGCCGTGCTCGGCCCCGGTGAGCTCATCGGTGAGCTCTCGCTGTTCGACCCGGGCCCGCGAACCGCCACCGCTTCGGCGCTGACCGAGGTCAAGCTGCTCGGCCTCGGCCACGGCGACCTCCAGCCCTGGCTCAACGCCCGCCCCGAGGTGGCCGCCGCGCTGCTCCGCGCCGTCGCCCGGCGCCTGCGCAAGACCAACGACCAGATGTCCGACCTGGTCTTCTCCGACGTGCCGGGCCGTGTGGCCCGCGCGCTCCTCGACCTGTCGCGCCGCTTCGGCGTCCAGTCCGAAGAGGGCATCCACGTCGTGCACGACCTCACGCAGGAGGAGCTGGCCCAGCTGGTGGGCGCCTCGCGCGAGACCGTGAACAAGGCGCTCGCGGACTTCGCGGGCCGCGGGTGGCTCCGTCTGGAGGCCCGCGCGGTGATCCTGCTGGACGTCGAGCGTCTGGCGAAGCGCTCGCGCTGAGCTTCTTCGGGTGTACGTGGACGGGGTCCGGCCTTCGGGGCGGGCCCCGTTTCCGTTGGGCGAGGTGCGTGGTCAGGTGCGGGTCGTTGCGCCTGCGGCGGGCTGAGTTCCCCTACCCGCCCCTTCCCGAAACCGGGGGGCTCTGCCCCCGGACCCCCGGCATCCGAACTTCGTTCGGATCTGCTCAAACGCCGCAGAGGCTGAAAGCTAGATCAGCCCGTGCTCCCGCAAATACTCCAACTGCGCCCGAACCGAAAGCTCCGCCGCCGGCCACAGCGAGCGGTCCACGTCCGCGTAGACCGCCGCCACGACCTCCGCCGGCGTCAAGTGCCCGTTCTCCACTGCTGTTTCGACCTGGGCCAGGCGGTGCGCACGGTGGGCGAGGTAGAACTCGACCGCGCCCTGGGCGTCCTCGAGGACCGGCCCGTGACCCGGCAGGACCGTATGCACGCCGTCGTCCACCGTCAGGGAGCGCAGCCGGCGCAGCGAGTCCAGGTAGTCGCCGAGCCGGCCGTCGGGGTGGGCGACGACCGTGGTGCCGCGGCCAAGGATCGTGTCCCCCGTCAGGACCGCCTGGTCGGCGGGGAGATGGAAGCACAGGGAGTCGGCCGTGTGCCCGGGCGTGGACACGACCCGGAGCTCCAGACCGCCGACCTCCAGGGCCTCACCGGCCGCAAGACCCTCATCCCCGAGGCGCAGCGACGGATCGAGCGCCCGCACCTTCGTGCCCGTGAGGTCCGAGAACCGCGACGCCCCCTCCGCATGGTCCGGATGCCCGTGCGTGAGCAGTGTGAGCGCGATGCGTTTGCCGGCCTTCTCGGCCGTGGCGATGACGTGCTGCAGATGCCCCTCGTCCAGTGGCCCGGGGTCGACGACGACGGCGAGCGGCGAGTCCGGCTCCGACAGGAGCCAGGTGTTCGTACCGTCCAGGGTCATCGCGTCGGCGTTCGGCGCGAGGACGTTGACGGCTCGGGCGGTGGCGGGCCCCGAGAGGACCACGCCGCGGGGCTGGCCCGGCAGGGCGGCTGCGTCGGTCATGCGTCCGAGCCGCTCTTGAGCACGATGCGCTTGGTGAACTCGTCGTGCCCGGGCCAGAAGAGCACCAACTCCCCGTCCTCCAGGCGCGCCTGGGCCAGTACGGGCGTCAGATCCCGCTTCGCCGAGGAGGCCAGTGCGTCGGCCGGCGTGGCGTACGGCTCCAGCTGCCGCAGCGTCGTGATCGTCGGCGGCATCATCGTCAGCTCGCCTCGGTCGTAGCCCGCTGCCGCCTCGGCCGGCCGGGTCCACACCGTGCGGTCCGCCTCGGTGGACGCGTTGCGCGTCCGCTGCCCGGCCGGCAGCGCGGCCACGAAGAACCACGTGTCGTACCGCCGCTGTTCGAACTCCGGCGTGATCCACCGCGCCCAGACGCCGAGCAGATCGGAGCGGAGCACGAGCCCGCGCCGTGCGAGGAACTCGGCGAAGGACAGCTCACGCTCCACGAGCGCGACCCGGTCCGCCTCCCAGTCGTCCCCGGTCGTGTCGCCGACCACCGAGTCCGCCGTCGGCCCGGCGAGCAGCACGCCCGCCTCCTCGAAGGTCTCCCGCACCGCCGCGCACACGATCGCCTGCGCCTCGGCCTCGGCGACACCGAGCCGCTCGGCCCAGGTGGCGAGCGAGGGCCCTGCCCAGTCGACGTGCCGGTCGTCGTCGCGCGGGTCGACCGAGCCACCGGGATAGGCGTACGCACCGCCGGCGAACGCCATCGAGGTCCGCCGTCGCAGCATGTAGACGTCCGTGCCCTGCTCGCCGTCGCGAAGCAGCAGGACGGTGGCGGCCCGGCGCGGGGTCGCGGGCGTCAGTTCACCGTTCGCGAGCGCCCTGATCCGGTCGGGCCATTCCGGCGGGTACCACTGGCCATTGGACATGGGCGGAGGTTAACCGCTCGCGCCCGGATGTTCGAGAGGCAACCGATCTCGTACGAGGGTGGGGCCGGAGGCTGAGGGCGGCGGCCCGGAGCTTGCGGCCCGGAAACGCGACAGCCGGAAACGCGAGAGGTCCCGGTCGTGTGTGTCACGACCGGGACCGAAGGCACGGAGCGGAGGAGGCCGGACAGTCCCCTCCCGCCCGGGGGCCGAAGCCCTTTCCAGGCTATCGGCGCCCACTGACAACGCCCGCCTCACGGCGCACGCCGGCAAAGCAAGCTCAGTCCTGCACGAGCTCCACGATGAACTCGACCTCGACGGGAGCGTCAAGCGGAAGGACCGCCACGCCCACCGCGCTGCGCGCGTGCACGCCCTTGTCGCCGAAGACCTCGCCGAGCAGCTCGCTCGCGCCGTTGATCACCGCGGGCTGGCCGGTGAAGTCCGTGGCGGAGGCGACGAAGCCCGTCACCTTCACGATGCGCGCGACGCGGTCGAGGTCGCCGGCGACGGACTTGATCGCGGCGAGCGCGTTGAGCGCGCAGATACGGGCCAGGTCCTTGGCCTCCTCCGGCGTCACCTCGCCGCCGACCTTGCCGGTCGTCGGCAGCTTGCCGTCCACCATCGGGAGCTGGCCCGCGGTGTAGACGTAGGCACCGGACTGAACGGCCGGCTGGTAGGCCGCGAGCGGCGCCACGACGCCGGGCAGCTTCAGGCCGAGCTCGGCCAGCTTGGCCTCGACGGCGCCGCTCATGCCTGCTTCTCCCGCTTGAGGTAGGCCACGAGCTGCTCGGGGTTGTTCGGCCCGGGCACGACCTGGACGAGCTCCCAGCCGTCCTCGCCCCAGGTGTCCAGAATCTGCTTGGTCGCGTGCACGAGGAGCGGCACGGTCGCGTATTCGTACTTGGTCATGGGGCCGAGCGTAATGCCCCGGCGCGGGCCGCGGGTCCGCGGTGGGACCCGTCGGATGTCCTCGGACGCGCGTACGGTGCGGAGCCCCCGGGATTCAACCGCGGCGTACTGGTTACGCTCGAAGGCGTGAGCAGGCTTCAGGTCGTCAGCGGCAAGGGCGGGACCGGTAAGACGACGGTCGCCGCCGCCCTCGCGCTCGCCCTCGCGACCGAGGGCAAGCGCACCCTCCTCGTCGAGGTCGAGGGCCGGCAGGGCATCGCCCAGCTCTTCGAGACGGAGGCGCTTCCCTACGAGGAGCGGAAGATCGCGGTCGCCCCGGGCGGCGGCGAGGTGTTCGCGCTGGCCATCGACGCCGAGCTGGCGCTGCTCGACTACCTCCAGATGTTCTACCGGCTCGGCGGCGCGGGCCGCGCCCTGCGCAAGCTCGGCGCCATCGACTTCGCCACGACCATCGCACCCGGCGTCCGCGACGTCCTGCTCACCGGCAAGGCCTGTGAGGCGGTACGCCGCAAGGACAAGCGGGGCCGCTATGCGTACGACTACGTGGTGATGGACGCGCCGCCCACCGGACGTATCACCCGCTTCCTCAATGTGAACGACGAAGTGGCGGGCCTCGCGAAGATCGGGCCGATACACAACCAGGCGCAGGCCGTGATGCGGGTCCTCAAGTCCGCCGAGACGTCAGTGCACTTGGTGACGCTGCTCGAGGAGATGCCGGTCCAGGAGACCCTCGACGGGATCGCCGAACTGCGCGCGGCCGGGCTGCCGGTGGGCCGGATCCTGGTGAACATGGTGCGGCCCACGCTGCTCGACGGGCCCGTGCCCGACGGCGTGAAGCGCACGGAGATCGCGCGCGAGCTGTCGCGGGCCGGGCTCGGCGGTGCGCGCAAGGGCGGGCTCGCGGAACAGCTGGTCGAGCCGCTGCTCGCCCAGGCCGCGGAGTACGCCGAGCGGATCGCCCTGGAGCAGGAGCAGCGCGCCGAGCTGGCCGGACCCGGCCTTCCCGTACACGAGTTGGAGTTCCTCAGCGAGGGCATCGATCTGGCCGGGCTCTACCGCCTCGCCATCACTCTGCGCCGGCAGGGAGTCTCATGACGCTGGACGTTCCCCCCACGCTCGCCGTGGATCCGCTGCTCGACGACCCGAAGACCCGGATCATCGTGTGCTGCGGCGCGGGCGGCGTGGGCAAGACCACGACCGCGGCGGCCCTCGGGCTCCGGGCGGCCGAACGCGGCCGCAAGGTGGTCGTCCTGACCATCGACCCGGCCCGGCGCCTGGCCCAGTCGATGGGCATCGACTCGCTCGACAACACTCCACGCCGGGTGAAGGAGATCGAGGGCGACGGCGAACTGCACGCCATGATGCTCGACATGAAGCGCACCTTCGACGAGATCGTCGAGGCGCACGCGGATGCCGAGCGGGCCCGGGCGATCCTGGAGAACCCCTTCTACCAGTCGCTCTCGGCCGGTTTCGCCGGTACGCAGGAGTACATGGCGATGGAGAAGCTGGGGCAGCTCCGCGCACGCGACGAGTGGGATCTGATCGTCGTCGATACGCCGCCGTCACGTTCCGCCCTCGATTTCCTGGACGCTCCGAGCCGGCTCGGCTCGTTCCTGGACGGCAAGTTCATCCGGGTGCTCATGGCGCCGGCGAAGGTCGGCGGGCGGGCCGGCATGAAGTTCCTGAACGTCGGGATGTCGATGATGACCGGCACCCTGGGCAAGCTGCTCGGCGGTCCGTTCCTCAAGGACGTGCAGACCTTCGTGGCCGCGATGGACACGATGTTCGGCGGTTTCCGCACCCGGGCCGATGCCACGTACCGGCTGCTTCAGGCGCCGGGGACGGCTTTTCTCGTGGTGGCCGCGCCCGAGCGGGACGCGCTGCGCGAGGCCGCGTACTTCGTGGAGCGGCTCGCGGCGGACCGTATGCCGCTCGCCGGGCTCGTGCTCAACCGTGTGCACGGCAGCGGTGCCGCGCGGCTCTCGGCGGAGCGTGCGCTCGCCGCCGCGGAAGCGCTCGGGGCGCCGGACGGCCCCGATCCTGCTGGTCCCGCCGGGCCCGTAGAAAATCATGAAACGGGCGGCATTGTGGATCAGGAGGGCGGGAAGGAAGAGGTGCGTACCCCTCCCGAACCCCACGATTCTCCTGAAACCCCGGCAACGGAACTGACCGCGGGACTCCTGCGGTTGCACGCCGAACGGATGCGGCTGCTCTCCCGCGAGCAGCGCACGCGTGACCGCTTCACCGCACTCCACCCCGAGGTGGCGGTGGCCGAGGTGGCCGCGCTGCCCGGCGATGTACACGATCTCGCGGGGCTGCGGGACATCGGCCATCGGCTCGCGACCGGTGGTCGACCGGCCGAAGCTGAGTAAAGAAACAGCCGTTCCGATGAACAGCTGCGCCGGCAGCGGTAGGGCGCTAGCCCACCGCGGCGTAGCTCTCGTACGTCTCGCTGTCCTCCGCGTCCACGGGCAACAGTCCCGTGCTGCGCTCATATTCACTGCGGGCCGTCTCGAGCAGCCGGCGCCAGGAGGTGACCGTGGGCCGCCTGCGCAGCAATGCGCGCCGCTCCCGCTCGGTCATTCCACCCCAGACACCGAACTCGACACGGTTGTCCAGGGCGTCTGCCAGGCACTCCGTACGCACCGGACACCCGGTGCACACCGCCTTGGCCCTGTTCTGTGCCGCACCTTGTACGAACAGTTCATCCGGATCAGTAGTGCGGCAGGCTGCCTGCGCACTCCAGTCAACTACCCAGCCCATGCCGGCGCCGTCCTCTCCCGAATCGAGGCTCCCCCACGGCGGCAGCGGCATATTCACCGCCGCCAGTTGAGGACGTTACGGAAGGTGGGCACAGCGCAACACCCCCTTCGGGCCCAATCTTGAATGGCCCGAACGGACTATGCGTAAGCGGCAGATCACCCGACGGAGTGAGCCACGGACATGCGCGACCAACCCGACAGATCGGGGCAGTTCAGCTGGGTCACAACGGGCGCCGAATGACGCATGAGGCGGAAACGGACAGCACTCCGGCGTCTTCGGGGGTGTCGGAGTCTTGATACGGGACCGCACTGCTGTGACAGTTGTGAGCAGCTTAGGCCAACGCCTATACGCCTGTCCGGCGAATCGGAACGTTGGCCGCTGCCCGCCGACGTACCGGTGAACGCACTCGTGTCACAGGCCACAGGCATCACGGATCGGGTTCGAACATCCCGATGACCGACCGATCCCTCGGAACGCACAGACCTACGGATTAGGCTGCCCCCATGGGTAAGAAGCTCTCGGGTGGCGGACTGTCGCCGACGCAGCAGGCCGCCAAGTTCCTCGGCGTCAGCGTGCTCTCCGGCGCGGTCCTTGCGGGCATCGCGCTCCCCGCGGCGGGTCTGGTGGGCCTTGCGGCCAAGGGATCGGTCGAGGAATTCGACGAGATCCCCGCCAATCTCAAGCAGCCTCCGCTGATGCAGCGCACCACGATCACCGACGCGAACGACAACCCGATCGCGACCGTCTTCGCCCGTGACCGCACGCTGGTGGATCTCAAGGAGATCTCCCCGTACATGCAGAAGGCGATCGTCGCGATCGAGGACTCGCGCTTCTACGAGCACGGCGCGGTCGACCTCAAGGGCATCCTGCGTGCGGTGAACGAGAACGCCCGCTCGGGCGGTGTCTCCCAGGGTGCTTCGACTCTCACGCAGCAGTACGTGAAGAACGTCTTCGTCGAAGAGGCGATGGACGACCCGGCCAAGTTCGCCGAGGCTACGCAGCAGACCATCGGCCGCAAGATCCGCGAGCTCAAGATGGCGATCCAGGTCGAGGAGAAGCTCGGCAAGAAGAAGATCCTCGAGAACTACCTGAACATCACGTTCTTCGGTCAGCAGGCCTACGGTGTCGAGGCCGCCTCGCAGCGCTACTTCTCCAAGCCGGCCAAGGACCTGAAGCTGGAAGAGGCCGCGCTGCTCGCCGGCATCGTGCAGTCGCCGAGCCGGTACGACCCGGTGAACGACGAGCAGGAGGCCACCAAGCGCCGCAATGTGGTGCTGCAGCGGATGGTCGCCACAGGCGACATCTCGCAGCAGGAGGCGGACAAGGCCAAGAAGTCCGAGATCGCGCTGAAGATCTCCAAGCCGCGCAACGGCTGCATCACCGCGACGAACGGCTCCGGGTTCTTCTGCGACTACGTCAAGACGGCGTTCCTCGACAGCCCGACGTTCGGCGACACGCGCGAGGAGCGCGTCGAGAAGTGGAACCGCGGCGGACTGCGGATCAAGACCACACTCGACCCGCAGGCGCAGGAGTCCGTGCAGGCCTCGCTGAAGGATCACGTCTACCAGAAGGACAAGGTGGCCGCCGCGGCCACGATCGTCGAACCGGGCAGCGGGAAGATCCTGGCGATGGGGCAGTCCTGGCCGTACGGCGGCGACGCCAAGAAGAACGAGACCACGATCAACTTCTCGGTCGACAAGCGCATGGGCGAGAGCCAGGGCTTCCCGACCGGTTCGACCTTCAAGCCGTTCGTGGCGGCCGCCGCCATAGAGCAGGGCAAGCCGCTGAACCAGGTGTATCCGGCGCCGTACGAGATGCCGTATCCGAGCCCGATCTCCGGCTGCGACTCCACGTACAAGAACCCCGACGGCGCCACGGTGGAGAACGAGAACGAGGCCGAGGTCGGCCCGTACGGCCTGAAGGAGGCGATGGAGAAGTCGGTCAACACCTACTTCGTCCAGATGATCGCCGACATCGGTATGTGCCCCGTGCTGGAGATGACCAAGAAGCTGCACGTCACCCAGGGCGACGGCAAGCCGATCACCGAGCAGCCTTCGCCGCTGACGCTCGGCTCCGACTCCATCTCGCCGCTGACGATGGCGAGCGCCTACGCCACCTTCGCCAACCGGGGCACGTACTGCTCGCCCGTCGCCATCGCGTCGATCACCGACGCCAACGGCAAGGCGCTCGAAGTGCCCAAGTCGACCTGTGAGCAGGCGATGTCGGTGCAGACGGCCGACTCCATCAACTCGCTCCTGAGCGGGGTGGTCGACTCCGGTACCGGTGCGAGGGCAGGCCTGAGCGGGCGCGACAACGCCGGTAAGACGGGTACGACCGACAGCCGCAAGAACGCCTGGTTCGTGGGCTACACCCCGAACATGTCCGGCGCCGTCTGGGTCGGCTCCCCGACCCAGGGGGTCGAGATGGAGTACATCACCATCGGCGGCCGCTACCACGAGAAGGTCTTCGGCGGTGAGGTCCCCGGCCCGATCTGGCGCGACGCCATGACCGGCGCTCTGACGGGCAAGGAAGCACCGCGCTTCAACCGGGTGCACATCCCGGACGTCCCGCGCAAGGACAAGGACAAGGACGACGACGAGGACGACGGCAAGCCCGGCCGTCCCGGCGGCGGGGACAACGGCGGGCTCATCGGCGGTATCGACGGCGGTACGAACGCCGGTACCGACGGCGGTACGGACGCCGGTGTCATCGGCGGCCTCATCGACGGCGGTACGGAGAACGGCGGCAACGGCAACGGCAACGGCGGCGGGTGGCCCGAGCCGCGCTGATCTGCCTCTGCCTGGCTGATCTGCCTCTGCCTGTACGTGCGTGAGGGCGCCCCCTGAGTCAAGGGGCGCCCTCATCCGCGTACGGCGTGATGTCCCTCATCCACGTACGACCTGGTGCCGGCGGTCTCAGCCGGCGAGCGCCTGCTTCACCGCGGCGGCGACGCGGCCGCCCTCGGCCTGGCCGGCCACCTTCGCGTTCGCCAGCTTCATGACCTGGCCCATCGCGCGCGGACCCTCGGCGCCCGCGGCCTTCGCCTCCCCGACGGCCTGGGCGACGATCGCGTTGAGCTCGTCGTCGCTCAGCTGCTTCGGCAGGTACTCGGCGAGCACCTCGCCCTCCGCCTTCTCGCGCTCGGCCGACTCGGCGCGCCCGCCCTGCGCGAAGGCCTCCGCGGCCTCGCGGCGCTTCTTCGCCTCGCGGGTGATCACCTTCTGCACCTCGTCGTCGGAGAGCTCGCGCTTCTCCTTGCCCGCGACCTCTTCCTTCTGGATGGCCGCAATGGTCATCCGCAGGGTGGAGGAGCGCAGCTCGTCGCGCGCCTTGATCGCGACGTTGAGGTCTGCCTGCAGCTTGGTCTTGAGCGTGGTCATGGGTTCAGTGTCGCAGGTACGGCGGGTGGGGTGCCTGTGCATTTCCCCTGCCCTGCAAGCTCCCTGCGAGGGCCGACAGGCGGACTGTGGCCCTCCGCCTACGTCTGCGACGATGGGTTCCATGCGCGCGCGATACGGAGTACCTCTGGGAATCACCGCGGCGGCGGCCGCGGGTGTGGTGTACGCGGCCGGGATCGAGGTGCGTTCGTTCCGGTTGCGGCGGGTGACGGTGCCGGTGCTTCCGGCGGGCATGCGGCCGCTGCGCGTTCTCCAGGTCTCCGACATCCACATGGTGAGCGGCCAGCGCAAGAAGCGGCATTGGCTGCAGTCCCTCGCGGGTCTGCGCCCCGACTTCGTCATCAACACGGGTGACAACCTGTCCGATCCGGACGGGGTGCCCGAAGTCATGGACGCGCTCGGCCCGTTGATGCAGTTCCCCGGCGCGTACGTCTTCGGCTCGAACGACTACTACGGTCCGCGGCTGCGCAACCCCGGCCGCTATCTGACCGAACGGCTCCAGGGCAAGCACGGCCTCAACGGCAACCCGCCCGTCGTCGGCGCCCTGCACAACCCGTGGGAGGACCTGCGCGACGGGTTCGACGCGGCGGGCTGGGTGGGCCTGACCAACACCCGGGGCACCCTGAAGATCGACGGTTACGAGATCGCCTTCACCGGCCTCGACGACCCGCACATCCGCCGCGACCGGTACGAGCAGGTGGCGGGCGGTCCCGAGTCCGGCGCCGACTTCTCGATCGGCGTCGTGCATGCCCCGTATCTGCGCTGTCTGGACGACTTCGCCCAGGACGGCTACCCGCTGATCCTCGCCGGGCACACACACGGCGGCCAGCTCTGCATCCCCTTCTATGGGGCGCTGGTCACCAACTGCGATCTGGACACGGACCGCGTGAAGGGGCTTTCCACGCACACGTCCGGCGGCCACACCTCGTATCTCCACGTCTCCGCGGGCTGCGGCACGAGCCGCTACGCGCCGGTGCGGTTCGCGTGTCCGCCGGAGGCGACGCTGCTGACGCTGGTGGAGCGGGAAGGCTGAGGGCCGGCTTTCCTCCGGGTCGGGCGCGCGGGCGGTGAAGGTGGGGCGGGCGCGCGGGCGCCGGGGGCGTTGTTTACGGTGACCCCATGACGGCGCCCATTTCCGGACATGTCCCACCTCAAGCGGTCGCACCGCCGGAGCGCAGACCGTTCGCGGCCTCCTTTCGCGCGCTGATCTCCCTCGCTGCGGTCACCGGCATCGTCATCGACCTGTGCCTGACCGACAGCGTGCTGCGCCTGTTCAGCTACTTCACGATCCAGAGCAACGTGATCGTGGCGGTCGTCCTCGCCCTCTCCGCCTGGCGCGCCTGGCAGGGCCGGCCGCCGCTTCCCGCCTGGCTGACGACGGGCACGGTCGTCTTCATCTCGATCACGGGCCTCGTCTACCACGTGATCCTGGCGAACAGCGCGAGCGCCTTCTCCATGACGGACCAGCCGGGCCTGTCCGGCTGGCACGAGGTGGCCAACCAGCTGCTGCACACCGTCACCCCGCTCGCCGCCTTCGCAAACTGGCTGCTCCTGACCCGCCCGGGCGGCCTGCGCCTGCGCCACGCCGGCCTCTGGCTGCTGTACCCGTTGGCGTATCTCGTCTTCTGCCTGATCCGCGGCGCGATCATGTCCCCCGGCTCCGAGGCCCGCTACCCGTACCCCTTCGTGGACGTCGAGCAGCACGGCTACGCGGGCGTCCTGGGCAACGCGGTCGTCCTGGGCCTCTGCTTCTACGCCCTGGCCCTGGCCTTCGTGGGCCTCGACCGCATCCGCCCCGCCCCGGGCCCCCGCAAAAACCGGATTTCGTCTCCGGGCGCGGGTCCGCTAAAGTAATCGATGTCGCCGCGACCTGCAGCAGTGCGGGGCGTGGAGTACGACATCGGGGTGTAGCGCAGCTTGGCAGCGCGCTTCGTTCGGGACGAAGAGGTCGTGGGTTCAAATCCCGCCACCCCGACAGCTGAAACAGCAGGTCAGGCCCGGTTCTCCTTCTTGGAGAGCCGGGCCTGATCTGCGTTTTGGGGTCGGTGGGGAGTGAACGGGGAGTGGTCAGGGAAATCCACTGCCCGGATGCGTCTCGGCGCCTGGGGTTGGGGCGAGCTGTCGTGGAGGGGCGTTCAGTGCAGCAGTGGGAAAGCGACCCGGCGTACAAGGCAGTGGTGCGGGCGTTCGTGGACGGGGATCCGCAGGATCAGGCAGGCGGGCCCCTAGACGTTCGCGCGGTGGTAGCCGCTATCCGCCCGGAGGCCAAGGATGGGTTCCTGGTGAACGAGGTTCCCTGGGACCGTTTTCCGGAAGGCCGCGAAGTCCGGAAGAGGATGGAGCGGCTGCGGTCGGGGAGCATCGCCGCCATCCGGGGCGCCCTCGATGCGCTCGGTGGCCTGTGCGCGAACGACATGAGGGCTGCGGTCGCGCCGGCGGTGCCTTTCCTTGTGCGCATCGGCACCGATCCGAGTACCGGCATGCGCACGGAAGCCCTGGGTGTGACAGCCGCAGCGGCTCGCGTCGGATACCTCGGCGTATGCACGCGGGACAGGATGCTGCGGCCTCGGGGTGCGGATGAGTGGTTGTACGAGCCCACCGGCTATCTGGCCAACTGGTCCGTACAGGCTGCCCGCGACGCGATCGCCGCAGACGCGGACCTCCTCCTCCGCCTGGTCGACGACCCCAGTCCCGCGGTGCGCATTGCCGCCCTCTACGCACTGGCAGCCGCATCCGACCGCGCGCGGGACATCCGGACCGCTTTCCACACCCGGCTGCTCACCGAGCCCTCCCCCGCCGTCCGGTCGGCCCTGATCCTGGCCATGGCGGAGCTGACCCGGGCGCACCCGGCCCCAGAAACGGTGGGCTGGATCCGCGACCAGTGGTCCACCCCTTCGCGGTCTCCCGAGGTGCGGGTGAGCGCCGCGCTGGGGTGGATGTGTCTGAGCGATCAGCCGATCCCGGATCGACTACGCGCCATGGTCAACGACCTGGCCACCGACGACATGGCCGAGTTGATGGCGCCACTTCCGTGGATGCGCGCGGCCGAGTGCGCCGACGGCGACGGCCTGCCCCGCTGTATGCGCGCAATGCTGCACCCCGATGCGCCCGACACGGGAGATGGCCAGGACGATCCGTGGTCGTGACCGCAGAACAGCGGTCACGACAAGGGGAGAATCTCGGCAGGTTGCCGGCGAAAGCTCCACTGACGAGCTCGGGTCGGGTCACGGCCGCAAGTAAGCAGAGGCAGGCACAGCGGGCCGCCGGTCGGCTACGGCCTGGGCGTATACCTCTGTGGTGAGTTGAAAGTAGCGAACGGCCCGCCGCGAGCCTTCGGCCCGAGTCACCTCACGCCATTCGTCGGCGTGCATCTCCCAGTAGATCCGCGCCAGTTGACCTCGGAAGTGGTACGCGAGCTTCTCACGTGCCGCCTTGTCGTTGGATCGGCCGAGCCTGTAGTCCGTGTACCACGAGTTGTAGATCAGGTTGATGTAGGAGAGCTGCTTCCACCGTGTGGCAGTCACCGGCTGCGGCCACGGAGCCCAGCACGGGATGAGTTCGGGGTCCTCGAATGCCATGGTCAACAGCTCGCGGTGGACCGCGCGTTGTGCCTCCGCTCGCTCCAGCGCCGACTGCCGTGCTTGATAGACGAGCGACACGATCACACCCAGGAGTGCGGCGCCGGAGAACAACACCGAGAGGGACCCATAGGTCTGACTGATGTCGCTCAGCTCGCCCCAGTTCTGCCCATCGGGTGCGACAGCACGGAGCAGAAACGGTGTGCTCGCAATGATCGACAACACTACGATCCCAGTCAGAGACCAGATCAGATGTCGACGCGTGACCTTGCCTGACAGCGCTGCCATGCGTGCCCCCATCCGACAGTTCGGGGAGCATCATGCGACGCAAAGACATTGCCGCTCAAGGGCGATGGTGACGCGCCTGTGGAGCTTCGGCCCCAGGATCTGGCCTCCGGGGACGACCGAGCAGGGGGTTCAGCGATGAGCATGTACTTCGATGTCGGTGGCGAGACGTTGTGGAATCCGTCGAGCGGTGCCGGGCGTCTGTTCGTGCGGCAGGTCGAGGTCTTCGAGGCGGAGATCGGGCTGCCCTCGGGGATCGGCCAGGGGAAGTACTGGGGCGACCCGGACACGTTGGAGGTCGATCCGGTCGCGTTCGCGGAGTTCGTCCGTGGCTTGGTCGTGTGGCACTGCGGGACGGGTCACTCCGTGATCCTCGCGCTGTCCGAGGGGTTCGTGGCCGTCTCGGTCGCGCTCGCGCGGCGGGCGGGTATCGAGGTCGAGTTGCCCCGACCGGAGTCCGGCCATGTGTGCGGTGGAGTCCGGCACGACGTGCAGGTCCCCGGACGTCCTCCAGCCGAATCGGCGGCCGTCGTCGCGTCGTTGGACGCGCGGGTGCGGGAGATGGACCGCTCGATGGCCCGCTGAGCGGGCGCCCGGCGCCCGCCGGTCGATGGTCGGCCCCACGAGCGCATCACCTTTCGCAGAGTCTGCGCGTGGTCACCGCGCCCGCGACCGCGAGGAGTACCGGTACCACCAGGTCCCGCGGGGCGGCGGTGAACTCCAGGATCAGGATGACCGCGGTGAGCGGCATGCGCTGTGCCGCGGCCAGGAAGGCGCCCGCTCCCACGACCGCGTACGCCGCCGGACTGTCCCCCGGCCACAGCAGCACCCAGGCACCGCCGGCCACCACTCCGAGCAGTGCCCCGTTGGCGAGCGAAGGGGTGAGCAGGCCGCCACGGGCCCCCGCGCGCAGACACAGCAGTACGAGCGCCACGCGCAGCGCCAGCAGGACCGCCGCGAGGCCGATCGCGGGCTGGGCCTCGAAGGCGACCTCGGCGGGGGCCTTGCCGTTGCCGAGCAGTTGGGGATACGGGACGGCGAGCAGCCCGCCGACGAGGAACGCGGCCGGTGCCGCGACCAGGAGCAGCCGTCCGCGCGGCGCCCGCTCGCGCGCGTCGGCGGCCAGCCGTGCGAACCAGTACGCGCACACCCCGACGACCGGCCCGATCAGCACCGACCACACCAACAGGGGCGTGCCGATGTCGAGTTGGGGGAGCCGGTAGACCGCCTCATCCGGGAGCACGGCCCACGAGACGACGGTGGCGATCACCGCCGTGGCCACGGCGGGCAGCACCGCGCCCAGGGCCCACGAGCCGAGCAGCACCTCGAGGGTGAACACGGCCCCGCCCAGCGGCACGTCGTAGACCGCGGCGAGACCGGCGCCGGCCGCGCACGCCGTGAGCACACCGCACTGGCGCGGTGAGAGTCCCGTCCTTCGCGTCAACTCCCCCGCGAGCACCGAGGCCACCTCCCGCGGCGCCACCTCCCGGCCGAGCGGGGAACCGAGGCCCACCGTCACGATCTGCAGCAGGGCATGGCACAAGGTGGTGAGCGGCGGCATCCGGACGTCCGGCGAACGCACCGCCGCCGCGATGCTCACCAGAGGACGCCCGTACCGGTACAGCGCCCACCAGCCGACCCCGGCCACCACACCGGCGACGGCCATCACGGCCACGCGCCGTCCCGGCGGGGCCCCCTCGACCCCGGCCAGGAACGAGCCCTCGTGATACCCGTACGCCAAGTGCTGCACCCCGTGCAGCAGCAGGGCCAGCAGCGCTCCCGCGACGCCCGCCGCCAGGCCGACGAGCACGGTCACCGCCCCGAACCGGAGTGGTCGGGCATCTCCCTGAGCACTGAGGGGCATAAGCGGCAGATTAGATCAAACCGGTCCAGCCCTCGGTGCGGGGAAGCGGGGGCGCCGCGCGCCGTCGGTGGGTGCCTCTGCTCTCAAGCGCGTTCGGGCTTGCGCGCGAGGAACGTGGCGTAGGTGCGCTGTGCTCCCTCGGCGGGTTCCTCCACCAGGCGCGCGGTGAGGGTGAGCCCTGCCCCGCGCAGGAGCTCGGCGATCTCGTCCGGTGGCAGCAGATAGGACTCGTACGACACCGGGTGCCCGCCGTACGCCTGGGTCGGACGAAAGTGCTGACCCGTCCCGACGTGACCGGCCAGCATCAGGCAGCCGCCGGGTGCGAGCGTGCGGTGGAACTCGCCGAACACCACCGGCAGCAGCTCCGGCGGGGTGTGATGCGTGGAGTAGTACGCGAGGATGCCGCCGAGGCCGTCGTCGTCGATCGGGAGCGAGGTCATCGAGGCGACGTCGAACCGCAGCTCCGGGTAGGCGCCGCGGGCCAGTCGGACCATGGCGGGCGACAAGTCCAGGCCGAATACGGGTACATGCCGCTCGGCGAGGTGGGCCGTGACTTTGCCGGGCCCGCACCCCAGGTCGGCGACGGGGCCGAGGGCGGCCGTCCGTACCACTTCGGCGAAGACGTCCAGCATGCCCCGCGACAGCGGATCCAGTTCCACCGGCGCTTTGACCTGCTCGACGTAGTCGGACGCGACCGTGTCGTACGACTCCCGGACGGCGGCGAGGTAGGAGAGATCAGGCATGCGGCGACTCTAGTGAGGGGCGGGGTCGCGGAAGTGAGGGGTGGGGACGCGGAGTCGGGGGCGGGGGCCCGGAGTCGGATCAGTCGGGGGCGGGACCCGGAGTCGGGTCGTCCTGAGTGCGGCGGGCGCAGCCGGTTGCCCGTGGACGTTCCCGCGTAAGGGGTGCCGCACGGCGTGGGGGCCGGTCAGGTCGTCGTACGAGGATCACAGTGCGCCGTATGACCCAGCACTCCAGAGCGTCCCGGAGTGGCAGGACCCGGGCGATGGCCGGGCCGGCCGCGCTCGGGGCCGCCACGACATGTGCCGTATGCGCCGGCGGGCTACTGCTCGCGGCGAGCCCCGTGTCCTCGGCCCCGGTCGCCTCCGTCCGCGAGACCGTCTCGATCGGCAACCCCGTGGCCGGGAACAACGGCTTCGGCGTCGTCACCGAAGGCGACGCGACCCTCGGCAGCACCGAGTCCGAGGGGCCCGTAGCCGTCGGCGGAAACCTCACCATGGGCGCGGGCTACAACGTGTCCCTGCACACCCCCGGCACCTTCACCGCGCCCGGCGAGAGCACCCCGACGGCGCTGCTCGTCGGCGGCTTCGTCGACTACGCGGCGAGCAGCCCGTCCGGTGTGCTCAAGGTGCTGACGAACGGCTATGTCCACGTCGGGGACATGGCGGGCGGGCAGGCGCTGGACAAGGACGGGAACGGCGCATCCGTCAACACCCGTGTGGTGGCGGCGGGTTCGGGTTACGACTCCACGCCGCGTATCGAGCTGACCACCCGGCAGGACGCCGGCTCCGTGCGGGCGGCGGGCCTGATGGACTTCCCTTCGCTGTTCGCGACGTACCGGACGCGGGCCGCCCGGATCGCCGGCTGCGGGGACAACGTCGTCCTGACCGACACGAGCAGCGGCGCCGTCGTCACGGACCCGCCCGCCGGCTCCAACGTCACCGTCAACCTGACTCCGGGCAGGACCAATGTGCTGCACCTGACCGGCGAGCAGCTCGACCACATCGACATCATGACGTTCACGGCACGGCCGAGCGCGGACACCCCGCTCGCCATCGTCGTCGACACCACCGCGACCGGCGGCGAGTTCGACTGGTCGACCCCGAACATGGCGGGCGTCTCGGGCACCGACGCACCGTACATCCTCTGGGACTTCCCCGACGCGACCGGCATCACGATCACGGACGGCGACTCGGTCGAGGGCACGATCTACGCGCCGAACGCGCACCTGACCGATGTCGACCCGTCCAATATCGAGGGCGATGTCATCGTGAAGTCGCTGGTCGCGGGACCACTGGCCGGGACGGAAGGGGCCGGTGGGTCGGATGTGAACGCGGGTGAGATCCACTACTTCCCGTTCGCCGCGGACCTGTCTTGCGAGTCCGGCGCACCGACACCGACGTCGAGCCCCACCACCCAGACACCCACATCGACGCCGACCACTCCTACGCCGACGCCCACTCCTACGCCGACGACGCCGACGCCGACCACAGCCGCGCCCACCACACCGGCCCCCACCAGCCCGGCACCGACCCCCGGCCCAACGACACCGAGCTTCATCCCGTCCGAACCCGATGCACCCCAACTGGCTGATACCGGCACGGAGTTGTCCGCGCGCCGTATCGGTGCGCTCGCCGGGCTCGGCATCGTCTCCGGCGCCGGCGCCATGCTGTGGGCCGTACGCCGCCGCCGTACGGGCGGGACCGATCCGCGCTAGCCGCTTCCGCGCGGGGCCGGTCCGCCTCGGCCAGTGGCTTCCGCGCGGGACCGATCCGCGCTAGTGGGTTCCGCGCGGGGCCGGTCCGAACCGGCTAGTGGCTTCCGGTGAGTTCGCCGCTGAGCTTCTCGTGCATCCGAGCGCTCGCCTCGTTGAGGCCGATGATCTCCACGGTCTTGCCGCGCTGCGCGTACTTGGCGCCGATCGTGTCGAGGGCCGCGACGGAGGAGGCGTCCCAGATGTGCGCGGCGGTCAGGTCGATGACGATCCTGTCGGGGTCGGTGGCGTAGGCGAAACGGCCGACGAGGTCGTTGGACGAGGCGAAGAACAAGGCGCCGGTCACGGAGTAGACCACGCTCGTGCCGTCCGGGTCCGTGACCGCGGTGACGTCGGCGACGTGGGCGACGCGGCGGGCGAAGACGGCCATGGCGGTGAGGGTGCCGGCGACCACGCCGATCGCGAGGTTGTGCGTGGCGACCACGACGGCGACGGTGATCACCATGACCGTGATCTCCCCGGCCGGCATCCGCCGCAGGGTCCTGGGCGCGATGGAGTGCCAGTCGAAGGTCGCGAAGGACACCATCACCATGACGGCGACGAGGGCGGCCATGGGGATGTCGGAGACCACGGGACCGAAGACGATGCAGAGAACCATGAGGAAGGCGCCCGCGAGGAAGGTCGACAGGCGGGTGCGTGCTCCGGACACCCGTACGTTGATCATCGTCTGGCCGATCATCGCGCAGCCGCCCATCCCGCCGAAGAAGCCGGTGACGATGTTGGCGATGCCCTGACCGATGGACTCACGGGTCTTGGAGGAGCGGGTGTCGGTGATGTCGTCGACCAGCTTGGCCGTCATCAGCGACTCCATCAGACCGACCAGCGCCATCGCGAGCGCGTACGGGGCGATGGTGGTCAGGGTGTCGAGCGTGAACGGCACGTCGGGCAGCCCTGGCACGGGCAGCGAGGACGGCAGGTCGCCCTTGTCGCCGACGGTCGGGACCGCGATGCCGGCGGCGAGGGTGATCACGGTGAGGATCACGATGGAGACCAGCGGGGCCGGGACCGCCTTGGTGACCTTCGGGAAGAGGACCATGAGTGCGAGGCCCCCGATGATCAGCGGGTAGACGGGCCAAGGCACGTCGCGCATCTCGGGGACCTGGGCCATGAAGATCAGGATGGCCAGCGCGTTGACGAAGCCGACCATCACCGAGCGCGGCACGAACCGCATCAGCTTCGCGACGCCGAGCACGCCCAGGACGATCTGGATGACACCGGCCAGGATCACCGCGGCGACCAGGTAGCCGAGCCCGTGCTCGCGGTTGAGCGGGGCGATCACCAGGGCGACGGCGCCGGTCGCGGCGGAGATCATCGCGCGGCGGCCACCGACGACCGAGATCACCACGGCCATGGTGAAGGAGGCGAACAGACCGATCGCGGGGTCGACCCCGGCGATGATCGAGAAGGAGATCGCCTCGGGGATCAGGGCCAGCGCGACGACCAGGCCGGCGAGGATCTCCGTACGCCAGACCTTGGGGTCCTTCAGCCAGTCGGGGCGCAGGCGGGCGGCAGGGGACAGTGTGGAGGGGGACAAGGGCGGGACCTGTCGGGTTCGGGCACGCCCGAGGTGGTACGGGCATGGCGTTGTACGGACGTACGGAACGGGGTGGCACGAGGGCCGGACCACTTCAGGGGCAGCTTCAGGGGCAGCACGGCGGGGCGGGCTCAGCGCGAGACATCGCGGAGGGGCGGGCTCAGGGGCGAGACATCACTGTGGGCACGGCTCAGCGGCGAGGCATCACGGCGGGCAGGCGGCGGCGCTGGGCATCTGGGGCATGCGCACGCTCTCTCCTGCAGGCATCGGTTCTCGCCGGGAGCGACGGCGGCCCCGGCACGGCTGGCGGTCACGCGCTCGGTGACCCCGCGGCACGGAAGCGGGACGGCAGCAGACCAACCCCACGATCATACGGCCCTGTGTGCGGACGGCCCACGGTCAGGTGACCGCCCCAGCGGCGGCCTGCGGTCCGGCCACCGCCCCCCAGCGGCGGCCCGCGCTCCGGTCACCGCCCCCAGCGGCGGCCCGCGAGTCCGGTCACCGCCCCCAGCGGCGGCCGGCGAGACGGCGGGCCAGGGCGGGGACGGCCGCGCCCACCGCGAAGGCGGCCAGTGGGGCGGCGAGGGTCTTCCACGGAGGGCGCAGGGGCTTGTACGTGGCGGAGCCGTTCCTGATCTCGATGAAGCCGCGCGGGCGGGCTCCGGCAACCGCGCCGATGCCGCCGAAGTCGTAGGTCTCGGCGACCGGGATGACCGTGACGCCCTCATGCACGACCGGCTCGCCATAGGCGGCGGTCACCAGGGGCCGCCCGGCGGCCGGTTCGGCTGCCGTGACCGGGTCGACTGCCTCGGCCGGGTCGACTCCCTCGGCCGGTTCGACCGCCTTGCCCGGTTCGGGCTCCGGAGCCTCGTTCGGCGTGATCATCGGGAGCCTTTCGGGCAGGGAAAGCGGTGGCCGGGTGCGTGAACGGGCGGAGGTGCGCGTGGCGCACAGTGTGTCAGCCGGTCCGGGAGCGGGACCAGGTCCCCCTCGCCCCCGGCGAAGAGCTCACCGGGAGCACCGGACGCTCCTTCACCACGCGCCTCAACACCGTTTATCCTCAACGGCGTTGCGCCGGGACCAGGCGCGCGAAAACGGGGGAGCCAGACCAACATGAGCACTGCGAACGGGGACGGGCGCGGCGAGCGGGACGCCGGGCAGGACGGCGTGGACGGCTTCGACGGCGGGATCAAGCCGCTCGCCGCGAGCGATCCCCCGCGGATCGGGCCGTATCTGCTGCTCGGCCGACTGGGCGCCGGCGGGATGGGGCGGGTGTTCCTGGCGCGGACGGAGCGCGGGCGTACCGTCGCCGTGAAGGTCGTCCATGAAGAGCATGTGTCCGACCCGCAGTTCAGGGCGCGGTTCCGCCAGGAGATCGAGGCGGCCGGGCGGGTCGGCGAGCGGTACACGGCGCCGGTGCTCGACGCCGGCCCCGACGACGAGCCGCCGTGGGTGGCCACGGGCTATGTGGCCGGGCTCTCGCTGGAGCAGGTCGTACGGATGCACGGACCGCTGCCCCCCTCGTCCGTGCACACCCTGGCAGACGGCCTGCTGCACGCACTCGCCGACATCCACGCGGCAGGGCTCGTGCACCGCGACCTCAAGCCGTCCAACGTGATGCTGACCGTGGACGGCACCAAGGTCATCGACTTCGGGATCGCCCGGGCGCTCGACGCGTCCGTCTCCTCCCTGCTGACCAGTACGGGGATGGCCGTCGGCTCGCCCGGGTTCATGTCCCCGGAGCAGATACAGGGGCAGCGCGCGGGGGCGAAGAGCGATGTGTTCACCCTCGGCTGCGTCCTGACGTACGCGGCGACCGGGCAGTTGCCGTTCGGGCAGGGGGCGAGCAATCAGCATGCCGTGATGTACCAGATCGTGGAGGGCGAGCCGGATCTGACGGGGATCGAGGATGCCGCGCTGCGGGCGCTGATCACGCGGTGCCTGGCCAAGGATGCCGAGCGGCGGCCCGGTGTCGACGAGCTCCTCGCCGATCCCGGGCGGCCACGGCCCACCACGGCGCGCGGCACCTGGCTGCCCGCGCCCGTCGTCGCCCATCTCGCCCAGCAGTCCGCGCAGTTGCTCGATGCCGAGGCCACGCCCCTGCGGGAGGAGCCGGCCGCGGCGGGCGGCGCCGTCGACCAGGCGACCGTCGGGCTGCGGCCGCGGCAGCCCGGCGCGTCCGCCGACACCAGTACGCGCGAGGAGCGGCCGCGCCGGCGGCGCACCCTCCTCGTCCTGCCCGTCGTCGCCGTACTCGCCGTCGGCGGCGGAACGGTCGCACTGCTCCAGCCCTTCGGCGACGGCGGCGACGAGACCCGTACGCAGCCGCCGGGCAGCAGCGCGAGTGCGACACCTGGAGACGGTGATTCCTCCGGTACGCCCAGCAGTTCGCCCTCCGGAAAGCAGAAGGAGAAGGGCGGGGACGACGGGAAGGACGAGGACGGAGCGAAGGACCCCAAGGGCAGCGAGCAGCCGGACGGCCAGGAGAGCGGCGGCAGTTCACAGGAGCCGGACAGCGGGGGCGGCACCCCGACGGGTGACGGGTCCGGCGGCGGTTCCGCCGACGGCGGTGGCTCATCCGACGGCGGCGCGTCCGGTGGCGGCTCCTCCGAGGGTTCCCCGCCGCCCGCCCTCACGGCCTACAAGCTCGAGTACGTCCACGGCTGCGTCGGCTCCTGCGACATGCCCATCAAGGTGAGCTGGTCCGCGATCCCCCGGGCGACCCGGTACGACATCCACTACACCAACACGGGCAGCAACTTCACCGAGAAGAACGTCGACACCACATACTCCACCGGCGCCACCAGCTACACCATCAACGGTCCGTTCTCCGGAGACGAAATCTGCGTCACGGTCCGCGCGGCCAACACGCACGGCCCCTCCGCCTGGGCGGAGAAGTGGTGCGACACGGTGGCCTACTGAGGCGGCGGGCGGCGGTGTGAGCGGGGCCAGCGGGCGCACGTACGGGCGAACCGCAGCCCGCGGACGTGACCTCGCGTAATCACCGAATTACGATCAGTGCGTGATCGAGTCGTGGTGGACGGCCTTGGCAGGGGCGATGCGGCAAGGCCGTCTCGTGCTCGTGCCGCTGCTCGCCGTGCTGATCACCGCGCATCTGGCGAGTGCCGCGCACAGTGCTCCGTTCGCCGGGCCGCATGGGGCGCATGGTCCGCATCCCGGCATCGTCGCCGTCTGCCCGCCCGGTCATCACGCGCCGGCCGGTCCGCAGCAGGCCGCGCTCGTACCGGGTCCCGCGCACGATCACGACGAGGGTGAGCACGTCGACCACTCGGTGGACCGGCCGCGCGATCCGGGCGCACAGGAGCTCTCCGCGCCGGCGCTGCCCCTCCTCGCTCCCCTCACCCCGTCCGCCCGGTGCCCGCTGCCGTCCCCTGCGGCGGTGGACCATACGGGACCGCCGGGCCGGGGCGGCGAACGGTCCTCGCTCTGCGTCTGGCGGCAGTAGCCGCGCCCCGCATCCCACCTCCCGTATACGAGCCGGGAGTTCACGGGATGCGTCCGCGCGACCCCGACCTGCCGATCCCGTGCTCAGCGCGCCTGGCGCCGCCGCAGCACGTAGGAGCCGTACGCCATGAAGCCCACCCCCCGCCTGCACGAACTGTGTGACGACCCTCGCGACGACCTCACCCCCGAGGACTTCGCCCCCGGACCCCCGCATCCGGCCATCGGCCGGACCTCCCCCTCAGGGGCCGCGGCGCCGGTCGTCGCCCGCCGCCCTGCCCAACTGGTCGGAAACACCCCGGTGTTGTGGATCGACCGCCCCTTCGCCCCGCCCGGCCGCGGGTTCTTCGCCAAGCTCGAAGGCGCCAACCCCGGCGGTATCAAGGACCGTCCAGGCCTGCATATGATCCGCGAGGCGCGGCGCCGCGGTGCGCTGCGGCCCGGTGCGCCCGTGGTCGAGTCGTCCAGCGGGACGCTCGGGCTCGGGCTCGCGCTGGCCGGGCTGACGTACGGGCATCCGGTCACCGTCGTCTCCGATCCCGGGATGGAGCCGGCGATGGTCCGGCTCCTGACCTCGCTCGGCGCGCGGGTCGACCGGGTGGACCGGCCGCATCCGGCCGGCGGCTGGCAGGAGGCCCGCCGGGCCCGGGTCGCCGAACTCCTGGCCGCGCAGCCGGGTGCGTACTGCCCGGACCAGTACAGCAATCCCGACAATGTCGCCGCGTACGGACCCCTCGCCGCCGAACTCACCGCACAGCTCGGCCGGATCGACACCCTCGTGGTGGCGGTCGGCACCGGCGGGCACTCCGCCGGGATCGCGGCGGGCCTTCGCCGGCACTCCCCCGGCCTGCGGGTGGTCGGTGTGGACTCGGTCGGCTCGGCCATCTTCGGACAGCCCGCGGCGCCCCGGCTGATGCGCGGGCTCGGCTCCAGCATCCATCCGGCGAACGTGGATTACGGCGCGTTCGCGGAGGTGCACTGGGTGGCGCCCGGTGAAGCGGTGTGGGCCTGCCGCGAGTTGGCGCGCCGGCACTACGCCTCGGGCGGCTGGAGCGTGGGCGCGGTCGCGCTGGTGGCCGGGTGGGTGGCCCGTACCTCACCGCCGGGGACACGGATCGCGGCCGTGTTCCCCGACGGGCCGTACCGCTATCTGGAGACGGTCTACAACGACAACTGGTGCACGGAACAAGGGATTTGGGACCTGGCGCCACCCCCGGGCCCCGAGGAGATCGCCACGCCCGACGAGCGCGTGGTGACGGGGTGGACGCGGTGCGGACAGGTCCGCGACCCCCTCGCGCGTACGGCAGGTGTGCGGTGAAGGGGCTCCGCGAACAGGTCGCGTCCTTCGACCCGGCCGTACGCCTCCTGATGGTCAATCAGTTCGCCATCAACCTGGGCTTCTACATGCTGATGCCCTATCTCGCCGACCACCTGGGCCATGGACTCGGGCTCGCCGCCTGGGCGGTGGGTCTGGTGCTCGGCGTACGGAATCTGTCGCAGCAGGGGATGTTCCTGGTCGGCGGGACGCTCGCCGACCGCTACGGGTGCAAGCCGATGATCCTGACCGGGTGCGCGCTGCGCACCGTGGCCTTCGCGCTGCTCGGCTTCGCCCAGTCGCTGCCCGCGCTGATCGTCGCGTCGGCGCTGACGGGTCTCGCGGGCGCGCTGTTCAATCCGGCGGTACGGGCGTACTTGGCGGCCGAGGCGGGTGAGGAGCGGCGGGTGGAGGCCTTCGCCACGTTCAACGTCTTCTACCAGGCCGGGATCCTGGTCGGCCCGCTCGCCGGACTCGCTCTCCTGGCCTGGGACTTCAGGGCCGTGTGCGCGGCGTCGGCGCTCATCTTCGGTGCCTTGGCGCTGCTCCAGGCGCGGGCGCTGCCCGGCAGGGCGCCGCAGGACCGCGGCGCCGAACCGGCCTGGCGTGCGGTCCTCGCCGACTGGCGGTCGATCGTGGCGAACCGGCCGTTCCTGCTGTTCGCGGTGGCCATGTCCGGCAGTTACGTCCTGGCCTTCCAGGTGTACCTCGCGCTGCCGCTGCGGACACGGGAGCTGTTCGGCGAGCGCACGGGCGTGGTGACGGGCGCCGTGTTCGCCGTGTCCGCGCTCGCCGCGCTGTCCGGGCAGTTGAGGCTGACGGCCTGGGCGAAACGGACCCTGTCCGGGCCGCGGGCCATCGCGTGGGGACTCGCGATGATGGGCGCCGCGTTCCTGCCGCTCCTTTACGACGGGCCCTTCGTGTACGGGGTGCTGAGTCTTGCCCTGTGCGCCGCGCTGCTCGCGTGGGGCGGGGCGCTGCTCTATCCGTTCGAGATGGACACCGTGGTCAGGCTGTCCGGCGAACGTCTTGTCGCCACGTACTACGGCGCGTACAACACCGCGTCGGGCCTCGCGATCGCGGCCGGGAACCTGGCGGTGGGCGCGCTGTTCGACACGGGCGTGGCCTGGCTTCCCTGGGCGGCCCTCGCCACAACGGGCGCCCTGTGCGCGGCCGCGATCACAGCCCTGGCCCACACCGGCCATCTCCTCCCCGACCGCCCGAAGTCTCCCCTCACGTCCGTCGGATAGCTCGGCAGGGGGACCGATTGTCCTGCGTGATGTCCGCTATGGGTGGTTACGCAAAGACAATCGGTCCCCCGGCGCCAGTCGGTCCCCGTCAGACGGTGGGCTCCAGGAGGCGGGACAGGAGGTCGTCCAGGCTGACCAAGCCCGTCAGGTGGCCCGTTCCGTCGCGGACGACCGCGAGGGTGGCTCGGTGGTGGCGGAGGGTTTCGACGGCGTCGGCGATCGTGTCGGTGGCGGCGAGTTCCGGTACCGGGCGGGCCAGTTCGCGGGCCGTCGGGGTGCGGCCCTGGGCGCGGGAGACCAGGGCGTCACGGGCGTGCACAGAGCCGAGCACCGCCGTGTCACCGAGAACCGCCCGGCCGTCGCCGAGTACCGCCGGACCGTCCAGGACCAGGAGGCGGGTGCGGTCGTGCGCCGAGGCGACCTCGAGGATCTCGTCGACACCGGCCGCGGCCCGTACGGAAGTGATCCGGTCCGCGGGCGTCTGGAGCGCGCCGACCGGGGTCAGCGGCTCGGTGAGCGAGCTGGTGATCAGGCCGGAGTCGGTCTCGCTGATCAGGCCGAGGCGTTCGGACTCCTCGACCAGATGGGTCAGTTGCTCGCGGTTGTGGACCGAGGCGAGCTCGTCGCGCGGGGTGACACGGCACAGCCGTACGAGCGCGTTGCTCACCGCGTTGAGCACCCGGATCACCGGGCGTACGGCCTTGACCAGCGCGCGGAAGGGCGGGGTGAGCAGCATCGCCGAGCGTTCGGGGTGGGCGATGGCCCAGGACTTGGGGGCCATCTCGCCGAGCACCATGTGCAGGAACACCACGACGATCATGGCGACGGCGAACGCGATGCCGTAGCTGAGGCCGGAGGGCAGCCCCAGCTTCTCCAGGAGCGGGTCGAGTTCGTGCGAGATCGCCGGCTTGGAGATCGCGCCGAGGCCCAAGGTGCACAGGGTGATGCCCAGTTGGGCGCCCGCGAGCATCAGGGACAGCTCGCGCATGCCCGCGAGCGCGGACTTGGCGCCGCGCTGCCCCTGGGCCGCGGCCTGTTCCATACGGTGCCGTTTGGCGGCGACCAGGGCGAACTCGGCGGCCACGAAGAAGCCGCTGCCGACCAGGAGCAGAAGCGTGACGAAGAGGGCCATGGGGAAGCTCATGCCGTGACCTCCTCGGGCTCGGTGGCGTCGGGGGCCGGGACGCGCTCGATCCGTACGCGCTCGGGGACATGGCGGTCCAGACGGAGGACCGCGATCTCGGCGCCCGACCCGTCTGCGAGGGCGACCGTGAGCCGGTCGCCGATGGCCGGGAAGCGGCCGAGGCGGTCGATGACCAGGCCGGCCACGGTGTCGTAGTCGTCCTCCTCGGGCAGCTCGATCCCGGTGGCGTCGGCCACCTCGTCGAGCCGGCGACCCGCGTCGACCAGCCAGCCGGCGCCGTCCGCGACGGCCGGCTCCACCACCGCGTCGGACTCGTCCGCGATATCGCCGACGAGCTCCTCCGCGATGTCCTCGTATGTGACGATGCCCGCCACACCGCCGTGCTCGTCGAGCACGACGGCGAACTCGTCGTCCCGCTCCCTCATCTGCGCGACCGCGCCCGGCAGGGGCAGCGTGTCGGGCAGCAGCAGGGGGCGGCGGGCCAGTTCGCCCGCGGTGGTGCGCTCGAAGCGCGCGGCGGGCAGCCGCATCAGCTCCCGTACGCCGAGCACCCCGGCCACGTCGTCGGGGTGGTCGCCCAGCACGGGGTAGTTGGAGTGCCCGTACTTGCCGATCAGGGCCACCGCCTCGGCCGCGGTCGCGTCCCTGCGGACGAAGACGGCGTCCGCGCGCGGCACCATCACCTCGTCCACGGTGCGCTCGGAGAAGTCCAGGGCGTGGTCGAGGAGTTCGGCGGTCGCCTCCGGCAGATGGCCGTGCTCATGGGACTCGCCGATGAGGTGGCTCAGCTCCTCGAGGGTGGCGCCGTGGTGGAGCTCCTCGACCGGTTCGATGCCGATCCTGCGCAGGATCCGGTTGGCCGCGCCGTCGAAGATCCGCACGATCGGTCCGACGACCTTCAGATACGCGAGGGTCGAGGCGGAAAGGGACTTGGCGAGGCGTTCGGGGACGGCGAGGGCCAGGTTCTTGGGGGCCAGCTCGCCGATGACCATCTGGAGCACGGTGGCGACCACGAAGCCGGCCACGACGGAGATCACGGAGACCGCTCCGCCGGAGAGCCCCGTGCCCTCGAGAGCCGGACCCAGGAGGCCGGACACGGACGGTTCGGCGAGGAAGCCGACGACCAGACCCGTGACGGTGATGCCCAGCTGCGCGCCGGACAGCATGAACGACAGCTTCCCGAGGACCTTCACCGCCCGGGCCGCGCGCTTGTCGCCCGCCTCGGCCTCGCGGGCCAGGGCGAGACGGTCGGCTGCCACGTAGGCGAATTCCTGGGCGACGAAATAGCCGGTGCCGGCCGTCAGGACGAGCACGGCGAGCAGGCCGAGCACGGAGCTCAGCATCGGTCACCGCCACGGGGGCGGGGGTTGGTACTGGGAGGCTCACCCATCGCGGGCTCTTGGCTCCTTCTCTCTGCGGAGACTCTTTGTGCGGACACTTCTCCACCTACTGTAAAGGAATCGCAAAGAAGCGCATGGGCGCAGGGATCCCGGGCCCGACGTCGATGATTTTCCGGTGCGGCGGCGGTCCGGCCTGTGAGCTCGCCTGCCGGCCGAGGCAGGTGAGCGCGAGACCGGTCCTCACGGAAGGTCCCGGATGACGGAAGGTGCCCGGATGACGGAGCAGAAGCGGCCGCCGAGCCGTGACGTATGGCCGTTGATCCATGCCGAACGGGCCGCGCTGGCCGATGACCTCGCAGGCCTGGACGCCGAGGGATGGGCCACGCACTCGCTCTGCACCGAGCTGACGGTACGGGAGGTCCTGGCGCATCTGACCGCCTCCGCGCGGCTGACGCCGGTGAGCTGGCTGGCGGGCGTGCTGCGCTGCCGGTTCGACTTCGACAAGCAGGTGGCGATGCAGCTGGAGCGGCAGCTCGGGGCGGATCCGGTGGAGACACTGGAGCGGTTCCGGCGGTCGGTCACCAGTACGCGCAAGCCGCCGCTTCCGGCGATCGCGATCCTCGGCGAGACGGTCGTGCACGGCGAGGACATCCGGCGGCCGCTGGGCATCCGTCACGGCTATCCCATCGCCACGCTCACGGCGGTGGCCGAGTACTACCGGGGCACGGATCTCGTGGTGCTCGCGAAGGGCCGGCTCGGCGGACTGCGCCTGGTGGCCGACGACGGTCCCTTCGCGACGGGAACAGGGCGGCTGGTCACGGGCAGCACCCTGGCGCTGGTGATGGCGATGACCGGCCGGGTCGCCTACTGCGACGAGCTGGCGGGGGACGGGGTGGAGGTGCTGAGGGAGCGGGCCGGCATGCGGTGAGGCGGGGGCTGCCGACTGCCCGGGTATCGGCCTGAGGTCTGTCCACGTCCGGCCGTCGTTCTGAGTACCTGCGCAGAGAGCCCGGATGAGTATCCGTACGGTGGTCGCGCGCACCGCCGGCGGGGACGCTGGGGACATGCACAAGAACCTCTCCGCCCCCGCCCGCCAGGTGATCGCCACGCTCGCCCTTGCCGCGCTGACCGCAGGCGCCTGGGCCGCCTGGCTCGGCTGGGACCAGCGGCGCGATGTGCACCCCGACGGCTCGACGACCGGGCCGTACGAGGCATGGCAGGTGGTCGGTCTGGTGCTGACCCTGCTCGCGCCGCTGTACTGGGCGGCAACGCGCCGCCACCCCGCCGTTCCCGTCGTCGGCATCACCGCGGGGCTGACCGCCGCCGCCTTCTACGACTGGTCGGACGACGCCAGCGGCCTGTTCATGGTCGGCGTGACGATGATCCTGGCCGGCAGCCTCGCCGTGACCTCCGCCCTGTCCGCCGTGCTCGTGTCCGCCAAGAGGCCCGGGGGACCCCAGGGACCGGCCCTGCAGTGGGGCGGCTGACCAACCGTCCGTGCGTTCTCGCGCACCGGTGGCCGAAGTCCCTTCCCGGGACCGGGACTTGACTCCCGTACGAGAAAAGGCCCCCGGGCAGGCCGGTCCGGTGGCACCCTCGCGCCCGCCATGGCGCCACACGCGCCATAATTGGCGTCATGGACCTCACGCCGTATGTGGACACCCTCCGCCAGGAGCTCGCGACCGCCGCCGACGCCGCAGGCCCCGAGGCGCGCGATCTGGCCGAGCGGCTGTCCGCACCGCTGGAGTCGGCGACCCGGCTGACCCTCCTGCACGCCCTGTCGGCGGCGATGGACGAGGTCACCCGTGAGCTCGCGCCCGGTTCGGTGGACGTACGGCTGCGCGGGCTCGACCCCGAGTTCGTGGTGACGGCCCCGCCCTCGTCGGAGCCGGCATCCCAGGTGCCCGCGCCGCCGCAGGCCCCGCTGCCCCCGGCGCCGCCGGTCGCGCCCGAGGCCGACGACGGTTCGATGGCGCGCATCAACTTCCGGCTTCCGGCGCACCTCAAGACCCGGGTCGAGGAGGCCGCGGCGCGCGACAGCCTGTCGGTCAACGCCTGGCTCGTCCGCGCCGCATCCCAGGCCATCAGCCCGGCACCTCGCCAGGAACAGCCCGCCACGCACCACTCGCGCGGGGTCGGCCAGGGGTTCACGGGGTGGGTCGGCTAGCAGTCCGCGGGACGGCCGAGCAGTCAGCGAAGGATCGGCCGAGCACGCATCCAAAGCCCCCGGCCGCCGCATTCAATGCGGCGGCCGGGGGCTTTTTTGTTTCCTGCGCACGGCGCATGACCTGCACAGACGCCCCCAGCTGGCACCACATAGCGCCATCCCGCGCCACGACCGCTTGACATGGCGCCACACATGGCGCCATAGTGGCGTCATGAACCTCACGCCGTACGTCGACACCCTCCGCCAGGAGCTGGCGACCGCCGCCGAGACGGCCGGGCCCGAGGCCCGCGCCATGGCCGAGCGGCTCACCTGGCCGCTCGAGTCCGCGGCCCGGCTCGCGCTGCTCAACGCGCTGTCGGACGCCATGGCCGAGGTCACCCGCGAGCTGGCGCCGGGCTCCGTCGGTGTACGGCTGCGGGGGACCGACCCCGAGTTCGTGGTGAGCACGCCCCAGCCGTACGAGGCCGAGCGCCCCACCGCACCGACGACGCACGCGCCGCCCGTCTCGCCCGACCCGGCCGCCCTCCTGGACGGCGACGACAGCGGCACCGCCCGGATCAACCTCCGGCTGCCCGCCCACCTCAAGGCGCAGGCGGAAGGGGCCGCCACCCGCGACGGACTCTCGCTCAACGCCTGGCTCGGCCGCGCCGTGGCCGCCGCCCTGGCCCCGCCGCCGCCCGTCCCGCACCATCCCGACCACCCGCGGGACTTCACCGGCTGGGCCGGCTAGAGCGCCCGCACCGCGCCGCGGCCACCCCACAGACTTCGCACGGCTTCACACCCCGCTTCCCACCGACTTCGCACCGTAAGGACGGACCCGAGATGACCAGTTACGAGACCCCCGGCCCCATCACCCTCTCCGTCGAGGGCGACATGGTGAACCTGCGGATCACCGCGAGCGAGCGCACCGACACCACCGTCGAGGTGACGCCGACCAACGACGCCAACGACCGCGACGTACGCACCGCACAGAACACCCAGGTCACCTTCTCCGGCGGCCGGCTGCTCGTGAAGGCCCCCAAGTCGCGGTCCGTGTTCAACAAGTCCGGCGGCATCGACGTGGTCGTCGAGCTCCCGGCCGGCTCCGCCCTGGGCAGCAACGCCTCGATGATCTACATCGACGGCCAGGGCCGCTTCGGGGACATCACGGTCAAGACCTCGATGGGCAACATCCAGCTCGACGAGGTCGGCAACGCGAACATCAAGACCGGCTTCGGCGATATCCGCGTCGACCGGGCGAGCGGCAGCGACCACCAGTTCATCTCCGGCACGGGCCGGATCGACCTCGGTGAGATCGACGGCTCCGCGACCGTGAAGAACAGCAACGGCGACAGCGCCGTCGGCGACATCACCGGCAATCTGCAGGTCAAGTCCGCCAACGGCCGGATCTCCGTGGGCAGTGCGCACGCCGATGTGCAGGCGACCTCGGCGACCGGCGGCATCCGGATCGGACGGGTCGAGCGCGGCCAGGTCCGGTTCGAGACCTCGGTCGGCCAGCTGGAGATCGGTATCGCCGAGGGCACGGCCGCCTGGCTCGACGTGAGCACCAAGGGCGGCGCCGTACGCAACTCGCTCGGCACGGGCACCGGACCGGACGCCTCCAAGCAGACCGTCGAGGTGCGCGGCCGCACCTCGGTCGGCGACGTGATCATCCGCCGCGCCTGATCCCCGTACGACCCGGACACTCCGACCGGCAGCGACCGGAACCAACCAGCACCCAGCGGCACCGACCGACTTAGACAACAAGCCACTTCACCACCACCCCCTTACCCCAGCACAGGAGGCAGGCTGTCATGAGCACATCCACTGTTGCTCCCGCCGCCATCACCGCCATCGGTCTACGGAAGTCGTACGGAGACAAGATCGTGCTCGACGGGATCGATCTGACGATCCCGGAGGGCAGCATCTTCGCCCTGCTCGGTCCGAACGGCGCCGGCAAGACCACCACCGTGGAGATCCTCTCCACCCTGATCGCCGCGGACGGCGGCGAGGCGCAGATCGCCGGATACGACATGGTCCGCCAGGCCGCGAAGGTACGCCGGTCGATCGGTGTCACCGGGCAGTTCTCGGCCGTGGACAACCTCCTCACCGCCGAGGAGAACCTGATGCTGATGGCCGACCTCAGCCATCTGCCCAGGGCCGAGGGCAAGCGGCGCGCTGCCGATCTGCTCGCGCGCTTCGACCTCACCGAGGCCACGCACAAGACGGCGGCCACGTTCTCCGGCGGTATGCGGCGCAAGCTGGATCTGGCGATGACCCTGGTCGCGAGCCCCGGCATCATCTTCCTCGACGAGCCGACCACCGGGCTCGACCCGCGCAGCCGGCGCACCATGTGGCAGCTCATCCGCGACCTCGTCGGCCAGGGCACCACGATCTTCCTCACCACGCAGTATCTGGAGGAGGCCGATCAACTCGCCGACCGCATCGCGCTGTTGGACCACGGGCGGCTGGTCGCCGAGGGCACCGCCGAGGAGCTCAAGCGGCTGATCCCCGGCGGACACGTCAGGCTGCAGTTCACGGACGCGGCCCAACTCGCCGCCGCGGCGGATGTGTTCGGGGTCGCCACCAGCGACGAGGAGTCGCTCACGCTGCAGATCCCCAGCGACGGCTCGACCGCCAATCTGCGCTCCATCCTCGACGTCCTCGACACCACCCAGGTGCACGCCGAGTCGCTGACCGTGCACACCCCCGATCTGGACGACGTCTTCCTGACCCTCACGGGCCGCCCCAAGGACGACGGCGCCACCCTCCCCCACCCGTCGCAGTCGAAGGAGTCGGCCCGATGAGCACCGCGACCCTCGCCCCCGCCGAGCCGGCGCCCGCCCGCTCGACCGCCGTGCGCGACTCGATGACGATGCTGCGCCGCAACCTCAAGCACATGCAGCGCTATCCGGCGATGACGGTCTCGATCCTCGTGATGCCGCTGCTGTTCCTGCTGCTCTTCGTGTACGTCTTCGGCGGCGCGATCGGCACGGGCACCCTCGGCCCGGGCACCACGCGCGGGGACTACATCAACTATCTGGTGCCCGGCATCATCGTGATGACCGCGACCTCAGGGGCCGTGGCCACCGCGGTGTCGGTCTGCACCGACAAGACGGAAGGCATCATCAACCGCTTCCGTACGATGTCGATCTCCCGGGGCGCCATGCTCAGCGGGCATGTGCTCGGCAGCACGATCCAGGTCACGGCCGTGCTCGCCCTGATCACCGGTGTCTCCGTCGCGATCGGCTTCCGTCCGAACGCCTCGCTCGTCGAGTGGATCGCCGCCGCCGGACTGCTGATCTTCCTGGCCCTCGGCCTGAGCTGGCTGTGCGCCGGCATGGGCATGAACGCCAAGACCGTGGAGTCCGCGTCCAACGGACCGCTGCCGCTGACGCTGCTGCCGCTCATGGGCAGCGCGGTCGTGGACCCCGATTCGATGCCGGTCGGACTGCGCTGGTTCGCCGAGTACCAGCCCTTCACCTCGATCAACGAGACCGTGCGCGGGCTGCTCATGGGCGGCGAGATCGGCAGCAACGGCTGGATCGCGCTCGCCTGGTGCACCGGGCTCACCCTCTTCGGGTACTGGTGGGCGCTGCGGGCGTACAACAAGACCACCAAGCGGTGACGGAAGTCTTACGTCACCGCAGCACGGGGACCGGGCCGGCCGCTCCTGCCGTTGGATACGGCAAGGGCGGCCGGTTCGGTCGTGTATGGCTGGGAGGTCGCGATGTCTCGTATACGGAAGATCCTGACGCCGAAGGTCGTGGTGAGCGGACTGGTGCTCGGCGCGGTCCTTGCCGGGTTCGGTCTTTACTGGTTCCAGCCGTGGAAACTGTTCCAGGACGAAACGGTGAACGAGGCGCTGCCGGGGGGCGTGAGCTCCCCCGTGGCGAGTGCGCCTGCCACGCGGGCGCCCGGGGAGAGTTCGCCGTCCGCGAGTGCGCCCGCCGCGCCGAGGACGCTGGCGCGGGGCGAGTTCATCAGCCACGAGCACGGGACGAGCGGCTCGGTGCAGGTGCTCGAACTCGCCGACGGTTCACGGGTGCTGCGGCTGACCGATCTGGAGACCAGCAACGGTCCGGATCTGCACGTTTGGATCAGCGACGCACCGGTCAAGGAGGGCGTCGGCGGCTGGCGGGTCTTCGACGACGGTGAGCATGTGGGCCTCGGCAAGCTCAAGGGGAACAAGGGCAGCCAGAACTACGCGATCCCGGCCGGGGTGGACCTGGAGGAGTTCGGGAGCGTGGCGATCTGGTGCGACCGGTTCGATGTGTCCTTCGGGGCTGCGGAGCTGGTGCGGGCCTAGGAGGGTCGTCCGGTGTCCGTCCAGTGTTCGTCCGGTGTTCGTCCGGTGGGCAGCGCCTGGGAGGGGGTGCGGCTCGTGCCGCTGGACGGGGCCTGGGGAGGGGGCGGCTCGTGCCGCTGGACGGGGCCTGGGGAGCGGCTCGTGCCTCAGAGCGCCGGGCGCCGGATCACTGCCGTGCCGCCGTCGAGGTCCACGATGCTCCGGTTCGGCGGTGCGCCGTCGTCCTCGTCGTCCGGCAGCACCAGGGCGGTCTCGCGCTCCTTGAGCTCGTTCTGCTTGCCCGGGGACAGAGCGCCGTGCAGCTGCTCGAAGCCGGTGGCCGACACCTGCCCGGTCCGCGCTCCGTTGCGCCACGGGAGCATGCCCGCACGGCCGGCCCGGAGCAGCAGCTGATCCACGAACGCGATCACGATGAGCAGCATGACGAGGCCCGGCAGCGTCACCATCACGACGAATCCCATGGGGCCAGTGTCTCCTGTTGCGCCAAGTGGCCGAACCCCTGGAGCGGGGGGAAAGTGGAGGACGTATGCCAGTCCGGCGCAAGGAGGAGAGTGGATCATGGCCAAGCATGCCCACGACCACCCCAAGGACCCCCAGCACTCGAAGATCTCCGCGGCACAGGCGCGCTCCAAGAGCACCAAGCCCGATGTGCAGTCGATCAGCGCGAAGACCAGAGGGCTGCAGCAGAAGGCCCAGTCCCGCCGTCAGGGCAACCGCTGATCCCGGCGTCGCCCGCGCACACCGGAGCCCCGGCCCTTTCCGGCCGGGGCTCCGGTGTGCGCGGGGTCCGTCTGTCGGGCGCGCGTGGGCGTCCGTCCGACGGGCCGCCTTACCCGACCGGCGAACCGTCCGGCTGCGCGGCCGGGTCCGCCAGGCCCAGCTCCGCGTCCCGTGCGAACTCGATCTCCCGGCGCAGCAGCCGGAACCACATGAAGAGCACGAAGCCCGCGAAGATGAACCACTCGCCGGTGTAGCCGAGGTTCTGGAAGGCCTTGAGGTCGAGGCCCGTGCCCTGAGGTGCCTTCGGGGGGACCGTGCGCAGGCCGTCGGAGGCCTGGTCGGCGGTGATCCACGCGTCGTAGACGTCGTACGGGACCAGGTTCACGAGCGAGGCCGCGCTGATCATGCCGAGCTGGCCGGAGGGCAGACCGCCGGCGGCGCTCACTCCCGCGCCGCCCGCGCTCTCCGATGCCTGGAGCGAACCGGTCAGCGTGGCCTCGCCGGTCGGTGCGGACGGTGCCTTCTCGCCGGCCGGGAGCCAGCCGCGGACCACGGGGACCGCCTTGCCGCCGTCCGTCTTGAGCAGACCCAGGACGTAGAAGCCGCGCTTTCCGTCGAGCTCGCGGTCGGGCACGGTGAACTGGTCGGCCCAGACGCCGGTCACCTCGGCGCGCTTGCCGGAGGTCTCCCCGGTGACCGGGAGCAGTTCGGTGAGGGGGGTGGCCGCGCCCTTGCCCGCCTGCTCGCTCTGCTTCTCCGCGGTGCGGTGGCCCTCGACGCGGTCCTCGAAGCGGCCGAGCTGCCATGAACCCATGAAGATGCAGAAGGGGATGGCGAGGAGGACGAAGACGTTGATGCCCCACCAGCGTGGCGTCAGCAGGAAGCGGTACACGTCCTCCACGGTACGGCCCTCTGTGCGTGCGTTCGGTCCCGGGTCCCGGACCCCGCCCCTTCTCCGGGTCCCGCCCTCGCCTCCGGGCCCCGGCCCTCGTCTCCGGGTTCCGCCCTCGCCTCCGGGCCCGGGCCCCCGTCTCCGGGTCCCGCCCCGGGGGTGGCTCCTGCCTCGGGTCCGGCGTCTTCCTCTGCGGTCTCGGGGTGGGGCGGCGCCTGCGGCGGGCCTTCTCCCCCGCCCCGCCCCTTCCCGAAACCGGGGGCTCGCCCCCGGACCCCCATCACAAGGCACCCAGTGCGTGGGTGGCCCGCGGGGGCTCCGCCCCCGGACCCCGGCGATCCGGATCTCCTCAATCGCCGCAGAGGGCTCGGATTGCCGGACCGGCCGGGATTGCCGGACGAGCTAGTTCAGATGCCGCTGCGCGAACTCGATCTCCAGTCGAACCTGCTTGATGCGTTCCTCCACCACCAGGGAGCCGTGGCCCGCGTCGTAGCGGTAGACCTCGTGGATCGCTCCGCGGGATGCGAGGCGGTTCACGTAGTTGTCGATCTGGCGGATCGGGCAGCGTGGGTCGTTGACGCCCGCCGCGATGTAGACCGGGGCCTTCACCGCGTCCACGTACGTGAGCGGTGACGAGGCCTCGTACCGCTCCGGGACCTCCTCCGGCGTGCCGCCGAGGAGCGTGCGGTCCATCGCCTTCAGGTTCTCCATCTCGTCGTGGTACGCCGTCACATAGTCCGCGACCGGGACCGAGGCCAGGCCCAGGGACCAGGCGCCCGGCTGGGTGCCGAGGCCCAGAAGCGTGAGGTAGCCGCCCCAGGACGCGCCCGCGAGGACCAGGCGGGAGGGGTCGGCCAGACCGGAGTCCACCGCCCATTCCCGTACGGCCGCGATGTCCTCGAGCTCGATCAGGCCCACCCGGTGCTTCAGGGCGTCGGTCCACTCCCTGCCGTAGCCGGTCGAGCCGCGGTAGTTGATCCGGACGACCGCATAGCCGTGGTCCACCCAGGCCGCCGGGCCCGCGGCGAACTCGTCGCTGTCGTGCCAGGTCGGACCGCCGTGGATGTCGAATACCGTGGGGAACGGGCCGTCGCCGGCCGGGCGCTGGACCAGGGCGTGGACCCTGCCGCCGGGGCCGTCGACCCAGACGTCCTCCACCGGCACCGACCCGGGCGCCTTCATACCGGGCGGGTCGAGCACGACCCTGCCCGTCGTGGAGCGGACCGCGGGCGGGACCGCCGCCGACGACCAGAGGTACTCGACGGTCCCGTCGGGGCGCGCCGTGGCGCCGCCCACCGAGCCGGGCGGGGTGTCGATCCGGATCAGCTCGCGCGAGGAGAGGTCGAAGCGGTACAGCTCGCTGCGCGCCTCGAAGCTGTGGCCGACGAGCAGTCCTGAGCCGTCCGGATACCACTCGGCGCTCACGTCGCCCGGCAGGTCGAGGGTCAGATCGGTCTGCTCGCCCGTGGTCACGTCCCAGATCAGGGGCTCCCAGCGGCCCCGGCGCTGATGCCCGACGAGGAGCCGGGTGTCGCCGTCCACCGGCGCGAAGCCGAGAACCTCGAGGCCCAGCTCCTCGGTGCCGCCCTTGGAGTCGTCCAGCTCCGCGACCGCGGATCCGTCGAGGCGCACGATCCGCAGCGCCGCGTGCATCGCGTCGCCGTGCTCGGTGTGCTCGACGGCGATCAGCGTGCCGTCGTGGGAGAGGTCGCCGACTCCGGCCGACTCCTGATGCCGGTAGATCTCGACGGGCGCTCCCCCGTCCCGTACGACGTGGATCGTCGTGCCTTCGTCGTCCGTCGACCGGCCCACGACCACCACCGAGCCGTCGCGGCCGAGGGCGAGGCCCGCCGGGTAGGAAGGGTCGAGCCCGGGGACGGCCGGCTCGTCCGCGCCGCCTTCGAAAGGCTGGCGCATCCACACCCCGAACTCGTCGCCGTCGGTGTCCGCGAACCACCAGACCGCCCGCCCGTCCGGGGTGAGCACGCCATCCGTCGTGCCGTTGGGCCGGTCCGTCACCTGGCGCTGCTCACCGCTGTCCCGGTCCCAGGCGTAGAGCTCATACGTCCCGGTCGCATTGGACACGAACAGCGCGCGCTGCGGTGCATCCTCGGCCCAGTCGGGCAGGGAGACGCGCGGGGCGCGGAAGCGCTGCTCCCAGACGGGCAGGTCGGAGGAGGACTCGGCGGGGGTGCGGGCGTCGTCGTTCATGCCCCCATCAAAGCCGATCGCGGCGATTCCCGTGCGGCCTGTGGATAACTCCCGACCCACCGCCGCCTCACGCGGATACTCGCAGGTGGGGTGGCGTTGTCAGTGGCGGCGTGCAGACTGCGGGCATGACCTCATCCACCGGACTGCGCAAGGCAGTTGAGACGTACTGGGCCGCGGCCGAGGCCCGTGACTGGACGGCGTTCGGGGAGACGCTCGCGGACGATGTGGTGTACGAGATGCCGCAGTCCCGTGAGCGGATCCGCGGCAAGGAGCGCTATCTGCAGTTCAACCGGGAGTACCCGGGCGACTGGCATGCCCAGGTCCTGCGCATCGTGGCCGAGGGCGATGAGGCGGTGAGCTGGATCCTGATGCGGGAGGGCATCAAGGAGAGTTACGCGGTCAACCTGTTCACGGCCGACGCGGAGGGACGCATCGTGGCGATCACCGACTTCTGGCCGGAGCCGTACGAGCCGCCGGCCGGCCGGGAGCACTTGACGGAGCGGTACTAAGACCGGCCGCGGCACGGCTCCCCGACCTTCGGGCGAGGAGCACGGGCCGGTCGAGTGGCGAGGAGCACCGGCCCATCGAGCGGAGAGCACGGCTCCCCGAGCACACCGGGCGGATCGCGCCTACGACGCCGGCATCGCCCCGGTCTTGTAGATCGTGCCCGCGCACGCGTTGGGGATCGTCACATCGACGGTCGGCGCACCCGGCTCGGCGGTGTGCGTGAGCAGGACGCTGCCGTCCTGGGTGCCGCCCTCCTCGGTGGCGAGCTGCGTCTCGAGCTCCGAGCCGGTCTGGCCCGAGCCGCCCGTATCCCCGTTGTTCTCGCTCGGTGAGGGGTCGGGCGAGGGCTCCACGCTGGGACAGGAGTCGGAGGGCACCCAGGCGAACTGCACCTGGTAGGCCTGGCCGGGCTTGAGCACGACCGCGGAGGGCTCGGTGGACGGCGCGGGCAGACCGCTCGCCGGGTCACCCGCCGCATGGTCCGCGACGCTGATCCTGGAGTCCGAGGCCGCGCCCTGCGCAGTGCGGGTCACGCTGCCGGAGCCGCCGACCGTGCAGTCGACGGTGGACTGGTTGGAGACCGTGAAGGCTCCGTAGACCGTCCCGTCGGGGTGCGCGGCACCGGTGGTCGCGGTGGGCGATCCCAGCATCGACGCATCGCACACCGGAGCGTTGGCGATCACCTCACCGGAGGGGCTGGTGCCGACGGTGGCGCCGCCGGACTCGGTCTCGCCCTTCTCCTTCTCGTCCTTCTCCTTCTCGTCCTTCTCCTTCTCGCCGTCCTGGCCCGGCTCCTTGTCGCTCCCGCCGCCCACGGACCCGGCGCCCTCGTCGGAGCCGTCCTCGCCCGGCACGGCGGAGGAGTCGCCGGCGCTGGTGAGGTTGTCGTCGGACGCCGGTGAGCTCGCGACGTGGAAGAGAGCCGGCACCGCGGTGCCGATCAGAAGGGCCGCCGCCGCCATCCCCACGACGGCCTGCCGCTTGCGGGCCCGGCGGGCGGGGACGGCACGGCGCAGATGGGCGAGCGCGTCGTCCGAGGGTGCGATGTCCTGCACCGCGCCGCGCATCATCCGGCGCAGAGCGAGCTCGTCGGGACCGAGCTCCGCCTGCGGGGAGTGCTGCGCCTTGTGCTGCGGAAAGTCCTGGGGCAGGTCCTGTGCGTCCTGCCCTCGCTGGTTCGGGTCGTTCTCGGGGCCGCTCGCGCCGTTCACCGTTCCGTACCCACCATGCTGTTGATGCTGTCCGTGCTGCCCGTGCTCGTGGTCGCGCCCCGCCCAGGACGCGCCTCGTTCGTCGCGCCCCGCCCAGGGCGCATCGCGTTCGCCGCGCCCCGCCCAGGACGCGCCACGTTCCTCGCGGCCCCGGCCGGTGCGGCCCCGACCGTACCGGCTGTCCGGGCCCCGCGCCTCATCGGGGCGCCCGCCCGGTCCGTGGCCGTCTCGGTGCTCGCTCATGCGGGTGCCTCCATGGCGACGCGCAGCGCCGCGATCCCGCGTGAGCCGTAGGCCTTGACCGAGCCGAGCGAGAGGCCGAGCGTCTCGGCGACCTGCGCCTCGGTCATGTCCGCGAAGTAGCGGAGCACCAGGACCTCGCGCTGGCGGCGCTGCAGGCCCCGCATCGCCTTGATCAGGGCGTCGCGCTCCAGCTGGTCGTACGCCCCCTCCTCCGCGCTCGCCATGTCGGGCATCGGCTTCGACAGAAGCTTCAGGCCGAGGATGCGGCGGCGCAGGGCGGACCGCGAAAGGTTCACCACGGTCTGCCGCAGATACGCGAGCGTCTTCTCGGGTTCGCGCACGCGCTTGCGCGCGGAGTGCACACGGATGAACGCCTCCTGGACCACGTCCTCGCAGGAGGCCGTGTCGTCGAGGAGCAGCGCCGCGAGTCCGAGCAGGGAGCGGTAGTGCTGTCGGTAAGTCTCGGTGAGGTGGTCGACGGTGGTGCCCGCAGCAGCGGTGGCGTCGGTGCCCGCAGCCATGACGTCGTCAGCGCCGTCGCGCGCGCTGGGTATGCGGGCAGGCTGCGTCGCCGGCATGGGGGCGATCACCGGCATGCCGCTGTCGTTGGAGCGGTTCCTTGGCGGACCGCCGGCCACGGCAGGCCGTGGACGCCGCTGCGTCCGCGGTCCCGCGAGGGCCATGGAGAACTCGAGTACCTCTGCCACGCCTGTTGGACACGCTTCCCCCCGTCAGGGTTGTACGTGTGTGGCATCACGTTTGTGGCGGATTTCGCCCCTGCCGTGGTGTCGGATGCCGTCATACGTACCAGCTCTTCCCCTATGCCCCATTTTGCTGCGGCGCTTGAAGAGGGCGACCGCATAGACGCTCCCCGCCATGTGCTCGGTTGCACATCGACGGGGAGGAATTCCGGACGCCCCCGGGCAGGTCAGTCGCACTGGACTGGACCTGCGGTCCGCACACACAACTTACACAGAAGTTACGCCGGACGAGGAGGGTGGAGGGTGGCCGAAGTGCCGTTTAAAACGGGCATTTTGGTCTGATACCTGCTCAGCCGCTGAACTTTCGGATTCACCGAAGCAAACGGAGAATTCGGGCGCCTGAAGCAGGTGAAACCGCCCCTAAGTGGACCATTCAGCGGCGATCAGTTCAGCGATCTGCGCCGCGTTCAAAGCCGAGCCCTTGCGCAAATTGTCCCCGCACACAAAGAACTCGAGCCCGAAGGGATCGTCCAGTGAACGCCGCACCCGTCCCACCCAGGTCGGGTCGGTGCCCACCACATCGGCGGGTGTGGGGAATTCACCGGCCGCCGGGTTGTCGAAGAGCACCACTCCGGGCGAGGTCGAGAGGATCTCGTACGCACGCTCCACCGTGATCTCGTTCTCGAACCGCGCATGGACGGCCAGCGAGTGCGTGGTCACCACGGGCACCCGTACGCAGGTGGCGCTGATCCTGAGGTCGGGGCGGTCCAGGATCTTGCGGGACTCGTTGCGGATCTTCATCTCCTCGGACGACCAGCCGTCGTCCGCGGGCGAGCCCACCCAGGGCACCACGTTGAGCGCCACAGGCTCGGGGAACGGCCCCGTGGCGTCACCGACGGCCCGGCGCACATCGCCCGGCGTCGTGCCGAGCTCCGTGCCCGCGACCAGCTTCAGCTGCTCGCGCAGGGCCGCGATACCGGCGAGCCCGGCGCCGCTCACGGCCTGGTACGAGGAGACCACCAGCTCGGCAAGGCCGAACTCGGCGTGCAGCGCACCGACCGAGACGATCATCGAGAGCGTGGTGCAGTTGGGCACCGAGACGATGCCGCGCGGCCGTACCCGTACCGCATGGGGATTGACCTCGGGCACCACGAGCGGCACATCCGGGTCCATCCGGAAGGCCGCCGAATTGTCCACGACCACCGCGCCCTTGGCGGCGGCGATCGGCGCCCACTGGGCGGAGACCTCGTCGGGCACGTCGAACAGCGCGATGTCCACGCCCTCGAAGGCTTCCTCCGAGAGGGCGTGGACCTCGACCTCCTCGCCGCGCACGGCCAGCTTGCGGCCGGCCGAGCGCGAGGAGGCGATCAGACGGATCTCGCCCCAGATGTCCGCGTGCTGGGACAGGATCTGGAGCATGACCGTGCCGACGGCCCCCGTGGCCCCGACCACGGCGAGGGTCGGGGCGGGACGGGTCATCGGACGGAGCCCCCGTCGAGCCGGTTCATCGGCCGGTGCCCCCGTAGACCACGGCCTCGTCGGAGTCGCTGTCCAGGCCGAAGGAGGTGTGCACGGCGCGCACGGCCTCGTTGACGTCGTCGGCACGGGTGACGACCGAGATACGGATCTCCGAGGTGGAGATCAGCTCGATGTTCACGCCCGCGTCGGAGAGCGCCTCGAAGAACTGCGCGGTGACGCCCGGGTTGGTCTTCATGCCGGCGCCGACGAGGGAGATCTTGGCGATCTGGTCGTCGTAGCGCAGCGAGTCGTAGCCGACCGTCGCCTTGATCTTCTCGAGGGCGGCGGTGGCCTTCTTGCCCTCGGCCTTCGGCAGCGTGAAGGAGATGTCGGTCAGACCGGTCGAGGCCGCCGACACGTTCTGCACGATCATGTCGATGTTGATCTCGGCCTCGGCGACGGCGCGGAAGATATGCGCGGCCTCGCCCGGCTTGTCCGGTACGCCGACGACGGTGACCTTCGCCTCGGAGACGTCATGGGCGACGCCCGAGATGATCGCGTGCTCCACGTTCTGATCCCCTTGCGGCTCGTTGCTGACCCACGTACCCGGAAGACCGGAGAACGAACTGCGTACGTGGATCGGAATGTTGTAACGGCGTGCGTACTCGACGCAGCGGTGAAGCAGGACCTTGGAGCCCGACGCGGCGAGCTCCAGCATGTCCTCGAAGGAGATCCAGTCGATCTTCTTCGCCTTCTTGACCACGCGCGGGTCGGCGGTGAACACACCGTCGACGTCCGTGTAGATCTCGCAGACGTCCGCGTCGAGCGCGGCGGCAAGCGCGACGGCGGTGGTGTCGGAGCCGCCGCGGCCGAGCGTGGTGATGTCCTTGCTGTCCTGCGAGACACCCTGGAAGCCGGCGACGATCGCGATGTTGCCCTCTTCGAGGGAGGCGCGAAGGCGGCCCGGTGTGACATCGATGATGCGGGCTTTGTTGTGGACCGAGTCGGTGATGACACCTGCCTGGCTGCCGGTGAACGACTGGGCCTCGTGGCCCAGGTTTTTGATCGCCATGGCAAGAAGGGCCATGGAGATCCGCTCTCCCGCGGTCAACAGCATGTCGAGCTCGCGGCCGGCAGGGATCGGGGATACCTGCTCGGCGAGATCGATCAGCTCGTCCGTCGTGTCGCCCATCGCGGAAACCACGGCGACGACCTGATGGCCGTTCCTCTTGGCTTCCACGATCCGCTTGGCGACGCGCTTGATGCCCTCGGCATCGGCTACGGAGGAGCCTCCGTACTTCTGCACGACAAGGCTCACGTGCGCTCCTCGCTCAGTCCACTAGTGGGTCGGCTCAGTTTAACGAGCGGACAGCCCTTGCCCCGGACCAATCACATCGTGAGATGTCCCGCTCACTCAGTGACCACCTGGGCTGCCGTCCGCTCCGGGGAGGCGCCTGCCCCGGGCGGGAGCGGAACACTCCGAAAGTGTCCTGGTTCACAAGGGCGTCACAAGCGCCGGACCCACCGACTCACCAGCCGGTCAGTATCCGTTGACGCCTCTCCGTAGCGCGGATATAACTGTCCGTCGTCGCTGCCACACCAGGGGCACAAGGCCCCATGGGACTAGCAACGGCCAAAGGAATCAGCTCAGTTGACAGCTGCGACCGTTATCGAGCTCCAGCCGTTCACGACCCGATCGCCGCACAGCCCGGCGGCGCGAAAATTCCGGGCCGATCCCTACACCCCGCACTGCCAGGTGATCTGCGAGGACGGCGATCATGCCGTCATCGGGGTCTCCCCCGGCAACAGCTACTTCTCCGCCCAGCGCATCAACGATCTGGCGCTGTGGGGACTCGCCCTCTTCCGGCAGGTCGACTTCGTCTATACCGACCTGTACGTGGCCGAGATGTACGAGGCCTTCGGCTATCCGCCCGACGACGCCCGCCGCAAGTCCGTGAAGAACCTGCGGGGTGTACGGGCCAAGGTGAACAACGCCGTCGAAGCACTCGACCCCGAAGGCCGGCGCCTGCGGGCCCAGCCCATGTCCTCCTTCGTGGACAACCCCGCGTACAAGGAGATCCACAGCCATCTGCAGGGCCGCCTCGCGCACGACGAGGATTTCCGGGCCACCTGTGACGCGCTCGTGGACTCCTTCCTGTCGTCCAAGGTCCTGGACGGCAAGAAGGCCACCGAGCAGCAGCGCGAGGTGTGTCTGCAGTACGTGTGCGCCGAGGCGCCGCTGTTCCTGGACACGCCCGCCATCCTCGGCGTCCCGTCCTCGCTCAACTGCTACCACCAGCTGCTGCCGATGGCCGAGCTGCTCTACTCGCGCGGCCACGGTCTGCGCGCCTCACGCAACCAGGGCCATGCGATCGTCACGCCCGCCGAAGGAGCCGACTCCGATGACCGCTGAAACCCTGGCACCTGAAGCCCTCGCACCGCCCGTGATCGACTTCCCGTTCTCCTGGCGCGGTGATCAGCTGCCCCGGCAGGTCGAGGAGTTGCGCGAGAAGACCCCGGTCCGCCGGGTGCGCACCATCGCCGGCGACGAGGCCTGGCTGGTCTCCTCGTACGCGCTGTGCAAGCAGGTCCTGGAGGACCGCCGGTTCAGCCTCAAGGACACCTCGGCGCCCGGCGTACCGCGGCAGTACGCCCTGACGATCCCGCCCGAGGTCGTCAACAACATGGGCAACATCACCGGCGCAGGGCTGCGCAAGGCCGTGCTCAAGGCGCTCAACCCGAAGGCGCCCGGACTGCAGGACTTCCTGCGGTCGTACGCGGCCGAGCTCATCGGCTCCTTCACGGCGGACGGTGCGCCGGCCGATCTGCGCGAGCAGTTCACGGACCCGTACTCCTCGGGCATGCACTGCCGCATCCTCGGCATCCCGACCGCGGACGGCGCGAAGCTGATGCGCAGCCTGCACATCGCGTTCATGAACTCGGCCTGCCCCATCACGGGCGCCAAGCTCAACTGGGACCGCGATATGGCGTACATGGTCGAGCGCCTCGACGACCCGGCGACCACGGGTCTGATGGCGGAGCTCGCGGCGCTGCGCGAGGACCCCGAGTACGCGCACCTCACGGACGAGATGCTGGCCACCGTCGGCGTCACCATGTTCGGCGCGGGGGTCATCTCGACCGCGGGCTTCCTCACCATGGCGCTCGTCTCCCTGTTCCAGCATCCACAGCTGTGGACGGAGCTGCGCGAGGACCGCTCGAAGATCCCCGCGGCCGTGGACGAGCTCCTTCGGATCAACCTCTCGATCGCGGACGGGCTGCCACGGCTCGCGACCGAGGACATTCAGGTCGGCGAGGTGCTGGTCAAGAAGGGTGAGCTGGTCCTCGTGCTGCCCGAGGGCGGGAACTTCGACCCGGAGGCCTTCGCCGACCCGCAGAAGATCGACCTGGAGCGGCCGAACAACGCGCAGCACCTGTCGTTCGGCGGCGGCCAGCACTACTGCCCGGCGACCGCCCTCGGCAAGAAGCACGCCGAGATCGCCATCGAGGCGCTCGTGGAGCACACGCCCGAGCTGCGCCTGGCCGTACCGATCGAGCAGCTGGTGTGGCGTACGGGGTTCATGAAGCGGCTGCCGGAGCGCCTGCCCGTGATGTGGTGACGACCCGGACATGAGTACGGCCGGTGAGGGTCACCCTCACCGGCCGTACTCCCGTGTCCGAAGCGCTACTTGACGGGCCGAAGCCCCAGGGGCCCGGCGATCTCCTCGACCATCACCTTGCCGGCCTCCTCCGCGAGCGCGTCCTCGCCGAGGTCCTGGTCGGTGTCGAGGCCGTCCAGCTCCTCCAGGGGCTGGTTGAGGCGGACATGGGCGACCAGGGACTGCAGGGCACGCAGCGAAGCCGAGGCCGTGGAGCCCCAGTTGGAGAAGTAGGAGAACTGCCACCACCACAGCGCCTCGGTGGTGCGTCCCGCGCGGTAGTGGGCCATGCCGTGGCGCAGATCGGTGATGACGTCCGCGAGGTCGTCGGAGATACGGCAGGGCACCGGGGCCTTGCGCGGCTCGTACGGGTCGAAGACCTCGGAGTAGACGTCGACCGGGTCGAGCATCTCGGCGAGCCGCTCGCGCAGATCGTCGACATCCGGCTCCGGGCCCAGATCCGGCTCATAGCGCTCGTCGGGCACGATGTCCTCGTGCGCGCCGAGCCGGCCGCCGGCCAGGAGCAGCTGGGAGACCTCGAGCAGCAGGAACGGCACCGCCGAGTCCGGCTCGTCGCCCTTGGCCACCTCGGTCACGGCGACGATGAACGACTCGACCTGATCGGCGATCTGGACCGCGAAGTCGTCCGGGTCCTGAGCCGTCGCGTGCAGCGTGGCGTCATTCGCAGTGGACATGGCGTCTCGACCTCCCGTGGGTGCGCCGTGCTGGGGCGCCGTAACGTCATCGGACAGCTCAGACATCGAGGAGCCGCCTTCCTTCGAAGGCGCGGCCGAGCGTGACCTCATCCGCGTATTCGAGGTCGCCGCCGACCGGAAGACCGCTCGCGAGCCGGGTGACCTTCAGGCCCATCGGCTTGATCATGCGGGCCAGATACGTGGCCGTGGCTTCGCCCTCGAGGTTGGGGTCCGTGGCGAGGATCAGCTCGGTGACCGTGCCGTCCGCGAGCCGTGCGAGCAGCTCCCTGATCCTGAGGTCGTCCGGGCCGACGCCCTCGATCGGGCTGATCGCCCCGCCCAGGACGTGGTACTTGCCGCGGAACTCACGGGTCCGCTCGATCGCCACGACGTCCTTGGGCTCCTCGACCACGCAGATGACCGCGGGGTCGCGCCGCTGGTCGCGGCAGATCCCGCACTGCTCCTGCTGCGCGACATTGCCGCACACGCTGCAGAAACGGACCTTGTCCTTGACCTCGAGCAGGGCGTGCGCGAGCCGGCGCACATCCGTCGGCTCGGCCTGCAGGATGTGGAAGGCGATCCGCTGCGCGCTCTTGGGACCGACGCCGGGCAGCCTGCCCAACTCGTCGATGAGGTCCTGGACCACGCCTTCGTACAACGGATTGCCTTCCTGCGGCTCTCTTCGACATTCGATTGCTACGTACGGTAGTTGGTGCGCGGGGCCCGCAGAAGAGCTGGCTCCTCATGTCACTTGTACGGGCGCACCCGGCACTTCCTAGAACGGCAGTCCGGGGATGCCGCTGCCGCCGCCCAGGCCCTGCGCGAGCGGGCCGAGCTTCTGCTGCTGGAGGGCCTGCGCGTTCTCGTTCGCGGCCTGGACCGCCGCGACGATCAGGTCGGCGAGGGTCTCGGTGTCCTCCGGGTCCACCGCCTTGGGGTCGATCACGAGGCCGCGCAGCTCGCCGGAGCCGGTGACGGTGGCCTTCACCAGGCCGCCGCCCGCCTGCCCGTCGACCTCGGTCTGCGCGAGCTCTTCCTGCGCCTGGGCGAGGTCCTGCTGCATCTTCTGGGCCTGCTGGAGCAGCTGCTGCATATTGGGCTGGCCACCACCGGGAATCACGATCAGCTCCTGGCTCGTAAGACGGTTTCGCGTATCGGCAGGCGGGGGTTTCCGCCTGGAACGAGCCTACGTGCTCCCCGGACGCCACGCCCCAGCACTCTTTCGAGTGATGGGGACAGGGTCCTATACCTGATGAACAGCCACGTACGGGCGGAAAACCCGCCGGAACGGCACCATGGCCACCCATTGGGCGGTAGGAAGATGCCTGCACATCTGTCCCAGCCGTACCAGCAAGGGAGTGCCGGGTGAGCCAGCCGGGGATGCAGCCCGAGGTGCCGCCTGAAGGCGGGGCCGGCGAGGCCGTGAACGCAGGGGGCGTGTCCGAGGCGCGGGGCGAGCGGGAGTCGGGCGCGAAGGATCTCACCGCACGGCCGTTTCCGCTCGGCGACTGGGGCGAACCGGCCGAGCGGCTCGACGAGCTGTACCGGTGGGTGGAGGACGGGGCGCGGGAGACCGCCGCCTGGTATCTGACCGACCGCGGCTTCAAGCGCCGCGGCGCCCGGGCCCTGCGGCTCGGCTCCGCACTCGGCGCGGTCGCGGGCGCGGCCCTGCCGCTGCTCGACCTGACCTCGGCGGTCGAGGGTGCGGCGCCCTGGGGCTACCTCGCGCTGCTTCTGTCGGTGGCGTGCATCGGCTGCGACCGGTACTTCGGCCTCACGTCCGGCTGGATAAGGGACGTGGCCACCGCGCAGGCCGTGCAGCGCCGCCTCGGAACCCTGCAGTTCGACTGGGCCTCGGAGTCGGTACGGGAGGTCCTCGGCCCGACTGAGGGGACGGCCGGTGAGGCGGCCGAGCGGTGTCTGGGCATTCTGCGCCGCTTCTCGGAGGACGTGACGGAGCTGGTGCGCTCGGAGACGGCGGACTGGATGGTCGAGTTCCGCTCGGGTCCGGCTCCGCTGGTGATGCAGTCGGCGGGCGTCGGCCCGTCGCGCGCCGAGGGTCCGGCCCCGGCGCGCTTCCCGCTGCCACGGCCGAACATGCCGAGACAGCGGCCGCCCGAGGCGCGGTGAGCCTTCGCTCCGTCGAGTTCTCTGCTCCGTCGAGTTCTCTGCTCCGTCAAGTCCCCTACTTCGTCAAGTCCCCTGCCACGTAAAGGACTTGCGACGAACCGGTGTGCTTGCAGCGACCGGGCAGGGGTACTCGCTGGTTCCGGACAACCCCGGAATCAGGAGAGGAATCATGACTAGTCAGTACGCATCGACCCGTGGGAAGTCGCAGACCAACGGTCTGGCGGTCGCGGGGCTCACGTGCGGAATCATCGGTGTGTTCTTCTTCCAGTTCATCCTGGGCCCGCTCGCGATCATCTTCGGTGCCGTCGGTCGCCGTAACTCCTCGAAGGGCCGCGGGATGGCCACCGCCGCGATCGTGCTCGGCGTGATCGACGTGCTGCTGTTCGTCGTCCTCATGGTGGTGGCCAGCCAGAGCGGCGGCTTCACCTGGTACGTCGGCAGCTGATCCGCGGTACCACCCGAGTTCGCCCGGGCCCGTCCCTGCGAGGGACGGGCCCGACGTATCCCCTGCACACGGCAGCCGACAAGGACTACGCTGCCCGGACCTGAACGCTGATCCGAGGAGCGTCTCTTGGCGTGTGACCTGTGGCTTGTCCCCCTCGTCGACGTGCTGTGTCACAGCCCTGACAACCCCTTCTCCGAGGAGCTCGCGCTCTACGACAAGGTCCTCGCCGAGGCGGGATTGCCACCGGTACCGGTGTTCGCGTACATGCCGGGCCTGAGCGGGGACGTCGCCCCGGTCGCCGGGTTCGACTACGACGCGCTGCACTTTCTGCGGCGGGCCTATCTGCTGCAGCTGTGCGGCCTCGCCGTGACGCCCGTCGACGAACTCGGCGGGGACTACGAGCAGTTGCTGGAGATGTTCGAGGCGACCGCTCAGCAGTCACATCTGGTGTGGCACTACGACCACGCCGGAGCCTATGTCCCGGTCGACTTCCCGGCGCCGCTCGTGAGCGATGAACTTCTGGAGTCCGGCGGGCCGCTGGGCTCCGCCCAGGCGCTGCTCAGGGAGCTGGAGTTCGTGGCGCCCGCGATCGGCATAGACCCCGCCAACCCGCCGGCGGCGCCCGCGCCGCCCCCGGGCCCCACGGAGCTGGAGGAACCCGCGGCTCCGGCCCCCTTCGACGCCAGCCCCTTCGCACGGGAACGGCATGTGTGGCTGGGGCTGCACGCGGCCGCGACCCGGAGTCTCGGACAGGGTTCGATGATCGTCTTCAGCTGACTCGCGCGAGCGTCGTACGAGTCACCCGAGCGTCGTACCCTGTTTGCGTGGACACGCAAGAAACGCACCCCGATGTGAGCCGAGCCGTGGCCGTCCTGAAGGCGGTCGCCGACCCGACCAGGTTCACCATCCTGTGGGACCTCTCGCAGGGTGAGCGCCCGGTCGGTCAGCTCGCCGAGCTGACCGGTGCCCACGTGGCCGCCGTCTCCCAGCACCTGGCGCGGCTGCGTACCGCGGGCCTCGTCACCTCCCGGCGCGAGGGCACCCGTATCTACTACCGGGCCGCGGGCGACCACGTCCGCGCCCTGCTCGAGGACGCCTTCCTCACCGCACGGGCCACCGCCGACGAGACCGGCGCCAAGGGCTCCGACGCCCAAGCGCCCGCGCGGACCCGTACCGCGGAAGCGGCCGCGAAGGCCCCCGCCCGCTCCCGTGGAGCCGCAGTCCGCAAGGCATCGGGGGCACCCCGCCCGGCGGCGGGCGCGTAAGGTGACCGCGCACCCATAGCGTCACCCAGGGGAGGGAAGCCCACGATGCGCGGCACCGGCAGCTCTGCGGTCACCCGCAGCACGCTGCGCCAGCAGATCGCGGACGCGCTGCGTGACGAGGTGCTCGCGGGGCGTCTCGCTCCGGGCCAGGAGTTCACCGTCAAGGAGATCGCCGAGCAGTACGGGGTCTCCGCGACGCCCGTGCGCGAGGCACTCGTCGACCTCTCCGCCCAGGGGCTCCTCGACAGCGCACAGCACCGTGGCTTCAAGGTCCACGAGTACTCGGTGGCCGACTACCAGGGCATGGTCGAGGCGCGCGCCCTGGTCGCCGAGGCCATCTTCCGCGGGATCGCCGCACACGGGATCCAGGAGCCCGAGGACTCCTTCCTCTCGGTGCGCCGGCGCGCCGAGGAGTCGGCCCGGGCCGCCACCAGCGGCGATCTCAATGTGCTCATCGGCTACGACCTGCGTTTCTGGCGCGAGCTGAGCTCGCTGTTCGGCAATGCGTATCTGACCGACTTCCTGCACCGCCTTCGCGTGCAGGCCTGGGTCTTCGCCGTACCGCTGCTGCGCTCGGCCGGCCCCCTCGAGGGGCGCCTGTGGAACGGGCACACCGAGCTGGTGGACGCGGTCGGCCGGCGCGACGCCCAGGCCGCGTACGAGATCATCACCGCGTACAACCGGCACTCCCTCGACCTCGTCGACAAGCTGGTCGGGTGAGCCCCGTTGGCCCTTGAGCTGACGGTCGTCGTCCCCGCCTACAACGAACAGGAACGGCTGCGGCCCACCCTGGACGCGATCACCGCCCACCTCGGCGACACCCGCGGCTGGGAACTGATCGTCGTCGACGACGGTTCGAGCGACGACACCCGCCGCATAGCCATCGAAGCGTCCATAGCCGAGCCGCGGATCCGCGTCCTGCCCGGCGACACCAACCACGGCAAGGGTCACGCCCTGCGCCGCGGTGTGGCCGCCTCGCGCGGCGAGCGCATCCTGGTCACGGACGCCGATCTCGCCGCCCCGATCAGCGAGATCGACCGCCTCGACAAGGCGCTCGCCGACGGCCACGCCGCCGCGATCGGCTCCCGCGCCGCCACCGGCGCCCGGATCGAGAAGCACCAGCACCCGCTGCGCGAGACCCTCGGCCGCGCCGGCAATCTCCTGATCCGGCTGCTCGCGGTGCCCGGCATCCGCGACACCCAGTGCGGCTTCAAGCTCTTCGACGGCGAGCGCGCCCGCGCCGCCTTCGCCGCGTCCCGCCTCGACGGCTGGGCGATCGACGTCGAGGTGCTGCAGTTCTTCCGACGTCATCATCTGCCCGTGGCGGAGGTCCCGGTGCGCTGGTCCCACCAGGACGGCTCGAAGGTACGCCCCCGCGACTACCTCTCCACGCTGCGCGAGCTCACCGTGCTCAAGGCCCGGTCCCTGGACCGCGGTTCGCTCGCGGTGCTCGGGCTCTTCGTCCTCGCGTCCTTCCTGCTGTACAAGAACCGCTGGACGGATCCGGACGGCCGCTATCTGCCGGACGCGCTGCAGGACCAGAACCAGTGGGAGTGGTTCTTCGACGTCACCGCGCACAACGTCCTGAACCTCAACAACCCGCTGTTCACCGATCTCCAGGGCTTCCCCGACGGGGTGAACCTGATGGCGAACACGGTGATGCTGGGCCTCTCCGTCCCCTTCACGCCCGTCACGGCGCTCTTCGGCCCGGCGCTCTCGCTGCAGCTGGTGATGACGCTGGGGCTCGCCGCGACCGCGTACGCCTGGTACTGGCTGATCCGCCGCCATGTCGTGAGCGCCCGTGTTCCGGCCGCGATCGGCGGGGCACTCGCGGCCTTCGCGCCCCCGATGATCAGCCATGCGCACGCGCATCCCAATTTCATCGTGCTCTTCATGATCCCGCTGATCATCGACCGCGCCCTGCGCCTGGTCGACGGAGAGCACGTCGTACGGGACGGGGTCGTGCTCGGTCTGTTCGCCGCGTATCAGATCTTCCTCGGTGAGGAGCCGCTGCTGCTCGCCGTGATGGGGCTGCTGCTGTTCGCGGCGGGCTATTCGCTCGTACGCAGGGATGTCTTCGCGGCCGCCTGGCGACCGGTCCTGCGGGGCCTGGGCATCGCGGCGGCGGTCTCCGTCCCGCTGGTCGCGGTCCCGCTGTGGTGGCAGTTCTTCGGGCCGCAGAGCTACTCGGGCGTGATGCACGCACCGAACACCGCCAACAGCCCGCTCGCCCTGGTCTCCTTCGCGGAGCGCTCCCTTGCCGGCGACCGCGAGAACTCCCAGTCCCTGGCGATGAACATCACCGAGCAGAACGCCTTCTACGGCTGGCCGCTGGCCGCGCTCGCGGTGGGCATCGTGGTCCGCCTGTGGGAGCGTCCGCTCGTCAAGGCGCTCGCGTTCACGGCGGCGGGCGCGGCGCTCCTTTCCATGGGCCCGCGCTTCGACCTCCCCGGTACGGCGATCACCGTCACGGGCCCTTGGCGGGCGCTCGCCAACCAGCCGCTGCTCTCCGCGGTGATCGAGTCCCGTATCGCGATGATCTGCGCCCCGGTCCTCGGCATGCTCATCGCGCTGGCCCTCACCCGGCTGCGCACGGCCCGCGCCGCCCACCGGAGCTGGGGGTACGCGGCGGTCGCGGCGGCCCTGATCCCGATCGTCCCGCTCCCGCTGAAGGCCGTGGACCGGGTCCCGGTCCCCGCCTTCCTCGCGGACGGCACGTACCGCTCGTACGTCGGCCCCGGCGAGACCCTCGTCCCGGTGCCGCTCCCCGACCCGGGGATCGCCGAGCCCCTGCACTGGCAGACGGTCGCCGACCTCGGCTTCAAGCTCCCCGGCGGCTACTTCAACGGGCCCTGGGGCCCGGAGCGCCAGGGCATCTACGGAGCGGTGCCCCGGCACACCTCCAACCTCCTCGCCGAGGTGCGCGGCAGCGGTGAGGTCCCCGCGCTCGGCGAGGCCTGGCAGACCCAGGCCCGCGCGGACCTCGCGTACTGGAAGGCGGGCGCGCTGGTCCTGGCCCCGCAGCACCATCAGGACGCGCTGCGCGAGACGGTGGTCCGGCTGCTCGGGGGGCAGCAGCCGGAGTTCGTGGGCGGGGTGTGGGTGTGGGATCTGGAGCCCGCCGGATAGCCGGGGTCAGGGCCTGATCCACAAGACAGGCCCTACGGCACCGCCTTGCGCTGCTCGCAGCGTTCCTCGGACTCCGGGATCCCGTCTCCCGCAAGGACGTCGTGGTGCGGAACAGCCGCCACCTTCCCGTCCGCGACCCCCATCGACAGGCACCGCGGACCGAACGGCACGCTCAGGTCGAGCGTGAACTGGACCGCTCCGGCCGATGACTTGGGGGCCACCACGCGCTCGGCCGGGTAGCCGAGGTCCTTCAGAACGGCGGAGACGTCGTCCGGCGTCAGACCAGCGCGGGACTTCAGGGCCTTCGTGACACGCTCGGTGTGCGCCTCGAAGACACAGGTCTCCACCTTCTCGATGTCCTTCTCCCACTGCTCCGGTTCGCCCTTCTGCGGCGGCCCGAAGTCCTCGGGATCGGGCGACGCGCTGCCCTGTCCGTCCGGCAGCGGCACCGGTTCCCGCGGCGGCTCCTGGCCGGCCGGGGCGTCCGCATGCGGCGCGCCCGCGCCGTCCTCGGGCACCTCGTCAAGGTCGCCGAGCAGCTCCGCCGGATCCTGGCCGCCGCAGCCCGTCTCGATCGCGCGCAGGGCCTCGGGGAGCGTGAAGGCCTCCTTCACCTCGTCGAGCGAGCCAGGCGCAGGAGCGGAAGCCTTCGGCTTCGACGCCGCGTCCGCACGCACCTCCGTACGCGCCCCATCCGCACTCTGCGAACCGCACGCCGCGAGCGTCAACGCGCTGACGGCGGTGATGACCAGGACAGGAAGTCTTCTCATGTCCGTCAGTCTGGAAGCGGGCAAGGCGGCCGGGATGAGTACGCGTACTCACCCCGCTCGCCCCCGCTACTCAACGTCGGACGCCCCGGGATCCACCCTCAACTGCGCGTCCTCGTCGAGCCGGTACTCCTCGCTGTCCGCGTTGTAGGAGTAGAGCTCCGCGTACCGGCCCCAGTCCGTGGCCGTCTCCAGCTGACGGTCGATCTGCTCGCTCGTGTAGTGGTGCGCGAGCAGATCGCGGAAGAAGCCCGCCCGCTGGACGCCCTCGGCCGAGCGAAGCAGCGTCGAGGTGATGAGGTGGACCAGCGGGGCCGCTTCGAGGGCCGCCTCCGCGAACAGCTTCTTGGAGGCCTGGACGTCCGCGCGCGCGAAGGCCGCGCCCGTACCGGTCAGCCGCAGCTCGCCGCCCTCCACCTCGGCGAGGCCGAGCAGTTCGAGGGCGTCGACCTGGGGCAGCATGTCGTCGACCTCGAGACCCAGATCATCGGCCAGATCGGCGAGTTCGCTCGCCCCGCCCTCATGCTGGGCGACGATCTCCGCGAGTCCCGAGAGGCCGTCCACGGACGCCGCCGGCAGCGGGGTCGAGGCCGGGGTGCGGCGGGCGGGGGCCGGTTCGGAGAGCTTCGGGCCGTCCTTCGGGCGCCCCGTCATGACCTGGTAGACGGCGTCCACGATCTGTTCGAACTCGGCGGACTGCCGGTCGCGCGGGCGTACCAGGGAGACGTCGAAGGTCTCGCGGATCGTGCCGTACGGACGCGAGCCGAGCACCACCACACGGTCGGCCATCAGGACGGCCTCCTCGATGTTGTGCGTCACGAGCACGACGGCCTTCGTGGGGAACTGGCCCGACTCCCACAGCTCCATCAGCTCACCGCGCAGGTTCTCCGCGGTCAGGACGTCGAGCGCGGAGAAGGGCTCGTCCATCATCAGGACGTCAGGCTCGACGACCAACGCCCGTGCGAAGCCCACGCGTTGGCGCATACCGCCGGAGAGCTCCTTCGGGTACGCGGACTCGAAGCCGTCGAGGCCGATCAGGTCGATGGCCTGGACGGCGGCCTCGGCGCGCTCCTTCGGCCCGACTCCCTTGGCCTCCAGGCCGAGTTCGACGTTCTGCTGCACGGTGAGCCAGGGCAGCAGCGCGAAGGTCTGGAAGACCATCGCCGTACCGGGGTTGGCGCCGTGCAGCTCTTCTCCCCGGTACGTGACCGAGCCGGAGCTGGCCGGGATCAGACCGGCGAGGCAGCGCAGGAGCGTGGACTTGCCGGAGCCCGACTTGCCGAGCAGGGCGACGATCTCGCCCTCGTGGATCTCCAGGTCGATCCCGCCGAGCACGGGCAGTTCGCCGTCGGCGCCGGCGTAGGACTTGGTGACGTTGTCCGCGGCGAGCAGGACTTCACGGGTGTCGCGGGTGGGGGTTGCGGTGGTCATGGCCCCTCCTCGGGGTCGTATCAGAGGTCGGAAGAGAGGGGTCAGAGGCTGTAGCGGGTCTCCGCCAGGCGGTAGAGGCGGCGCCAGAAGAGGCGGTTGAGGCCCACCACGTAGAGGCTCATCACGGCGACGCCGGCGAGCAGCCGCGGGAAGTCGCCTTCCTCGGTGGCCTTGAAGATGTACGCGCCCAGGCCGGTGGCGCTCAGCGTCGTCCCGCTGAAGGTGACCACCTCGGCGACGATCGAGGCGTTCCAGGCACCGCCCGACGCGGTGATGCCGCCGGTGACGTACGAGGGGAAGACACCCGGGATGATCAGGCGCTTCCAGCGCTGCAGGCCGCGCACCCCGAGGTCGTCCATCGCCTCCTTGAGATCGGAGGGGATGGCCATGGCGCCGGCGATGGTGTTGAAGAGGATGTACCACTGGGCGCCGAGCGCCATCAGGAAGATGCAGCCGATGTTGATATCGAGGCCGGTGCGCAGGAAGAACCACATGGCCAGCGGGAAGAGGAAGTTGGCCGGGAAGCTGGCCAGGACCTGGACGATCGGCTGGGCGATCTTCGCGAGCTTCGGCGAGAAGCCGATCTTCACGCCGACCGGTACCCAGATGACCGTCGCGACCGCGACCAGGACCACGACCCGCAGCAGGGTGACCAGGCCGAGGACGAGCGGTTCGCCGAAGACGCCGAGTCCGGTGTTGTCGTTCAGATAACGCAGGAGGTCGAAGAGACCCCAGGCGATCAGGGCGGTGGCGATGGCGCCGAAGACGATGTCGCCGACGCGCCTCTTCGCCGGGTCGACGCTGAGCGGACGGTCGTCGCGGCCGAAGATCCGGCCGGCGCGGTTGACCGCCTCACGGACGGGGGCGAGGAAGCGGCCCAGGAGCGCGGGCCAGTGCGAGCGGCGCAGGAAGTCCAGGACGAGGGAGCGCTGGACGTGGGTGGCCTCGGACTGCTCGTTCTTGAACTTCTCGGCCCAGGCGGTCAGCGGCCGCCAGAACAGGAAGTTGACGCTGATCACCATCACGGCCATGGTGAGGATGGCCCAGCCGACCTTGCCGAGGTCGCCGTCGCCGATCGCGGCGCCCGCGTATGAACCCACGCCGGGCAGCGTGTAGTTGTGGTTGGCGACGGAGATGGCCTCGGAGGCGACGAGGAAGAACCAGCCGCCGGCGAAGCTCATCATCCCGTTCCAGATGAGGTCGATCGCACCGGAGGGCAGCTCGATCCGCCAGAAGCGCATCCAGCGGGTGAAGCCGAACGACCTTGACACTTCGTCGAGTTCGCGCGGCAGGCTGGTGAGCGAGGCGTAGAACCCGAAGGTCATGTTCCAGGCCTGCGAGGTGAAGATCGCGAAGATCGAGGCCAGTTCGAGGCCGAGCATCGAGCCGGGGAAGAGCGCGATGAAGCCGGTGGTGGTGATGGCGAGGAAGCCGAGCACGGGTACGGACTGCAGGATGTCGAGCGCGGGGATGAGGATGCGCTCGAGGCGCCGGCTGCGGGCCGCGGCGTACGCGTAGACGAAGGTGAACAGGACCGAGGCGCCGAGCGCGACGAACATCCTCAGGAGGCTGCGGGCGCCGTAATACGGCAGTCGCGCGGGGTCGGTGTCGACGCCGGAGACATCGGCCGGGTCGACGTTGACGGTGGTGCCCTTGCCGACCTGGAGGATCAGATAGCCGAGGACGAGGACGGCCGCGGCGACGGCGAAATCAACCCAGGTCAGGCCGCGGCGAGGCGCCCGGGTGGCGACGGTGGACATGGTGGAACCCCCTGCGGGAGGCGAAGGGAAGGCGGTCAGTACTGGGGTCGCGATTCGTACTGTGCGCGTCGTCGTCCGTCATGACTGCCTCCTCTCACCTGATATGCCGGGGATTCACTGGTATGTCGGCATGTATGGGCATGCGCCCGTTTACCGGCCTCCGACACCATGGCAGATACTTGCACGTTTATGCAAATAGAACACCGGGGCGCCCGTGCGGGGGCGCCCCGGTGTCCGCAAAGCTCCCGGTGGCTCAGCCGGTGACGTACTCGTCGGCCACCGACAGCGCCACATCAAGGGCCGCCAGGCCCTCCTTGACCTCGGCCTCGGTGATCGTGCAGGCCGGCACCACGTGCGTACGGTTCATGTTGACGAAGGGCCACAGGCCCTCCTTCTTGCACGCGGCCGCGAACGCGCCCATGGGCGCGGCGTCCTGGCCACTCGCGTTGTACGGCACGAGCGGCTCGCGCGTCGCCTTGTCCCGTACGAGCTCGAGGGCCCAGAAGACGCCGAGTCCGCGCACCTCGCCGACCGACGGGTGCCGGGCGGCGAGCTCGTGCAGCGCCGGGCCGATCACGTCCGCGCCGATCTTCGCGGCGTGCTCGACGATGCCCTCCTCCTCCATCACGTTGATGGTCGCGACGGCGGCGGCGCACGCGAGCGGATGGCCGGAGTAGGTGAGTCCGCCCGGGTACGCCTTGCGCGCGAAGGTCTCCGCGATCGCCCCGTTGATGGCGACGCCGCCCAGCGGCACGTATCCGGACGTGACGCCCTTGGCGAAGGTCAGCAGGTCGGGCGCGACGCCGAAGTGGTCGGCGGCGAACCACTTGCCGGTCCGCCCGAACCCGGCCATCACCTCGTCGAAGACGAGCACGATGCCGTACCGGTCGCAGATCTCCCGTACGCCCGGGAGATAGCCCGGCGGCGGCACCATGATCCCGGCCGTACCCGGCACGGTCTCCAGGATGATCGCGGCGATGGACCCCGGGCCCTCGAAGGCGATGGTGTCCTCGAGGTGCTGGAGCGCGCGGGCGCACTCCTGCTCCTCGGTCTCGGCGTGGAACGGCGAGCGGTACAGGAACGGCGCCCAGAAGCGCACGACACCCGCGGAGCCCGTGTCGGAGGCCCAACGCCGGGGATCCCCGGTCAAGTTGATCCCGGTGGCGGTGGCGCCGTGGTACGAGCGGTAGGCGCTCAGGATCTTCGGGCGGCCGGTGTGGATACGGGCCATGCGGGCGGCGTGCTCGACGGCTTCGGCGCCGGCGTTGGTGAAGAAGATCTTGTCGAGGTCACCAGGGGTGCGCTCGGCGATCAGCCGCGCGGCCTCGCTGCGGGCCTCCACCGCGAAGGCGGGCGCGAACGTGGTCATCGTCGCGGCCTGCTCCTGGATCGCGGCGACGACCTTCGGGTGCTGATAGCCGACGTTGGTGTAGACGAGCGCGCTGGTGAAGTCGAGGTACCGGTTGCCCTCGTAGTCCCAGAAGTGCACGCCCTCGGCTCCGGCCACGGCGAGCGGGTCGATGAGCTCCTGGGCGGACCAGGAGTGGAACACATGCGCGCGGTCGGCGGCCTTGACGGCCTGGCCTTTCGCGAGGTCAGCAGCTTCGTGAGGGGTCATGGGGGGAGGGTAAGTGTCCGCGATGCGGACATTCCATCGGCGTCCTGTCCGGCGTCCGGGTGTCGGTCTCGACAGGGCGTCGAGGCGCCGCGGCCGCGCGGGGGTCGGCAGAGGCCGTACGGTCGCGCGGTCACGCGGTCACGCGGTCACGCGGAGGCTATTGACAGCTTGCTGTCATTACGACAAGATGCTGTCAAGTGACCGGCAGCGAGCCGCCACCACCGGGAGGCCGAGATGACCCGCAAGCCCGTGCACATCGCCGTCTACGACACCTTCGCCGACTGGGAGACGGGGTACGCGACCACCGGTCTCGTCCGGGTCGGATACGAGACGCGGACCGTGGGACCGGACCTGGAGCCCATCACCACCATGGGCGGGCTGCGCGTCACGCCCGATCTGGCCCTCGACGAGCTGCGGCCCGAGGACAGCTCGCTGCTGATCCTGACCGGCGCCGACCTCTGGGACTCCGGGGACGAGCTCGCGCCCTTCGCCCGCAAGGCACGGGAGTTCCTCGACGCCGGCGTACCCGTCGCGGCGATCTGCGGCGCCACCGCGGGACTTGCCCGCGAAGGGCTGCTCGACGACCGCGCGCACACCAGTGCCATCTCCTTCTACCTGGCCGCGACCGGGTACAAGGGCGGCGAACGGTACGTCGAGGCCGACGCGGTGGCCGACGGGGCGCTCATCACCGCGGGACCGACCGAGCCCGTCGCCTTCGCGCGCGAGGTGTTCGCGCTGCTCAAGGTGTACGAGGGCGAGGTGCTCGACGCCTGGTACCGGCTGTTCCACGACTCGGACTCGTCCGCGTACGAGATCCTCGAGGCCGCGGAACAGGCGGCGGGACAGCCGGAGCAGGCGGAGCAGCCGGAGCAGGCGGATCAGGCGGGCCGGGCGTGAGCCGCGCCGAACAGGACCTGCTCAGCCGGACCGCGCTCGGCGTCTTCCGGCTGAACGGTCAATTCCTCGCCGTCAGCGAGAAGTTGGCCGCCCCCGCGGGCCTGACCGCCGCATGGTGGCAGGTCCTGGGCGCCGTACTGCACGAGCCGCTGCCCGTCGCCGGGATCGCCCGCACCATGGGCATCACCCGGCAGAGCGTGCAGCGGATCGCGGACCTTCTCGTCGACAAGGGCCTCGCCGCGTACGAGCCGAATCCCGCCCACCGCCGCGCGAAGCTGCTCGCACCCACGGCCGAGGGGCGGAAGGCCATCACCCAACTGGAGCCGGGCCACTCCGAGTTGGCGCGGCAACTCGCCCGCGAGCTGGGACCCGAGGCCTTCGCCGAGACCGTCGCCGTACTCGACCGCTTGTCCCAAGCGTTGGAAACGGTTGCGGAGCAGTAGCAGAAGCCTCAACTCCCCCGCACTATCCTCGACATGTCGGGCCAGTACGGGGGAGGGCGGCGGCCATGGAGTCACTCGGGGCGGGCGATCCGCAGCGGATCGGTGCGTATCGGATTCTCGGCCGGCTCGGCGCCGGCGGGATGGGGCAGGTGTATCTGGCCCGCTCCGAGCGGGGGCGCACCGTCGCGGTCAAGCTGGTGCGGCAGGAGCTGGACGAACAGGAGGAGTTCCGGGCGCGGTTCCGCCAGGAGGTGCAGGCCGCCCGGCGGGTCGGCGGCCAGTGGACGGCGCCGGTCCTCGACGCGGACACGGAGGCCGCGATCCCCTGGGTCGCCACCGGCTATGTCGCCGGCCCCTCGCTTCAGCAGGTCGTGACCGTCGAGCACGGTCCGCTGCCCGAGCGGTCGGTCCGCGTGCTCGCCACCGGACTCGCGTACGCACTGAAGGACATCCATGCCGCCGGGCTGATCCACCGCGACCTCAAGCCGTCCAACGTCCTGGTCACGATCGACGGGCCGCGCGTCATCGACTTCGGTATCGCCCGCGCCCTGGAGACGGTCACCGACGGCGGGCTCACCCGGACCGGCGCGCTGATCGGGTCGCCCGGGTTCATGGCGCCCGAGCAGGTGCGCGGTGACCGGATCACGCCCGCGTGCGATGTGTTCTGCCTCGGCTCGGTGCTCGCGTACGCGGCGACCGGGGCGCTGCCGTTCGGCGGCGAGAACAGCGGGGTGCACGCGCTGATGTTCCGTATCGCGCAGGAGGAGCCCGACCTCTCCGAACTCCCGGAGCGGCTCCATGACTTGATCGCCGCGTGTCTGCGCAAGGACCCGGCGTCCCGGCCCACGCTCGACCAGGTACTCGAGCAGGCCGGCGCCGAGGACACGGTGAGCGGCGGACGCACGCTCGAGCCGTGGCTGCCGGGGATCCTGGTGGCCCAACTGGGTCGGCACGCGGTGGAGTTGCTGGACTCGGAGGATCCGGAGGGGCCCGGAGGGTCCGGGCCGGATGGGGAGCCCGTGACCGACGGTGAGCCCGCGGCTTCCGGTGAGCCCACACCGGCCGCCCCCGTACCGCCCATCCCCGGCGCTCCAAGCGCTCCCGGGGCTCCCGGCGAGGCGGGCGTCGACCACCTGCCCACCGTGATCGTCGGCCAGAACGCCGCACCCGCACCCACACCCACACCCACACCCACCGCGCCACCCCAGCACGGCCACGCCCCCGCGCCCGCCGCGCCGCCCCCGCACAACCACGCGCCCGCGTACGGATATCCGCAGCCTCCCGCCCAGGGGCACCCGTACCAGGTCGGCGCCGGGCAGCCGTACACCCCTCCTGGCCCGCCCTTCGCCCCGCACGACGGCTGGAACTCGGGCGGTGGCGGCACCCCGCCGTACGGTCCGCCGGGCCCCCCGCCGCGCCGCAGCAGCCGGGCCACCGTGCTGCTCGTCGCCGTGGCCGTGATCGTGGCGATCGGGGCCGGCGGGACGGTGTACGCCGTGATGAAGGGCGACGAGGGCAACCGCAAGGACCGGGGCGCCTCCACCCCGACCGCCCCCACCACGCCGGGGACTTCGGGCGCGAGCACCCCGCCTCCGACCACCGACGCGCCGCCCACGTCACAGGCTCCGACCACGCAGACGCCGCCCGCGGACGGTGAGATCCCCACGGAGTTCCTGGGCACGTGGGAGGCCGAGTTCGAGTCCGGGGGCGGCGTCAACACCCGCGTGATGAAGATCCAGCAGGGCAACGCGGGCGACACGGTCATGAGTCTCACCGGAAAGGGCCCCGGCCACGACTGCCGCTGGACCGCCACGCTGCGTTCGGCGGGCAATGCGCTGGTCCTCAGCCCGTCCAAGGTGACGTTCGGCAAGGAAACGGAGTGCAAGCCGGGCGAGACCAGCGAGCTGCGTCTGACGGACGACACCCATCTCTCACGCGAGCTGATCGGCAGCGGCGGGGAACCTCTCACGTATACGCGTACGGAGTGACCGGCCACAGTCGCCAACCGGCCCTGGACTCCGCGTAGTTGAACGCGCGACAAACATCAGCCGAAGCTCCGGATCCCCGCCCCCATCGCCTGCCCTGCCTTCGTACGGTGTGACCCCGTCCGCCGTACGGACGCACGTGCGAGGAGCCGAGGCAGGGCAGCATGGAGTGGCTGAGCACCGAGAACGTCATCGCCGTCGGGACCGCCGTGCTCGGGGTGCTCGCCTCGGCCGGTGTGCTCTGGTACGAGCGGCGGGTGCCGCGGCGCAAACGCATCGGCTACCGGGTCCAGCTCGACACCCCGATCGGCAGCAACAGCTCGGCGGGCCAGGCGAACGTACGCCTGGGCCTGTTCAACGAGACCCGCGGCATGGCGGACGCCACCCTCGTCCTCCTGCGCTTCGAGAACGACGGCTCGCAGGCGATCGGCCGCGAGGACTACGACAGCGCCGAACTGCACGGTCTGATCGCGGAGTTCGAGGGCCGCACCGTCCGCGGTATAGCGGTGACCCTGCCGCCCCGCACCGAGCACATGATGGGCCACTTCTCGGCGGCCACCGGACTGCGCCATGACGGCAACCGCCTGTACATCCCGCGCGTACCGCTCAACAAGGGCAAGCACTTCAAGCTGCTCGTCCTGCTCGGCGGCGGTGCCACGGACAGCCCGGTGCGCATCATCGGTGATCTGGTGGACGGCGATGTGGTGGAGACGCAGTCCACGACCCTCGACGACACCCCGCCCCTGTTCAGCAGACCGGCCCGCGTGCTGACCGTCCTCCTCACCGCCTGCGTCATCACGCTCTCCACGCTGGTGATGGTGCGCGGCGAGACGCCGCCGCCCATAGGCTGCGAGAAGGGCTCGCTCAAGGTCGTCGGCTCGACGGCGTTCAAGCCGGTGGCCGAGGAGCTCGCCGCCAAGTACGAGCAGGACTGCCCCGGTTCGCAGATCACCGTGGACGCCCGAGGCAGCGCGGCGGGCATCCGCGAACTGAAGGAGGCCGGGGAGTCGCAGAAGACCGGTTCACCGGCCCTCGTCACCCTGTCCGACGGGCCCAAGTCCGCCGAGGACGAGCAGCTGACGGAGAACCGGGTCGCGGTCTCGGCGTTCGCGCTGGTCGTCAACGACAAGGTGGGCGTGAAGAACCTCTCCCTGCGCGACGTCCGCCGCCTCTACACGGGCGAGATCCGCAGGTGGTCGCAGCTGGGCGGCGCCGACCTCCCGGTCATCCTGGCCAGCCGCAACTCCAACTCCGGTACGCGCGGCGTCTTCCAGCGCCGCATCCTGCACGGCTTCGAGCCGGCCGAGTCCTCCGCGGACTGCCACGAGAAGAGCGACCCACGGGCCAAGGTGTTCCGCTGCGAACTCGACTCCACGGACCAGGTGTTGGCCACGGTCGCCGACCTCCCGGGCGCGATCGGCTACAGCGAGCTCCGCACGGGCACTCCGACCAAGGGCGTCCGCCACCTCACCCTGGACGGCCACCGACCGGCCATCGACGGCGCCTATCCCTTCCGCGAGATCGAGTACGCCCATACGTACGGCCGTCCGCCGGCCGACTCCTTGGCGTCGAGCTTCCTCAACTACGCGATGCGCGGCAGCGGCCAGGACGTGGTCCGCACCCATGGGCATCTGCCCTGCTATACGCCGGAGGGCCTGAAGATCTGCGGGTCGTGAACCGGTCGGGCCGGGAGCCCGTCGGCGTGAACCGGTCGGGCCGGGAGCACGTCGGCGTGAACCGGTCGGGCCGAGAGCCCGTCGGCGTGACCCGGTCGGGCCGAGAGCCCGTCGGCGTGACCCGGTCGCACGCGGCCTCCCCCACGTGGGCGGGAGGCCCGCACCGGAGTCGCTCCCGGGGATGAGCGATCACCGCCCTGAGCGCGGATGTGCCGGCCCGCCGCCGCTGGAACAGTCAGTGGCGAGCGCACATCGCGCTCGCCACTCCACACTCCACTACTTCCGGGGGCCCCGCCATGCCCAGAACCACCACGTCGGACTCCGCACCCGCAGCAGTCCCCACCCTCCCGCCGCCACCGCGTCGCGCCGTCCGCGCCGCGTACGCCTCCGCGCTCTCCGCGACCGTCGGCTTCATCCCCCTGCATGCCGTGTGGGCATGCGGCGTTCCGCTCTGGGCCGACGCGAACAAGTTCCGTGACTGGTACGCGGCCGGCGGCGGCCCCTACCTCTTCCTCCTCAACTCCCTTGCCGCCCTGGCCGGCGTCCTCGCCCTGAGTCTGGTCCGCCCCTGGGGCCTGGTGTTCCCGGCCTGGGTCCCCCTGGTCCACGGCCGCAGGGTCCCGCGCCGCACCCTGACCACCACGGCCGTCACGGTCGCGGTCTTCCTCCTCGCCTACACCGCCTTCGCCACCTTCCAGACCGTCGCCCAGTGGAACGACCCCGGCATCTTCAGCCGCTGGATCACCGTCTACGGGATCCCGCAGTTCGTGGTGTGGGGGGCCGGTCTGCTCATCGCGGCGGTGTCGTACGGGCGTCGGGCGCGGCTCGCGCCCACACATCGCGCTGCCTGAAACCGCGGACCATGCGCAACTCGTCTCTCCACCAGTGCAGGACGAGAGCCTGCCGGAGCAAGGCCGGGCAAGGGCGCGCGGGCGTTCGCAACGGTGTGCGAGGATCCGAGCGCGAGCCCTTGGGCGCGGCAAGTCCCCTGAGTTCACCGAGCAGTTGGCAGGAGAGGCGAAGCAATCCATGGACGGCCTCGAATCCCTCGCGCCCGACGAGCCGGGCCGTATCGGTCCGTACACGCTGATCGGGCGGCTCGGGAGCGGTGGCATGGGGCGGGTGTTTCTCGCGCGGGCCGGTGCCGGGCGGACCGTCGCCGTGAAGCTGGTGCACAGTGAGCTGGCCGGGCAGAGCGAGTTCCGGGAGCGGTTCGCGCGGGAGGTGACCGCCGCGCGGCGGGTGAGCGGGGAGTGGACCGCGCCCGTCATCGACGCCGATACGGACGCGGCGGTCCCGTGGGTCGCCACCGGGTACATCCCGGGAATGTCGCTGCAGGCGCTGGTGGCAAGGGAGTTCGGGCCGCTGCCGGAGGATTCGCTGCGGATCCTCGCCAACCGGCTCGTCCAGGCCCTGCACGCCATCCACGACGCCGGCCTGATCCACCGCGACCTGAAACCCTCCAACATCCTCGTCACCGCCGACGGCCCCCGCGTCATCGACTTCGGTGTCGCCCGCGCCCTGGACACGGTCACCGGCGGGCAGTTGACGCAGACCGGTGCGGTGCTCGGTTCGCCCGGCTTCATGAGCCCCGAGCAGGTGCGGGGCGAGCGGCTCACGCCCGCGAGCGATGTGTTCTCGCTCGGGTGCGCGCTGGTCTTCGCGGCGACCGGGCGCGGGCCCTTCGAAGGCGGGGAGAGCGGGGCGCACGCGCTGATGTTCCGGGTCGCCTTCGAGGAGCCGGAGCTGGAGGGCGTACCGGAGGGGATTCTCGAGCTCGTACGGGAGTGTCTGAGGAAAGAGCCCGGTGAACGGCCGGATGCCGAACGGCTGTTGGAGCTCACCAACCCCGATCCGCTCGGGCCCTGGCTGCCGGAGCCCGTACTGGCGCTGCTCGCCCGGCACGCCTCGGCACTCCTCGCGGCGGAGGTGCCCGTACGGGAGCCGGCGGCCGCCGGGCCGTCGCCGGAACCGGCCGACAGGCGCAAGAAGCGCACCGGTCTGATCGCGACGGGTGCGGTCCTTGCCGTCTGCGCGGCCGCGTCACTGGCGTACGTACTGAACCCGGGCGACGACGGCAAGGACCGCACGGACGCGAAGGGGACGTCCGGCGCGGGCGGGGCGAGCCAGTCCCCCAGCGGATCCGCGCCGCCCTCGCCCAAGCCGTCGCAGGACAAGGGGAAGGGCAAGAAGTCGCCCGGCCCTTCGGCCTCCCGCTCCGGCCAGGACGGCGGCGCGTCCGGAGGCTCGGGCGGCGACGGCCGGGTCGCCGACGGTTTCGTCGGCGGCTGGGAGGGCGAGCTGCCCGGGGGCGGCGGCATCCTCCGTATCGACATCGGCGCGGGCCGCGAAGGCGAGACGGTCGCGACCTCGGTGGACGTCGGCAACGACTGGATGTGCGTACGCAAGTCGGTCGCCGTCTCCGCCGACGCCTCCACCCTGGAGCTGAACGGCGGGGACCAGCCGCTCCAGCGCAACCCCGCCAAGTGCGAGTTCCCCACCGAGATGTCGCTGACCATCGGCTCGGCAGATGTGCTGAACCTGAAGTCGTCCGCGGGCGCCGTGCGGCTCAGCCGCGCGGGGACCTCCGTGCCGGACTCGTACATCGGCAAGTGGCAGGCCCTGGACATGGAGGGGAACCGGAACAAGATCTGGTTCACCGTCGAGGCGGGCGCGGTCGGCACGGCGAAGATCACGGTGGTCGACAAGCGGTACGGGACACCGTGCACGACCACCCAGGTGCTCGCCTCGGTCGACAAGGGCCTGGTGTACGGGCCTTCGTCGAAGCCCTCGGGCGGTGACTGCGGGGCACGCGGCAGCGAGCGGGTCACTCCGTACGCGGGCGGCAAGCTGCTCGTGGAGGACTGGCGGGGATTGGGGAGCGAGCCGGCGGAGCTGGTGCGGGCGGAGTGAGCGCCGCGGTGAACGGCGCCGTGAATGTGATGGCCATGTCACGCGTGTCACGGTCCTCAACTCTTCTGCCATAGCGGTTACTTGGCGTGGCCACCTGGTCTACCTTCCTGCTGTGGACCAGCTGATCACGGAAGACCCGACCCGCATCGGCCCGTATCGCCTGATCGCCCGCCTCGGCGCCGGCGGCATGGGCCTGGTCTATCTGGGCCGCTCGGAAGCCGGCCGCACCGTCGCCGTGAAGGTGGTGCAGGCCGAGCATGCGGCGCACCCCGAGTTCCGGCGGCGGTTCGCGCGCGAGGTGGCCGCGGCGCGGCGGGTCGGGGGTGCGTGGACGGCCGATGTGCTCGACGCGGACACGGACGCGTCGGTGCCCTGGGTCGCCACGCAGTACATCCCCGGGCCCGACCTGACGACCGTGGTGGCCAAGGACTTCGGTCCGCTGCCGGAGTCGTCCGTACGGGTCCTGGCGCACCGTCTCGCCGAGGCCCTGACGGCCGTGCACGCGGCGGGTCTGATCCACCGCGACCTGAAGCCGTCCAATGTCCTGGTCACAGTGGACGGCCCGCGGGTCATCGACTTCGGCATCGCGCGCGCGATGGACAGCCTGACCGCCGACAGTCTGCTCACGCACACGGGGATGCTGATCGGCTCGCCCGGGTTCATGTCGCCCGAGCAGGTGCGAGGGCTCGAACTCACGCCCGCCAGCGATGTGTTCTGCCTCGGCGCGGTGCTGGTGTACGCGGCGACGGGGCGGTTGCTGTTCGGCGCGGGGACCACGGGGCTCAACGCCCACCTGTTCCGTATCGCGGAGGAGGAGCCGGACCTCACCGGCGTACCGGAAGGGATTCTCCCGCTCGTACGGGACTGTCTGCACAAGGACCCGTCGCAGCGGCCCGCGCCCGCCCAGGTCATGGAACGGACGGCGGCGATGGGTGCCGGGGAGTGGCTGCCGGGGGCGGTGCTCGCCCAACTAGGGCGGCATGCAGCGCAGTTGCTGGATTTCGCGCCGCAGACACGGGTACCTGCCGGTCCCACGCCGCAGGGCCCGGCCGCGCAGCCGCAAGTGCCGACTGCTCAGCCGCAGGTCCCGGCCCCTCAGCCCCAAGTCCCGGCCCAGGCACCGGCTCCGGCGCACCAGTCGCCCGCGTACAGCCCGACGACGCCCTCGGACGGTGTGCCGCAGGGCTTCGGTCCTGCCCAGGGGTTCGGTCCGCCGCCGGTGCCCGTCGGGCCGCCGTCCACCACCCCCGACCTACCGGGACGGCACTCGAAACGCTGGACGACGCTGGCCTGGGCGGCGTCGGCCCAGCTCCTCGTCCTGCTCGACCTCACGCTCGCCGCGATGACGACATCGGACGTCATGTCCGATTTGAACGCCTCCCACGACGACCTGAACTGGAGCTTCTTCGCCTACGTGGCCTGCTTCGCCGGCCTCCTGTTCGGCGCCGGACACCTCGCGGATCTGGTCGGGCGCAAGCGGATGCTGGTCACGGGACTCGCCACCATGTCCGCGGCCGCCGTGCTGAGCGGCCTCACGCCCTCTGCGACGGCCTTCGCCGTGTGCATGGGGCTGCGAGGCGCCGCCGCGGCGCTGATCTCGGCCTCGGCGCTCGGACTGGTGGCCGGCCACTTCACCGAAGTACGCGAGCGCGCACGGGCCTTCGGCGTGTACGTCCTGGTGGCCGTCGGCGGCGAGGCGTTCGTCCAGCTGCCGGCCGGCGCGCTGCACGAGTACCTGGTGTGGCGTTTGTCCTTGTACGCTTTCGCGCTGCTCGCCCTGCTGACCTTGGCCGGCGCGGCCGCCGGGACGCGGGACCTGCCGCTGCGGCGCGGCGCCCGGTTCGACCTGCCGGGTGTCCTGCTCGCCGCTCTGGCCGGGGCCATGTTCGCGTTCGGCGGGCGCCCCGGCCTCGGCGGGAGCCCGCTGTCCGTGACGGCCGCGTTCTGCTGTGGTGCGGTGCTCCTGGGCGCCTTCGTCTGGTCGCAGCTGCGCCGCTCCGGCACTCTGCTGCCGTCATCGCTGCTGCGTGACCGCGACCACGTGGCCGCCCTGCTCGCGCTGCTCCTCGCGGCCTGTGCCCTGTACTCCCTGGTGCCGGGGCTGAGCCACCAGCTGCGGGACGCCTTCGGGTACGCCCCGCTCCCGGCCGGCGCCGCGATGCTGCCCTTCGCCGCCTCCGTCGCCCTCGGCTCCCTCCTGGCCGCCACCCGGCTGCAGCCGACGGTGGCGCCGCGCGCCCTCATCCTGTCGGGGCTGCTCCTCGCGGTGCTCGGGCTGTTCCTGCCGGGGGTTCTCCCCGCGCACAGCTCCTACGTCCTGGACGCGCTGCCCACCCTGACACTCACCGGATTCGGGCTCGGGCTCGCGCTCGCGCCGCTGCTCAGCCTCGCCACGAGCGGGCTCGCGGCACAGGACTCGGCGGCCGGCGGGGCGGCGGCGCTCACCGCACAGCAGATCGGTGTCGTGTTCGGCGGCGTCCTGCTCGGCACCGTCTCCGACTCCGTACGGAAAGGGGAGACCCTCTACACCTCGGCGCTCACCTGGTCCGCGGGCCTCATGCTGCTCGCGGCCCTGGCGGGTGCACTGATCAAGGCGCGGCCACGCGCCTGAGGCGGCCGGAACCGGGGCCGCTCCCTGCGGTGCTCAGGGCCGCGGGCCGCACCGCTTCAGGCCCGAGCCACCGAAGCCGCCTCGGGCCCCGCCACCGCCAACCGCGCCGCCTCCGCATAAGCCCGTACGAGCGGCCCTGTGTCATCCGCCCGCCAGGCCAGCGCGAACCGGCTCGGCGTCACGCCGTCGACCGGGCGCGTGACCACGCCGCCACGGGCGACCAACGGCACATTGCCCGAGGCCACAAGGCACACCCCGCGCCCGTCCACCAGCGCCTCGTACGTCTCGTCGACGCTCGCGATCTCCGCGCCGATCTTCGCCGGCCGGCCACCGCGCTCGTCCAACGCCAGCCAGTAGTCCCGTAGTTCGGCGGCCTCGGGCGGCAGTGCGAGGAAGGGTTCGTCGAGGAGGTCGGCGAAAGCGATCCGCTCGCGCGCCGCCAGCGGGTGGTCCTCCGGGAGCGCCACCTGCCGCGCCTCCGTGGCGAGCACCACCCACCGGTAGCGCTCCGCATCCGCCAACGGCAGCCACACGAAGGCGACATCACTGGAACCGTCCGCGAGCCCCGCCGTCGGGTCCTCCCACCTGACCTGCCGCATCCGCACCTCGGCCGCGGGGCACGCCTCGGTGAACCGCGACCTGATCGCAGGCCGCAGCCCGCCGCGCGCCGGGCTGTGGCTCATCCCGACGACGAGCGTGGCCCGTTGCCGCCGCTTAGCCGACTCGACCGCTTCCGAGGCGGCGTCCCACTCCGCGAGTACCCGCCGTGCGTGCGGCAGAAGTGCTGCACCGGCCGGCGTCAGCCGGGCCCCGTGCCGGTCGCGGTCGAAGAGCGGGACGCCCAACTGCCGTTCAAGGGCCCGTATCTGCTTGCTCAGCGCGGGCTGCGATACGTAGAGCAGCTCGGCGGCCCGCGTGAAGTGCAGCTCTTCGGCGACCGTCACGAAGTAGCGCAGGTCCCGTCCGTGTACATCCATAACCGATGGTTATCACGGTGGGTCTTGGACGGGGAAGGGGCGGCCGGGAGAGGCTGAACCCCGTAAGCAGATGCTGAACTCCGTAAGCAGATGCTGAACTCCGTAAGCAGCAAAGCCACTTGAAGGGGTTGGGGAACATGAGCAAGGTCTGGCTGATCACGGGAGCGAACAGCGGTTTCGGACGGGCGTTCACCGAGGCGGCGGTCGGCGCGGGCGACGTGGTCGTGGCCGCGGCCCGCCGCACCGGCACCCTGGACGATCTGGTCGCGGCCCACCCGGACCAGGTCGAGGCCGTCACCTTGGACGTGACCGACACGGACGCGATCGACCAGGTGGTCGCGGACATCGTGGCGCGGCACGGCCGCATCGACGTCCTGGTCAACAACGCGGGCCGTACGCACGTCGGTTCGGTCGAGGAGAACAGCGACGCGGACCTCCGCTCGCTCTTCGATGTGCACTTCTTCGGCCCCGCGGCCCTGACGCGCGCGGTCCTGCCGCACATGCGGGCCCGGCGCTCGGGCGCGATCGTGCAGCTCAGCAGCGTGGGCGGGCAGATGTCGATGGCCGGCTTCGGGGCGTACAGCGCGACGAAGTTCGCCCTCGAGGGTCTGTCCGAGGCGCTTCATGCGGAGGTGAAACCGCTCGGCATCGACGTCCTGATCGTCGAACCCGGCGCCTTCCGCACCAGCCTGTTCGGCAACCACTCGCTGAGCAAGGGCGAGATCGAGGATTACGAGGCGACGGTCGGCGCGACCCGTACCTACGTGGAGACCGGCGGCGGAACCCAGGCGGGCGACCCGGCGAAGGCGGCGGCAGCGGTCCTCGCCGCCCTGAACGCCGAGGAGACCCCGCTGCGTCTGGCCCTGGGCGGCGACTCGATCGACACGATCCTCGGCCACCTGGACCAGGTCCGCGCGGACCTCACGGCGTGGGACAAGGTGGGGCGGGAGACGACGTTCGACGCGTGAGGCTCATGGGCGCGGTGGGCCCACCCCGGCAAACCTGCTTCGGCGGGCCCACCCGGCAAACCTGCCCCCGACAGGTGCATACCGCAGTATGCTTCCCGCATGGCCGACACGACACGGATCACGGTGACCCTTCCTGCCGAGCAGGTAAGGGAGCTCAAGAAGCTCACGGACAACGTCTCCGGCTACGTCGCCGAGGCCGTCGCCCGTCAGCTGCGCCACCAGCTCATCGGCGCCGACCTGCAGCGCTACCAGGAGGAACACGGGGCGTTCACCGAGGAGGAACTGGCCGAGGCGGAGGCCAGGATTTCCGGCCCCGCCGAGGGGGCTCCGGGAGCAGCATGAAGCAGCACGTCGAGACCGTGGTCCTGGACTCCGAGGGCCTGTCGGCCTGGATCGCTCAGGACCGCAAGTTCCTTGCCATGGTCCAGCTGTTCCAGTCGACCGGCGCCGACTTCGCGATCTGCGCAAACACCATCGTGGAGGTCAGCCACACCCGGGTGAACCTGCCGCGGCTGCGCTGGGCGCTGTCCCGCGTGCGCGTCGAGCCCGTGACGGAGCAGACCGCGAAGGCGGCCGCGGAACTGTTGAAGGCAAGCGGACTGCACGGTCACAAGTACGCGATCGATGCGACAGTCGCCGAGATGGCTCTGCGCCAGCCCGGACCGGTGGCCCTGCTGACCTCGGACATCGACGACATGACCAAGCTGTGCGGGAACCGCGTGCGGCTGATCGCCTTGTGAGCGCGAGAGCGCCCCGGCCCCGTAATGACCCGGGGCCGGGGCGCTCTGCGCGCGGAACGCGGCCTACAGGAACGAGTTGATCTCGATCGTCTCGGTCCGGCCCGGGCCCACACCGATCGCCGAGATCGGCGCGCCCGACATCTCCTCCAGGGCCTTCACGTACGCCTGCGCGTTCTTCGGCAGGTCCGCGAAGGTCTGGGCCTTGGTGATGTCCTCGGACCAGCCCGGCAGGTACTCGTAGATGGGCTTCGCGTGGTGGAAGTCCGTCTGGGAGTACGGGAGTTCCTCGACGCGCTTGCCGTCGATCTCGTACGCGACGCAGACCGGGATCTGCTCCCAGCCGGTCAGCACGTCCAGCTTGGTGAGGAAGAAGTCCGTGAGGCCGTTGACGCGGGTGGCGTAGCGGGCGATCACGGCGTCGAACCAGCCGCAGCGGCGGTCACGGCCGGTGGTCACACCACGCTCGCCGCCGATCCGGCGCAGGTCCTCGCCGTCCTTGTCGAAGAGCTCGGTCGGGAACGGGCCCGCACCGACACGGGTCGTGTACGCCTTGAGGATGCCGATGACCCGCGAGATCTTCGTCGGGCCGACACCGGCACCCGTGCACGCGCCGCCCGAGGTCGGGTTCGAGGACGTGACGAAGGGGTACGTGCCGTGGTCCACGTCGAGCAGCGTGCCCTGGCCGCCCTCGAAGAGGACGACCTTGCCCTCGTCGATGGCGTTGTTCAGGATCAGCGTGGTGTCCGCGACGAAGGGCTTGATCTGCTCCGCGTACTGGAGCATCTCCTCGACGATCTTGCCGGACTCGATCGCGCGCCGGTTGTACAGCTTGGTGAGCAGCTGGTTCTTGACCTCGAGAGCCGCTTCGACCTTCTGGGTGAGGATCGACTCGTCGTACAGGTCCTGCACGCGGATGCCGACGCGGTTGATCTTGTCCGCGTACGTCGGGCCGATGCCGCGACCGGTGGTGCCGATCTTCCGCTTGCCGAGGAACCGTTCCGTCACCTTGTCGACGGTGACGTTGTACGGCGTGATCAGGTGGGCGTTGCCGCTGATCAGGAGCTTGGACGTGTCGACACCGCGGTCGTTCAGCCCGCTCAGCTCGGAGAGCAGGACGGCCGGGTCGACGACGACACCGTTGCCGATGACCGGGGTACATCCGGGCGAGAGGATGCCGGAGGGGAGCAGGTGGAGCGCATACTTCTGGTCGCCTACGACAACCGTGTGACCGGCATTGTTGCCGCCCTGGTAACGCACCACATAGTCAACTGAGCCGCCGAGCAGGTCGGTGGCCTTTCCCTTGCCCTCGTCACCCCACTGAGCACCGAGCAGCACAAGTGCGGGCACAGGCGTACACCCCTTCCGGGCGGGGCATGTCCAAGGTCAGGGGCGTACGCGCTACGTACACCTGGCGGACTCCATTGACCGCATACGTCGGACCGGTGCCCCGGAATAGACGAAACCCCTGGCGCAATAGCGCAAGGGGCTCTTGCACAAAGATGCTACCCCGTACCTTGAGGAAGGACCGAGGTGTCGGCTCCAGCACCCGCTGAGAAGGGCCACCAGCCGCTCCTTGTCGTCATCGATCCCGCCGCCAGACGCATGGACGGCGAGTCCGTCCGTATCGCCAAGGACGTGCTGTGCGCACGGTCCTGCGGGTCGGTGAAGATCTGTCTCCCGGACGGTCCGGAGGAATTCGCCCGGGCGCTGCAGCGCCGGGGCTCGCGCAGACCGGTGGTCGTCGGCGACGACCGGGCCCTGCTGCGGGCGGTCTCCGTGCTCCACCGGGAGCGCGAGCTCGCCTCGTCGGTCCTCTCGCTGATCCCCGTCGGCACGCTGAACCAGCTCGCGCAGGCGCTCGGAGTGCCTTCCGGCACGGTCGCCGCCGCCTCGGCGGTCCTGGACGGTGAGGCCCGGCAGCTCGACCTCCTGGTCGACGACAGCGACGGCGTGGTCCTCGGCGACCTGCGGATCCCCGCGCTGCCGGCCGCCGCGCACGGTCCGGATCCCTGGTGGGCGCCGCCGCTGAGGACCTGCCAGTCGCTCGTACGCACCCTCGTACGGCCGTCCCCGGCCGCCTCACCGGGGCCTTCGCGGCTGCGGGTCGAGGTGGACGGGGTCACGCTCGTCGATCTGGACCAGCCGGTCGAGGACGTCTGTGTGGCGACATCGTGGGGAGGTTTCGCGCGGATCGAGGTCCGCCCGACGTCGGTGGGCGCCGCGGCGCCGGCACTGCGGGCGCGGGCCCGCACGGTCACGGTGTCCGGACCCGACTTCCGCTACCGGGCGGACGCGCTCACGGCGGGCCCGGTACGCACGCGGACGTGGACGGTGCGGGCGGGGGCGTGGGCGCTGACGCTGCCCCGGTGAGTCCGGCTGAGTGGTGAGGCGCTTCGGCTGACCGGTGGGGCTACGGCGCCTGGCCGAACACCTCGTCCCGGTGCGCCCGCCACCGGGACAGGAGCCCCGCCAGCTCGCGCTCCAGGAACTCGAAGAACTCCAGCGTCTCCGACATCCGCCGGCCCGCCGCCGTATCGGCGCCGACGCTGTCGACGCCCTCCCTGAGGGTGCCCTCCCAGCGCTTCAGGACCTGATCGCGGTTGGTCAGCGCCTCGTACCAGGAGGAGGCGTGGACCCGGTAGCGCTCACGGCGCGAACCGGGTTCACGCTCGCGCGAGACCATGTGCACCTGCGCCAGATACCGCACCGCGCCGGAGATCGCCGCCGGGCTGACCTTGAGCCGCCGGCTGAGCTCGGCCGAGCTCATGGCGCCGGACTCGGAGGAGAGCAGGGCTCCGAAGACGCGCGCCGGCATCCGCTGCATGCCGGCCTCCGCCAGCTGCGCGGCGAAGGTCTCCACGAACTGGTCCACCCGCTCGTCCCGCTCGTCCCGCTCGTCCCCCACGTTCTCGCGGTCGTTCTCTGCGGCCATGTCCCGATCATCTCCCCTGCTCACCGGCGCGACCCCGAGTTTATACGCTTCCTTAACTTCACAAATTTCTGAAAGTACCGTACGTTCAAAAACATGACGAAGGCAATCACCGTCTCCGGACTGCACAAGTCGTTCGGCAAGACACACGCTCTGGACGGACTCGACCTCGAAGTCGAGACCGGCGAGGTGCACGGCTTCCTCGGCCCGAACGGGGCCGGCAAGTCCACGACCATCCGCGTGCTGCTCGGTCTCCTGCGCGCCGACTCCGGCGCCGCCCAGTTGCTCGGCAAGGACCCGTGGAACGACGCCGTGGAGCTCCACCGCCGTATCGCCTACGTCCCCGGTGACGTGACCCTGTGGCGCAACCTCAGCGGCGGCGAGGTCATCGACCTGTACGGCAGGCTCCGCGGCGGCCTCGACAAGGCGCGGCGCGCGGATCTGATCGAGCGCTTCGAGCTGGACCCGACCAAGAAGGGCCGTACGTACTCCAAGGGCAACCGGCAGAAGGTCGCCCTGGTCGCGGCCTTCGCCTCGGACGTCGACCTGCTGATCCTCGACGAGCCGACCTCCGGGCTCGACCCGCTCATGGAGGAGGTCTTCCAGGAGTGCGTGCGCGAGGAGCAGTCCCGCGGCCGGACCGTGCTCCTGTCGAGCCACATCCTCAGCGAGGTCGAGGAGCTCTGCGACCGCGTCTCGATCATCCGCAAGGGCGCGACGGTGGAGACCGGTTCGCTCGCCGATCTGCGCCATCTGACCCGTACCGCCGTATCCGCCGAACTCGCGGGCCCGCCCAACGGGTTGAGCGAACTGCCCGGTGTGCACGACCTCGACATCCAGGGCAACCGGGTCCGCCTCCAGGTCGACTCGGACAAGCTCGACGCGGTGCTCAGGTCGCTCACCGACTCCGGTGTACGGACGCTGACCAGCACGCCGCCCACCCTGGAAGAGCTGTTCATGCGGCACTACCAGGACGAGGTCCGTACGGAAGAGGCGATGGCGCGATGACTGCCGTGGCCGACACCACCTTCGCTCCACGCACCGGCGGGAACCGCCATCTCGCGGGAACGGGCGCCCTGTTGCGCCTCGCCCTGCGCCGCGACCGGATCATGCTGCCGCTGTGGGTGCTCGCGATCGGCGGGACCACGGCGAGCGCAGCGGGTTCGCTCGGCGCCGTCTACGGCACCCCCGAGGAGCGGGCGAGCGTCATCTCCTCGATGACGACGAACAGTTCACTGCGCTCCCTGTACGGTCCGGTCTTCGACGACTCGCTCGGGGCGCTGGTCTCGTGGCGGTACGTGGCGTTCATGGCCGCGTTCGCCGCCGTGATGAGCCTGCTGATCGTCGTACGGCATACGCGCGAGGAGGAGGAGACCGGGCGGCAGGAGATGCTGTCCTCGGCGATGGTGGGCCGGCGCGCGCCGCTCACCGCGGCGCTGCTCGTGGCGCTGATCGCCAACGCCGGTATCGCGCTGCTCACCACCCTCGGCCTCGCGGGTGAAGGCGCCGCGGGCGCCCTGGCACTCGGCCTCGCGATCGGCGGGGTGGGCATGGTCTTCGCGACCATGGCGGCCGTGATGGCCCAACTCACCGAGACCGCGCGGCTCGCGAAGGGCCTGACCGCCGCCGTACTCGGTGTGGCGTGGGCGCTCAAGGCGGCGGGCGACGCGGCCTCGACCGACGGCTCGCACGTCCTGACCTGGCTCTCTCCCATCGGCTGGGCCGAGAACATGCGCGCCTTCGCCGGTGAACGCTGGTGGGTGGTGCTCCTGTTCGCGGCCGTGATCGTGGTCCAGGGCGCCGTCGCGTACAACCTCGCGGGCCGCCGCGACGTCGGGATGAGCTTCCTGCCGGCCCGCCCCGGACCGGCCGACGGGAGCCTGTCCACGGCCACTTCGCTGGCCTGGCGGCTGCAGCGCGGTTCGCTGCTCGGCTGGGGCATCGGGTTCCTGCTCGCCGGGCTGATGTTCGGCACGATGACCGAGGGTGCGGCGGATCTGGTCGGCGACAACGAGCAGACCAAGGAGATCCTGGAGCGCATGGGCGGCCAGGCCGGCGTCACCAACTCCTTCCTGGCCGCGATGATCGGCATGCTGGCGATGCTCGCCGCGCTGTACGCGGTGCAGTCGGTGCTCCGGCTCAACGGCGAGGAGACCTCCCAGCGCGCGGAGCCGATCCTCGCGGGCGCGGTCGGCCGCGTCCAGTGGGCCGTCGGCCACCTGTACGTGGCGTTCGGCGGCGCGGCCCTGATCATGCTGCTCGGCGGCCTGGGCCTGGCCCTCGGCTACGGCAAGGACTTCGGTCCGGTCCTGGGCGCGGTCCTCGTCCAGACCGCGGCGGTCTGGCTGCTCGGCTCGTTCGCGGTGCTCGTCTACGGGCTGCTGCCCCGCGTCGCCGCCCTCGGCTGGGCGTACGCGGGCCTGTCCCTGGGCCTCGGCTGGCTGGGCGCGGCGCTCAACCTGCCGTCCGCGGTGATGAACCTGTCCCCGTTCGAGCACCTGCCGAAGCTGCCGGGCAACGAGATGCAGTGGACCCCGGTCCTCGTCCAGCTCGCGCTCGCGGCCGTGTTCACCGTCGCCGGCCTGGTGGGGCTGCGGCGCAGGGACATGCAGAACTGACTCACACCTCGACCGGAAGGGTCGCCAGCCCCCGGATCACGAAACCGTCCTTGCGCTGCGGCTCCCCCGCGAGCCGCAGCGCAGGCGCCTGCCGCAGCAACTGGCCGAAGGACGCGGCGAGTTCGATACGGGCGAGCGGTGCGCCCAGGCAGTAGTGGATCCCCGCCCCCAGCGAGACATGCGGGTTCTCCCGGCGGGTCAGGTCGAGCCGGTCCGGGTCCCGGAAGACCGCCGGATCGCGATTCGCGGACCCGAAGAGCAGTGCGACCTCCGAGCCCTTCGGGATCCGTACGCCGCCCACCTCGATGTCCTCGAGGACCCAGCGCTCGAAGAGATGCAGCGGGGTGTCGTAGCGCATCAGTTCATCCACAGCTGTGGACAACTTTTCGGAACCGGCGCCCCCGATCACCGCAATCTGCGCGATCCGGGCCATCAGCTCCATCTGCTCCGGATTCCGGAACAGCGCAAGCCACCCATTCCCGGTCGTATTCACCGTCGCCTCATGACCGGCGTTGAGCAGCAGCACACAGGTGGAGATCATCTCCTGCTCGCTGAGCCGCTCACCTTCGTCATACGCGGCGATCAGCCCGGAGATGAGATCCTCCCCCGGCTCCTTGCGGCGCTCGGCGATCAACTCGCGCAGATACGCGGAGAACTCGACCGACGCGGCCACGGCCTTCCGCGCCGTCTCCTCATCCGGATTCAGCTCGTACATCCCGCAGATATCCGCGGACCAGGGCCGCAACAGCGCACGATCGCCCTCCGGAATGCCCAGCATCTGGGCGATCACGGCCACGGGCAGCGGTTCGGCGAGCTCCGTCACGAGATCGCCCCCGCCCTGGGCCACGATCCGTGCCACCAGCTCGCCGGCCAGCTCCTCCACGTACGGCTGAAGCCGCTGCACCGTACGAGGCGTGAACGCCTTGGAGACCAGCCGCCGGATCCGGGTGTGCCGCGGGGCCTCCAGATCGAGCAGCCCGTTGTCGTTGAGCGTGTGAAACGGCTCGTGCTCGGGCGCCGGCGGCGTCCGCCCGAACTCCTCGTGCGTATACCGGTGCAGGTAGGTCCGCCCCAGCCGCCGGTCCCTGAGCAGCGCGGACACATCGGCATGATGCGGAATCAGCCACTGGCGCGAGCTCTCGAACCACAACGCCCGTCCTGCGGCACGGAGTTCGGCGTACGCGGGGTAGGGGTCGGCGGCGAAGTCCGGTGATCCGGGCCTGAAGGGCAGCATCTCCCGAAGGTAGCGGGACGGCCCCGGACGGTGCAGGTCCGGGGCCGCCTCGGTCAAACGTGATGTCAGCTCAGGGACTTGAAGTTCTGCCAGCCGCTGGTGCCGATCTGGAACCGGGTCTTGAAGGTGCCGTCACCCAGTCCGTCGTACCGCCAGAGAGCGCCCTGCCCGTCGGCGGCGACCAGGTCCTCCTTGCCGTCGCCGGTCAGGTCGCCGACGCCGACGACGGACTTGTAGACGTTCCAGCCGCCGCCGATGCGGACGCGCGTCCCGAAGGCACCCTGGCCGTTGCCGGGGTAGTTCCAGAGGATTCCGTCGGAGTCCCTGGCCACCAGGTCACCGATGCCGTCTCCGTTGAGGTCGCCCGTGCCGGTCACGGTGTAGGGGCCCCAGCCGGCGCCGATGAGGGTCCGCGGCTTGAAGGCGCCCTTGCCGTCACCGCCGTAGAACCACAGCCGGCCGGTGGACGTCTCGCGGGCCAGCAGGTCGGTGGTGCCGTCCTTGTCGAGGTCGCCCGGCGAGGTGAACGCGTTGTACACGTTCCAGCCGGAGCCGATACGGGCGGACGGGTCGGTCGGCTCGACCACCGCCCCGCAGACGGCGCGGTAGGAGTACAGCTCGCCCGCGCTGTTGCGCACCAAGGTGTCGTTGCAGCCGTCCCCGTTCACATCGCCGAACGGGACCAGCGTGGAGGAGGTCGGCCAGGCCACACGCTTGACGGGCGTGGAGACACGGCCGTTGGCGGTGCCGCCGTAGATGCCGAGTTCGCCGGTGGTCTTGACGGTGTAGAGGTCGGCGATCTTGTCTTTGCCGACGTAGTCGCGGTGGTGCGCTTCCACGGGGAGCGTCGGGTCGACCGCGGACGTGTCCGAACTCCACAGCTGGTGCGAGGAGCCCATGTTGACGGTCCACAGGGCAGTGGCGTTGCCGTCGGCCGCGGCGGTGACCACGCCCTGCGCGTAGTCGGACGTCGCGCTGAGGACCTTCGGGGCACTCCAGACACCGTTGACGCGAGCTGCCGTGGCGAAGACTCGCTTGCCGTCACTGAGCTCCTGCGACCATCCCGCCCGGATCGTGCCGTCCGCGCCGATCTCGGCGTCGGTTTCGAGGAAGTCCATCGGGGCCTGAGTTGACACAGTCGCCACCGGCAACCAACTGCCCGACGCGGAACGAGTACTTGCTCGCATCCGCAGCCCGTCCTCGTCAGTCCGATGCATCCAGACCAGAGTGACCTCACCGTTCGGACCGACCAAGGGCCGCGGTGTCTCGGGGGCATCCTGCATGGTGACACTGACCGTCTCGGGAGCGTCCCATGTGTCAGCGCCCTGGGCCTTGCGCGTGGCCACAAGGGACTTCGTGCCGCTGTGCGGCGCGGACCAGGACTTCCACACCAACATCACAGAGCCGTCAGGCAGGGGAGCCAGTCGGGGCATGGAAACCCCGCGCGTGACGTCGGAAATGGTCCTCGGAGCACTCCACGTACCGGAACCTGCCGGCTTGGTGGCCTCCTTGAGGACAGCTGTCTCGGCAGTCTCCTCGATCCAAACCGCAGTCGTGGATCCATCGCCGGAGACCACGACATCGATCCAGTAGTCGATGAACTCGCGACCGTCCGTGGTGTCCAGCCGCGTACCGGCCGACCAAGTTCCGCCGGCTTCCGTTCGCTCGGCCGAGTACACGTTGGACGCAGGCGAGGCCTGAATCGACCACGTGATCGCGGTCCTGCCCGAAGGGCCGGCAGCAAGACGGACATCTCCCACGTAGGTTCCCGAGGCCACGTCCTCCGGCGCAGTCCAGGAAGTCGCACCCGGCGCCAGAACGGACGTGCGCAGCACCGACGTCGCCCCCTCGTCGTGCACCCACGCGACGGTCACGGAACCGTCGGTGCCCGACACCATCTTCACGGCCTCACGGCCGACCGGCAGGGTCGCCAGCTGATACGCGGCACCCCACGTCGCGCTGCCCGCAGGGCGTACGGCGACCTTCAGTTCCAGCGTGCTGTTGATCTCCCTGTTCCAGACTGCGACCGTGGCCCCGTCCTTCGTGGTGACCATCTCCAGAGGGGTGCTCATCCCCTCGGCCACCGCGAACTCCTTCGGCGTGTCCCACACCTTCACGTCCGCGGCGGGAGCGGCCACGACAGCCGACGCGGCTGCAAGCTCCGCCGCCCCCACGCCCCCCAGAACCAGCACAGGCACCAGCGCCGTGACGAGCATTCTTCGCATGCATCCTCCGAGAACCGCGATGAAGGCATGGCGAGGACACGGCAGTCGGCCGTTGCAGCGCGCGAAGTCCGAAGCCCCCCCGGGCCCATCCCCCCATGCACGAACTGCGGGGACCCTAGCACCGGCCTGCCCGGGGCCAACACCCAATTGAGCTGGGCTAACCCGGCGTCACCAGCCGCGCCTCGTAAGCGAAGACCGCCGCCTGGGTGCGGTCGCGCAGGCCGAGTTTGACCAGGATGCGGGAGACGTGGGTCTTGATGGTGGACTCCGCGACGACCAGGTGGGAGGCGATCTCGTGGTTGGAGAGGCCCTGGGCGATGAGGACCAGGACCTCCGTCTCGCGTTCGGTGAGGTCGCCGATCTGGTCCTGGGCCGGGGGTTTGAGGGCGGAGCTGCTGCCCAGTCTCGTGAACTCGGCGATCAGGCGCTTGGTGACGGCCGGGGCCAGGAGCGCCTCGCCCGCCGCCACCACCCGTACGCCTTCGGCGAGTTGGCGGGCGGAGGCGTCCTTCAGAAGGAAACCCGAGGCGCCGGCGCGCAAGGCCTCGTAGACGTACTCGTCGAGGTCGAAGGTGGTCAGGACCAGGACCTTCGTGTCGGCGGACGAGGCGACGATCTCTCGTGTCGCCTCGATGCCGTTGAGTTCCGGCATACGGATGTCCATGAGCGCGACGTCCGGGCGCAGTTCGGCCACCTTGGCGATGGCGTCGCGGCCGTTGACCGCCTCGCCGACCACCTCGATGTCGGGCATCGCGTTGAGGAGGACGGAGAAGCCCTCGCGGACCATCATCTGGTCGTCCACGATGACGACGCGGATGGTCACGACTCGTCCTCCTCGGACTCGGCCTGCGCCACCGGCAGGAACACGCTCACCTCGTAGCCCCCGTCCGCGCTCTCGCCCGCCGTCATCACCCCGCTCAGCATCGCCACCCGCTCCCGCATGCCCGTGATGCCGTGTCCGGCGCCGGGTGAGGTCTTGATCAGGCCGGTGGGCGGTCCGTTGACGATCCGCAGGCCCAATCCGCCCAGGACGTACGCCACTTCGACCTTCGCCTCCGCCCCCGGCGCGTGGCGGAGTGTGTTGCTCAGGGCTTCCTGCACGATCCGGTACGCGGAGAGCTCGACGCCCGGCGGCAGTTCGCGCACGGCGCCCGTGACCGTCTTGTCGACGGTGAGGCCCGCCTCGCGCACATTGCGCACGAGCGCGTCCAGGTCGGCGAGCGTCGGCTGGGGCGCGTCCGGCGCCTCGTAGTCCTCCGCCCGTACGACACCGAGCACGCGGCGCAGCTCGGTGAGCGCGGCCACCGCGTTCTCGCGGATGGTGACGAAGGCCTGCACCAGTTCGGGTGGAGCGTTCTCCACGCGGTACGGGGCCGCCTCGGCCTGGATCGCGACGACGCTCATGTGGTGGGCGACCACATCGTGCAGCTCGCGGGCGATGTTGGTGCGCTCCTCGAGGCGGGTGCGCTTGGAGCGCTCTGCCAGGGTGTCCTCCTCCTTGGCGGCCACCTCGGCCTCCTTGACGGCGACTTCCTGCCTGGCCGAGTTCCAGCCCCCGAGGGCCACGGCGGCCGAGAGCGAGAAGGCGGACAGGACCAGCATGGCCATCAGGGCGTCGTCGCCGTTGCCCTCGTATCCGACGACCGTGGTGCCGAAGGCCAGGGTGATCAGCCACATCTCGGCCGCCACCCGTGGCCTGTTGCGCAGGGCGACCTGCGTCATGACGACGAGATGGGCGAGGAATCCGGCGACCGTCCAGGGATAGGCGCCGTCATAGCTGACCCCGCCGAGCACCACCCCGAAGACGCCGAAGGCCATGGACAGCCAGAACGCCGCGATGGGCCGGGACAGGGTGAGCAGCACCGGAGCGGCGCCGGCCAGGCCCTGGACCAGGCCCACGAAGTCATCGCCGTACGAGCCGCCCTCCGCGACACCGAGGAAGAAGACGAACGCGGCCGCCAGGACGATCAGGCCGTGCGGCAGCCACGTGCCGTACGGACGCAGCCGCTTCGGTATCCGGCGGATCGCCCGGTGGCCGGCCGGCAGCGGAGGCAGCGGCCGGAACGCGAACGCACCGCTGAACAGGTCGGCGCGCAGCGCACCCAGACCGCCCCGGATGAGCCGGGCCTCGGTGTGGACGCCATGGTGGTTCGCGCCATGAGGGTTCTGAGCTGTCTCGTTCACGCAGATGACGGTATGCGCCCCAGGTCACGGCGTCGTCACCTCCTGGCGGGATCCTTCGGGGTCCGTCTCAGGTACTACGCGGGAACGGGCGCCGACCTGGGAACGGTCCGCCACAGGGGAACGGGCGCCCCCGCCTCGTAGGACCGAGGGGGAACGCCCGTCTCCGGTGCCGCATCAGGCCGTCGCCATGGCGGCCGCCGGCTCGCCCACCACGCGCCGCCCCTTCGAGAACACCAGGGCTCCCGGGTTGGCCACGCCCCAGGCGGCGCCCTTGCAGATCAGCTCCTTGTAGACCGCGGCCGTGCGGCCGGTCAGGACCCGCTCCTTGGAGGTGTCGTCGGCGGTGACGAACTGGATCAGGCCTTCCTTGCGGCCGAGCGAGACACACTGCTGGAAGTAGCGCAGCGGCATCTTCGGCTGCTTGAGACCCGTCAGCTCCGCCGTGATCGCGTCCGCCGCCTGCCACGCCATCGGCGTGCCCGTCGCGCAGGACATCCGCAGCGGCTTGCCGGTGTCGCCCATCGCGTAGCCGGCGTCGCCGACCGCGTACACGTCCGGGTGCGAGACCGAGCGCATCATGGCGTCGACCACGATCTGGCCGCCCTCGGTTACCTGGAGGCCGCTGGCCTCGGCGATCGGGTGGGTGGCGAACCCGGTGGTCCACACGGTCACATCGGCCGCGACAGCCTCGCCGTCCGCGGTCTTCACCTGGTCCGCCTCGACGGCGGCGACCGAGGTGTGCTCGTACGTGGTGATGCCGAGCTTGCCGAAGACCTTGCGCAGGTGCTGCGCACCCTTGGTGCTGAGCCAGTCGCCCAGCTCACCGCGGGCGGCGAGCGCCACGTCGAGGCCGGGGTGGGTCTCGGCGATCTCGGTCACGGCCTCGACCCCGGTGAGCCCGCCGCCGACGACCAGGACCTTCTGCCCGGGCTCGAGCGACTCCAGACGCGAGCGCAGCCGCAGCGCCCCGGCCCGGCTGGCCACCTCGTGAGCGTGCTCGACGGCGCCCTGGACCCCGTGGTCGTTCCAGCGGCTGCCGAGCGCGTAGACGAGGGTGTCGTACGCGAGCTCCTCCTCGCCGGCGGTGGAGACGACCCGCACGGTCTTGCGGTCCACATCGACCGCGGCCACCTTCGCGATCTTCAGCTCCATGCCGCTGCCCGCGAACATCGCGTCGAACGGGCGGTGCTTGAGCTCCTGGCCGACGGCCAGCTGGTGGTTGCGTACCCGCTCGACGAAGTCCGGCTCGTCGTTGACGAGCGTGATGGCCACGTCGTCGCGGTTCAGCCGCTTGGCGAGACGGCCGGCCGCACCGGCTCCGGCGTAGCCCGCGCCCAGGACGAGGATGCGGTGCTTGGTGACGTTTCCAGCAGTCATGTTCCTGCTCCTGTCTAGCGCGGCCGAGCCGCTCTCCGGGTCCGCTCTTTCGCGGTTACGCCCCTTGAACCGGGCAGCCCCCGGATTCCTGACAGGTGCGGGATGTGACCTGAGTCACAGGGCGCTGGGAGGCCTACCAATCGGCCAGGAACAGCGGTTCTCCGCGGTCGGCCGTGGCCCAGAGCTCGGTGGCCCGCTGCAGCTTGTCCGGGTTGACCTGGCTGCGGACCGCGACGATGCCCTCGTCGGACCGCTCCAGGCACATGACGCCGAAGACCCGTCCGTCGACCACGATGACGAGGGCCGGGGAGCCGTTGGCCGTCGTCGCGTAGACCTCCGGGGTGCCGCCGCCGAGCATGCGGCGCTTGCTCTCGGCCGGCTTGAACATCCCGCGCAGGAACTTGGCCACCGCGATCGCACCCTCGAACGGCGTGGCCTTCGCCGGGATCTTCCCGCCGCCGTCGCCCACGGCGATCGCGTCCGAGGTGAGCAGTTTCACCAGCGGTTCGGTCTCACCGCTGGTCGCGGCCGCTAGGAACTCCTCGACGATGCGCTTCGCCGCCGCCTCGGAGATCTCGGTGCGCGCCTTGCCCTCGGCGATGTGCTTCTTGGCCCGGCTGAACGTCTGCTGGCTGGCCGCCTCGCTGACATCCAGGATCTCGGCGATCTCGCGATGCCCGTACGCGAAGGCCTCCTTCAGGACGTACACCGCACGCTCGTTGGGCGAGAGCCGTTCCATCAGGGTCAGCACGGCGTACGAGACGGACTCGCGCTGCTCGGCGGTGTCGGCCGGACCGAGCATCGGGTCGCCTTCGAGCAGAGGCTCGGGCAGCCACTGGCCGACGTAGGTCTCGCGGCGCGCACGGGCCGAAGTCAGCTGGTTCAGACAGAGGTTGGTGAGGACCTTGGTCAGCCAGGCCTCGGGAACCTCGATCCGCTCGACGTCTGCCGCCTGCCAGCGCAGATACGTTTCCTGTACGAGGTCCTCGGCCTCGGCCGAAGAGCCCAGCATCCGGTAGGCGATGGCCTCCAGGCGCGGGCGGGCGGCCTCGAAGCGGTCCACGTCGGTCATCGTCAGCGGCATGCCCGGATCCTATCGGTCGGGCTTTCGAGTGGATTCAGAAGGCCAGTTGGGCGATCTCTTCCGCGACCACGGCGCAGGCATCGGCCGCCGGGTCGATCGGCGGGAAGTGCCCGACGCCTTCGAGCAGCGTCAGACCCACCACCTCGCCTGCCTTCGCGGCGGCGTCGGCGTACGCCTCGGCGACGGTATACGGCACGTCCGCGTCGTCTCGGCCCTGGACCAGGACGGTGGCGATTCCGGTGGGCAGCAGGGCTGCCGGGTCGGACTGGGCCGCCCGCTCCTCGAACTTGGCGTCCCCGCCGAGCAGTTGGACGACCGCGTCGTTGCAGACCTTCAGCTCGCGGGAGAGCGTGAAGTCGGCGATCGGGGCGAGGGCGACGACGCCGCGCAGATGGGTGGGGTACGGGGCGTGCCACGGGGAGTCCTCGGGCAGGACGTGCCGCGACGCGGCCCAGAGGGCGAGCTGGCCGCCGGCGGAGTGCCCGGTGAGGACGGTGCGCCTCGGGTCCGCCACCGGCAGATGCGTGGCGACGAGCCCGGGCAGAGCGTCGAGGGCGGCCGCGACATCGTCGAACGTCTCCGGCCATCGCCCCGCGACCGGTCCGGTGCCGCCCTGCGCGGGGATCGAACTGCCGCGCCGGTACTCGACGTTGGCCACGGCGAAGCCCTGCCTGGCGAGGAAGTCCGCGAACGGGGTGAGGTGCCCCCGGTCGTACGGGGCCCGCCAGGCGCCGCCGTGCAGGACGACGACGAGGGGGGCGGTCAGCGGGTTGTCCCGGGGTGCGTAGAAGTCGACGACCTGGTCCGGGTGGTCGCCGTACGCGGCCGTTGCGTCCGGTTCCACCGGTGGGTGCGAGAACGCCGACTGCTCTTCGGCGGCGGCTCGGGCGGTGGCGTCTTCGGACATGTCCGGCCTTTCCAGGGTGGTTCGGTGGCGGTTCGCTTCGGTGGGTGGTGCGTGCGGTCCGGTGGCGGGTTCGTGGTGGTGCCGGTGGCGGGTTCGTCGTGGTGCCGGTGGCGGGTTCGTGGTGGTGCCGGTGGCGGGTTCGTCGTGGTGCCGGTGGCGGGTTCGTGGTGGTGCGGGTGGCTGAATTTTTCCCCACCGCCACCCCGTCCCGAAACCGGGGTCCGCCCCCGCCTCAGCCGTCCCGTGCCACGGTGCGCTTACGGAGACCGGCACCCGTGCCCGTACGGAGACCGGAACGCTCGGCGGCCGCGTGCAGCGAGCGCAGCCCGAGCAGCAGTACGCCGATGTCGTCCAGATAGACCGGGTCCGGCAGCAGATCCACGGGAGAGATCACGTAGATCAGGGCGCCCCAGAAGGCGAGGGTGTTCTCCACGGGAACTCCGGCCCTGCGCAGGAGCCGCCTGGTCCGCACCAGGCGGACGAGCAGCCAGAGGGCGAAGCCCGCCGCCACCGCGAGCACCACGGCCGCGAGCAGCACCAGCGTCCACACCTGATCACTCATGGGGGCCTCCTTTCGCTTCGCCCCCAATCAGACAGGAGTACCCGGGATTGCGCCCGTATCCCGCTCGGCAGGGCGGGATACGGGCGGGTCGGCACGGCGGGCGGATACGGGCGGGCGAGTCCGGGCGAGGACTAAAGGACCTCGGCAAGCACCCGGGCCGCGCGCTCCACATCGGCGAAGCCCAGATAGAGCGGTGTGAAGCCGAAGCGCAGGACGTCGGGGGCGCGGAAGTCGCCGACGACGCCCCGGGCGATCAGCGCGGCCATGACCTCGGAGGCGTCCTCGCACCGGAGCGCGACCTGGCTGCCCCGGGCGTCATGATCGAGCGGCGTCAGGACCGACACCCGCCCCTCGGGGACGTATGCCGCGACGCACTCCAGGAAGAAGTCCGTCAGGGCAAGGGACTTGGCGCGGACCGCCTCGACCGACACCCCGTCCCACACACCCAGTGCCGCCTCGAGCGCCGCCATGGACAAGATGTCCGGCGTACCGACCCGGCCGCGGCGCGCACCGTCCACGGGCACGAACTCCGGCCGCATCCCGAAGGGTTCGACGTGCGAGTTCCAGCCGGGAAGCGGCGAGTCGAAGGCCGCCTGGTGGCGCTCGGCCACGTACAGGTAGGCGGGCGAACCCGGGCCGCCGTTCAGGAACTTGTACGTGCAGCCGACAGCCAGGTCGACCCCGTGGGCGTCGAGCCCCACCGGCAGCGCACCCGCGCTGTGGCACAGGTCCCAGACCACCAGGGCGCCCGCCGCCTGTACGGCGGCGGTCAGACCGGGCAGATCGTGCAGCCGCCCGGACCGGTAGTCCACGTGGTTGATGAGCACGGCCGCCGTACGGGGACCGACCGCGCCGGCCAGCGAGTCCAGCGGGACCGGCCGCACCGTGCACCCGGTCAGCCGGGCCGCCGACGTGGCGATGTACCCGTCCGTGGGGAAGGTCCCCTCGTCGACGAGGATCTCGTCGCGCCCCTCGCCGGCCAGGCGCACCGCGCCGACAACCGCCTTGAACACGTTGACACTTGTGGAGTCGCCGACCACGATCTGCCCGGCGGCCGCCCCGACGAGCGGCGCGATCAGATCGCCGATCCGCTCGGGCGCCTCCCACCAGCCGGACTCGGTCCAGGACCGGATCCGCAGCTCGCCCCACTCACGTGCGACGACATCCGCGACATGCGCGGGGACGGCGGCCGGCAACGCGCCGAGCGAGTTGCCGTCCAAGTACACGCCCGCGGCGTCAGCCGCATGATCGGACACAGTGTCGAGCACGAACTGCTCGCGTATCTTGCCCAGTTCGTCGGCGGCGTCGAGCTCGGCGGCCCGTATCGCGAGAGCAGACCCGGACATTGCAGATTCGGACCCGGCAGACTCAGACATAGGACCGCGCCGTCCACAGCTCGGGGAAGACGTTCTTGCGCGCCCGCTTCTCCAGCCACGCCACACCGGCCGAACCGCCGGTCCCGGTCTTCGAGCCCATCGCGCGCCGCGTCGCCACCAGGTGATCGTTGCGCCAGCGCCACACCAGCTCGCCGACATCGGTCAACGCCTCGCCGAGGCGCACCAGTTCACCGTCCTGGTCGCCCTGGTACACCTCGGCCCATACCCGCTCGACCTCGGCCGAAGGCTCGTAACGCTGGGACAGGTCGCGGTCGAGGACGGACTGCGGGACCGCGTATCCGCGGCGGGAGAGCAGCCGGAGCACCTCGTCGTAGAGCGAGGGCTCGTGCAGCGCCTTCTCCAGCTCCCGGTGGACGCGCGGCGCACCCCGGTGCGGCACCAGCATCGAGGCGGACTTGTCGCCGAGCAGGAACTCCATCCGCCGGTACATCGCCGACTGGAAGCCGGAGCCCTCGCCGAGCGCGGCGCGGTAGGAGTTGAACTGGGCGGGGGTCAGGCCGGCGAGCGGCGTCCAGGACGCGTTGAGCGCTTCGAGCTCGCGTACGGAACGCTTCAGGGCGTCCTTCGCGACGGTGAGATCGTCCTCGCGCAGGGCGCGGGCCGCGGTCTCCCACTCGTGCACGATCACCGTGAACCAGAGTTCCATGACCTGCGTGGTCACCAGGAAGACCATTTCCCCGGGATCGTCCGAGAGGGTCTTCTGCAGGTGGGTGAGGACATCGGCCTGGACGTAGTCCTCGTACGGCGTGGTGCCGGCGAAGTCGAGATGCGGGGTCTCCGGGGTCTCCGGGCTCTGGACGGTTCCCGTATCTGCGGTCTCGTGGGACATCACTGTCTCCTCGGTACTTCGGGTAGCGGTCCGCCCCTGCCGATGCCGGCACGGGGGCCCCGGTCCCCACCCGCATCCTCCGCAATCCTCCCCCGTATCGGCAAGACCTGCCTGGTCACAGGCCCCTCACGGGCCCTTGGGCCCCGGCCTGACCAGGACCGACCAGCCCGTGTTGTACGTATCCGGCACGGGGTGCCGCTCCCAGCCGCGGGCCCAGCGGGGCGGTGCGCGGTGGACGAGGACCAGGGCGTCGGGGATGCCGGTCCGCCGCGGCACACAGCCCGAGGTGTACGCGACGGGCTGGAGCATCGCGTTGCCGCCGATCGTGCAGGGGGCTTCGAGGCCCTGGGCCCTGAGTACCCGCGCCACCCGCTCCCAGTCGCCGCGCGCCCCCGCCTGAATGCTCCCGTGCCGGTCGACGAGCAGAAACTGGCCGGTCAGATGCGCCACGAGCACGCCGACCGCGAGCACGGTCCGGGCGCGGGAGCCGCGCACTGCTTCCCGTACGGCCGGCAGACCCAGCGCGGCGGGCAGGGCGAGCAGGGCGTAGGCGGGGAAGAGGAAGCGGGGCGCCGCGTACGGGACGAGGAAGAAGTACGGGGCCGCCGAGCAGGCGGCGGTGGCGAGGACGAGCGCCATGGCGCGCCGGGGCCCGGCATCGACAGGACCGGGACCGGCCCTCGTGGCATGCCGGGCCCCGATGACGGCCAGCGGGATCAGGAGCAGCCAGATCATGACGCCCGGCGGACTCGGTGAGTCTCCGTCGCACGGGCGGCACAGGAGCCGGCCGTCGAGCGCCGAGACATGGGCGGGGACCGAGAACACCGGGCGCAGACCGCCCTGGATCTCGCCGGCCGCGTCAAGGCGTGCGCCCAGGCCGCCGAAGCGCAGTTCGGCCTCCACCACCCAGGGCACCAGACCCGCCGCCACACCCCCGGCGACCGCGAGAGCCGCCCGGCGCCGACGCCACAACAGCGCCGCGGCGCACAGCGGAAGGGCCACCCACACCCCGTCGTTGGGCCGCATCAGCGTCGCCGTCGCGAGGCCGATGACGAGACCCGGGTACGAGACGGGGCGCCGCACCAAGGAGCCGGCGGCCGCGACCGCTCCCATCGCCGTGTAGTGGTTGGGCATCGCGTGGCCCACGTAGAAGAGCACCGACCAGACGCTGGTGTAGCAGGCCGCGGCCAGGACCACGGCCCGCGGACGCAGGGCCGTGCGCAGCCACGGCAGGAAGCCCAGGTACAGGGCCACGGCCCAGAGCAGCATCAGCCAAAGCCGCAGCAGCACGACCGAGTCCGACCACAGGGCGACCGGGGCGATGAGCAGCGGGACGCCCCGGGTGCGCGGTGCGCTGAAGTCGACGTCGAGGCCGTTGCCGAACGGGGAGTAGCGGGTGGCGTAGACGAGTTCGTCCCAGCCGAGTGGCAGCGCCCAGGGCAGCAGCAGGGCCGAGGTCAGCACTCCCGCCAGGGCGACGGCGGCGAGCCGGATGCGCGGACGTCGGGTCGACACGGGACCTCCCCTACCGAGGAAACCACTCGTTCGGCGCGGGTGGCAGACTGGCGGCCATGGAGACGCACAAGAACCTGCTCGGCGGTCCCGCCCCCACTCAGCTGCCGGAGAACGAAGCGGCACGGGCCATGGTCGGCACGTCCACCCCGGCCCAGATCGCGGCCGCGCACCCGACGTACTCGCTGGCCTGGGCGCTGCTCGCCGAGGACGCGTTCGCGGGCGGCCGGGTGATCGAGTCGTACGCCTATGCCCGCACCGGCTACCACCGCGGCCTCGACGCCCTGCGCCGCTCCGGCTGGAAGGGCCACGGCCCGGTGCCGTGGAGCCACGAGGCCAACCAGGGTTTCCTGCGCTGCCTGGCCGCACTCGCCCGCGCCGCCGGCGAGATCGGTGAGAAGGAGGAGCACGAGCGCTGCTGGCAGTTCCTGCGCGACAGCAGCGACGAGGCGTATGAGCAGCTCAAGGGCTGAACTTTACGAGCAGCTCAAGGGCTGAGCTTTACGAGCAGCTCAAGGGCTGAGCCTGTCGGGGGCCGGGCGCCGTCCGGCCCCCTCCACGGGCGGTGTGCGCCCGGCGTTGTCAGTGCGGGCCGATAGCCTCAAAGGGGCTCGGCCCCCGGGAGGGCGGGGACTGTCCAGCCACCCCCTCCCCGGGAGGGCGGGGACTGTCCAACCACCCCCGCCGAGTTTGCTCACAAGCGCGAGACCGCCCGCACCAGCGCGTCCGTGCCCGCCTCGGCCTTGGCGCGCGGACAGCCCACGTTGAGGCGGACGAAGCCCGGTGCGCCATAGGCGCCGCCCGGCATGATCGCGACCTTTTCGCCCTCGATCAGCTCGCGCTGCAGGGGCTCATCGGTCTTGATGCCGAGCGGGCGCAGATCGATCCAGGCCAGGTAACCGGCTTGCGGAGGCTGCCAGTTCAGGCCGGCCGCCTCGAGGCGTTCCGCGACCATCTCCAGATTGCCCGCCACGTACGCCCGCAGCGCGTCGAGCCAGCCCTCGCCCTCGCGATAGGCGGCGATATGACCGACGAGGGACAGGACCGCCGGCGACGACAGGCCGTCCGCGTCCTTGAGCCTGCGCAGATACGCGCCGTGTGACTCGGGGTCGCCGATGATGCCGTAACTCCCGGTCAGGGCCGGGATGTTGAAGGACTTGGACGCGGAGGTGACGACGGCCCACCGTCCGGCCCCGAACCCGGCCCATGTGGTGAACTCCCGGTGCGCCAGGTCCGCGTGGATCTCGTCGCTGATCACCGCGACCCCGTGCCGCGCGCACAGCCCGGCCATGCGCGTCAGCTCGTCCTCGGTCCACACCCGCCCGGTCGGGTTGTGCGGCGAGCAGAGCAGCAGCACGGAGGTGTCGGGCAGCGCGAGCAGCCGCTCGAACTCCGCCCAGTCGTCGAGCCCGCAGCCCCGCAACTGTCGCCCGTGCGCCTCGATCAGGCGCGGGAAGGCGTCGTACGCGGGGGTGTGCACGACCACGCCGTCCCCTGGCTTCGACCACAGGTCGATCAGCACCCCGGCCTGGTAGAGCACCGAGGGCGCGTAGGCGATCGACTCGGGGTCGACGACGGTCGCGTACCGCTTGCCGAACCAGTCGACGACCGCGGACAGGAAGTCGGAGTGCCGCCACCGCGAGTACCCGAGCACCCCGTGCTCGAGTCGCCCGCGCAGGGCGGTGAGCACCTCGGGCGCCGTCTCGAAGTCCATGTCGGAGATGGTGAACGGGAGCAGCCCGGGGACGCCGAACCGGTCCTCCACGTAGTCCCACTGCGTGCACCAGGTGCCGTGCCGGTCGACGAAGCGGTCGAAGTCGTACGAGGTCATCGAGGTCCCCCCACCGTGCTCAGCCCGGCGATCGCGTCCTTCACCGACTGCACCTGCGGGCCGATGATCACCTGCACGTTGTGCACGTCGAGCTTCACCACACCGACCGCGCCGAGCTTCTTGAGCCGTGCCTCGTCGACGAGTTCGGCGTCCTCGACGGTCATCCGGAGGCGGGTGATGCAGTTGTCGAGGGACGTGATGTTGGCGTGGCCGCCGATCGCGGCGAGGATCGCGACCGGGTCGTACTTGCCGGCGACGAGCTCGCCCTTGGGCGCTTCGACGGGCTCGTCCTCCTCCGCGGACGGCTCCTCCCGGCCGGGCGTCTTCAGGTTGAACCGGGTGATCGCCCAGCGGAAGAGGAAGTAGTAGCCGGCGAACCAGATCGCGGCGATGACCGGGACCAAGTACCACTTGGTGGTCGTGCCTTGCAGGACACCGAAGACGAGCCAGTCGATGACGTTGCCGTCGGTGTTGCCGATGAAGATGCCGAGCACGGCGGCCACCAGGAAGCCGAGGCCGACCAGGACCGCGTGGATCAGGTAGAGCCAGGGCGCGATGAACAGGAAGAGGAATTCCAGGGGTTCGGTGATACCGCCGACCACACAGGCGACGACACCGGAGATGAGCAGCGCCTTGATCTCGGGCCGCATCTTCTTGTTCGCGCAGTGGTACATCGCGAGAGCGGCGCCGGGGAGGCCGCCGAGGTAGACGGCCATCTTGCCCTGAGCGAGGAAGCCGGTCGCCGTGTGGGCGGCGTCCGACGGGCTGGCGCAGTTGAGCTGGGCGTAGAAGAGATTCAGCGCACCGCTGACATCGTTGCCACAGACCATGCCGGAGCCGCCGACGTCGGTGAAGCGGAACATCGCCACGAGGATGTGGTGCAGGCCGATCGGGCGGAGCAGCACCTCGCCCATGCCGAAGAAGAAGGGTCCGAAGACGCCGGCGTGCCCGATTCCCTTGCCAAGCGCGGTGATCCCGCTGTTCACGGTCGGCCAGATCAGCGGGATCAGCAGACCGAGAACGCTCAGCGCGAGCGCGGAGACGATCGGCACGAAGCGCAGACCGCCGAAGAAGGCGAGCGCGTCCGGCATGCGCTTGGTGCGGTACCGGTTGTGCAGCACCGCGACGATGATGCCGACCGCCACACCACCGAGCAGGCCGGTGTCCATTGACTCGATACCGAGGACCCTGGCGTAACCGGAGCCCCTCTGCTCGACCTTGGCCGCCAGATCCACACCACGGGTCGTGAGGTAGAAGTTGGTCGCCAGGTGCATGGCCGCGAAGCCCACAAAGCCCGAGAAGGCGGCGACCCCCTTGTCCTCGCGCGCAAGACCCAGCGCGATGGCCATCGCAAACAGCACGGGCAGGAACGTGAAGGCGACCCCGCCCGTGTTGGCCATCCACGTGAAGACCACATGGAACACCTCAGCCTTGAGGAACGGTATTTGTTCCCCGACCCGCTCACTGGACAGCGAAGAGCCGACGCCCAGCATGATGCCGCAGAACGCGAGCAGCGCCACAGGGAGCATGAATGTCTTGCCCAGGCCCTGGAGGAACTCCCAGAGCGCGGCCTTGGTCTTCTTCATACGGCCCATCCTGCATCAGGAGGTATAGACCACATAAGTGACCTGCGGCCGCGTCTCACATGCCGAAAGGCCCGGATTCCGACGAGGAACCCGGGCCTTCGCAACACCCTTTGCGCAAAGGGTTGTTCGAGCTTGACGCCCTCGGCTGCCAGAGCCGGGGCGCTACGGCTTACTTGATCTTGGTGCCCGCCGAGCGCAGCGCCTTCGCGGCCTCGACGACGCGCGCGGCCATACCGGCCTCGGCCGCCTTGCCCCACGTACGGGGGTCGTAGAGGGACTTGGTGCCGACCTCGCCGTCGACCTTCAGGACGCCGTCGTAGTTCTTGAACATGTGGTCCACGACCGGACGCGAGAACGCGTACTGCATGTCGGTGTCGAGGTTCTGCTTCACGACGCCGTACTCGAGCGCGGTGTGGATCTCCTCGAGCGTGGAGCCCGAGCCGCCGTGGAAGACGAAGTCGAACGGGGACTGCTTGCCGAACTTCGCGCCCACGCCGTCCTGCAGCTCCTTGAGCAGCTCGGGCTTGAGGACGACGTTGCCCGGCTTGTAGACGCCGTGCACGTTGCCGAACGAGGCGGCGAGCAGGTAGCGGCCCTTCTCGCCCAGGCCGAGGGCCTCGGCGGTGCGGATCGCGTCGTCGACCGTGGTGTAGAGGTTGTCGTTGATCTCGTGCGAGACGCCGTCCTCCTCGCCACCGGTCGGGGTGATCTCGACCTCGAGGATGATCTTCGCGGCGGCGGCCTTCGCGAGCAGCTCCTGGCCGATGGCCAGGTTGTCGGCGAGGGTCTCGGCCGAGCCGTCCCACATGTGCGACTGGAACAGCGGGTTCTCACCCTTGGCCACGCGCTCGGCGGAGATGTCGAGCAGCGGGCGGACGTAGGTGTCCAGCTTGCCCTTGGGGCAGTGGTCGGTGTGCAGCGCGATGGTGATGTCGTACTTCTTGGCGACGACATGCGCGAACTCGGCGAGCGCGACGGCGCCCGTGACCATGTCCTTGTTGTGCTGGCCGCCCAGGAACTCGGCGCCGCCGGTGGACATCTGGATGATGCCGTCGCTCTCCGCCTCCGCGAGGCCGCGCAGGGCAGCGTGCAGCGTCTGGGACGAGGTCACGTTGATGGCCGGGTAGGCGAACTTGCCTGCCTTCGCCCGGTCGAGCATCTCGTTGTAGACCTCGGGGGTTGCGATGGGCATCTGTCCGCTCCTTGGAAGTACGAGAGGTAACTGAGGGTCACCGAGGGGATGACGTCATCGTCGCCCCCATCTTTCCAGACTTGAGGGATTGCTCCAGTCCACGGGGAAACGTGAAACGGGGGACCAAGGTCCCCCGTTTCGCCCGCGGCTAGGCGAGCCCGAGCTCGTCCTTGCCGAACGCGAAGAGGTACGGCACCCCGGCGCCGTCCTGGATCTTCTCGGCCGCACCCGTGGCACGGTCCACGATCGTGGCGACACCGACGACCTCGGCGCCTGCCTCACGTACCGCCTGCACGGCCTCCAGCGGGGAGCCGCCGGTGGTGGAGGTGTCCTCGACGACCAGGACACGGCGGCCCTTGATGTCCGGGCCCTCGACGCGGCGCTGCAGACCGTGCGCCTTGGCGGCCTTGCGCACGACGAACGCGTCAAGGCGCTCGCCCCGGGCGGCGGCGGCGTGCAGCATCGCGCCGGCCACGGGGTCGGCGCCCATCGTCAGACCGCCGACGGCGTCGAAGTCGAGGTCCTTGGTGAGGTCCAGGAGCACCTGGCCGACCAGCGGGGCGGCCTCGCCGTCGAGGGTGATCCGGCGCAGGTCGACGTAGTAGTCGGCCTCGATCCCGGAGGAGAGGGTCACCTTGCCGTGCACGACGGCCTTGTCCTTGATCTGCTGCAGCAGAGCCGCGCGTACGTCACTCATGGGGCCAGCGTATCCGGGGGCCGGTCAGAGCCTGCGCCAGCTCCAGGTCGTCGAGGCCTCGAGCGGATCGATCGGCGTGACCAGGCGCGGGTGGGTGTTCAGACCGTTGGGCGGGCCCGTCTGGGGCTCGACGCAGACGCCCTCCTGCTGGTGGTCGAAGATCACGACCCACTGCTCGCGGCTCTGCACACGCAGCTCGAGCTCATCGGCCCAGGTCACCGTGACATCCACGCCGTCCGGCATCCCGAAGCAGTCGTCCCAGGGGCTCGGCCGCGGATCGATGCGCTTGCCGGTGGGCAGATAGTTCTCGCCGCGCTCCTCCTGCCAGGCCGCGTCGAAGTCGATCCGCGCCTCGGCGCCGCCCTCGCGCAGGTGGCGCTTGAACCACGGGTGCCAGCCGATCTGCGCCGGGAAGGAATCCCCGTACGTCTCGATCCCCATCGTGATCGTGACGCTGTCCTCGGACAGGTCGAAGAGCTGCGTGACGCGCCCGTTCCAGGGCCAGGGCTCGGTCAGGTCGTACGTGAAGGCCGCTTCGTTCGCCGTCGAGCGCGCCAGACGCCAGGCCGCGTCGCGCACGGTGCCGTGGATGGCGTGCGGCGGATCGGTGATCGGCAGCTGGTAGCTCTCGCCGCCGCTCAGGAACCGCCCGTTGTCGGTGCGCCCGCACCAGGGCACCATCGGGAAGGAGCCGTAGTGGTCGCCCTGCCGCAGCACCTCGGTGCCGTCGATCCGCAGCGAGCCGATCCGGCAGCCGTTCCCGCCCTGGACGGTGAGCTCCGTGCCGCCCGCGACCAGCCTGATGTCGTCCTTAGTCGTCACGCCTCGACCCTAGTACTCCCGTGTCAGCGGCGGCGGCGCAGTACCCGGCCCACGACGATGGCCGAGGCCACGATCAGCGCGGCGGCGGGTGCGGCCCAGCGCAGGGTGTCGGACGCGGAGCTGCTGTCGGGTGCGGGCGTCGGGGCGTAACGGCCGCGCGGCGGGGCGTGGTCGACCTCTTCGGCGCTGCGGCCGATCATCGTGCGGCGTGCGTGCGCGGCCTCGCTCGGCGCCTCCCCGAACACCTCGTCCACCTCCTCGGCAAGGGCTGCCTCGTCGTAGGGGGCGTCGAGGGACGGGGGCGGGACCTCGGTCTCGAAGACGGAGGCGGGGGTGTCGGACTCGGCGGCCGGGGGTTCGTCCGCGGGCGCTTCGGCGGCCGGGGGTTCGTCCGCGGGCGCTTCGGCGGCCGGGGATTCGTCTGCCGGTGCTTCGGCGGCCGGGGCCGCATCAGCCGGGGCCTCATCGGCCGGCGCGTCGATGGCGGGGTCGATGCCGGGGGCCTCCGTGGGCTCGGCATCGGGAGCGATCACGGGCTCGGTCTCCACCGCCTCCGGGGCGCGGGAAGCCTGGGCCACCTCGCCGAGCCGCTCGGCGAACCGGGTCAGCAGCCGTCGCGCCGCCGAGTCCACCGCGGCGTCGTCCGCCTCCGCGGCCCGGCCCTCGGCCTTGGCCCCGCCACTGAACGCCAGCGTCGTGCCGCCCTCGGCCGCCACGAGCCGCAGCTTCAGGGCGAGTTGTACGGATCCCGAGCCGCGCACCTCGGCCGCCTGGCCCTCGAGCGCGTACGAGCCACCGCGTCTGACGACCTTCGCCGAGCCGCGATAGGTGATGGTGTGGCCGCCGATCCGCACCTTGAGGCGGCCTTCGAGCGGCTCACCGTCCGCCGCGCGTTGGAGGCCGGGGACGCTCCGGGCGACTTGTCCGGGGTCCCCCAGCGCGCGCCGCAGTTCGGCTTCGGGCACTGGTACGAACACCTCGAGCTCCATGCCTCGCGAGCCTACCCGGGTGGTTCGCGCGGGGGCAGTGGTTCTGGGCGTTCGGGGGCACTCCGGCCCCTCGGCCACCCCAGCCGGACCCGCACCCCGCTCCCCCTAGAACCGCGGATGCACCAACGTCGACGGCCCCACCGCGACCCGCGTCCGCTCCACCGCCCGAGCTCCCGCCCGCAGCACCCCCTCGCTCAGGGACCGGTACCGGTACGAGGGGTCGAGGCCGAGCCCCGGCCGCGAACGCCCCGCAAGCACGAACCCCCAGTCCCGCGGCGCCGGAGCCGCCGCCCCCCGGTCGGGCCCGGCCGCGAAACCCGCGAGCCGGCCACCCGCGCTGTACGGCACGGTCGCAAGGCCGGCCGCCCGCACACTCGCGTCCACCGTCCAGAACGCCCTCGGCCGCGTACTCGCCGACCCCGCGTGCACCGCGAACCGGCCGCCCGGCGCAAGCGCCTGACCGGCGAGCCCGAAGAACTCCTGCGAGTAGAGCTTCGTGGAGGCCGTGATCCCCGGATCCGGCAGATCGGAGATCACCACGTCGTACGCGCCCCGCGCGGCCCCGCGCAGCCACTGGAACGCGTCCGCGTGCACCACCCGCACCCTCGGATCGTCGAACGCCTTCCGGTTCAGCGCGGCAAGCGCCGGATCACGGCGCGCCAACTCCACGACGGCCGCGTCCAGTTCGACCACGTCGACGCGCCGCACTCCGGGATGCCGAAGCACCTCCCGTAACGCCAGACCGTCCCCGCCCCCGAGGACGAGCACGCGCCCGTGCCGGCCCGCCATCGCCGGCTGGACCAGCGCCTCGTGGTAGCGGTGCTCGTCGCGTCCGCTGACCCGCAGCCGGCCGTCGAGGAAGAGGTTCAGCGGTCCCGCGGGCGGTCCGGTGAGGACGACTTCTTGTACGTCGGTCTGGACGGCGACGCGGACGTCGGCCCCGTACACCGCACGCCGCGCGGCCCGTTCGAAGTCGTCGACGAGGACGGCCGCTGCGGCGAGCAGCGCGAGCACGGTGACATTGACGAACAGCAGCAGCCGGCGGCTGCGGCGGGTCAGATCGCGCCGGAACAGCCAGAGCACCAGCGCGCCGCCCGCGACCGCGTTCACCGCGCCGGTGAGCAGCGCCCCTGTCAACTGCCCGAACAGCGGCAGCAGGAGGAAGGGAAAGGCCAGCCCCCCGACGAGGGCGCCCACATAGTCCGCCGCGAACAGATCCGCGACCGCACCGCCCGCGTCCTGGCGGCGGATGCGCTGGATCAGGGTCATCAGCAAGGGGACTTCGGCGCCGATCAGGATCCCGATGGCCAGGGAGAACGTCACCAGCAGGGCGCGCGCCTCACCGCCCCAGACGAAACCCGCGTACAGGGCCATCGCACTGCAGCCGCCGACCAGCGCGAGCAGGGCCTCGACCATGCCGAAACCGGCCGCGGCCCGGCAGCGCAGCCGTTTCGCGGCGAGCGAGCCGATGCCCATGGCGAAGACCATCACGGACAGGACGACGGAGGCCTGGGTGACGGAGTCCCCGATCAAGTACGAACCGAGGGCCACCAGTTCGAGCTCGTACACGAGTCCGCAGGCCGCGCAGATGAAGACGCCCAGGAGCACCAGGAACCGGCCGGTGCGCGCGGACACCGGGAGCCGGGCGTCGACGGCGGCCTCCCGGGGTGGCGGAACACCGGGTGGCGCGGGCAGGGGCGGTTCGATCACGTTGCGAACGCTACGTCACGAAGGGTGGACAGCCTGTCACCCACACGGCTTAACTCGGCGCCCTGAGGGTTGAGTTGCCCGTCCGGGCTCTCGGACCGTGCCGATCCGGCCGCTCAGACGACCGCCGGCTGCCGCACTCCGACCGTGGTACGGGTCGCGACCAGCTGGCCTTCCTGGGGATATGCGTGCCAGGTGCGCCAGTGCACCTGCGCGGGGTTGTCCGGGTGCCGCTGCACGAGCATCGCGGTGAACGCATGCGGGCTGCCGGGGAAGACGCCCGCGAGGCCGTTGGGATGGTCGGCGACCAGCGCGAGCAGTTCCTGCGCGCGCCCGGCGAACGAGCCGCGCGTGAGCGTCTCGACGCGCGCGGCGAACTCGTACTCCCAGTCCCCCACCCGTTTGGCGACCCCCAGCGGCAGCGGGGTGCTGCTGCCCGGCATGCACGCGACGGTCTCCGAACAGGTGCCCTCCTCCTGATCGAGGAGCACCTGATGCGAGGCACCGAGCAGGCGCAACTGCACTTTGGCGTCCGCCAGTTCGAGATCGAGGACCGCGAGCGCCGGCAACGGCTCGCGGCCGAGCGCCCAGGCGAGGTCGGCCGCGCGCGTGTCGGTGTAGGTGGTCTCAAGGGTCGTGAGCATGGGTCGGCTCCGCAAACACGCAGTGGGAAGTGGGGGGACCTGACACATGGGCTGGCACATCAGCTGGCTCGAGCGGTCCGTGGCTGCGTCAATCAGGTGAAGGGAATCATGAAGGGGAGCGCCGCCACAGCGTTTTTACCCAACTTCGTGGGGTTTCCATCCCCCCGAGGGCCCCACAGTTCAACTGTTCTCCACAGTTCAACAAGAAGGTGCCCGGCAGGAGTTCCCTTCCGCCGGGCACCTTCTTGTGGCGACTATGCCGGATGCATTCCCCCTGGCAGATGCCACCTTCGGACCGGCTGCCCCGTGTCAGCCGCCTCCGCCGTGGCAGTTGGGGGTGTCCGCGGGCCCCCGTCGCTCGCGGACCTCCCCGAAGGCCGGGTCAGCTGCCTCCTCCGCCGCATCCACCGCCACCGCCGCACGACGACCCTCCGCCGCACGACGAGCTGCCCCCGCAACCCCCGCCCGAGCTGCCGCTCCCGCCTCCGCCGCCGGCCCAGCCGCTGCGCCGGCGCTTCTTCGGCCCGCTGTGCGACTGGCTGCCGAGGCTGGAGCCCACCACCACCAGAACGACGAACACGATGCCCAACACGATGACGATCCCCACGGAGACCACCCCCGTCTCTCTGTCCCCCGAAGCGGTGCCCGCTTCTCATGTGCGAGGGAAATGCCCGCACGCACACCACGCCAAAGCGGAGTTGAGCAACTTCAGAGGTTTCCCGTTATGCGAAAACCCCTGACGTGCGGCTCTGTGCGGAGGCGTAAATCACTGGGGTGCTGCAGGAGAATCTGCCACGCTCATCGGATGGGTGCATTGGACGCAGTGGCAGGCAGGGTCGCCGGTGGAGCCACAGTGACCTTCCGGCCCAGCGGTTCCTCGATGATCCCGCTGATACGCAGTCGCCAGGAAGTGGTCGTCGCGCCGGTGAATCCGTCGAAGCTGGAGGTCGGCGACATCGTGCTCGCCCGGGTCGCGGGGACGGTCTACCTGCATCTGGTGTCGTCGGTGGACGCCGCCAGGAAGCGGGTGCAGATCAGCAACAACCGTGGCCACATCAACGGATGGACCGGCCACGACCGTGTCTTCGGCATCTGCGTATCCGTCGACGGCGTCACCCGGCCAGGAGCCGCAGGCAAGGCCTCCACCGCCAACTCCAAGGACTCCTCCGGAACATGACCTTCGGGGGGACGCCGGCCGCTTCCGGGGAGCGGGCACACCTGCGCCACGACGGTTCTCAAGACCGCATACGGGGTCGCCCCTGTGGAGAGCCCGTCACTTTGGCCGGCGGAACGAATACGCAGAACTCGTTGCCTTCCGGATCGGCAACGACGATCCAGCGGAAGCCGTGTTCGCTCTGCTCTTGAGAGATCCTCTGGGCGCCGAGCCGCCCAAGACGCTCGACCTCGGTGTCCAGATCCTCGGTACCGAAGTCGAGGTCAAGGTGCATCCGGTTCTTGCCCGCCTTGGATTCCGGCACCTGCTGCAGGAGAAGCGTGGGCGCGGAAGCCGGGCCGACCAAACTCAGATAGGGCGGCCCGTCGAAGCCGCGCCGGTAGTCCAGCGGGGCGAGCGCCGCAAGCCAGAACCCCGCCTGCGCTTCGATGTCCACACAGTCCAGCGTCACGACGATCTGCATGCCGAAACGCTAGAAGACTCCACCCGCCTTGACGATCGGATTTCGCCCGCCCTGATTTCGCCCCCGGGCCGTCTCTGAGCTGTGAGACGACGCTCAACGCCCGCGGTCTCGGCCATGCCGGCACATTCCCACACACCACTGACACGAAGGGTCACGACCTCATGCGGCGACCCCTTCCAGCCGCAAGGCTCACGAGTAGAAGTTGGCCCAGTACTGCTCGTGGCTCACGGAGAAGTCGGTCGGCCGTTCGAGGCGTAGTGCCTGGTAGCGGGACACATATGCGTCGAGGGCCTCGTGCAGCGAGCAGCCGAGGTGGTCCCGGATCGCCTTGATGCCCAGGAGGATCCGGCCCGCAACAATCTCATCGTCCGCGATACCGATGACTCCCCCAGCGCTCATGCTGCGATCAAAGCGGAGGCTGACAGCCGGCTCAACTCGATATGCCCCACACCCTGGGCCGCCCTCCCGGGCCGTGGAGGAGTGCTCGACGATGACCGGCCGGACACGCAGCCCGCTTGAGCGACACCCCCGCCGCAGCGCAGGATGGCCGCCATGACCGCTGCCGCAGCCCGCCCGCTTCTCAATGTCCATCTCGCCGAATTCGGCACCACGATCTTCGCCGAGATGTCCGCGCTCGCCGTCAGGACCGGGGCGATCAACCTCGGCCAGGGCTTCCCGGACACCGACGGCCCCGAGGCCGTGCGGGAGGCGGCGGTGCGGGCGCTCAGGGACGGGCGCGGCAACCAGTACCCGCCGGGTCCCGGCGTGCCCGAGCTGCGCCACGCGATCGCGGTGCATCAGCAGACGCGGTACGGGCTTTCGTACGACCCGGACCGCGAAGTGCTCGTCACGGCCGGGGCGACCGAGGCGATCGCCGCCTCGCTGCTCGCCCTGGTGGCGCCCGGGGACGAGGTGGTGGCCCTGGAGCCGTACTACGACTCGTATGCCGCGTGCATCGCGATGGCCGGCGGCAAGCGCGTCCCGGTCACCCTGCGCCCCGACGAGAGCGGCTTCCACCTGGACCTGGACGAGCTGCGGGCCGCCGTCACCGACCGCACCCGCCTGATCCTGCTCAACACCCCGCACAACCCCACCGGCACGGTCCTGACCCGCGCCGAGCTCACCGCGATCGCCGAACTCGCCGTCGAGCGCGACCTCCTGGTGATCACGGACGAGGTCTACGAGCATCTGGTCTTCGACGGCGAGCACATCCCGCTGGCCTCGCTGCCGGGGATGCGCGAGCGCACGGTCACCATCTCGTCCTCGGGCAAGAGCCTCTCGTTCACCGGCTGGAAGGTCGGCTGGATCACCGCCACGCCCGAGCTGGTCACGGCGGTCCGTACGGCCAAGCAGTTCCTCACGTACGTGGCCTCCGGCCCCTTCCAGTACGCGATCGCCGAAGGCCTCGCCCTGCCCGCCGCGTACTTCGAGGGCCTGCGCGACGAACTGCGCGCCAAGCGCGACCTGCTCGCGGCCGGTCTGGAGGACGTGGGCTTCAAGGTCTACCGCCCGGCCGGCACGTACTTCATCACCACCGACATCACCCCGCTCGGCGCCCGCGACGGCGTGGAGTTCTGCCTCGCGCTGCCCGAGCGCGCGGGCGTCGTCGCGATCCCGACCTCGGTGTTCTACGACGACAAGGAGGCCGGGCGCTCGCTGGTGCGCTTCGCCTTCTGCAAGAAGACCGAGGTCCTCGAAGAGGCCGTACAGCGGCTGAAGTCCTGGTAACGGATTGGGGGCCGTCCGGGCGCGTGCAGGCGAATAATCGGGACAAACGGCGCATCGTACGCATGTGACTCAGACCCTCGCCTGGCCGCAGCTCAGCGGCCGAGTCGCGCGCCTGCCCGCGCCGGTCGTCGCGCTCGGGGCGTTCGCCGCCGCGCGGTGCGCCGGTGTCGCCGTGCTCGCGGCGGTCGCCCGGCGCACCGGACAGGACACGTTCGCGCTGCTCGGCGCCTCGTGGGACGCCCGCTGGTACACCGGCATCGCGGCCCACGGCTACGGCCGCACCCTGCACTTCGGCCCGGACGTCGTCCACAGCGACCTGGCCTTCTTCCCGCTGTATCCGGGCCTGATCCGCGCGGCCGCCACCGTGCTCCCCGTGAGCACCCCCGCGGCCGGCATCCTCGTGGCCTGGCTCGCCGCCGCGCTCGCGGCCTGGGGGATCTACGCGATCGGCGCGCACCTGTACGACCGGCGCACCGCCACGCTCCTGGTGGTCCTGTGGGGTCTGCTGCCGCACTCGGTCGTGCTGTCGATGGCGTACACCGAACCGGTGCTCACGGCCTGCGCGGCCTGGTCCCTGTACGCGCTCCTGACCGGCCGGTGGGTGTGGGCCGGCGCCCTGGCCTCGCTCGCCGGGCTTTCCCGGCCCAACGGGTTCGCGGTCGCCGCGGCGGTGATCCTGGCGGCGGCCTTCGAGGTCGTACGAGGACGAGGATGGGGACGGGGACGGGGGCGGGGACGGGGATGGGGACGGGGACGGCAGGGACGGGGTCGGGCGCAGAGGCGTCCGCGCCTCTGGCTCGGCGCGCTGCTCGCGCCCACCGGCTGGTGCGCCTACGTGCTCTGGGTCGGCCGGCGCGAGGGCGACCTGCTCGGCGGGTACTTCGGGGTGCAGGACGGCTGGGGTTCGCGCTTCGACCTCGGGCTCGCGTCCCTGCGGTTCACGCGGCACATGCTGGTCGACGGGGAGCGCTTCGTGTTCCCGATGACGCTGGTGATCGTGGCCGCCGGCGTGCTGCTCTTCGCGCTGCTCGTCGCGGACCGGGCGCCGCTCGCGCTCATCGCGTACAGCGGGGTGCTGCTGCTGATCGTGGTGGGCGGCTCGGGATTCTTCGAGTCCAAGGCCCGTTTCCTGCTGCCCGCGTTCCCGCTCCTGATCCCGCTCGCCCGCGCCCTGGCCCGTACGGCGAAAGCCCGGCCCTGGCACGCGACCGTGGTGATCGCGGCCCTGGCCGGGCTCTCGATGGGCTATGGGGCGTATCTCGTGGCCGTGGCCAAGACGCCGCTCTGAGCGCTACGCGTCGTCTTCGGGCTTCTCCGCCGAGTCGACTTCCTCGACCAGGCCGAGGTGCTCGACCAACCAGCGGTCGAACTCGATCGCGGCGCGCACCCAGCTGACCGTGGACGACACGAAGTGCTCGAGGAGCACGCCGGTGCCGATCAGGGTCTGGGCCTCACCGATGAGGCGGAGGGTGGCGGTGCCGTCCTCGTCCTCGTGGGTGTGGCTGTAGACCTTGGGCCACAGGGTGCGGCGGTTCCAGTCGTCGATCGCGTCGAGGATCTGGGTCTTGGACTCGATGGGGTGCGGACGGTCGTAGAACGTACGCACGGAGAAGACGGCCTGGTCGCCTTCGCCGCGGAACATGAAGTACGTACGGAACTCCTCCCACGGCGCGACGAGGTCACCCTCTTCGTCCACGCCGTGCTTGAGCTCCATCTGGTCCAGAAGCTGCTTGACGAGGTCCTGGTCCGGGACGACGGCGCCCGCCGGTCCTTGGCCCTGCTGCTGCTTGGGCTGGCCCCCGAAGTTCGGAATCGAGGACGGGTCGATGCTCACCGTGTATTTCCCTTCGTACGGATTGGCCCATCCTCTCCCATGCCGGGCGGGGCTTGTAAAGGCCCGCCCCGGGCGGGTCCGGGGGTTCCGCTGCGGGCGGACGCGGTGAGCTGGGTACGGACCGGCGGGTCGGCTCAGAACAGCCTGAGCTTCAGCATCAGGGCGCGGTCGAGATCCGCGAGCTCGTGCCCTTCGAGCCCGCCCGTGAAGTCGCCGAGCCGAGCGGGCGCGACGGTGTGGATCTGGTCGGTCAGGATGCGCGTGGTCTTGCCGTCCAGTTCGATCTCGGGCCGGTAGACCGCGTGGCCCGCACTTGTCGAAGTGAGGGCCACGGTGATCGTGCTCGTCGCGAAGCGGTCGGACTGGATGACGACCGCGTAACGCGGGCCCTGTTGCTCGTGGCCCTGCGTGCCAGGCAGGGCCTTGAGCTCGTAAACCGCCCCCCGGAAGATCACTCGGTGACCCCCATGAACCGTTGGATCGCGAGCATCTCCGCCTGATCGTCCGGATCAGCCGCCAGCCGTTCGGCGTCCGCCTTGGCCCGCGCGAGCAGCTTCTCCTTGTACGTACGCAGCAGCGCGTAACGCACGGCCTCGGTACGCGAGCCGTACTCCTCGGCAAGTTCCCTTATGGCTGTCTCCATGGCCTCGTCCGTACGGACGTTGAGCGTTCCCATGGAGACAGCGTATCGCAAAACGTATTACGTCGCCGGGCCCACCAGTAGGCCGTCACCCGCGAGGTCCACCCGCACCGTGTCCCCGTCCTTGACCTCGCCCGCGAGGATCTCCTTCGCGAGCCGGTCGCCGATCGCGGTCTGGATGAGGCGGCGCAGCGGGCGCGCGCCGTACGCCGGGTCGTTGCCCTCGTCGGCCAGCCACGCGAGCGCGGCGGGCGTGACGTCGAGCGTGAGCTGCCGCTCGGCCAGGCGCTTGGCGAGGCGGCCGATCTGCAGCTCGGCGATGTGCGCGAGCTCGTCCTTGGTCAGGGCCGAGAAGACCACGAGATCGTCGAGCCGGTTCAGGAACTCCGGCTTGAAGGACGACCGTACGACCTCCAGGACCTGCTGCTTCTTCTCCTCCTCGGACGTCAGCGGCTCGACCAGATACTGGCTGCCGAGGTTCGAGGTGAGCACCAGGATCGTGTTGCGGAAGTCGACTGTGCGGCCCTGCCCGTCGGTCAGGCGCCCGTCGTCGAGCACCTGGAGCAGGACGTCGAAGACCTCCGGATGCGCCTTCTCGACCTCGTCGAGCAGCACGACGGAGTACGGACGCCGGCGTACCGCTTCCGTCAGCTGTCCGCCCTCCTCGTATCCGACGTAGCCGGGAGGCGCACCCACGAGCCGGGCGACGCTGTGCTTCTCGCCGTACTCCGACATGTCGATACGGACCATCGCCCGCTCGTCGTCGAAGAGGAAGTCCGCAAGCGCCTTCGCCAGCTCGGTCTTGCCCACACCGGTCGGACCGAGGAACAGGAACGATCCGGTGGGTCGGTCGGGGTCGGCGATTCCGGCGCGGGTGCGGCGTACGGCGTCGGAGACCGCCTGTACGGCCTCGCTCTGGCCGATCAGCCGCTTGCCCAGCTCCTGCTCCATGCGCAGGAGCTTCTGCGTCTCGCCTTCGAGGAGGCGGCCCGCCGGGATGCCGGTCCAGGAGCCGACCACGTCCGCGATGTCGTCGGGGCCGACCTCCTCCTTGACCATCGTGTCCTTGGTGACCTCCTGCTCGGCCTCGGAGGCCTCGGCCAACTCCCGCTCCAGGGTGGGGATCTCGCCGTACAGGAGCTTGGAGGCGGTGTCGAAGTCGCCGTCGCGCTGGGCGCGTTCGGCCTGGCCGCGCAGGGCGTCCAGCTTCTCCTTGAGCTCACCGACGCGGTTGAGGGAGGTCTTCTCCTTCTCCCAGCGCGCGGTCAGGCCGCGCAGCTCCTCCTCCTTGTCGGCGAGGTCGCGGCGCAGCTTCTCGAGGCGCTGCTGGGATGCGGGGTCCGTCTCCTTGTCGAGCGCGAGCTCCTCCATCCGCAACCGGTCGACGGCGCGCTGGAGTTCGTCGATCTCCACGGGCGAGGAGTCGATCTCCATACGGAGCCGGGACGCGGCCTCGTCGACGAGGTCGATGGCCTTGTCGGGCAGGAAGCGCGAGGTGATGTAGCGGTCGGAGAGCGTGGCCGCGGCCACGAGTGCGGCGTCCGCGATGACGACCTTGTGGTGGGCCTCGTAACGGCCCTTGAGTCCGCGCAGGATCGCGATGGTGTCCTCGACGGACGGCTCGGCGACCAGGACCTGCTGGAAACGGCGCTCCAGGGCGGGGTCCTTCTCGATGCGCTCGCGGTACTCGTCGAGGGTGGTCGCGCCGACCATGCGCAGCTCACCGCGGGCGAGCATGGGCTTGAGCATGTTGCCCGCGTCCATGGCGGAGTCGCCGCCGGCGCCCGCGCCGACGACGGTGTGCAGCTCGTCGATGAACGTGATGATCTGCCCGTCGCTCTCCTTGATCTCGGAGAGCACGGTCTTGAGCCGCTCCTCGAACTCACCGCGGTACTTGGCGCCCGCGACCATCGCGCCGAGGTCGAGGGAGACCAGGCGCTTGTCCCTGAGACTCTCGGGGACGTCGCCCTTCACGATGCGCTGGGCCAGGCCCTCGACGACGGCGGTCTTGCCGACGCCGGGCTCACCGATGAGCACGGGGTTGTTCTTGGTACGGCGGCTCAGGACCTGCACCACGCGTCGGATCTCCTGGTCACGGCCGATGACCGGGTCGAGCTTGCCCTCGCGCGCGGCGGCGGTGAAGTCGGTCCCGAACTTCTCCAGTGCCTTGTACGAGCCTTCGGGATCAGCTGTGGTCACGCGACGCGCACCCCTCGTCTTCTGAAAAGCGTCGAGCAGGCGCTTGGCGGTGGCGCCCTCCTTGGACAGTACGGCCCCGGCCTGGCCGCCCTTCTCGGCGATCCCGATCAGCAGGTGCTCGGTCGACAGGTACTCGTCGTCCAGCTCCTTGGCCTGTTTCGCGGCCTCCGCGACCACGGCGAGCATGTCGCGGTTGGGCTGCGGCGGCGAGACCGTCGAACCGGTCACGCTGGGCAGGGCGCTGAGCGCGCGCTCGGCTCCGGTCCGTACGGCGACCTGGTCGGCGTCGACGGCCGCGAGCAGGTCGGTGATGTTCTCGTTGTCCTGACCCTCGAGGAGTGCGAGCAGCAAGTGCGCGGGGGTCAGATCGGGGTGCCCGGCGGACACGGCGCGGCTGGTGGCCGCATTGATCGCGTCCCGGCTCCTGTTGGTCAGCTCGGCGTCCACGTGTGGTGTTCCTCCTGGTGCGTCTGGTCTCTGTCTCGGGGTCGGACTCTGACTCATCCAACGTACACAAAGTTGAGTCTATTCCGCTCAAGGTGGGGGCGGAAGCCCGGGTAGGGCCCGGGCGAGGCCCGCTGGAGCGCGCTGAGCCCGTCACAGGGCACCCGGAGGGCACCCGGAGGTCGGCGGGTCATGCCCATGCCTTAAGTTCCCGATTCATGGCCATCGATCCGCACAACCCCGACGCCGCCTATCTCAGCTTCTGGCGCGAGCGGCACATGTGCACCCTGACGACGCTGCGCCCCGACGGCACCCCGCACGTGGTGCCGGTCGGCGTGACGTACGACCCTGACGCCGGGGTCGCCCGCGTGATCACCAACAAGTCCAGCGCCAAGGTCGGGAACATCCTCGCGGCGGGCCCGGCCGGGGCGCGGGTGGCGCTGTGCCAGGTGGACGGCGGCCGCTGGGCCACGCTGGAGGGCATCGCGTACATCCGTACCGACGCGGAGCGGATAGCGGACGCGGTCCAGCGGTACGCGGAGCGCTACACGCGGATGCCGGCACCGAACCCGGACCGGGTGCTGATCGAGGTGGCGCTGTCCCGGGCGATGGGGCGGGCCTGACGGTGGGGGCGCGCCCGGGGCCGGCGCCGAAGGTCCGCCCCGTGCCGGAGCGCGTGGCGGCGGCGGAGCGTTTCGCGGCGGCGTCCGGCTTCGCGAAGAGCTGCACCCGCGAGGTCGGCCGCCTGCTCGCTTCGGCCGCCGCGGCGAAGCCGCAGGGGGTCCTCGCCGAGAGCGGCACGGGCGCGGGCGTGGGTACGGCGTGGCTGCACAGCGGTCTCGGCGCGCAGGCGCGCCTGGTCACGGTGGAGCGCGAGACGGCCCTGGCCGTCCACGCACGCGATGCCTTCGCGGACGACCCGAACGTGACGGTGCTCGCCGGTGACTGGCGCCTGCTCGGCCCGCACGCCCCGTTCGACGTCTTCTTCTGCGACGGCGGCGGCAAACGGGACGACCCCGGCCTTGTCGTCGACCTTCTGGCCCCCGGCGGCATCCTGATCCTCGACGACTTCACGCCCTGTGCCGACTGGCCGCCGCGCTTCGAGGGCGAGACGGATGAGCTGCGCCTCTTCTACCTGACGCACCCGGCGCTCACCGCGACCGAGGTGCTGACCACTCCGTACGCGTCCACGGTCATCGCCGTACGGCGAGACTGAAGCCGGCCGCGGGCGCGCGAGGCGGAAGCGGAGCGGCACGCGAGGCGCAATCCCGGCGGCACACGGGGCGCAATCCCGGCGGCACGCAAGGCAAAAACACAGCGGCGCCACCGTGTTCAGGTCCACGGTGACGCCGCTGCGGGGGGAAGCGCCTGAGCGATGTTTGACGACGGGGGATCGCGTCAGGCACTGCGGGGGGTGGCGGAAATTGGTTCGGGTTCGACCAGTTGATGGTCGCGCTGATCGAGATTGACGAAGATCATTCCGTAGCGCACCGCACACCGCACGGGCTGCGGCGCGCCACGGGGCCGGCGCAAGCACCGGTAGGCCCGGACGTCGTCGTCCTCGTCGTCGCGCACGACCACCACGGGTTCGCCGAACAGGGTGACCATCAGCGAGTCGCCAGGGCGGGGGATGGCCGTGACGAGATCGATGAAGTGCCAGCCCGAGCGGTAGGCGGTGGCCATTTCGCGTCGGAAGGTTCTGTCGTCCGGAGGGGTGGTCATGCGCGCCCGCTCGGGGAGGCGAAGCCCCACGTCGGCTCACCCGCGAGCACGCTGCCTGCAGGCGCGCTGCCCCACGTCGGTTCGCCGACGGCGGCGTTGCCCGCGGGAGCGCTGCCCCACGTCGGCTCACCATTGGCGACAAGCACACCGAGGGCGGCTGCCGCCGCGATGGCCAGAGCGCTGAGTGCACGAACCATCCTGGTCATGGCCGTTTCTCCACCTCGTTTGATCAAACTCCTTGACTCCTGCGTTTAAGACGATGGCTCAGACAGAACCCTTCCACCAGCAGATACAGGCATCATGTTCCTGTAATTCAGGACCCTGAGGGGGGTGGAAATGACGCTAAAGCGGGACGATTCAGGAAGGCATGGGAGCGAAGAAGAGCCGTGCACCGGTGCCGATCTGTGCACCAATGGCAAAGACCTGTACGCCCAGGCGCTGCGTGCGGGGCGCATCAGGCGATCTGCTGTGCAACATGTGCCATGCCTGCTTCGTCTGGCGCTGTTGCGCCCCGATTCCGAGGACACTGAATGGCTCTGGCCGGTTCCCCCGTCGGTCGCGCTGAACCAGCTGATTCACCCGCTGGAACGGGAGATCCACGAGCGTAGACAGCAAGCCAGCTCCCTCGCCGACGCGTTCGAGCCATTTATGACGATCACCACGCCGGCACCGACGGCAGATCACTCGATCACGGTGCTTGACGGATTCACGGCCATCAACGCCGCACTCGACCGTGCGATGGACGAGTGCACCGAGGAACTGCTCGCCATACAGCCCGGAAGCGGACGTACCCCCGAGGTTCTGGAGGAAGGGCTGCGTCGGGTCGCGCCCCTGATCGAGCGCAAGGTACGCATGCGAACGCTGTACCAGCACACCGCCCGACATCATTCGGCCACCATCGGATACGTCGAGCGCGTGGGGCCGTACGGACTCGAGGTGCGCACGCTCGAGGAGATCGTCGACCGGTTGATCCTGGTGGATCGCAAGGTGGCCTTCGTACCCGCCCGGAGCGACCGCCGGGTGGCCCTCGAGCTGCGCCATGAAGGGCTGGTCAGCTATCTGGTCGGAGTGTTCGAGCAGTTCTGGCTGCTCGGCACCGACTGGTCGGAGGAAGTCCACTACCAGGCCGAACACCACGGCGTCACGGGCGTGCAGCGCTCGATAGCCAAGCTTCTCGTGGAGGGCCACGTAGACGAAGCCATAGCCCGCCGACTCGGCATGAACGTCCGCACCTGCCGGGCCCACATCGCCAAGATCGCCGCTTCCCTCGGCAGCGGCAGCCGGGCTCAACTCGGCTATCTGATCGCGAAGTCAGGAATCCTGGAACAGGACGCTTAGGCCGGCGGCACGTGCAGGCCGGTCTGGGCGATACGGACGCCTAGTTGGGTGCGGGTCGTACAGCCCAGCGTCTCGGAGAGCCGGCCGATGTGGTGCCTGCACGTGCGGACGTTGATGCCGAGCCGCTCCGCGATGACCGCATCGGTATATCCCTCGGCGAGAAGGGCCGCGATGGCGTGTTCGCGGTGACTGACGCCCTCGACGACACTGGTGGAAGGCACGTGCTCGGTGAGCGGAACGGCCCGGTGCCAGAATCTGTCGAACACTCCGACCAGATAGTCGATCAGGGCAGGATGCCTCAACTCCAGCGCTACCGAGCGGTCCGGACTGGCCGGAATGAACGCCACGGCTCGATCGAAGATCAGCAGACGTTCACCCACCTCGTCGAGGGTGCGGACCTCCACCGACTCCTCGAGTTGTTCCAGGTAGGTCTGCAATCCCTGCCCGTGCCGGGCGACATGGGTGTACAGGCTGCGGGTGCGCACCCCTCGCTCCTGCAGGTCCAGCGCCCGCGGCAGCGCCCCGCTCAGCTCCCGCTCCGAACGGATGCCGGACGGCTGCATGGCGCGCAGCTCTGCGGCACAGGCGGCTGTCGCCTCGTCGATGGCGAGGTTGATGCGCGGCATGCCTTCGAGCACTCTGAGTGCCGCACTCGGAGAAGCGTTCACGGCCCTGGGTACGGCAAATCGCTCAGCCACTCCGGCCAGTGCACCCGACCGTCGTCGTATCTCCCCCAGCTCTGACTCGAATTCCCGCAGCAAACGAGCGACTACCACACCGGGACTCGTGGGCAGCAGCCACTCCATGTCCGACGGATCCGGGTGCAAGAGGCCCAACTCGACCAGGCAGCGCGCATCCGTCACCCTGGACCGCGAGATCCGCCCGGCTTGCAGCGCCGCCTGATAGGCCTTCTCTCCGGCGTCGCACAATTCCTCTACGTCATGTACGTCATGCCGATGCGTATCGCCTTCGGCCACCGCCCTACCCCCAAGTCCAGTGCTCCGCAGCCATTATCCCGGGGCTCGACGTAGAACTGACGCCGCCTGACCCATCCCCCCACCTCCCCCACAAAGAGCAGACAAGCCCAACAGGGGCCGATCCGTCCACGAGAACCGGAACATCACGGGTGCCTCCCACAAAAGGACCGCCCCCTTCCGTCGCTCAACTGCCATGCGTGGTTTGCCCGTACGGAAAATCGCATTGGTTGTGGGACAGAAGGCGCAGCCCTAAGTTCCCGAGCATGCGAGCGCTCATCACCAGCAAGGCCGGCAGACGTGCCCTGCGGCCCATCGCCCAGCTCATCGACCAGCGCGTGGAGCGCCAGGTGCGGCGGCTCATCGAGGAGTCCGGGCGGGGCGAGGTGACGCAGCAGGAGCTCAAGCAGTTGCGGAACCGGCAGCGGCCGCTCGAGCTGTTCTTCGACGGCACCGGGCGCGGGGCCTCCCGGCTGCCCTCCGCGCCTCATCTCAACCGGACCATCGGTGAGTTGAGCGAGGTGACAGGGGCCGACCGCGAGGCCGCCGAGCGGACCGCGGCGCAGGCGTTCCGGCTGCTCATCGCGCTTGAGGCGCTCGGTGTCGGGCGGATCGCGGGCGGCACGATGAACATCGTGGGCAAGCTCTCCGCCGTACCCCTGCTCGACCCGCCCAATGACGAGTTCCTGGAGATCGGGACGCTGTACGGCATGTTCAGCGCCGGGCTCAGCAGGATGATGCAACGTACCGGCCGCACCCCGGAGTTGACCATCGTCGATCCGCTGGCGGGAACACAGCTGCAACCCGGCGCCACCATGGGCGGCGACGCCTCCGGCGCGCCCGTGAACGGTGCCGCCGTACGCACCAATCTGCAGCTCGTCGGCGCCACCGCCCGTGTCCAGCAAGGGTTCTCCGAGGACCCCGAGGTGCGCGCCAAGGTCTCCGACCGCGCGTACGGCCTGATCATCGTGGACGGTGACCACTCCGCCGAGGGGGTCGCCGCCGACCTGGAGTGGGCCGAGCAGATCGTCGCGCCCGGCGGGATCGTCGTACTCGACGACTTCGGGCACCCCAAGTGGGCCGGGATCAAGGAAGCGTTCGAGAAGCACATGGCCGGGGAGACCCGGTTCACCTTCCTCGGCCAGGTGGCGCACTCGGGCTATCTCCGCGCGCGCTCCTGAGCGCCACCCGTCGGCTCCTGTACGTCGCCCGTCACCCACCCCACCGCCCCGAGCACCGCCAGGGCCCGAAGCTCGGTCGGGCGCAGCTCGAGTTCCCGGGCGATGGCGAGCGCGAGTTCCGCGTGGTCCGTGGCGAGGGGTGCGTCGCCGAGGTCACGGTGGACGTGGGCGAGGCCGATGTGCACCTCGGCCTGCTGGTGGCGGGCGTCGCAGCGGCGGGTGAGGTGGAGGGCCTCCGTCAGGTGCGCCCGGGCCGTGTCGGGGCGGCCGTGCAGGAGGAGCAGCCCGGCGAGGGTCGTCAGGCAGTCGGACAGGTTGGACGGATCGCCGGTTTCACGGGCGACGGCCAGAGCGGCTTCCGCGCCTGTCCGGGCGAGGTCGGTCCGGCCGGTGTCGCGGTGGATGCGCGCGAGGACCTCACGCGCGCCGGCCACGCTGTGCCGCTGCTGATGCTCCTCGCACAGCCGCAGCGCCTCGGTGATATCGGCCAGCGCCTCCTCGTACTGCCCGAGGCCGTGCCGCGCGATGGCGCGGTTGATGAACGGGCTGATCAGGAGGGACTCCTGCCCGGCCGACCGCATGGTCTCGATCGACTCGGTCGTACGCGCGAGCGCGAGGTCGAACTCGCCGAGGTAGGTGTGGATCAGCCCCGCCATGTTGAGCCCACGCCCCAGCGAGATCGCCCGGCCCCGGGGGCGGGCGAGGGCGGTGGCCTGCTCCTGCCAGACGAGCGCGCGGCGCATCTGGCCACGCTGTCCGTAGTGCAGGGCAAGGTTGGTCAGGATGGCGGTTTCGCCGGGCGCGAATCCGGCGCGCCGGTAGCCCTTCAGGGCGAGGTGCACGGCTTCGAGTGCCTCCTGGATGTGCCCGGCGTGCTGGCGCATCAGGAAGAAGCCGTGGTGCATCGCCGCCTGGGCCGCCGCGTCATCCTGCCGCCGTGCCGCGCGCAGCCCCGCCGTCATGGCCGACTCCCACTCGGGGTAGTGCCTGCGGCGGTAGAAGTACGGACGCAGCTGGTCGGCCAGCTGCCAGGCGATCGGATACGGACCGGACTCGGCGGCGCGGGTGATGACCGCGACGAGGTGGGCGCGTTCGCCCTCCAGCCACGCGAGCGCCTGGTGCCGGTCGGCGAAGCGGTCGGATTCCGTACGGGTACGGGGCAGTTGGACGGACCCGACGTAGCCGAACGCGGTGGCCGCGTCCGCCGTCGCGAGGTACCAGGCGCACAGGCGCTCCCAGGCAGCCGCACGGTCCGGGTCGGCCTCGGCCAGCTCCTGCGCGTACAGGCGCAGCAGATCGTGGAACTGGAACCGGTCCGTGGCGGTGCGCTGTACGAGGCCGGCGGTGGCGAGTTCGTCGAGGAGCTGCTCGGCCTCGGACTCCGGGACGCCGGACAGGGCCGCGGCCGCCTCCGCGGTGAAGTCCGGTCCCGGGTGCAGCCCGAGGAGGGCGAACAGCCGCGCCACGCCCTTGGCCAGGGCGGCGTGCGAGTGGTCGAAGGCGGTACGGACGGCGGCCTGGCGGTCACCGGCGATGGAGAGCCTCGCCAGGCGACGGCTCCCCTCGGACAGCTCCTGAGCGTAAGCGGCCAGTGAAGTGCCGGGCCTGGCAGCGAGGTTGGCGGCGGCGATCCGCAGCGCGAGCGGCAGCCGGGCGCACAGCTCGGCGAGCCGCGCGGCGTCCTGAGGCTCCGCCGCCACCCGCTGCTCACCGAGCACACCCGCCAACAGGTCCTGCGCCTCGGCCTGTTCGAGCACCGTCAGCGGCACCGGGTGGGCACCGTGGCTGGCGGTCAGCCCTCGCATGTCGGGCCTGCTCGTCACCAGCACCGAGACCCCCGCCGTACCCGGCAGCAGCGGCCGTACCTGCTCGGCGTCGGCCGCGTCGTCGAGGATCAGCAGGACCCTGCGGTCGGCCACCCTGCTGCGGAACGCGGCCGCGCGGTCGTCGAGGGTCTCCGGGATCGCGTCCGCGTCGAGGCCGCAGGCGCGCAGCAGTCCGGAGAGCACCTCGGCGGGATCCCGCGGCCGTTCGGTGGTGCCCAGGAGCCGTACGTACCACTGGCCGTCGGGGAAGAGCGGCCGCAGCCGGTGGCCGAGGTGGACGGCCAGCGCGGACTTCCCCACCCCCGGCGATCCGGACACGACGACGGGTACGGTCGCGGGCGACGCAAGGAGCCCCTCCAAGCGGTCCACGAGGCCGTCACGGCCGGCGAAATCGGGCGGGGCCGGCGGGAGTTGGCTCTGCACCACCCAGGCCGCCGCGGACGGCTGCGGGACGGCCGGGGTCCGTGCGGCCGGCGCGCCGAGCTCCGCACCACCGTCGAGGATGGCCTGGTGCAGACGGCGCAGGTCCTGGCCCGGATCGATGCCGAGTTCGCCGGCCAGGACCCCGCGCACGCTCCGGTAGTGGGCCAGCGCATCGGCCTGCCGGCCGCAGCGGTACAGGGCGAGCATGTACTGGGCGGCCAGCCGCTCGTCCAGACGGTGCAGGGTGCTGCGTTCGGCGAGCACGGAGAGGAGCTCGGCATGCTGTCCGAGGCGCAGACGCCGGTCGGTGCAGTCCAGTTCGGCGGCCCACCGCTCCTTGCGGAGCGTCTCGCGGACGGCGTTGAACCACGGGGTGTCGGCGCCGGCGAACGGCTCCGCCCGCCACAGCGCGAGCGCCTCCTGGAACAGCGCCACCGCCCGCGCCTCGTCCTCGGCTTCCCTGGCCTGCCCCAGAAGCCGGCGGAACCGGTGCACGTCGATCCGCGCCTCGTCGGCGGTCAGTACGTAACCGCCGCCCGGACCCCGGTTGATCGCCTCCGGCAGCAGGCGGCGCAGCCGGGACACATAGCTGTACAGGGTGTGCGTGGCACGCGAAGGCGGCCTCTCGCCCCATACGCGGTCCACCAACTGCTCTACCGAAACAGGGCTGTTGGCGTGCACGAGCAGCGCGGCGAGCACCGTCTGCTGCCGGGCGGGCCCCAGCTCGACCGGGCCGGCATCCGTCCACGCCTGCACCGCACCCAGCAGCCGAAACTCCACCCGAGCCCCCGTCCGTCCGGCCGTGGACACGGCCCCCGCCCGGAATTCTAGGTTCCTGCGGGTGCCCGGCACGACGGGTCGTACGGGATTCGGCCGGCCGCACGCGGCAGGCGACGCGAAGGGCCGGGAGGCATCAACCTCCCGGCCCTGAAAGCGAGTTGCCCCACGAGCGAGTCGACCCGCAAGCGGGTTGCCCCGCAAGCGACGCAGGTCAGTCCGACGACCGCTTCGGCCGCCACACCACCAGCGCCGAGGTCTGCTGGACCTCCTGATACGGCACGAGATCGCGGCGGTACGAGGCATGCACCGCCGCCTCACGTTGCTGCATCGTGGCGGCGGCCCCTTCCAGCGCGGCGGAGAGCTCGGCCACGCGGGCCTGGAGGGCTGCGACCTGGTTCTCCAGCTCGATGATGCGCTTGATACCGGCCAGGTTGATGCCCTCGTCCTGCGACAGCGCCTGCACCTGGCGGAGCAGATCGATGTCGCGGGCCGAGTAACGCCGGCCCCGGCCCGCCGTGCGGTCCGGGGACACCAGACCGAGGCGGTCGTACTGCCTCAGGGTCTGCGGGTGGAGACCGGAGAGCTGGGCCGCGACCGAGATCACGTACACCGGTGTCTCTTCGGTCAGTTCGTACGGATTGCGACTGCGCCCTGGCCGGCCTTCCATTTCATGCTCCCTTCGCGGCCTGGAACAGTTCTGCCCGGGGATCGTGCCCCTCAGTCGCCTTCGCGTAGGCCTCGAGGGCTTCACGGGCGGTGTCGGTCAGATCGGCGGGTACGGCGACTTCCACGGTGACGAGGAGATCGCCGCGGGTGCCGTCCTTGCGGACCGCACCCTTCCCGCGGGCGCGCATGGTGCGGCCGTTGGGGGTGCCCGGGGGCAGCTTCAGCTTGACCGGCGGGCCGCCCAGGGTCGGGACCCTGATCTCGCCGCCGAGCGTCGCCTCGGTGAAGGACACCGGGACGGTCACCGTGAGGTTGTCGTCCCTGCGCCCGAAGACGGGGTGCTTGTCCACGTGCACGACCACGTACAAGTCGCCCGCGGGACCGCCCCGTTCACCGGGTGCGCCCTTGCCGCGCAGCCGGATCCGCTGGCCGTCCGAGACGCCCGCGGGGATCCGCACCTGCATGGTGCGCGAGGACTTGGCGCGGCCCGAACCCTTGCAGACCTCGCACGGGTCCTGGGCGATGAGGCCCCGGCCCTTGCAGTCCACGCACGGGTCGGTGAGCGAGAAACCGCCACCGCCGCCGCGCGAGACCTGACCGGTGCCGACGCAGGTCGGGCACACGCGGGGCGTGCCGTTCTTGTCGCCGGTGCCCGAACAGGCCTTGCAGGGCTGCTGCGAGGACATCCGCAGCGGAACGGTCGCGCCGTCCACGGCCTCGGTGAAGCTGAGCGTCACCTCGGACTCGATGTCCTGGCCGCGGCGCGGCTGCGTACGCGTACCGCCCGTGCCGCCCCGGTTGAACAGTCCGCCGAAGACGTCCCCGAGTCCGCCGCCGCCGAACGTGCCGCTGCCGCCCTGGCCCTGGGCGCCGCCTCCGAAGAGGTCGCCCAGGTCGAAGTTGAAGGAGCCGGTGCCGCCCGCGCCGGGTCCGGCACGGAAGCCTCCGTTGCCGAACAGGGCACGCGCCTCGTCGTACTCCTTGCGCTTCTTCGGGTCGCCGAGGATGTCATTCGCCTCGGAGATCTCCTTGAAGCGCTCCTCCGCCTTGGCGTTGCCCTTGTTGGCGTCCGGGTGGAACTCGCGGGCGAGCTTGCGGTACGCCTTCTTGATCTCGGCCTCGGTGGCGTCCTTGGGGACGCCGAGGACCTTGTAGTAGTCCTTCTCGATGAAGTCCTTGGTGCTCATCCCCGGCGTCCCTCCTCACGTATACCGATGGATCCGTCCGCGTCAGCCCTCGTCCGGGCCACCGCTCTCCTTGCTGTCGTCGGCGGAAGCGGCGGACGCCTCTTCGGCATCGGCTTCCTTGACGGTCTGCGCACCCGGCTGCGGCTCGGCCACGGCCACCCGCGCGGGGCGGATGGTGCGCTCACCGATGCGATACCCGGGCTGCAGGATCGCAACGCAGGTCGTCTCGGTGACGTCCGGCGCGTAACTGTGCATGAGAGCTTCGTGGATCGTCGGGTCGAAGGGCTCGCCCTCCTTGCCGAACTGCTGCAGACCCATCTTCGCGGCGACCGTCTCCAGGGATTCGGCCACCGACTTGAACCCGCCCACCAGCTCGCCGTGTTCACGGGCGCGGCCGATGTCGTCGAGGGTCGGGAGCATCTCGGTCAGCAGCTTCGCGACGGCGAGCTCCTTGACCTGGACACGGTCCCGCTCCACACGGCGGCGGTAGTTCTGGTACTCGGCCTGCAGTCGCTGGAGGTCCGCGGTGCGCTCACCGAGCGCGGTACGGACCTGGTCGAGCTGGGCCGTGAGAGCCACTGTCGCGTCCCCGGCCGGGGCCGCCCCCTCCTTCTCGGGAGAGGGGGCGGCCTTCGGCTCGGCGGCCTCGGGTGCGGTGCCTTCGGAGACGTCAGTGGGCTCGTTCTGCTCGTCGAACCCGGGGGTCTCCTCGGTCACGCGGCACCGTCCTTCTTGTCGAAGTCCGTCTTCTCGTCATCGACGATCTCGGCGTCCACGACGTCGTCGTCGGCCTTGGCCTCACCGGGCTGGTCCTGCGGAGCCTCGCCACCCGCGGCCTGCGCGGCCTGGGCGTCGGCGTACATCGCCTGGCCCAGCTTCTGCGCGACGACCTGGACCTTCTCGGTCGCGGTGCGGATCTCGGCGGAGTCGTCGCCCTTGAGCTTCTCCTTCAGCTCGGTGAGCGCCTCCTCGACCTCGGTCTTCACCTCGCCCGGGACCTTCTCCTCGTTGTCCTTGAGGAACTTCTCGGTCTGGTAGACGAGCTGCTCGCCCTGGTTACGGGACTCGGCGGCCTCCTTGCGGCGCTGGTCCTCGTCCGCGTACTGCTCGGCCTCCTGGCGCATGCGGTCGACCTCGTCCTTCGGCAGCGAGGAGCCGCCGGTGACGGTCATCTTCTGCTCCTTGCCCGTGCCGAGGTCCTTCGCGGTCACGTGCATGATGCCGTTGGCGTCGATGTCGAAGGAGACCTCGATCTGCGGGACACCACGCGGGGCCGGCGGCAGACCGGTCAGCTCGAACATCCCGAGCTTCTTGTTGTACGCCGCGATCTCGCGCTCGCCCTGGTAGACCTGGATCTGCACCGACGGCTGGTTGTCCTCGGCCGTCGTGAAGATCTCGGACCGCTTGGTCGGGATCGTGGTGTTGCGCTCGATGAGCTTGGTCATGATGCCGCCCTTGGTCTCGATACCAAGCGACAGCGGGGTCACGTCGAGGAGCAGGACGTCCTTGACCTCACCCTTGAGCACACCGGCCTGCAGGGCGGCGCCGATGGCGACGACCTCGTCCGGGTTCACACCCTTGTTGGCGTCCTTGCCACCGGTCAGCTCCTTGACGAGCTCGGCCACGGCGGGCATACGGGTGGAGCCACCGACCAGCACCACGTGGTCGATCTCGGACAGCTGGATGCCGGCGTCCTTGATCACGTTGTGGAACGGGGTCTTGCAGCGCTCGAGCAGGTCGGACGTGAGCTGCTGGAACTGGGCGCGCGTGAGCTTCTCGTCCAGGTGCAGCGGGCCCTCGGCGGAGGCCGTGATGTACGGCAGGTTGATCGTGGTCTCGGTCGAGGACGAGAGCTCGATCTTCGCCTTCTCGGCGGCCTCGCGCAGGCGCTGGAGCGCCATCTTGTCCTTGCCGAGGTCCACACCGTGACCGTTGTTGAACTGCTTCACCAGGTAGTCGACGACGCGCTGGTCCCAGTCGTCACCACCGAGGTGGTTGTCACCGTTGGTGGCCTTCACCTCGACGACGCCGTCGCCGATCTCGAGCAGCGAGACGTCGAAGGTGCCGCCACCGAGGTCGAAGACGAGAATGGTCTGGTCGTCCTTGTCGAGACCGTAGGCCAGGGCGGCGGCCGTCGGCTCGTTGACGATACGCAGAACGTTGAGACCCGCGATCTCGCCGGCCTCCTTCGTCGCCTGGCGCTCGGAGTCGTTGAAGTACGCGGGCACGGTGATGACCGCGTCCGTGACCTTCTCGCCCAGGTAGGCCTCGGCGTCCCGCTTCAGCTTCTGCAGCACGAAGGCGCTGATCTGCTGGGGGTTGAAGGGCTTGCCGTCGAGCTCGATCTTCCAGTCCGTGCCCATGTGGCGCTTCACCGAACGGATGGTCCGGTCCACGTTGGTCACTGCCTGGCGCTTGGCGACCTCGCCGACGAGCACCTCGCCGTTCTTGGCGAAGGCGACGACGGACGGCGTGGTCCTGGCGCCCTCGGCGTTGGTGATGACGGTGGGCTCGCCGCCTTCAAGAACGCTGACGACAGAGTTAGTCGTGCCCAGGTCGATGCCGACCGCACGTGCCATTTCGAATCCTCCATACGACTTGAGTGGAACTGGCTCAAGGATGACACGGCAGTCGGGCTAACGCAACAGACCTGAGTGGAGCACGCTCAACTTTATTGTGCGCTTATCTCACCTCCCGGCCCAGGACACCGCCTCTCACACCCAGGACGTCACTCAGGTCCCGTACGGCCTCGTCGATCCCGGCCGCACAGTCCCGCAGGACGTCATAGCCCTGACCCCATGGATCGGGGATCGCGTCGGCCCGCAGCGAGGCCGGGGCGACCCGGCCGCGCAGCGCCGCGACCTTGGCGACGGTCTCCTGCGGGGTCGCTCCCGCACCGTCGAGGTCGGCGGCAAGCCGCAGGAACTCCTTGAGCGTGAAGCACCGGCGCATGGCCCTTGGTTCGAGCCGTACGGCGGCCTCGCGGTGCTCGCGCTCCATGCCGAGCACCAGATCCGAGGCACCGGCCAGCTCGGCGGTCAGCGGCCGCGAGGCGAAGGCCCCGGCCTCGCCGCCGAGCCCGGCGAGCACGGACCGGGTGGCGGCGTCCATGCCCTCCAGGTGCCGCGCCTGCGTCCCCGCGCTGGACACCTCGGCGTCCGGGGCCCACTTCGCCAACAGCCGCTCCGCGAGCACGGACCGGTGGATGTTCCCCGTACAGACGAACAGCACCCTCAACCGTGCCACAGCGGCCCGCCGGTCACTTCTCGCCCGCGAGCGCCGGTCACTTCTCACCCGCGAGATACGACAGGGCCACACCGCTGCGCTCACGGATGGTCCGCGGTGTGGGCATCCGGTGGCGGCCGGTGACCGGGGGCTCCGCGTCGCCGTAACTCCCGTAACTCCCGTACCCCTTGGACTTGGCGGTCGGGGTCATCGAGAAGACCGTCCCGAGCGTGCGCACCCCCACTGTGCGCAGCGCGTCGGCGGCGCTCTTGATCTGGTCGCGGGTGGTCTTCGCGGCGCGTACGACGAGCAGGGTGCCGTCGGCGAGCGGCGCGAGACCGACCGTGTCGGCGACCGGGAGCAGCGGGGCGGTGTCGACGATCACGGCCTCGTAGCGGTCCGCGAGTTCCTCGAGGACGTCGCTCATACGGGTCGAGGCGAGCAGCTCGGTCGGGTTGGGCGGTACGGCGCCGCCCGTCAGGACCGAGAGCCCGCCGGGCCCCTGCTGCATCACGTCGTCGATACCGGCCCGCCCGATGAGCACGGTGGTCAGACCCGCGTCCTGGACGAGACCGAAGGTCTTCGCGACGCAGGGGCGCCGCAGATCGGCGTCGACCAGGCAGGTGCGCACTCCGGCCTCGGTGAGCGCGAGCGCCAGGTTGGCCGCCGTGTTGGTCTTGCCCTCACCCGGCAGCGAGCTGGTCACGACGAGCACCTTGGGCGGGTCGTCCACCTGCGTGAACTGCAGGTTGGTGCGCAGCCGGCGGAAGGCCTCGGCGCGGGCGGAGTGACCGGAGTCCGAGTTGGCCAGGGGGTGCTGAGGGGCCTCGCGGTCGAAGGGGATCGTGCCGAGTACGGCGTGACCGGTCAGTTCGGCGAGGTCCGTGTGGTGCTTGAGCGTGGTGTCGAGCGTCTCGAGCAGGACGACGAGCGCCCCGGCGCCGAGCAGACCGGCGAGCAGACCGGCGGCCAGGTTGAGCAGGGCGTGCGGCGAGACGGGTGCGGCGGGCACGGAGGCGTGCTCGGTCACCCCGAGGTGGACGGGCGCCTGCGGGGCGGCGGCCACCGGCGGGTAGCCGGCCTCGCCCACCCGGGCCGGACCGGCGGCCGCGGCGCCGCGCGGGCTCTCCAGCTGTTCGACGACCTGCGCGAAGCGGCCCGCGACCGAGTCGGCGATCTGCGCCGCGCGCTCCGGCTCCGTGTCGGAGACCGTGATGTTGATGAGCACCGTGTTGAGCGGGGCCTCCGCCTTGATCCGCTCGGCCAGCTGCCGTGGCTCCATGTCGAGCCGCAGCTTGCGCACCACGGACTCGGTGACCTGGTCGGTCGCCACGATCGCGGCGTACGACTGGACCCGGGCCTGCGAGAAGGTCTGCCCCTGGTTGAGCTGGGCGGTGTCCTCACCGCCGTGCCGGGTCGCGACGAACAGTTGCGTACGCGCTTCGTAGACCGGGGTCGAGACGGCGGTGGCGGCCCAGCCGGCCGCGATGCCGAGGACTACGACCGTGACGGCGACGGGCCACCGTCTGGCGACGATCTTCAAGAATCCGCGGAGGTCCACGGGGGTGCTCCTTGCAGGTGGGGGACGAGGCGCAGGACGGGCGGTGTCTGGGGCGTCGCAGCCGGGTGCCGCGAGGTCGAGGCGGGTGCGGCGAGGTCAGAGGCGGGTGCGCAGCCAGTCGTAGGTGCGGCGCACACCGTCGCGCAGGGCGATCTCGGGCTTCCAGCCGAGTGCGTTGATCACGGAGGTGTCGAGCAGCTTGCGGGGCGTGCCGTCGGGCCGCGTGGTGTCCCACGCGACGGCGCCGCGGTAGCCGACGGTCTCGGCGATCAGCTCGGCGAGTTCGCGCAGTTCGACGTCCTCGCCGCAGCCGACGTTCACCGGCGCGTCACCGTCGTAGTTCTCCAGGAGGAACAGACAGGCCCGCGCCAGATCGTCCACGTGCAGGAACTCGCGGCGGGGGGTGCCGCTGCCCCAGTGCGTGAGCGTCGCGTCCCCTCGCGTATGCGCCTCATGGGTGCGCTGCAGCATCGCCGGCAGGACATGGCTCGTGGCGAGGTCGAGGTTGTCGTTCGGCCCGTAGAGGTTGGTCGGCATCGCCGAGATGTACGGAAGTCCGTACTGCCGGCGCATCGCCTGGACGTGCAGCAGGCCGGCGATCTTGGCGATGGCGTACGCGTCGTTGGTGGGCTCCAGAGCGCCCGTGAGCAGGGCCGATTCGGGGATCGGCTGCGGGGCGAGCTTGGGGTAGATGCAGCTGGAGCCGAGGAAGAGCAGCCGCTCGACGCCGAACTCGCGGGCGGCGTCCAGGACATTGACCTGGATGCGCAGGTTGTCGCTGAGGAAGTCCACCGGCCGGGCGGAGTTGGCGGCGATCCCGCCGACGCGGGCCGCGGCGAGCACCACGACACGGGGCCGCTGATCGGCGTAGAGCCTGCGCACGGCGTCCCGCTCGCGCAGGTCGACCCGGTCGGATCCGTACAGCATCAGGTCCTCGAACCCCTCGGATCTGAAATGCCTGACGAGCGCGGACCCGACGAGTCCACGGTGGCCGGCGAGGTGCACTCGGGCGCTGCGAGGGAGTTGCACGCTATGCGTCCTATCGGATCGTCCCGGTATGTCCCAACCATGAGATTAGTCATGTATGCGGCATTCTCCCGGTAGCGCCCTACCCGAGGAGCTCTAGTGGTGCAACCGCTGGTGGCCGTTCTGATGACCAGTCACAACCGCTGTACGACAACCCTGTCGGCCCTCGCCGCCCTGAAGCGGCAGCGCGGGCTTCCGCCCGGCACGGACGTGCAGGTCTTCCTGGTCGACGCGGGCAGCACGGACGGCACCGGCCAGGCGGTACGGCGCGCGCACCCGGACGTGCACGTCATGGACGCCGACGACAGCGTGTTCTGGGGCCACGGAATGCGGATCGCCAGCCGCAACAGCCGGGCCGCGGGCGGCCCGGCCTTCACGCACCAGCTGTGGCTCAACGACGACGTCGTACTCGACGACGACGCGCTCGCCGACCTCCTGGCGGCCGCCGAGAAGGAGCCGGAGGCCATCGTGGTGGGCGCCGTGCACGACGGCGCCGCGACCACGTACTCCGGGCGCCGGGGCCGGCAGCTGGAGCTGGTCGAGCCGACCGGACGGCTCGAACCCTGCGACACGTACAACGGCAATGTCGTCCTGATCCCGCGCGCGGCACGGGACCGCGTCGGCGACGTCGACAAGCGTTTCCCCCACGGGATGGGCGACTACGACCACGGCTTTCGCGCGCGCAAGGCCGGCGTCCCGGCACTGGTCGCACCCCGCCACGTGGGCCGCTGCCCCCGCAACCCGCCGCGCACCGGCTCCCGCGAGCCGGGCATCGGCGTGCGCGAGGCGCTGCGGCGCGTGACATCGGTCCGCGAACTGCCGCCGCGTGCCTGGTGGGTGTACTGCCTGCGGCACGCGGGGCGGCGGGCGCCGGTCCTGATGGTGTCGCCGTATGTGATGACGGCGGTGCGGGCGGGGATGGGGCGGTGAGCCTGGACGGGCGCACCCTGCTGTGGGTGTTCGGACTCGGTACGACGGCGGTGGCGCCGTTTCTGCCGCACGGGTACCACGGCCAGGTGCAGCGGCACCGCGAGGCGTATCTGTCGGGCAGCGAACTGCTGCTCTCCCAGACCCTGGCCGGCGCCACCCTGCTGATCGCCGCGGCCCTGCTGCTCGGGCCGGTGGTACGACGGCTGCGGTCGGCGGCTCCGGCGCTCCCCGAGCCGGGCGTCCAGAGGCCGGCCGGCCAGGTGGCCCTGGCCACCGCGCTGTTCGTCGCGGCGGGGATCGTTTCCGCGGCGCTGAGCGAGCACGGCTCCATGGATCCGATGGACCTCTTCGGTGTGCTGCTGCTCGCCGCGCTCTATACGGGCTCGCAGCAGTCCTTCCCCCGGCTGCTCGGCCAACTGCGCGTCATCCTGCGGTGCTTCATCTGGGGATCGCTGCTGTCCATCGCGGTCATGCCGGCCGACTGGACCTTCCTCGCGCCGGGCGGCGCGACCACCCGCGACTATCTGGGCACGGGCTGGGGCCAGTTCATGGGGCTGTCCGGAAACCCCAATGTGCTCGGGCCGCTGGCGGCCGCCGCACTCGCCCTGGAGCTCTGCGCGGTCGCCCGCACCAGGGTCTGGCCCCTCCACGCCGCCGCCGCCCTGTCCGCCCTCGTGCTCACCCAGTCACGGACGGCCTGGCTGGCCTCGGCCGCTGTGCTCCTGCTGCACACGGGCCCGCGGCTCAGGCCGGCCAAGCGCACGCTGCTCGTCCTCGGATCGGTCGCGGCCCCCCTCCTGCTGCTTTTGCCCTGGCTGCACCTGCGGATGATCACGGCCGTCTCCGGCGTGCAGGACGCCGCGCACCAAGCCCGTGGCCTGGCCTGGCGGCTGGCCTGGGAAGAGTTCCGCGAGGCGCCGTTGTTCGGATACGGGCCCAGCCTCTTCGATCCTGAACACCGCACCCAGCTCTTCGGCACGGCCGACCACTGGATCGGCCAGGCGCACAACCAGTTCCTGCACACCATGGGTGCCGCCGGTGTGTTCGGGCTCCTCGGTCTGTGCGCCCTCGTGGCGGCTCTGATCGTGCAGGCCCGCCGGACGGCCGCGGCCACCAAGGGGCTTTCCGCGGCTCTCGTGGCGATGCTGCTCGTGGAGTGCGCCACCGAGTCACCACTGCGCAACCTCAACGGCCTCTCCGACCGCGTCCTGTTCGCCGTCGTCATCTGGACGGTGCTCGTCTGCCGCCCGCCGTCCGAGGACCGCGGACGGCAGCGTCCCGCGCGGTCCGCACTCCCCCGCCCCGCCGATCCGCCCCTGGAGCTCCCATGTCCCGTATCGCGCTGATCACCGGAATCACCGGCCAGGACGGCTCGTATCTGGCCGAACTGCTCCTGGAGAAGGGCTACGAGGTGCACGGCCTCATCCGCCGCTCCTCGACCTTCTCGACCACCCGGATCGAGCACCTCTACCAGGACCCGCACGAGAGCGACGCCCGGCTCCGGCTGCACTACGGCGACCTCGCCGACGGCTCCCGTATCACCACGCTCCTGGAGCAGATCCAGCCCGACGAGGTCTACCACCTGGCCGCCCAGTCGCATGTGCGGGTCTCCTTCGACGAGCCCGAATTCACGGGGACGACCACGGGGTTGGGCACCACCCGGCTCCTGGAAGCGATCCGGATGACCGGTCTGCCGTGCCGCTTCTACCAGGCGTCCAGTTCCGAGATGTACGGCATCACGGCGCCCCCGCAGTCGGAGTCGACGCCCTTCCACCCGCGCTCGCCTTACGCGGCGGCCAAGGTGTACGCGTACTGGATCACTCGCAACTACCGCGAGGCGTACGGGATCCACGCGGTCAACGGGATCCTCTTCAACCACGAGTCACCGCGCCGCGGCGAGACCTTCGTGACCCGCAAGATCGCCCGGGCCGCGGCCCGGATCGCGCGCGGTGAGCAGGAGCTGCTGCACCTGGGCAACCTGGAGGCCCGCCGCGACTGGGGCTACGCGCCCGAGTACGTGGACGCCATGTGGCGGATGCTGCAGACGGACACCCCGGACGACTACGTGGTCGCCACCGGCACCAGTTACAGCGTCCGCGATTTCCTGACGTTCTGCTTCGAGCACGCGGGCCTCGACTGGGAGCGCCATGTCCGCTTCGACGAGCGGTACTTGCGGCCCGCCGAGGTGCCGGACCTGATCGGCGACGCCTCCAAGGCCGAGCGCGAGCTGGGCTGGAAGCCGGCCGTGCTCACCCCGGAACTGGCGGGGATCATGACGGACGCGGAACTGGCCGGCCGGGTGCCCGCTCCCGCGAACGGCGCGCTGACGCCACAGGCACAGGCCTGATCCGGCCGTCGCAGATCCGTACCGTCACGAGGCGAGCCATGGCACCCCCCACCGTCCTGCACCTCACCAACGACACCCGTCCGGACGTCCACCTCAGCTTCTGCGAGGCCTTCCGCGCCCTGGCCGCCGACGGCCTGCTCACGCATGTGCCACTCGCGCCTCTCGCCCTGCTGAACGCGGGACGGGAAGAGGCCGACGCCGAGATGCTGCGGATCGCCGAAGAGGCCCGCCCCGACCTGCTGTTCGTGCAGTCGCCCAGCCGCTTCCCCTGGACCGGCGAGGAGGTCGCGGCGCTGCTGCGGCGCCTCGGCTCGCCCACGGTGGTGCTGTGGGAGGGAGACGCGTGGGGCGGGCACAAACCGGTGACGCGGTCGCTGGCCGCGTGGCTGGGGCATGCGGACGCGGTGTTCAGCGTGGCCGTCGGCGCGCAGGCCCGCCTCTTCGGCCGGTACACCCGCCGGCCCGTGCGCTACATCGCTCAGACGGTCCCGGGACGTTTGTGGACCGACGATCCCGTGCCCGGTCCGGAGCACGCGGAGGACGACGTCCTGCACATCGGCGGCCGGTATCTGCGCCTCGGCCTTCTCGAGCGCGTCGACGGCGCTCGGCAGCGCGACCGCCTCGTGCGCTCCCTGCGGCGGCTGCCCGGCTGCCGGTTCGCCACATATGGCAGCGGCTGGCGCGGGCCCGGGGCTCTCGGTCCGCTGCGCTTCGACGATCAGATCCGTGCGCTGCGCGGGGCCCGGATGAGCGTCGGCTGGGACCACTACCGGGGCTACGCGGGCTTCTTCTCCAACCGCCTGCCGATCAGCATGTTCGCGGGCCGCCCCCATGTGGCCGCGCGGCCCGCGGAGACGTCATGGCTGCCCGGCCCCGAGTGCGGACTGCACCTCGTCGGCACCCCCGCGCAAGCCGTCGCACGGGTCACCGAGCTGCTGCGGGCCGACCCCGCCGAGCTGCACACGGCCGGGGTCGCCGGGCACGACTGGGTGCGCAGCCGGCTGACCAACCTCAACGCACTGCTCCACATGTTCAGTTCGTACCTCGACGTGCCCGCACCCCCGGCCGATCCATGGCAGGCCATCGCTGCCATGGACACCGCGGCGCGGGCGCCCCAGCCGGCATGAGCCGCCGCGTCCTGGGCGGCTTCGCCTGGTCGGCGGGCGGATCCCTGGCATCGGTCGTCGTCCTGCTCGGCTATACGGCCGCCACGGCCCGGCTGGTCGACCCCGGGGCCTTCGGCCGGTACGCGCTGGCCTGCACGGTCGGTGCCCTCTTCGGCCATGTCGCCAATGCGGGCCTCGCCACGTGTCTGCTGCGGGCCGAGCACCTGACGCGACCGCTGGTGCGCAGCGCACTCACCACGGGCGTGGTCACCGGCACGGGCTGCGCGACGGTCGTACAGGGGGCTGCTTGGGCGCTCGCACCCCTCACCGACGCGGAGACTGCACGCCTCGTCCAACTCCTCGGCGTACAACTGCTGTTGCAGCCGCTCGGCGGCGCCCTGCTCGCCGCCCTGAGGCGGGCGGGGCGGGCTCGGGAGGCGGCGCTCCTCGAAGTCGCCGGGCAGGTGCTCGGCTGCGCGGCCGGCATCGCACTGCTCGCCGCCGGCTGGAGCCCCTGGGGCCTGGTGGCGGCAGCACCCGTCGCCTCGCTGACCGCGATCGTCGGAGTGGTCCTCTCCGGGGCGCTGCGGGCGCTGCCCGCCGGACCCCCCGTACCGGTACGCGAACTGCTCGGCCAGTCGGGCTTCTTCGCCGGATACGGAATGGTGCAGTCGGCCACCAACAACGCGCCCTTGTGGTGCGCCGGGGCTCTGTTCGGGCCGGTGGCCGCGGGCTGGTTCTCGCGGGCCTCGCTCGCCACCGGCATCCCGCTCACCGCGCTGGCCCAAGGGGTGCAGCGCGCGAGCGCACCCGAGCTGGCGCAGGCCCGCGTGCGCGACGGCGGGGTGCTGCCGCGCCGGGCCGCGAGCGATCTGCTGTGCGTGACGTCCGGTGCGGCCTTCGTCGGCTTCGGTGCCGTGGCCGCCACCGGCCCCGACTGGCTGCTCGTGCTGCTCGGACCCGGCTGGGACGGTGCGGCCGCGCTGCTCCCGGCGCTCGCGCTCGGCGCGGCCTGCGCCCTGCTGTGTTCCACCGGGAACTCGCTCGACCAGATCCGCCACGCGGCGCGCGCCTCCCTCGTCTCGCAGTCCGCCGTGATCGCCGCGACCGGTGCGGCGGTCGTCGCGGCGGCCGCCACCCGCAGCCTCACGGTCCTCGCGCTGGCCACCGCGGCTCCCGTGGTGGGCCACGCGGTCCAACTGCGCCGTTGGCAGCTGGCATCGGTGCTCGCCGCCGGCCCGCTGCTCCGCGCGCATCTGGTGCACGCCTCGCTCGGCCTCGCGCTGTTCGCGGCCGGACGCGGGGCCGCACACCTCGGGCCCGCTCCGACCGGCCTGAGCGACCAGTTCGTCCGCGCCTGTCTGTCCACGGCGGCCGTCCTCGCCGTCGCCGCCCTCTGCGGGTGCTTCGCACGGCAGGTGCCCGCCGTCCGAGCCGTACGGGCCCGCGGAGCGTTCCGCGCCGCCGGGCCCACCGAGGAGGCCGTATGCGTATCGGCATGACCGGACCCGTGGATCTCGGCCCGCTCCGGCAGGCCCTGCCTCCGGACCTCCCCGACGTGTACCCCGGGCCTTCCACCGGCTGGCTGGCGCGCACCTGGTGGGAGCAGGGGCATGACGTCACCGTCGTGGCGCTCAGCTCTCAGGTGGGCGAGCAACGCACGTACGGAGACGGGTCGTTGCGCCTCGTCGTCGTGCCGATGCGGGAGCGTGGCCGCGCCCGTGACATGTTCCGCGCAGAGCGCCAAGGGCTCGCCGCGGCGCTGCGGAAGCAGCCGGTCGACGTGGTCAGCGCGCACTGGACGTACGAATTCGCCCTGGGCGCCCTCGCCTCGGGACACCCGACCTGCGTCACCGCACGGGACACCCCCTGGCGGTACGCCTGGGAGATGCGCAGCGCCTACCGCTGGTGGCGGCACACGATGGCCGTGCCCGCGACATGGCGGGCGACCGCCGTGAGCGCCAACAGCCCTTACACCGCCGCCCACTTCCGTCGGTTCCTCGGCGTCCGCCACCCGATCGAGGTCATCCCCAACGCCGTACGCGCCGACGCCCTTCCCTCGGCCCGGGCCCCCGAGCCCGGCACGGCGCCAGTGTTCGCGACCGCGTCCCAGGGCTGGGGACGCTGGAAGAACACCGCGGCCGCGCTGGGGGCGTTCGATCTCGTGCACGAGCAGCTGCCCTCGGCCCGTCTCGTCATGTTCGGGGCGGGACACGAACCGGACGGACCGGCCGCGACATGGGCGCGGGCCCGCGGGTTCGCCGCCGGGGTGGAGTTCGCCGGCCGGCTGCCGCACGCCGCCATGCTCGAACGGCTCGCGGCCGAGGCGCATGTCCTCGTGCACCCGTCCCGGGTCGAGTCCTTCTCCATGATCTGCGCGGAGGCGATGGCCCTCGGCATCCCCGTGGTGGCGGGCCGCAGCAGCGGGGCCGTGCCCTGGGTGGTCGACCGGGCCGGTCACCTCGTGGACGTCGACCGCCCCGACCTGATCGCCGAGGCGATGCTCCGGCTCGCGCTCGACGAGGAACACCGGCGGGAACTCGGCGAGTTCGGCCGCAGACGTGTGCGCACCCACTTCTGCCTGGACGACACCGCCCGGGCGTACACCGACTGGTTCGCCCGCACGCTCCGCCTGCCCGCCGTGGAGGAAGCCCGATGACCGCACCGCCGCTGGTGCTTCAGCTCAGCAATGACGTACGCGACGACGGCCCGGACGGCTCCTTCGCCCGGGCCTTCGCCGCCCTCACCGCCGAAGGACTCGTACGGCATCGCTCTCTCGCCCCGGCCGTGACACCCCTGGATCTGCGCCGCCTTGCGCGGGAGGAACGTCCCTCGTTGGTCCTCGTGCTGTCGCCGCAGTCACGCCCGTGGTCCTCCCGGCAGGTCGACGAGACGCTCCGCGTGCTCGGCGACCCCCCAGTGGTCGTCTGGGACGGCGATGCGTGGGGCGGGCTCTTCAAGCCGCTGCGGAAGAGCAATCTGCGGTGGATGCGGCGCGCCGGAGCGGTGTTCAGCGTGGCCGCCGGCCGGCAGCAGCAGATGCTGCACGACGCCACGGGTGTGCCGGTGCACTACCTCCCGAACGCGGCGCCCGCACGGTTCTGCGCGGACCGGCAGGATCCTGGGCCGGTCTCGTCACAGGTCACCTTTCTGGGCACCCGGCGCACCTTCTGCGGCGTCCAGCTGCTGCCCGACGACGGTGAACGCGTCGCCCTCGTACGGCAGCTCGCCCGGCTCGATGGCTGTGAACTCGCCGTGCACGGGCGCGGCTGGCGGGGCCCGTACGCGCGTGGTCCCGTGCCGTTCACCGAGCAACTCGACGCGATGCGACGGGGGTTGGTGACCACGGGCTGGACCCGCTACCGCAGCTACACCGGCTACGCCTCCGACCGCCTGGCCATCTCCCTGTGCGCGGGCCGCGTCCACGTGACCTCGCGCCAGCCCGGTCTCGACTGGCTGCCGGGTCCCGAGGACGGGCTGCACCTGGCCGACACCCCGGAGGAAGCGGCCGACACCGTACGGCAGTTGCTGGCGGAGGAGCCCGAGGAGCTGCTCGCGCGGGGGGCACGAGGGCGCGCCTGGGTACGCGAGCACCTCACGGAGACGCACGTCCTACGCCACATCCTCGCGCCGCACCTGGGGATCGCGGCCCCACCCGCTCCATGGGTCCGCGCGGCCCGACCCTCCCCCCTGGGGCAGGCATGATGAGCACGGCCCGCCGCCTTGCCGCGCCCCTTCTCCTGGCCCTGCTCCTCACCGGCTTCCACAGCACGAACGCCCAGCAGAGCTGGGGCTTCAACAACGACAGCTACCGCTACAGCCGGGCCGCCTTCGAGCTCCTCGGGCTCCCCCGGCAGGAAGCACAGTTGAAGTCGCGGGACGCCTACTGCGCCTCCCGGCCCGACCTCACGGCCTGCCTTGCCGCCAACCCGCGAGGCATCGAACCCGACCACCCCCGCTACGAGCGGATCTTCGACACCCGGCCCGGCTATCCGCTGCTCGCGGCACCTTTCATCGCGGTGTTCGGGGCACTCAAGGGCCTCTGGATGCTGTCCTTCCTGCTGACAGCGGCCTCCGGCCTCCTCACCTACACGTTGCTGCGCGTCAGCGGGCTGAGCCGCCTGCCGTCCCTCGCGGGCGAGGCCGTGCTCCTGACCGGCGGCCTCGGCTACTGGGGTACCCGGGCGCTCGCCGACAGCCTCGTCACCCCGTGCCTGCTGCTCTGCGGCATCGGCTCGGTGTACGTGCTCGCCGGGCGGCGCAAGGCCGGGCTCGGGATGCTTCTGGGCGGGCTTCTTGTCCTGGCGCTGACCAAGTACTCGACGGCCTTGCTGCTCGCGGTGACGCTGGCCGCCGCGAGCGCGTTGTACGCATGGCGCACGGCACGGCACGTCCCACGGCGCTTCGCGCTGACGACCCGGACCAGCGAACGGCACCGTGCGTGGACGGCACTGACCCTCGCATCGGCGGGGGCTGCCCTGTGGATCGGGGCCGTGACCGCGCTGCTCGGTCTTCCGGCAGCGAGCGAGACCGTGCAGGACACACTCACTCGCCACTTCATCCGTCCCGACGTCCCCGATCCAGTCCGCGGGATTCTGACACTCGAAGTGACGTACTGGCCGACCTGGTTCCACTACAACGTCGGCTTCGCCCTCTTGCTGGGTCTGTGCCTGTGGACCCTGTGGCACCACCGCCCCCAGCTGCTGCCGATCGCCCTGGCCACCGGCCTCACCGGACTCGGTACCGCCTTCGCTCACCCCCTGCTCGAGGAGCTCGACCGTCTGTGGGTCGTCGCGTGGGTGCCGGTGGCGCTCGGCGTCCCGGTCCTCGTACAGGCGCTGAGCACGCGGAGCACGGCTTCGCTGCCTGGGGCCCGCCCGGCTCAGGACCTCTCCGGGTACCGCCGCTCGCGACGGCCGTCGTTGTCATAGGCGTCGGGCTCCACTCGGGTCCGAGTCAGGTAACGCTCCCCCGCCGAAGGCCGGCTACCGCGGCCCGCACTGCCCCGACCGCAGGTACGGAAGATCCAGCAGGTGCGACCTGAGGACCGCAAGGTCGGAGCGCAGGTTCTCGGCGGCGGCCCGTTCGGTCACCTCGGGCAGCCGCTGCCGCAGGACGGGCGCCAGGTCCTGGCGCACCCGTACGTCGAACCAGGCCCCTTGCTGGATCGGCACAAGCCCGGCCGAGTGGTAGTCCGTGCCCTGGGCCGCGGCGACGAACGGCCGGGCGCCGGGATGAACCGCGCGCCAGCCGTCCGGGTCTTCGGGGCGCGCGAACAGCACGACGGATGTCAGAGCACGGTGCGCGGGACGTCCGTCGAGGTGGGGATTCGCCAACCCCAGGAGGTCCACGACCTGTTGGTTGCCGCGCAGGCACAGCGGCAGCAGTCCGGCATCGCCCACGGCCAGCGTCCCGGAGAGGGAGGGCTCGGCCGCGAGAGCGCGGCCCAGGGCCCCATGGGCGTTCTCGAGCCGATAGCGGTAACTCGACGCCCATGTCAGCTCGGTGGGAGCCGTGGCGGAGACCGCGAGCGCCACCGTGCAGGCCACGGCGAGCAGCATGCCGGGGCCGAGGCGACGGACCCGGCGGACGAGCAGCCAGGTCGCTGCGCCGATCAGCCCCAGGGCCGCCATCCGTGTCACGGTTCCCGCGCCGGCGGTGAGGACTTCCAGAGCGACGGCGAGAGCCGCGGCGCATACGAACGGTCGGGTCGCGGACCCGCGTCGCAAGGGTCTGCACAGCAGGACCAGGGCAACGGGGAACATCACCTGCCAGCCGGCGCGACCGGCGTAGTTCATCACCAGGGAGGACGTCTGGTAGACGGCCAGGACCACAGCGGCGGAGAGCATCGCGAGGAGCAGCGGAACGGCGTTCTGCATCGCCTGCGGTGTACAGCGCACCCTGAGACGCCCGGCCTTGCCGGACCCTCGCCCGCCGAGGAGCGGACGCGCCAGGACGACCATGACGCACACCGCGAGTGCGGCGGCGACGAGCGCCCAGGACGGCAGAGCCCTGACGGCATCGATCCAGTTGTCCTTGCCCGTGGACTTCACGTAGAAGGTGTTCGGGAAGAACCGGCCGAAGTACCAGGCTCTGGCTCCCCAGTACCCCGCGAGGATCACCGCGACGAGCGCGGCACCGTAGGCGTCCCGCCGCCTACGGCTCACGCCGAGCGCCCACAGCTCCGCCACCGCCGCGTACACCATGCCTTCGGGCCGGGTGAGTGCGACGGCCAGCGCGGCCATGTGCCCCACGATCCCGAGCGAGCCCCGGCGGTACACGAGGCCGAAGAGCAGGGCGACCAGCAGCGCGAACGAGGCCGTTTCCAGACCACCGAAGAGGTGGATGTGGAATACGGGGTTGAGTGCGGCAAGTGCGTACAACGCGAGGGTCTGCGGGCGCGGCAGCCCCAAGCGCCGTACTACCAGGGCGTAGGCGATCAGCAGCCCAGCCGCAACAAGTTTGAAGAACAGCTCAGGCGGCAGGCCGAGCAGCGCGGGAAGAACAGACAGGCCGGTGAAGAGCGGGTTGGTGTAGGCCTCGACGAGCGGAGCGCCTGGCCCGTTCCAGTTCCATACCCCGCTCTCGGCCAGTGTCTGCCCGTACCGCCAGGAGATGAAGGCATCGTCGACGGTGAACCGGGAGAAGACAAAAGCGAGGATCAGGGCCCCGGCGGTGACCCCATACCCCGCGACGCGGCGGCGCTCTCGGCGCGAACTGTCCTGTCCTACCAGGGTCGTCGGGACAGGGCGGGATGGGGCGGCGGTGGTCACGAGCGTTCTCCTCGGCCGTGCATCAGTGGTCGACTACGACTTCTCGAAGTAGGGCCGCTCGCGTCGGCCGTCCTTGTCGTACGCGTTGTAGAGGTGCTCCGGCAGCGGCTTGTCCGCGCGCAGGGCCTTGAACAGGGCGCGGGCCTCGTCCTCGACCAGCTCGTAGCGGCCGATGTAGTCCGGGTGTTCCGTGGTGGGCAGCGTCACGGTTCTGAAGGCGCTCGGTGGCAGATTCCGTGCGCTGCTGAGCAGTGAGTACAGCTCGGCGGGTGAGTCCATGCCGGAGTCCGCGGTGAGCGAGCCGGTGACCGCGTCCAGCACCGGATAGACCTTCGTGGGGCTGGTGAGCGTGCCCGCGGCCGCGACCTTCTGGGCCAGGTTGCGCAGAAAGTCCTTCTGCCGCTCGATGCGCTGCAGATCGCTGCCGTCGCTGACACCGAGCCGGGTCCGCACGAACACCAGCGCGTCCCTGCCCTTCACCAGCTGCCGCCCGGGCTTGAGCGTGATGCCGTACTCGGGCTCGCTGATGGTCTCCGGCACATCCACCTCGACGCCCCCGACCGCGTCCACCACATCCATGAACCCGCTGAAGTCCACGACCAGATGGTGGTCGACCCGCACCCCGCTGAGCTTCTCGAAGGTACGGATCGTGCAGCCCGCGCCGGCCCGCTCGTAGGCCCAGTTGAACTGCGCGAACTCGGCGTCGGTGCGGTTGCCTTCGGGCGTCAGACAGGCCGGGATGTCCACCATGAGGTCCCGCGGGACGCTGGTCATCGAGGCGCTGCGGCGGTCCGCCGACAAGTGCAGCAGGATCGTGGTGTCGGCGCGGGTCGAACCCCAGCCTGCCTGGCTGTCGGTGCCCATGAGCAGGATGTTCTGCGCCTTGCCGACCTGCTTGTGCGGCCGCGATCCGTGATCGGCGCGCAGCGCGCGGTCGGTGGCCTCGTCGGTGCGGATGTTGCTGTCCAGCTTGGCGTACAGCAGCCATCCCGCACCGGCGACGGCCAGCAGGACGACGCCGGCGGCGATGCCGATCCGGCGCAGCAGCTTCAGCCTTCTCGTGCTTGCCTCACTCCGCATGTGCTCCTGCCTCACTCCGCATAGGTGCTTCCGTCACTCCGCACGTGTGCCTCCCTCGACTGTTCCGGTACGAGCACCTCTTCACGGGCCGTCGACGGGGGCGGCTTTCCGGGCCCGGCGACCTGGGCCGACGGACAGGAGCCCGTCGATTCCGGTGGCGAAACGGGCGGCCATGCCCTCGGTCGTGTAGCGGGGGGCGTCGCAGCGGCAGGCTCGGCGCAGCGCGGCCAACTGACGGGGACGGGCGAGGAGTTCGGCGACCTGTTCGGCGTACGCGGTGTCGGGGACGACCAGGGCGTTGCGGCCGTGCTCCAGATAGCCGAACTCCGGCCCGTGATACGGCCAGGGCGTGGTGACCAGCGGGGTGCGCAGGGCGAAGGAGTCGACGGCGCAGAGCCCGACCGCCCCCGGTACGAGCATCACGTCCGCGAGCGCGCCGAGCCGGGCCTTCTGTGCCGGGTCCGCCGGTCCGACGTACACGGCCACCGGCGAGGACTCCACCAGGTCCCGCTGCCGACCGTCCCCGGCGACGACGAGCCGGAAGCCGGGGACCCGTGCGGCGATCTCCTCGGCACACGCCAACAGGAAGGGGATCCGCTTGAGTTCGTCGACCGCGCCGATGTAGAGAGCCGTGCGCCCGGGCTGCAGCCCGTACCGCTCGCGCAGCTCCCGCACCTCGCCTTCGCCGACCGCGTCCCGCGCGGTCGCCAGTGTCGTACTGTCCAAGGCGTTCTGCACGACGGTGATGCGCTCGGCCGCAAGGCCCGCCCCGCGCGCGTATGTGGCGCCGGCCTCCGTGTACGCGAAGAACCAGTCGGCCCGGCGGGTCAGTGCGGCCTTCGCCCGCTGCTCGGCCCGGCCGTGCGCCGACACATGTGTGTGGCCGTGGCCCCACAGGCCGACCGGAATCCGCCGGCGCGCGAGCAGCGGATAGACGCGCAGGTTGTTGAGAGCCTGGGGAAGGACAACGGCGTCATGTCCTCGGACGAGCCCGCCCAGACCCTGGTGCCAGACCAGTTCGCGCCCGGCGGCCCGCAGGACCCGCTGCCGCAGCGGCGCGGCGCCGGGCAGCACCAGCTCGTCACCGCGCGTGGCCCCGTATCCCGTGGGGCGGCCGTGCGCGACGGTCAACTCGACTTCCGCAGCGGACAGTTCCTGGCGCAGTTGCGCCAGGAACGGCAAGCGGTATGCGGTCAGATACGGCAGGACGAGCGCGACCCTGCGGGTGCGGCTTCCCGCGGTCCGCGGGGTCCTCACCGCTCCTCCTGCTCCTTGAAGAGCACCAGATCGCACTGCAGCATCTGCCCGCTCGCCGGATCGGTGAAGCCCGGGACGACCGACATCAGGGTCATGCCGAACTTCTTCTGGGCGTGCGCGAGCGCGTCGTTGAAGAGCAGGCCGCCCTCGTACAGCGGGACGAGGGAGGTTTCCAGCTGGAGGCCGGCGATCTCGTCGGCGATATCGCCGAGACCGCGCAGGACATGGGCCTCGAAGCCCTGGACGTCCAGCTTGAGGAAGATCCGCTCGCCGGGGGCCGTGACCTGTTCCCACAGGCCGTCCAGGCGCCGGACCTCCGCGTTCTGGCGGCCGGTGTACGCGGCGTGCGGGGCGGCGTTGCGGTGACGCGGAAGCATCGGCAGGACGGAGCTGGAGGCGCCGGAGTTGCCCGCCACGTTCATGACCGTGGTGCCGTCGGTGTCCCCCAGTGCGTACGGCAGTACCGTCCAGCGGTCGTCCTCCTGGGAGGCGGCGAGGAGATCGGTGCGCGGTCCGGTGAGCGGCTCGAAGGACACGATGCGGCCGTCGAAACCGGCCGCGCGCAGCATGGAGCCGTAGCCGCCCGCGTGGGCGCCGACGTCGAGCACGGTGTCGATCTCGAAGCGGCGCAGGAGCTGCACGAGTTGAGGACCCGACCAGCTGCCGGGGTAGCGGCAGATGTCGATGCCGAAGCGCTGGACGGCGCGGCGGGTGCGGTGCAGAAGCGTGGTCATGGCCGGTGGCCCTTCCTCGGGGTACGGAATGTCGCCAGCAGGAACCGCGGATGCCCCCACAGCACCCGCCGCCACAGCCGCCGCGGCTCGCTGCACAGGCGGAACAGCCACTCCAGGCCGGTGCGTTGCATCCACCCGGGCGCCTGCGGCTTGTTCCCGGAGACGAAGTCGAAGGCGGCGCCGACCGCGACGTAGACGGCGGGGTGCAGTGCGGCGAGGCGGGCGGCCTCGTGGTCCTGCTTGGGGGTGCCGAGGCCGAGCCACACGATCTGGGCGCCGGACGCGGCGATACGGGCGCTCTGCGCGGCACGTTCCTCGTCGGTGAGGTCGCGGAAGGGCGGGGCCTCGGTGCCGACGATCCGTGCGCGCGGACAGCGCGCCTTCAGCTCCGCGGTGAGGGCGTCGAGGACCTCTCGGGTCGAGCCGAGGAGGTAGTGGCGAAGGCCCACCGCCTGGCCCGTGGCGAAGACGTCGAGGAAGAGGTCGGGCCCGTAGACGCGCGCGCGGGGCAGCGTGCGGTCGCGGTGCAGCAGCCGGTTCGCCCACACCACGCCTTGTCCGTCGGGCAGGTTGAGGGTGGCCGCGCGAAGGAGCCGGTGCAGCTCCGGGTCGGTGTCGGCGAGGGCGAGCGTGTACGCGTTGCACAGGTGCACATCGGCGGCCGCGCCCTGCGCCGCGAGCCGGACGACCGCGGCCGCGCCCTCGGCCGGCGTGATCGCCGCGATGGGGACGCCCGCACAGGGGACGGTGGCGGCGGCCACCGCCGGGGGCAGCGGCGGCGGGGGGGCGGGGTGGGGTGCGGGGATGGGGGGGGGGC
>NZ_JBEPEW010000001.1:0-216506 GCF_040300965.1 Streptomyces mesophilus | reverse complement strand
CGCGAGAGCGACCCGGAGCTGTGGTGGTCGGCGCTGCGCGAGGCCGTCGCCGCCGGCCTCAAGGAGGCCGGGGTCTCCGCCGCGGCGGTGACCGGCATCGCGGTCGCCGGGCAGCAGCACGGCCTCGTCGTCCTCGACGCACAGGGCCGCCCGCTGCGCCCCGCGATGCTCTGGAACGACACCCGCGCCGCCCCGCAGGCCGCCGCCCTGACCGAACGGCTCGGCGGCCCACGGGCCTGGCTCGAGCGCACCGGCACCGTGCCCGTCGCCTCGATGACCGCCGCGAAGTGGCAGTGGCTGCGGGAGAACGAACCCGGTCTCGCGGTGGCGGCGGTACGGCTGCCCCATGACTTTCTGACCGAGCGCCTGTGCGGCGCCGCACTCACCGACCCCGGTGACGCCTCGGGCACCTGCTGGTACTCCACGGCCACCGGCGCGTACGACCCGGAGATCCTCGACCTCATTGGTCTCGCACCCGAGTTGCTGCCCGCGCTCGCCCCCGGCGGCGGATCACGCGCGGGTTCGCTCACCGCACGCGCCGCCGAGCACCTCGGCCTGCCCGAGGGCATCGCGGTGGGCGTGGGCACCGGCGACAACATGGCGGCGGCGGTCGGGCTCGGCCTCGGCGGCGCCGGCCTCCTGGACCATCCCGTGCTCAGCCTCGGCACCTCCGGCACGGTGTTCGCCGCGACCCGCGTCCGGCCCGCGTCCGAGGCCCTCGCCGGCTTCGCCGCGGCCGACGGTACGTATCTCCCACTGGCCTGCACGCTGAACTGCACGCTCGCCGTCGACAAGATCGCGGCGCTGCTCGGCCTCGACCGCGAGGACACCGAACCCGGCGGCGAGGTCGTGCTGCTGCCGTATCTCGACGGCGAGCGCACGCCCGATCTCCCGCACGCGGCCGGCCTGCTGACCGGTCTGCGGCACGCCACGAGCGGCCGGCAGATCCTCGGCGCCGCCTACGAGGGCGCCGCGTTCACCCTGCTGCGCGCCCTCGACGAACTGCTGCGCGCCTGCGGACTCGACCCCGAAAGCCCCGAGGCCGCCGCACGCCCGGTCCGCCTGATCGGCGGCGGTGCGCGGGGCCGCGTCTGGGCGCAGACGGTGCGCCGGCTGTCCGGGCGCCCCGTCCTCGTTCCCGAGGCCGAGGAACTGGTGGCGCTCGGCGCCGCCGCCCTGGCCGCCGCCGCCGTCAGCGGCCACGATCCGGTCGCCATCGCCACCGCATGGGACACCGGCCGGGGCACGCTGCTGCCCGCGCTCCCCCGCGACCTGCCCGCCTGGCGCCGCCTGTCCGACGCCTTGGAACGGGCGACACCCACCCTGCTGAGCTGATCCACCGCAGCCGACCCATGACACCGCCGAAGACCCCCGCCCATCCCTGCTGACGTAAACGGCCGCTGCCGCCCCGGCCCGCCGTGCCGGCGTGGACCGCCACCGACGACCCGACCCACCCCTGCTCCCCTGGGAAGATCATGAAGTTCACCGATGGCTTCTGGCTGATGCGCGACGGGGTCCAGGCCTCGTACGCCACCGAGGTCCGTGACATCCGCGCGGACGCCGACCGATTCACCGCGTACGCCGCCGTCAAGCGGGTCGAGCGCCGCGGCGACACCCTCAACTCCCCGCTGATCACCACCGATTGCTTCTCCCCCGCCGAGGGAGTCATCGGCGTCCGTACGACGCATCTGGCGGGCCGGCACAGGACGGGCCCCGACTTCGAGCTGCCCGGCGGCGACGCGTCCGTCGGGCAGGTGCGCCGGGACGGCGAGGCCCTCGAGCTGACGAGCGGCGCCCTGTCGGTGCGTCTGGACGCCGCCGCCCCCTGGACCCTGTCCTTCCGCGATGCGGAGGGCCGCGAGGTGACCTCGGCCGGCCGCAAGGGAACCGCCTTCTTCACCACCGGCGACGGCGCCCACCACATGGCCGGTCAGTTGGCACTCGGGGTCGGTGAGCAGGTCTACGGCCTCGGGGAACGGTTCACGCCGTTCATCCGCAACGGCCAGGTCGTCGACATGTGGCAGGCCGACGGCGGCACGAGCAGCGAACAGGCGTACAAGAACGTCCCGTTCAGCCTGCACATCTCCCCCGCGGGCGCGTACGGCGTGTTCGTGAAGCACCCGGGGCGGGTCTCGTACGAGATCGGCTCCGAGTCGGTGGGCCAGATGCAGTTCAGCGTCGAGGACCAGTCCCTCGAGTACTTCGTCGTCGCGGGCCCGACCCCGAAGGACGTACTGCGCCGCTACACCGCGCTCACCGGCCGCCCGGCGCTGCCGCCGGCGTGGTCGTTCGGGCTGTGGCTGACGACCTCGTTCACCACGCAGTACGACGAGGCGACGGTGACGAAGTTCGTCGACCAGATGGCCGAGCGCGACATCCCGCTGAGCGTCTTCCACTTCGACTGCTTCTGGATGCGCGAGTACCAGTGGTCCGACTTCACCTGGGACCCGGATGTCTTCCCGGACCCGGTCGGCATGCTGGCCCGGCTCAAGGAGCGGGGTCTGAGGATCTCCGTGTGGATCAATCCGTACATCGCCCAGAAGTCCGCCCTGTTCGACGAGGCCGCGGAGCTCGGGTATCTCGTGAAGCGGGCGAACGGCGACATCTGGCAGTGGGACCTGTGGCAGGCGGGCATGGCGCTCGTCGACTTCACGAACCCCGACGCGAGCGCATGGTTCCAGTCGAAGCTGAAGGTCCTGCTCGACCAGGGCGTCGACTGTTTCAAGACGGACTTCGGCGAGCGCATCCCCACGGATGTCGTGTGGCACGACGGCTCCGATCCGGAGCGGATGCACAACTACTACACGCAGCTGTACAACCAGGTCGTCTTCGAACTCCTGCAGAAGGAAAGGGGGTTGGGCGAGGCGGTGCTCTTCGCACGGTCCGCGACCGCGGGCGGGCAGCAGTTCCCCGTGCACTGGGGCGGCGACTGCTGGTCGTCGTTCGGCGCGATGGCCGAGTCGCTGCGCGGCGGTCTGTCGCTCTCCCTGTCCGGCTTCGGCTTCTGGTCGCATGACATCGGCGGCTTCGAGGGCACACCCGACCCGGCGGTCTTCAAGCGCTGGCTCGCCTTCGGCCTGCTCTCCTCGCACAGCCGGCTGCACGGGTCGAGCTCGTACCGCGTGCCGTGGGAGTTCGGTGATGAAGCGGTCGACGTGGCGCGGAAGTTCACCAAGCTGAAGCACCGGCTCATGCCGTATCTGTACGGCGCGGCGGCCCAGGCGCACGGAGCCGGTGTGCCGCTGATGCGGCCGATGCTCCTCGAGTTCCCCGACGACCCGACGGCCCGCGCCCTGGACCGCCAGTACATGCTGGGTCCCGATGTGCTGGTGGCGCCCGTGTTCTCCGCCGACGGCGATGTGGAGTTCTATCTGCCGGAGGGCACCTGGACGCACCTGCTGACCGGCGAGAAGGTGCAGGGCCCGGCCTGGCGCCGCGAGACGCACGGCTTCGACAGTCTTCCGCTGTATGTACGGCCCGGTGCCGTCCTGCCGTTGGCGGCGGACGAGCAGCGCCCCGACGGGGACTGGACGAAGGGCCTCACACTCCTGGTCACGCCCGACGCGCAGGACGTCACGGTCGCGGTACCCGACCACGACGGGCGCACCGCAGCCGTGTACCGGGTGACCCGGCAGGCCGGCGTGACCGTTTCGGCGGCCGAGGGGGTGCCGGTTCCGTCCGTCACGGAGCTGTGAACCGGGCGCGAAGCGGTTCGGGTCCGGCGCGCCCCGTCGGACCCGAACCCGGTTTCCGTTGAACGGAATCCCCGTAGGCACAGGACCTGTTCACCGGTGAGATGGACCCGAGGCAGGTCCGTCGACCATGGGGAGCCGAAGCCATGCCCTTCGCACGTAACCAGTGGTACGTCGCCGCGTACGGCGAGGACATCGGGGACGCTCTGTTCGGGCGGACCATCTGCGGTGAGCCCATCCTCTTCTACCGGACGGCGGACGGACGTGTGGTGGGCATGGCGGACCGCTGCGTTCACCGCCGCTATCCGCTGTCGGCGGGCAGCAGGGTCGGCGACCGGATCGTGTGCGGCTACCACGGCTTCACCTACGACCCCGACGGCTCCTGTGTGGCCGTGCCGGGCCAGTCACGCGTTCCGCGGACGGCCCGCGTCCCCTCGTATCCGGTCGTGGAACAGGACTCCCTGATCTGGGTGTGGATCGGGGACGCCGCCGAGGCCGTCACCGCCGCCATCCCGCGCGCGCCGTGGCTGGACTCGCCCGACTACACCACGGTCCGCGGGATGGAACCGCTCGCCGCCCGTTACGAGTTGCTCGTGGACAACCTGATGGACCTCTCCCACGAGACCTATCTGCACGCCGGATACATCGGCACGCCCGAGGTCGCCCAGACGCCCATCACCACGGAGACGGACGAGGACGCCGGTGTGGTGTACGCGCGGCGCCGGATGAAGGACGTGGAGTGCCCGCCGTTCTACGCCAACTCCACCGGGATCAAGGGGCGTATCGACCGGTGGCAGGACATCGAGTACCGCCCGCCGTGTCTGTATCTGCTGCACAGCCGGATCGCCCCCACGGGCCTGGAGCCGGGCCCTGACGGTGACGACAGCGCGGCGAACCACGCGGAGATCGTCTACGCGATCACTCCGGAGACCGAGCACAGCACCTTCGACTTCTGGATGGTGGCCCGGGACTTCGCGCGCGACGACGAGGAGGTCTCGGCCTTCCTCGCCGAGAGCAACCGGACCGTGGTGCTGCAGGACGTGACCGCCCTGAACCTCCTCGAGCAGGCCATCGCCGCCGAGCCCGAGGGGTATCAGGAGCTCAGCATCAACATCGACACCGGCGGCCTGGCCGCGCGGCGGATGCTGCACCGGCTGATCGAGCAGTCGTGAGGCGCGGGGTCCGGGTGCCGGATGCGGGCCGTGAGGTTCATGTGCCGGATACAGGCCGTGAGGAGAAGGGGTTCAAAGTGCCGGGCGTGAGGCGCGGGTTCCAGGTGCTCTGGGAGCCGGGCTCGGACATTCTCACCGGAACCTGCCACTGCGGGGCGGTCGTCCGCGCCGACGATCCCAACGGTGTCTGGAACTGGCTGCTCGCCCATCCCGACCATGGCACGGAGGCCCGGTGATCGAGGTCGTCGTCGCGGACCGCGAGACGGTGGCCGAGGACGTGGTGGCCCTGACCCTGCGCCGGGCGGCCGGCGGACCGCTGCCGTCCTGGGAGCCCGGCGCGCATATCGACCTGCGGCTCGCCGACGGCCTGGTCCGCCAGTACTCGCTGTGCGGAGACCCCGCCGATACGGAGTCCTGGCGCGTGGCCGTGCTCCGCGAGCCGGCCGGGCGCGGAGGTTCGGCGCAGGTCCACGAACGGCTCCGGCCCGGTTCACGGCTGACGGCCGATGGGCCGCGTAACCACTTCCAACTCGCCGCGTCCGCGCATTACTTGTTCATCGCGGGCGGCATCGGGATCACGCCGATCCTGCCGATGGTGGCGGCCGCCCACGCGGCCGGAGCGGACTGGCGACTGGAGTACGGAGGCCGCAGCACGGCCTCGATGGCCTTCCGTACCGAGCTGGCCCGGTACGGCGACCGGGTGCGGATCCGGCCGCAGGACACCACCGGGCTGCTCGATCTCGACGGCCTGCTGGGGACGCCGCTGCCGGACACCCTGGTGTACTGCTGCGGTCCCGAGCCGCTCCTGGCCGCCGTGGAGGAACACTGCGCCCGCTGGCCTCGAGGGGCCCTGCGGGTCGAGCGGTTCACGCCGAAGCCGGTGGAGGATGCCGGGCAGGACGAGGGGTTCGAGGTGGAGCTCGCCGGCAGCGGTCTGACGCTGAAGGTGCCCGCCGGCCGCTCCATCCTGGAAACGGTGGAGGCGGCCGGCGTCACCGCCCTGTCGTCCTGCCGCGAGGGCACCTGCGGCACCTGCGAGACCGAGGTCCTGGCCGGGGTGCCCGACCATCGCGACTCGGTGCTCACCGAAGAGGAGCGCGCGAGCGGGGAGTTCATGATGATCTGCGTCTCGCGTGCGCACTCGTCGCGACTCCTTCTCGATCTCTGACGTCCGCCGTAGACTCCGTCGCCCTGGAAGCCTGGCGAGCGCCGGGCACCAGGGAAGCCATGGCAACCCCCTGGAACCCGGATGCCCAGGAGCCCGGGATGCCCGGCATGCCCGGCATACCCGGCATGCCCGGGAAGCCCGGGAAGCCATGACGGCCCGGGCGGCTTCCGGGACGCGACGGAGCGGAGACGGCGATGGACAAGCCCGCCCGGCCCTCGGTGACCCGGCGGGTGCTCGGGATCCTGGACGCGTTCACGCCGGAGCGGCCCGGCCTTTCCCTGGCGGAGATCAGCAGGCGGACCGGTCTGCCGGCCCCGACCGCGCACCGCCTCGCCGGCGAACTGGTCGCCTGGGGCGCACTCGAACGCGACGCGCGGGGGACGTACCGGATCGGCCTGCGGCTGTGGGAAGTCGCCTCGCTCGCCCCGCGCGGTCCTGCGCTGCGCGAGGCCGCGCTGCCGTTTCTGGAGGACCTGTACGAGGCGACCCACCAGAACGTGCAACTCGCCGTGCTCGACGGCCTCGAGGTGATCTACCTGGAGCGGCTCTCGGGCCGGGGCGCCGTCCATGTGTTCACCCGGGTCGGCGGCCGCTTCCCCGCGCACGCGACCGGAGTGGGCCTGGTGCTGCTCGCGCATGCGGACCGGGCCACGCAGGAACGTGCGTACGCAGGGCCGTTGCAGCGCTTCACCGAGAAGACGATCTGTTCCGGGGAGCGGCTGCGCCAGGTACTGGCCGAAGTGCGGCGGACCGGAGTGGCGGTCAGTGACGGGCAGGTCGAGCTGGTGGCGCTGTCGGTCGCCGCGCCCGTGTACGGGCCGGACGACACGGTGGTGGCCGCGGTGTCGATCGTGGTCCCGGCCGAGGGCGCCGAGCCGCGTGCCCTCATCCCCGCCGTACGCGCGGGAGTCCGCGGTATCTCCCGCGCCCTGGGCGCGCCGAGCGCGCTGCGCGCCCCGGATTCGGCCGACCGCCTCAGCCAGAGCATCGGTCCGCGCGGCACACCCGGCCCCCGGGACCCCCAACTCAACGGTGCGAGCCCGGAGTTCAGTCGACCCGAATGAACTCGAGGGCTTCGTCCGCGAGGCGCCGCGCAGGCTCCTCGTAGCGGGCCCGCAGCTCCCACAGCACACGTTCGCCACGGATCGCCGGCCAGTCCTCGGGCAGGTACTCGACGGGAAGCCGCGGGTCGAAGCGGACCAGTTGCAGCCATTCCGTGGTCATCCAGAGAAACCTGGCCAGGTCGTCGGGGGCGTCCGGCAGCGGGTCGGGACGGTCCCAACGGGCCAGGAAGGCCTGGTAGTTCTCGGTCAGGCCGTCGAGGTCGAAGGCGTCCTTGATCATCGACGGTACGTCCGTGGGCTCCTGCGCGGCGCCGGTGAAGACCTTCATATGCCCGTTCAGGCCGAGTCCCGCGGCGAGCGGAGCCACGTCCACCTCGGCCGGGGCGATCCACATGCCGTTGCCGAGCGACCCGAAGCCGGCCCAGGTAAGCCGCGAGCGCAGCTCGTGCCGGCGGCTCTGCCAGGACTCGGGCATGGAGAACGCGAGCACGGTCCAGGAACCGTCCCAGTCGTCGTTGACCGCGCCATGGGTCCAGACCCGCTGTTCACCGTCCATGAGGATCCGCCGTGAGCGGTCGGTGAGCCCGAAGTGCATCCGCCGGCCCTGCCGGTGACGGGTGAGCAGATCCTTGCCGACCATGCGGGTCAGCGTGGAGCGCAGCGCGTGCTCGCTGACTCCGAGGCGCCCGAAGAGCTCGATGAAGCTGCCGGAGAAGACGGCGATGTCGCGCCGCAGCACGTAGTTGCCCAGAAAGGTGAGCATCAGGGACTGCGGCCGCAGCCGCGGAGGTGCCCCGGCGGGATCTGTGTCCACTCGTTCCGCTCCCCTTCGGTTGATGCAGATGATGTTGGGCAGATTATTGACGGTCGTGACCAACACGCCTAACTTCAGGCAGGTTACCTCTTCGCCGGGCGTTGCCGGGGAGGGTGCGGCAGACCAGATCCATTCCCAGGAGGTCTTCCATGCGCAAGCTCATCCCCTTACTGGCGGCGGCCGCGCTGGCCCTGACCGCATGCGGCTCCGGGGACACCGGTGGCGGCGGTGACACCATCAAGATCGGCTTCATCGAGTCGCTGACCGGCAACTACGCCCCGCTCGGCGGCGAGGCCAAGAAGACCGTCGACCTGGCGGTCGACCAGATCAACAAGGCCGGCGGCATCGACGGCCGGAAGATCAAACTGATCACGCTCGACGACAAGACCGCACCCGACCAGGGCGTGCTGCACTTCAATGAGTTGAGGTCCCAGGGGGTCACCGCGATCCTCGGGTCGACCTTCTCGAACGTCGGTCTCGCGGTGGAGCCGCTGGCCGAGCGGGCGAAGATCCCGTACATCTCGCTGGCCCCGGCGGACGAGCAGGTCGACCCCGTCCAGAAGTACACGTTCGTGGTGCCGGCGATCTCGTCCAAGTACGCCGAGGCGATGCTCCAGTACTTCCAGGCGCACAAGATCACCAAGATCGCCGTCGCGTACGACACCAAGAGCTCCTACTCCGTGGCCGGTTTCGCCGGGATGAAGAAGTACGCCGCCGAATACGGCGTGACGATCGTCGAGGAGGAGCCGTACGAGACCACGGCGACCGACTTCAGTCCGGTCTTCACGCATGTGCGCAGCTCCGGCGCGCAGGCGCTGGTCGCCTGGGCGAGCGGCGCCCCGGGAGTGACCCTCGCCAAGCAGTTCCCCAACTCGGGCCTGAAGCTTCCCCTGTTCATGACCGCCTCGCAGGCCAGCAAGCTCTGGCTCGACCCCGTGGGCAAGGCGAGCGAGGGCGTATACGTGCAGAGCGCCATCGGCGTCATCGGCGACACGCTCCCCGACGGCAAGCTCAAGGACTCGATCGAGGAGATGTCCGTCCCGTTCAAGGAGAAGTACGGGTACGAGCCGCCGCAGTTCGCCATGGACGGGTACGCGGGCGTGAAGCTGCTCGCCGCCGCGATCGAGAAGGCGGGCGGCACCGACAAGGAGAAGATCCGCGACGCGCTCGAGTCGCTGACCCTGGTCACCCCGACGGGCAAGTACGCCTACTCCCCCACCGACCACTCGGGTCTCAAGCCGACGGACATCTCCATGAACCGGGTGAAGGACGGCAAGCTCGTCCCCACCGAATGGTCGGCCGAACGCAATGCCGCGACCGCCAAGGCCGCGGGATGACCTCGCTGCTCGAAGTGCAGGGCGTCGGCAAGGCGTTCGGCGGTGTCTATGCCGTACGCGAGGTCGGCCTGACCGTGGCCGAGGGCGAGCTGCGCGGCGTGATCGGCCCCAACGGCGCCGGCAAGTCGACACTGTTCAACCTGATCAGCGGTCATCTCCTGCCCGATCACGGCACGTTGACCTACGCCGGGCGGCGTCTGGAGCGGCTGACCCCGCACGCCCGGGCCGAGCTCGGCATCGCGATCGTGTTCCAGGGCGCCCGGCTCTTCCTGGGCATGACGGCCCTGGAGAACGTGATGGTCGGCGCGCACGCCAGGACCCGGCACGGCTTCCTCTCGGCGGCGCTGCGGCTTCCGGCGCATCGCAAGGAGGAAAAGGCGATCAAGGCCGACGCCCTGGAGGCGCTCGACCGGGTGGGTCTGAAGGACTGGACGGACCGTGCTGCCGAGGAACTCCCGCTCGGCCAGCAGCGCTCGCTCCAGGTGGCCCGCGCGCTGTGCGCCAGGCCGCGGCTGCTGCTCCTGGACGAACCTGCCTCGGGGCTGCGCGCCGCCGAACGCGAGGCCCTCGCCCAGCTCATCGAGTCGCTGCGCGGCGAGGGCCTGACGACGCTGCTCGTCGAACACGACGTCGCCTTCGTCGCCCGGCTCGCGGACCGGATCAGCGTGCTCGACCTCGGCGCGCATATCGCCGAGGGCACCCCGGCCGAGATCCGCCAGGACGAGCGGGTCATCGCCGCCTACCTCGGCAAGGAGGCAGCATGAACGTGATCGAGGCGGAGGACCTGGTCGTACGGTACGGAACGGCCACCGCTCTCGACCGGGTCGGCCTGAGGGTCGCGGCCGGTGAACTCGTCGCGCTCATCGGCCCGAACGGGGCCGGCAAGTCCTCCCTCGTCAACACGGTCCTCGGCATCGTCCGCCCGGAGTCGGGACGCGTCGCGGTGCACGGCCGTGCCGCCCTCGTCCCCGAAGGGCGGCAGCTCTTTCCGGACCTGACCGTCGACGACAACCTGGCGCTCGGCGCGTGGCGGCGCAGAAGGGACTCCGGTGCCCGCGACACCGCCAAGGTGTACGAGGTGCTGCCCGGTCTGGTCCGTCTGCGCAAGCGGCGCGCGGGCAGCCTGTCCGGCGGCGAGCAGCAGATGGTCGCGTTCGGACGGGCCCTGATGGCCGACCCGGATGTGGTCGTCGTGGATGAACTCTCCCTCGGTCTGGCCCCGTTGGTCACCGCGGACCTGGCCGCGCAGCTGCGCACCCTGAACGCCGAACGGGGTATGGCCGTCCTGCTGATCGAGCAGAACGCACGGCTCGCCCTCGACCTGTGCAGCCGCGGTTACGTCCTCGAGGCGGGCCGGATCCGCGCCGAGGGCACCGCGGCCGAGCTGATGGCGAGCGCCGAGGTCGCCGACGCCTATCTGGGGGCGGTCCTGTGAGCGACTTCCTCCAGTACCTCGTCGCGGGCCTGGCCGTCGGCTGCGGCTTCGCCCTGCTCGCCAGCGGACTGGTGGCCGTCCACCGGGTGACCCACGTGGTCAACTTCGCGCAGGGCATGTTCGCCGTGGTGGCGGGCCTGACCGCCGGTTCGCTGCTCTCGGCCGGCCTCCCGCACGGGGCCGCCGAACTCCTCGCGGTCCTGGTGGCCGGCGCGGTCGGTCTGCTCGTCGGTCTGATCGCCACCGGCAAACCCGGGACCAGCCCCCAGTCGGCGCTGATCGTGACGCTCGGCGTGGGCTTCGTCGCGTACGCCGTCGAGATCATGATCTGGGGCGACAACCCCCGCTCCCATCCCGGGCTCCGCGGCTCGGTGCAGATCGCCGACGCCTACGTGCAGAAGCAGTCGTTCCTCGTCATCGGCGTGACCGCGGTGGTGTTCACGCTGCTGGGCCTGTTCTTCACCCGTACCTACCTCGGCAAGGCGTTCACCGCCTGCGCCTCCAACCCCTACGCGGCGCGTGCGGTGGGCATCGACGTGACCCGTATGGGGCTGATCGCCTTCGCCCTCGGCGGGATGCTCGGCGGCGCCGCGGGTGTGCTGCTCACCCCGCTCCTTCCGATCTCGTACAACAGCGATGTCCTGCTCATCACCAGCGGATTCGCCGCCGCGATCCTCGGCGGTCTCACCCGGCCGGGGCTCGCGCTCGTCGGCGCACTGATCCTGGGTGTCGCGGAGTCCATGGTCGCCGGGTATCTGGACGCCTCGTACCAGACGGTGGTCGCGCTGCTCCTGATGCTCGCGATCATGATCTGGCAGGCCTCGCAGCGTACGTCGCTCACCGAAGAGGCGGCCCGATGAACGAATCCGTCCTTGTTCTCCTGCTGCTGTCCGCGATCGTGGTCACGGGCCTGTCCATGCTGATGGGCTACGCCGGCCAAGTGTCCCTGGGCCAGGCCTCCTTCACCATGATCGGCGCCTACACCGCGGCCCTGATCGCCACTCATGGCCAACCGACGTGGCTCGGTCTGCTCGCCGCGCCGTTCGTCGCCACCGCGGCCGCCGCCCTGATCGGCATCCCGCTCCTGCGCCTGCGCGGCCACCGCCTCGCCTTCGCCACACTCGCCGTCCAGCTGGTGCTCCTGAGCATCGTGGGTCAGCAGGAGTGGACGGGCGGCGACATCGGTCTGCAAGGCATTCCGCTTCTGACCATCGGCGGTTACGAGTTCTCCGGCGACCGTCCGTACATCTGTCTCGCTCTCGCCGCCCTGCTCCTGGTCGTCCTGATCACACGGAACGTCGTGGCCTCCCGTCCGGGGCGTGGTCTGCGGGCCCTGGCCACCAGCGAGGTCGCCGCCGAGTCCTCCGGGGTGCCGGTGGCCACGTACAAACTGGTCGTCTTCAGTCTCTCGGCCGGGTTCGCCGGTCTTGCGGGCGGCATCTACGCCTTCTACATCGGCTATGTGTCGCCGGGTTCGTTCCCCGTGCTCCTTTCCTTCGAGTACGTGGTGATGGTCGTCGTCGGCGGCGCGGGCACCATCTGGGGCGCGCTCGCCGGCGCCACCGCGATCACCCTGCTGCTCCAGTGGCTCAACGACCTCGGCACCCGCGAGGGCATGCCCGCCTCCGCGCCCGCGGTCCTGTCCTATGCCGTCTACGGAGTGCTCCTGATCCTGGTGGTGCTCTTCCTGCCGCGCGGTCTGGTGCCCAGCGCGACCTCATGGTGGGCGCGGCACGTCCGGTGGCCGCGCCGCCGCACCGAGGAGCCTGCCGGCACTCCGTCAACTGCCCCGAAGGAGATGCACTATGAGCCGAATTGATCTCAACGGCAAGGTGGCCGTCGTGACCGGCGGAGGGCGGGGCCTCGGGCTCGCGTATGCGCGGGCACTGGCTCGTGCGGGTGCGTCGGTCGTGGTCAACGACGTCGACGAGGAGATCGCCGCGGCGGCCGTCAAGGAGATCACCGGCGCGGGCGGGCAAGCGGTGGCGGAGGTCGTGCCCGTGGGGGACGCCGCGGCCGCCGACCGCCTCGTGGGGCGGGCCGTCGAGGCGTTCGGACGGCTCGACGTCATGGTGACCAACGCCGGGATCCTGCGCGACCGGGTGCTGTGGAAGATGACCGACGACGATTTCGACGCGGTGCTCGGCGTCCATCTGCGGGGCACGTTCACCTGCGCCCGCGCCGCCGCCGTACGGATGCGGGAGCAGGGCGACGGCGGCTCGATCGTCCTGGTCGGCTCGCCCGCCGGACAGCGCGGCAACTTCGGGCAGACCAACTACGCGGCGGCCAAGGCGGGTATCGCGGCGATGGCCCGCACCTGGTCGATGGAGCTCGCCAGGTCCGGGATCACCGTCAATGCGATCATCCCCGTCGCGGCCACCGCCATGACCGAGACGATCCCTGTGTTCGCCCCGTATATAGAGGAGCAGCGCAAGGGCCGCCCGCTGCCCGATTTCCTGCGCAAGGGCGAGGGGTTCGGCACTCCGGAGGACTGCGCCGCACTCGTCCCGTACCTCGCGTCGGAGGCTGCCCGCGGCATCACCGGGCAGTGCATCGGCATCGGCGGGGACAAGCTCGCGCTCTGGTCGCATCCGCAGGAGATCGCGGCGGCCTACGCCGACGGCGGCTGGACCCCGGAGACGATCGCCGCCGTCTGGCCCGCCTCGCTCGGCCGCGAGCCCCAGTCCGTGGGCATCCCGGCCCCCGTGGTCCCGGAGGGCTGACCGTGCCGAACCCCGACGAGCTCACCGCCATCGACGTGCATACGCACGCCGAGGTGTCCGCCCGCGGAAACGCCTCCCTGGACGAGGAGTTGAGCGACGCGTCCAGCACGTACTTCAAGATCGACCCGGCCCGGCGCAAGCCCACCCTTCACGAGATCGCGGCCTATTACCGTGAGCGCTCCATGGCCGCCGTGGTGTTCACCGTGGACGCCGAGCACGCCACAGGGACGCCGCCCGTGCCCAACGAAGAGGTCGCCGAGGCGGCCGCGGCCAACCCCGACGTCCTCATCCCGTTCGCCTCGATCGACCCGTTCCGGGGCAAGGCGGGTGTGCGCCAAGTGCGGCGCCTGGTGGAGGAGTTCGGCGTACGGGGCTTCAAGTTCCACCCCAACGTCCAGGGCTTCTTCCCCGACGACCGGATCGCCTACGGCCTGTACGAGGCGATCGAGGAGCTCGGCGCCATCGCCCTGTTCCACACCGGGCAGACCGGGATCGGCTCCGGGGTTCCCGGCGGTGGCGGCATCCGGCTGAAGTACTCCAATCCGCTGCATGTCGACGACGTGGCCGTCGACTTCCCGCACCTGAAGATCATCCTGGCCCATCCCTCGTTCCCCTGGCAGGACGAGGCGCTGAGCATCGCCACGCATAAGCCGGGCGTCTACATCGACCTGTCCGGCTGGTCCCCGAAGTACTTCCCGCCGCAGCTCGTCCAGTACGCCAACACGCTGCTCAGGGAGAAGATGCTGTTCGGCTCCGACTACCCGCTGCTGACCCCGGACCGCTGGCTAGCCGACTTCGCCGAGCTCCCGATCAAGGACGAGGTGCGGCCCCTGATCCTCAAGGAGAACGCGGCCCGGCTGCTGGGGCTGCGGAAGACCTGAGCCGTCCGGGCGAGGAGCCGAGAGGAGGTCACGCATATGCGCAACGAGGGAATCGGGTCGTGGCCCGCCCGCAGAGCGCGCAAGACCCCGCGCCGCACCGCCCTGGTGCACGACGGCAGCACGATCACCTACGGCGAGCTGCACCGCCGCGTCCTCCAACTCGCCCATGCCTTACGCATGTTGGGCGTACAGCGCGGCGACCGCGTCGGCTATCTCGGCCCCAACCACCCGTCGTTCCTGGAGACGTTGTTCGCCACCGGGGTCATCGGCGCCGTCTTCGTCCCGCTCAACACCCGTCTGGCCGCTCCGGAGATCGGCTATCAGCTCGCCGACTCCGGGGTGTCCGTCCTGATCCACGCCCCGGCCCACGCACAACTGGTCGACTCCCTGCGCGCCACGACGGACGTACGCGTGCATGTGGCCCTCTCGGGCCCGTCCCCCGATACGGTCGGCTACGCCGAGATGCTGCGGGCTGCCCCGGAGGATCCGCTCGACGAGCCGGTGGCGCCCGACGACCTGTGCCTGATCATGTACACCTCGGGGACCACGGGCCGTCCCAAGGGCGCCGCTCTGACCCATGCCAACCTCACCTGGAACGCCCTCAACGTCCTGGTCGACACCGATCTGATCGCGGATGAGACCGCCCTGGTCTCGGCTCCCCTGTTCCATACAGCCGGGCTCAACATGCTCACCCTGCCGGTGCTCCTCAAGGGCGGCACCTGCGTCCTCGTCCCGTCCTTCGACCCCGAGGCCACCTTCGAGCTGATCGAGCGCCACCGGGTCACGTTCATGTTCGGCGTACCCACCATGTTCAAGGAGCTCGCCCGGTCCCCCAAGTGGCCCGCCGCCGACCTGACTTCGCTGCGCCTGCTGACCTGCGGCGGCTCCCCGGTCCCGCCGTCGCTCATCGAGACCTACGCCGCCCGGGGCCTGACCTTCCTGCAGGGATACGGGATGACCGAGGCGGCTCCCGGAACGCTGTTCCTCGACGCGGCCCACGCCGTGGCCAAGACCGGCTCCGCCGGAGTGCCGCACTTCTTCACCGACGTACGCGTGGTCGGTCCCGACGGCGCCGAGGTCGAACCGGGCGAGCCGGGCGAGGTCCTGGTCAACGGCCCGCATGTCATGGCCGGTTACTGGGGTCTGCCCGAACAGAGCGCCGCCGTCCTCAGGGACGGCTGGTTCCACACCGGTGATCTGGCCGTACTCGACGAGGACGGTTACGCGTTCATCACCGACCGGCTCAAGGACATGATCATCTCCGGCGGCGAGAACATCTATCCGGCCGAGGTCGAAAAGGCCATCGCGGCCGACCCCGACGTCCTGGACTGTGCCGTCATCGGCGTCCCGGACCCCAAGTGGGGCGAGGTCGGCCGCGCCGTCGTGATCCCCCGGCCCGGCTCGGGCCTCACGCCCGCACGCGTCCTCGAGGCCCTCCGGGGCGTACTGGCCTCGTACAAGATCCCCAAATCGGTGGTGTTCGCCGACGAACTGCCGCGCAACGCGGCCGGAAAGATCCTCAAATCCCGCCTGCGCGAACTCCACGGCTGAGGAGCCCTCATGCATGTGCACATAGACGACCTCGTCGGCATGACCGGAAAGGAGCTGGGCACCAGCGACTGGTTCCCGGTCCCGCAGACCCGTATCGACACCTTCGCGGATGCCACCGACGACCACCAGTGGATCCATGTGGACCCCGAGCAGGCGAAGAGCGGCCCCTTCGGCGTCCCCATCGCCCACGGTCTGCTCACCCTGTCGCTCTTCATCCCGATGTTCACGGCACTCCTGGACGTGGACGGAGTGAAGACCAAGGTCAACTACGGCTTCAACAAGGTCCGCTTCCCGGCCCCCGTCCCCGCCGGCTCCCGCCTGCGCCTGCTCGCCCGCCTCGTCGAAGCCGCCGATGTGCCCGGTGGGGGCGTCCAGATCACGGTGGACGGCACGATCGAGATCGAGGAGGCACCCAAGCCGGCCTGTGTGCTGCAGTCCGTCTCGCGCTTCTACCGCTGAGACGGGTGCGCGGCCCGCGCGGTCGGAGCGCGGCTCGGATCCCGTTGTCAGTGGCATACGGCATCGTGTGCCGCCGGGGTCGGATCGAGGTCAGGGGTGGGCCGCGTGACGGAGCAAGAGCTCTACGCGTATGTGGCAGGCGAGTTGAGCCGTACGGACTGGGAGGCGCTGGAGCATGCCTACGGTCCGGCCGGCGACATCCCTCCGTACTTGGCCGGGCTGCTCGACTCGGACGCGGACAGACAGTCCGAGGCGCTGGGGATGCTCGACATGGCGGTGCTCCACCAAGGTTCGCTCTACTCCGCGACGCCACCCGCCGCGCTCTTCGTCGCGGCCGTCCTCGATCATCCGCGCACCCTCGCCGAGCACGAGAGCCACTACCCCTGGGACGAACGGGCGCGCCCGCTGCGCGCCGCGCTGATCGAATGGCTCGGCCAGATCGCGGACAGCGCCGCCCACGGCGAGAGGACCAGGGGCGAGGATTCCAACGGGCCGGATGTGACCGCGGCCTGCCGTGCCGTCAGGCCCGCCCTCTACAAGAGCGTGCAGCGGTATCTGTCGGAGCCTCACCCGGCGATACGGGAGGCGGCGGTGGGCGCCGTCACCCATCTCCTGCGCGCCCCCGACCTCGCGGAACACATCCCGCACGCCGCGGGGCACCTGCGGCACACGCTCGCGCACAGTTCGTCGCGGCGGGAGCGGGCCGCCTGTGCCGTCACCTTGGGCCTGTGGGGTCAGGACACCACGGCGTACCTCGACGATGCCGACCCCGCCGTCGCCACCTGTGCAGCCCTCGCCGACCGCAACGCCGGCGAAGTGAGGGCCACCGCGCTCCTGCTGGCCGCGCTCGAGCGCCCTGCCGAGGCGGATGCCTGGTTCTGGCCGCATCTGCCGCACTTCGACGGCTGGCTCCGCTTCACGCTCCTGCGCGTCGCCATGGAGCGCACGACGCTCGAGGAACTGCTCCCGGCCGCGCTCGCCATGTTGCGGATGAGCAGCCACTTCACGGTCGAGTGGGACTGGGGCCCGCTGATGGTGAAGGCGTTTCCCGAAGGGCACCGGGCCGGTACACCGCTCACGCAGGCCCAGCGCACCTTTCTGAGGGCCGCATTGGAGCACGACGACGACTGGGGGAACACCGCCGGCCGGATCATCTGGCTCCGCAAGGCGGGGCTTCCCTCGGAGCGCCAGGCCTTGTGCGGCCTCCTGTAGGCGCCGAGGTTCCCGCAGCCGGTGCTCGGGCTCCGTGGCTGGTCAGGTGGTGGATATTCTGGCGGGATGGTGGACAGAACCGGTGGTGAGCCGCAGATCGACGGGCGCTCCACCCGCTGGGACGAGCACAAGGCGCAGCGCCGGGTCGAGTTGGTGGATGCGGCGGTCGCGCTCATCGAGGAGGAGGGCACGGCGTTCCGCGTACAGCGTCTCGCGGAGCGTGTGGGGCTGCCGCGATCGGTGCTGTACCGGCACTTCAAGGACCGGGCCACGCTGGACGAGTTGATCCGGCGCCGGGTCGTGGAGTCCTTCATGCGGCGGATGGAACCCACGCTCAGCTTCGAGGGGACGGTCGAGGAGTCCGTCCAGCGGGTCGTGGGTGCACATCTGGACTGGGTCGTCGAACATCCGCGGCTCTACGCCTACATGGGCGTCGGGGAGCATGCGATGGGGGACGGCTCCCTGGTGGCGGACGCGAAGTCCGCGATCGCGCTGATGCTGGCCGACCGCTTCGGGGACATCCTGCGGGCGCTCGGGCTGCGGGAGGCGCCGATCCGGTCGGTCGCGGTGGGGATCGTGGGGTTCGTGGACACCGCGGTCAATCAGTGGGTCCACGACCCCGGGCGCGAACAGTCCGAGGAGGAGCTGCGGGCGATGCTGTGCCGCTCGGTCTGGGCGGTCCTCGACGCGACGCTGCGGGACCTGGGTGTGGAGCTGTCGCCTCAGCAGAAGGTCTCGGAGCTGGAAGGGATCTGACGGTGTCCGGTCCCGGGCAAGGGCTCTGGACGTGTGCAGTCACGGACGAGGGTTCCGGACCTGTCCGCTTCCGCATGAGGGTCCCGCATCGGCCCGGTCCCGCACGAGGGATCCGGACCTGTGCGGTCCCGGGCGTCCCGGGTGTCAGCCGCGTGCCGCCGGGGCGGCGTTCGCGACGCGGTGCAGGGACTCCGCGTCCGTGAGCTTGACGCGGGGACGGTCCTGGGCCTCGCCGGCAGCGCGCTCCTCGCGGTCGATGGCGAGCCATGCGTCCAGGCCGAGCCCGTCGACCGCCACGCCCCCGCGCTGTTCCGGACGGCTGAGGAGACCGGCGGCGAAGTCGTCGAGCAGGGACTCGACCGTCTCCTGGGCACAGGTCTTGTTCGTGCCGATGTAGCCGGTGGCCCCGCGCTTGATCCAGCCCGCGACATAGACACCGGGCCGCACCCGACCGCGTTCGTGCGGGACCGTCGCGCTGTCCTCGTCGAAGGGCAGCCCGGGTACGGGTCGGGCGCGGTAGCCGACGGACCGCAGGACGAGACCGGTCTCCAGGGACTGCGGTGCGCCGGTGCGACGAGCGCGGACGGTGCCGTCGCCGTCGGTGTACAGCTCGGTGGAGGTGAACTCCAGGGCCTCGACGGACCCCTCACCCAAGAGCCGTACGGGACTGGCCAGGAAGCGCAGCACGATACGGCGGCGGCCCTCGACCGGCGTCCGGCCGGCCAGCTCCCACAGCAGCCGCGTCTTCTCGGTGGCATCCGGCGCGAGGTCCTCGGGCCAGCCCTCCACCCGCACGTCCACGTCCTTCAGGGCGCGGAGCGCCAGGAGTTCGGGCACGGTGAACGCCGCCTGGGCGGGCCCGCGCCGGCCGAGCAGGACGACTTCGCGGACCTTGCTCGCACGCAGCGCGGCGAGCGCGCGGTCCGAGATGTCGGTACGGGCCAGCACCTCGGGATCGGCGGTGAGGATACGGGCGACGTCGAGGGCGACATTGCCGTTGCCGATGACGACGGCGCGTTCCGTATCGAAGGGGTACGCGTCGTCCGCTCGGTCGGGGTGGCCGTTGTACCAGGCGACGAACTCCGTCGCGGAGACACTGCCGGCGAGCTCCTCGCCCTCGATGCCGAGGCGCTTGTCGGTCGCGGCGCCGACGGCGTAGATCACCGCGTGGTGCTCGCGCAGCAGGTCGTCGTGCGTGAGGTCGGCACCGACCTCGACGCCGAGCCGATAGCGGAAACCGGCCTGTGACTCGATGGCCCGGAAGAGCTCCGTGACCTGCTTGGTGTCCTGGTGGTCCGGCGCGACACCGGCCCGCGCCAGACCGTACGGAGTGGGAAGCCGGTCGAGGACGGTGACGCGCACGCCCGGGTGGCGCAGGAGCTCGTCGGCGGCGAACAGGCCCGCGGGTCCCGCGCCGACGACGGCCACGGACAACTCGCCCGCCGGCAGGGCTCGTTGACCGGGCACCACGTACATGGGTGCGCGATCGGTGTGCGGGTTCTCCTTGTAGTACGACGCGTTCAGCTCGAGGAACGGCAACTCCCCTTCGGTGAGGGCCGTATGGGGCTTCAGGGCGTCGACCGGGCAGGCCGTCGTACAGGCACCGCAGTCCACGCAGGTGCGCGGATCGACGTACAGCATCTCGGTCGTGCCGAAGCCCGGCTCTCCCGGCGCGGGGTGGATGCAGTTGACCGGGCAGGCCAGCACGCACGAGGCGTCGGCGCAGCAGGATCGGGTGACGACGTACGGCACGGCGGGCTGGTCTCCGTTCGGATGGTCAGGGAAGTGCGGTGCGGTCTGCGGCCGTTCAGTCGGCGGTGAGCGGGCAGGGGCGGCCCGCGGCCGTTCAGTCGGCGGTGAGCGGGGCGGGCTCGCCGCGGAAGCGCGCGGGCCGGCCGTTGATCCGCAGCGCCTTCCACACCGGACGGGACACCTTGTTCATCAGACCGATGTCCTCGGCGAGCATCCGTACGTCGGAGAAGAGGTCGTGGAGCATCTTCCGGCCGGCGTCGGACTTCCAGAACACGTCCTTGAGCACCCAGGCGGGGATGCCGACCTCGGCGGCGGACTTCCGGTCGGGGATCATGATGACGTCGCACAGGACCCGCATGATCAGCGGGAAGAGCACGGACAGGGCGCCGCGGCGGGCCTTGCCGTAGCGCGGGACGCGCAGGCGCAGGAACTCATGGGCGAAGGAGATGTGCCGGGCTTCCTCCGCGATATGGATCTGCATGATCCGCTGCGGGAGCGGATGCACCGGTTCCCCGCTGCGCAGGGCCGCCTTCTGCAGATGGTCGATGGGCTCTTCGCCGGCGAGGATGCCGGTGAAGAAGGCCTCCGGGTAGAGCGAGCCGGCCAGCGGCAGGACCCGGCTCAGCTGCCTGAACCAGCGCTTTCCGCCGGCGGTGTCCACGCCGGTGCGGTTGACCAGCTCCTGGAACATCTGGGTGTGGTGGGTCTCCTCGGTGATCTCGTGGGTGAGGTACCTGAACTCCTCGTTCCGGTTGCCCAGTTGGTAGATGTAGTCCAGTGCCCCGCGCATGAGCAGGTTCTCGAACTGCATGCCCACCTTGGCGATGGTCGCCCACCGCCAGATCCCGATCCGTATCTGCGTCTCGAGCGGCTGCTCCCGGTACCACGGGTGGGCGCCCAGAGCGTCCGCGGAGGTGAGCACCCAGCGGGGGTCGCCGGTGTCCACGGCGAACTCGGGGTCGTCCCACTTGATGTCGGTGAAGGCGTTGAAGTTGACGTTCACGGAGCCTTCGGACAGGGTCCGCAGGCGCTCGTCGTAGACCTTCCTGGTCAGGTTCGCGGTCATCTTCGTCCTCGGTTGTCTGCGGGGTGGCTTGGACGAGCGGGGTTGCTGCTTGGGCCAGCCGTACGGGCCTGTCCGGACCAACTGGACGTACCGGCCCGGCAATCAGGCGGCGCGGGTCGGTTCCTCTGCGTCCGCACGCGCATCGGCGGCGGCGTCCGCACGGGAGGGGTCCGCCTTCTCGAAGCGCAGGGCGCTGTCGTCGATGGGCGCGGCCCGGAGCATGGCGCGGTCGCGGTAGTAGTTGTTCCACAGCCGCCACGGGTCACGGGTGCCCTGGCGCGGCATGACCTCATCGGCCCGGGCGATATAGCCGGAGGTCAGCGCCTCGCCCATGACGGAGAACTCGGAGCGGTCGCCGTCCGAGGCCACCGGTGTGGCGATGTCGTGCCCGTGGCGCCGCATGTGCGCGAGCAGCCGGGCGGTGTAGTCGGCCGCCAGGTCCGCCTTCAGGGTCCAGGAGGCGTTGGTGTAGCCGATCACGAGGGACATGTTGGGTACGCCCTCGAGCAGAACGGCCTTGTAGAGCACGCGGTTCGCGATGTCCACGGGGCGGCCGTCGACGGTGAGTTCCATACCGCCCAGGAGGCGGACGCTCAGGCCGGTGGCGGTGACCACGATGTCGGCCTTCAGCTCCTCGCCGGACTTCAGGCGGATGCCGTCGGCGGTGAAGGTGTCGATGTGATCGGTGGCGATCGACGCCTTGCCGCTCTTGAGGACCTTGAACAGATCACCGCCGGGCACCACGCACAGCCGCTGGTCCCAGGGCTTGTAGCGCGGGCTGAAGTGCCGCATGTCGACGCTCTTTCCGGCCCGGGCGCGCACGAGCCCGAGGAGCACCCGCCGGGCGAGGCGCGGATACTTGCGGCAGAACGCGTAACTCCCGCGCTGCAGCGCGATGTTGCGCGCCCGCGAGATCTTGTACGTCAGCGCGGCGGGTGCGCGGAGCTTCTGGAGCACCGAGGTGAGCGGGTCGACCTCGGGCAGCGCCAGGATGTACGTGGGCGAGCGCTGCAACATGGTCACGTGCGCGGCTTCGCCGGCCATCGCTGGCAGCAAGGTGATGGCGGTGGCGCCGGATCCGATGACGACGACGCGCTTGCCGCTGTGGTCGAGATCCTCCGGCCAGTGCTGCGGATGGATCAGGGTGCCCTGGTAGTCGGCCTCGCCCGGGAACTGCGGGCGGTAGGGCCGGTCGTAGTCGTAGTAGCCGGTCGCGCCGACCAGGTAGCCCGCACTGTACGACTCGCGCCCGCCCGTGGCCTCGTCCTCGACCTCGACGTCCCAACGCCCGGTGGCGTGCGAGAAGTTCGCGCGGATCGCGCGCCGCCCGAAGCGGATGTGCTCAAGGACGCCGGCGTCGCCCGCGGCGTCCTCGACGTACTGCCGGATCTCCGGACCGCCGGCCAGGATGCGCGCGTCGCGCCAGGGCCGGAAGCCGAAGCCGAAGGTGGACATGTCGGAGTCGGAGCGGATACCGGGATAGCGGAAGAGATCCCAGGTGCCACCGACCCGCGCGCGCCGCTCGAGCACGACGAGCGAAGTGCCGGGCGCGTCCCGCAGGACATGGCAGGCGGCGCTGATGCCGGAGATTCCGGCACCGATCACCAGGACGTCGACGTGCTGCTGCTCCATTGCGGAGGTCCCCACTCTCGGTCGGGCACGCGGTTCCATCTCTGTGCGTTCCCGCAATTTACCTGCGACACACTGTTTCAGATACCGGCGGTAACGTGATGTGGGTCACTCGCGCCCGCTCCCTGTCGACGCCGGGCCAGATCGCACTGTCCCAGAATTCGGGGGATACGTTCCCGCCGGAACCTCGCCGACCATGGGCGTCAGTACGTATCCACGCAAGCCCTCTACATCGCCAACAGGGCAGGGATCGGACGGTCGACCGGTGCGAAGGTTCACGGTGCTCTGCGGTGGCTACATCGCCAGCTTGACGGGCACGGCGCTGACCGCGTTCGCGCTCACCGTCTGGATCTATCTGGAAACGGGTTCGACGATCCAGTTCGCCGTCGGGTTCATCCTGTCCCTGCTGCCCGCGATCGCGCTCTCCCCCTTCGCCGGAGCGCTGGTCGACCGCTGGAACCGGCGGACGGTGATGCTCGCCAGTGACATGGTGGGCGTGGGCACGAGCCTGTCCCTGGCCGTGCTCTCCGGCCTGGATGTCCTTCAGCCCTGGCACATCTTCATCACCATCACCATCCGCTCGGCGCTGGGTGCGTTCCTCGTGCCGGCCCTGAACGCGAGCGTGACGCAGCTCGCCCCGCGGGACCAACTGGCTCGCGCCAACGGGATGGTGCTGACCGCGACCGCGGTGAGCCAGACCGTGGCGCCGGCACTCGGCGGGCTGCTCATCGTCGCGATCGGACTGCCCGGGATCCTCGTCATCGACTGTGCGACGTTCCTGCTCAACATCGCCATCCTGCTGCGGATCCGCATCCCCCAGCCCCCGGCTCCGGTGGACAAACCGGCCGGCATCTTCGGGGAGATCCGCGAGGGCTGGCACCATCTCGCCTCCAGACGCGGCCTAGTCCCGCTGCTCTGCTTCTACGCCGCCCTCAATCTGGCGGTCGGTTTCGTCGACGTGCTCTTCACCCCGCTGGTGATCGGGATGGCCTCGGTCACGGCGCTCGGTGCGGTGCTCACGGCGGGCGGGGCCGGCATGCTGCTCGGCGGCGCCACCATGGCCGCGTGGGGAGGGCCGCCGAAACGGATCCACGGCATCGCGGGTCTTGCCGTGCCGCTCGGGTTCTTCCTCTGCCTGGGTGCCCTGCGCCCCAGCATCGCCCTGGTCGCCATCGCCGCCTTCGGCTTCCAGTTCTCCTCGATGATCATCGAGGGCACCAGCCGGAGTGTGCTGCAGACCGAGGTGGAGCCCGGCATGCAGGGCCGCGCCTTCGCCAGCTTCAACATGATCACCAACACCGTGCTGTTCACCGGCTACATGCTGGCCGGTCCCGTCTCCGAGCGGATCTTCGAACCGCTGCTGCGTCAGGACGGCGCACTGGCCGACACCGTCGGCCGGGTGATCGGTGTCGGTCCCGGACGCGGCTCGGCCTTCCTCATCCTGCTGCTCGGGGTGGCCGTGCTGATCATCGCGAGGCTCGGCTACCTCTCCCGCGATCTGCGCGCGCTGCGTGACGACGTACCGCTGACCGCCCCGGCAGCCGCGGACGCGGCACCGAAGCCGCGAGCCGACGCCGCAGTCTCCTCCTCCGACCGTGAGACGGTCGCCCGCCCATGACCACCACCGACCAGGAGGAACCCGGCATGGCCCACGACCCGGTCGACGCCGGCGGACCAGGCGCCCTCGCCGCCGCGTTCCCCAACGGCTACGACCCCTTCGACTTCCGTATCCACGAGGACCCTTATCCGTTCTACGCCTGGATGCGGGAGCACGCTCCCGTATACCGCAACGAGGAACGGGACTTCTGGGCCCTGTCCCGCCACGCGGACGTGGTCGACGCGCTGCGCAGACCGCAGCTGTTCTCCAACAGGTTCGGCATCTCGCTGGAACCTGAACTGTGGGGTCCGCACGCACCCAAGACCAGTTTCTTCCTCGCCATGGACCCACCCGACCACGGCAGTTACCGCGCGCTGATCTCCAGTGCGTTCACCCCGCGCAACGTGGCGGCGATGGAACAGCGGGTCCGGGACCTCACCCGTGACCGGCTCGAAGCCCTGCGCGGTCAGCGGCGGTTCGACTTCGCCACCGACTACGCCGCCGCCCAGCCCAACGACGTCCTGTGCGAGATGCTCGGCATCCCCGAGTGGGACTGGGACCTGATCCGCGCGGACACGGATGCGCTCAACGTGCGCGAGGACATGTCCGACGAGCGTGGACCGACCGCGACAGCCGCAGCGCTGCGTATGGCCCAGTACTTCGTCTCACTCGTCACCGACCTTCGTAAGAGCCCTGGCCAGGATCTGACGTCGACGCTGATCGCGGCGGAGGTCGACGGACAGCGACTGACGGATTCGGAGATCGTCGGATTCCTGTTCGTCATGGTCGGCGCAGGCAACGAATCCACCGGCAAGACCATCGGCAACGCCTGGTACCACGGGCATCTCGATCAGGAGATACAGCAGGCCGGACTGAACGGTCAGGCCGACAAGTGGGCCGGTGAGACGCTGCGTTATGACTCGGCGAGCCAGATGGTCGCCCGTCGCCTCACCGAGGACACGGTGCTGCACGGTGTCCGGCTGCCTGCGGGTGCCCGTATCGCCGTCCTGCCCGCGTGCGCCAACCGCGATCCGCGGGTCTTCCCCGACCCCGAGCGGTTCGACCTGCACCGCGACACCGGCAAAATGATCAGCTTCGGGCACGGGCCGCATCACTGCCTCGGCTCGGTACTCGCCAAACTCGAGATGCGGATCGCGCTGGAGGAGATCGGCGCTCTCGTGTCCTCGTACGAGATCGATACCGACCGCGCCCGCCGCGTCCACACCCCGCACCAGCGCGGCTTCGCCACGCTCCCGTGCGAGGTCACCTGGCGCACCTCGCGGGCCGGCTGACCTCGCCCGCCGCAGGCGGCGGCCGGCTCAGCCGGCCGCCGTCGTCGCCCCGCAGCGGCCGCAGTGCGCATCCAGGTACTTCTCGATCACACCGGCAAGCGCTTCGGCCTGGTCCTGCAGGAAGTAGTGGCTCCCCTCGGGGATCACAGCCAGGTCGACGCTGCTGCTGAACCGGTCCCACATCCTCACCCCACGGCCGTATCCGGAGGTCATCGGGTCGGCGGTGCCCGCGATGAACGTGATCGGTGTCGACAGCGGAGTCGGCGGGTCCGCGGGCTCGCTCAGCCATGGTTCGGTTCCGCGCGTCCACACGTCGGCGAAGTAGCGGCCGCCTTCGGTCACATCGTGCCGGAAGGCGCGCATCACGAACGCGATGGTCTCGTCGTCGACCTCACTGCCGAATCCGCCGATGGAGCGCAGATAGCGCACCTCCGCCTCATCGGCTTCGGGCACACTGCCCCGGGTCGTCCCCACCGTCCGCGCGCCTACCCGCAGCCACCCCCGCTGCACCAGAGCCGCCATCACCCGCTGCAGCGCCCGCCCGATGCGGCGCGGCGCGTAGAACGGATAGGAGGCGCCCAGGAACAGCCGCTCGACCGGCCGCCCCGCGGCCTCGACCCGGCGGACGACCTCGACCGCCAGCGCGACTCCCACGCAGTGCCCGTAGACAGCGACCGGGCCGGGCGGCAGCGCAAGCACGGCCGCGGCGCACTCGGCGGCGATGGCGTCCACGGAACGCAACTGGGGGTCGCTGCCCGGCTCGTGGCCCGGCAGCGTCACCGCCTGGAGCGCGACATCGGGCGACAGATGGCCGGCGAGTGTCCGGTACGCGATGGCGCTGCCGCCGCCGAACGGCACGCACACCAGACTCGTCGCGGGCTGTGTCCGCGGCGCCAGGTTCAGGAGCATGCTCGACGCGGCGGCCGGCGACTCAAGGGCGGCGGCCAGCCCTCGTACGGTCGGGTGCGTGGTGATCAGGGGAACCGTCGCCCCCTTGATCCGCCGGATCGCCCGGACGGCGTCGAAGGATGTTCCCCCGAGCTCGAAGAAATCGCTGTCGCGCTCGATCGACCGCACTCCGAGCACGGCCTCGAAGGCGGCGGCAACCGCCTTCTCGCCGGGGGTCTGCGGGCCCTGCCACGGGCGGCCTTCCGGCACCCGTACGTCGCGCCGCGGATCGGGCAGCTTCGACCGGTCGAGCTTCCCGTTGGTGCTCAGCGGCATCGACTCGAGCACCGTCACCGTCGCCGGCACCATGTAGCGCGGGAGCCGCTCGGCGAGGTGCGCCCTCAACTCGGCCGACAGCTTCTCGCGGTCGGTCCCGCCCTCGACAGCCGTCACATACGCGGCGAGTTCGCGGTGTTCACCGCGCGTGTGCACCGTGACCGCGCTCTCCCGTACGGCCTGATGGCCGGTCAGGGTGTGCTCCACCTCCCCGAGTTCGATCCGATAGCCGTTGATCTTCACCTGGTGGTCGATGCGGCCGAGGAACTCCAGGGAGCCGTCGGCAAGCCTGCGCACCTTGTCGCCCGTGCGGTACAGCCGTCCCCCGGGGCCCGCCAGCGGATGCGCGATGAACGTGGACCCGGTGAGTCCGGGCCGTCCCACGTAGCCGGTCGCCAGCTGGACCCCGCCCAGGTACAGCTCTCCCGGCACCAGCCGCGGAGCCTCCGCGAGCCGGCCGTCCAGGACATGGGCCCGCACGTTGGCAACCGGCCGGCCGATGGGCACCACACCCTCAGGGGCCGTCCCGGCGCAGTCCCACCACGTCACGTCGACGGCGGCCTCGGTCGGCCCGTACAGGTTGTGCAGCTCCACCTGCGGCAGGGTCCGGGCGAACCGGCGGGCGAGGCCGTGCGGCAGCGCCTCGCCGCTGCACAACACCCGGCGCAGAGCGGGCAGTTCGCCGGCTCCGGGGTCGTCGACGAACAGTTCCAGCATCGACGGCACGAAGTGGGCGGTCGTCACCTTCTCATCGGCGAGGATCCCGGCCAGGTACGCGGCGTCCTGGTGTCCACCGGGCCGGGCCACCACCATCACCGCACCGGTGATCAGCGGCCAGAACAGCTCCCACACCGAGACGTCGAATCCGAACGGGGTCTTCTGCAGCACACGGTCGTCCGGGGTCAGCCCGAACGTGTCCTGCGCCCACAGCAGGCGGTTGAGGATCGCTTCATGCGTGACCGCGACGCCCTTCGGACGACCGGTGGATCCGGACGTGTAGATGACGTACGCGAGGTCGGAGCCCTGCAACGGCACCGCCACCGGTGTCCGGCTCGGGCCGGTCACTTGCTGCGGCAGCGGACTGATCTCCTGGGGCGGTGGCGGGCTGACGACCCGGCTCGCGCCGAGCCGGCCTGCCTGTGCCGCCAGGCCGGGCTGTGCGATCACCACGTCCGCCCCGGCGTCGGCCACCATGAACGCCAAGCGCGCCTCGGGAAGCGACGGTTCCAGCGGCAGGTACGCCGCACCTGCCAACTGTGTGCCCAGGACCGCGACCACGAGATCGGCGGAGCGTTCGAGACAGACGCCGACCGTCGATCCGCGCCGTACTCCCGCGTCCGCCAGCGCCGCCGCCAACGCGCGAGACCGGTCCCACAGTTCGGCGAAGCTCAGCACCTCGTCCTCCGCCACCACCGCGGGAGCGTTAGGGGTCTGCTCCACCCACCGCCGCACCAGTTCGGGCACGGACGCCCCGCGGTCGTCGTAGCGGGCGAAACTCCCGGACGCCGCCGGATCCGGCTGCCCGCGACGCGCGAGGCCCGAGGCGACGCCGCCGATCCTCGTCTCCCGCGTCAGCCCCGTCAGGGCCGTCCGGAAGGCGCCGAGGATCTCCGCCACATCCCGGGAGCCGATCCGGTCACGGTGATAGAGCGCGCGCAGCGTGGACGCGGCGGTGACGAAGACGGTCAGGGGCTCACTGGTCTTCTCGAAATCCGTCAGTCCGCGCAGCGACAGTTCCTGCGCGTCGGTGCTCTCCCCGAAATCGACGGGGTAGTTCTCCAGGACGAGCAGAGTGTCGAAGAGCTGCTCGTTCGCCGTCACCCCCGTCCAGGACTTGATCTGGGCGAGCGGGCTGAACTCGTAGCGGCGGGCCGCCGCATGCAGCGCCTGGACCTCGCGCAGCCACTCCCCCACGTCGCCGTCCATGGGGATGGTCAGCTGCAGCGGGAGGCTGTTGACGAAGCTGCCGACCATCCGCTCCACCTGCGGCAGCAGCGCGGGGCGGCCCGAGCAGGCGACGCCGAACCGTACGTCCGCACCTCCGCTGAAGCACTCCGTCACCAGGGCCCAGGCGGCAAGCATCAGCGTGCCCGTGGTGACGCTGTGACGTGCGGCGGTCCGCCGCAGTGCGGTACTCAACTCCTCGCCCAGCGCCAGGTTGTGTTCATCGATGACCGAGGGCTGGGCGTCCGGTGCGGCCCGCCGCAGCGGACCGAGTCTGCCGAACCCGGCGGCGTCGCCGAGGGTTTCGACCCAGAACTCCCGTGCCGCGTCCAGATCCTGCTGCTGGAGCCAGGCGATGTAGTCGCGGTAGGGCGGAGCGGGTGCCGGCGGCGGCGTACCCGCGGTGAGGCTGAGGTAGCGGCCGACGACCTCGCCGATGACCAGCGGCACCGACCAGCCGTCGACCGGCAGCATGTGGTGGGTCCACACCACGAGATGCCGCTCGGTGCTCAGGCACACCAAGTCGACCCGGAGCAGGGGTGCTTGGGCGGGGTCGAACCCTGCCGCACGCTCGGCCGCGAGGAGTTGCTCCGCCTTCATGTCCTGCGTGGCCGCGTCCAGATCGGACCAGTCGTGGCGGCGCAGCTCGATGGGCACATGGCGGTGCACGACCTGCAGCGGCGTGTCCATGCCCTCCCAGTGGAAGGACGTGCGCAGCGCCGGGTGCGCGCGGACCGTCTGCTGCCAGGCGGTCTCGAGCGCACCTGCGTCGAGGCGCCCGTCGACGGCGAAGCTGTGCTGCGCCAGGTACGTGTCGGAGTCTCCGTCGTAGAGGCTGTGCAGCAGCATGCCCTGCTGCAGCGGCGACAGCTCGTAGACGTCCTCCACGTCCTCCGCACTCATTCAGGCTGCCTCTCGGCGAGCCTGCCCAGCAGGCCGGCGATCTGGTCGCGGTCGACGCGGGCGAGCGGGAAGGCGGCTGCCGCGCCTTGGGCGGCCGCCGCGCCGATCAGCGAGCGGACGTGCGAGAGGTGGTTCAGGCAGAGGCGCTCGACGGTCGCGGGGTCGTGCCGCAGTTCGCTGTACTCCCAGGCGAGGAAGAGCTCACCGCGGCGGACCCCGGCGCGCACTTCGAGCGGATGGGGCCGGAGTTCGGCGGGGCTCCGGTCGCCGCCGATGGTCTCCGCAGCGACGGAGAAGGTCCCCGACGCGGGCTCAACTGCCTTGCCCGTATAGACGAACGAGAGATCGGCCGGCGCCGCGTCCAGCGGCTCACGCCCCTGCCGCAGCAGTTGCCAGCCGATGCCGCCGGCGGGCACGGCCCGCAGGGTCTCCTTGACGGCGCGAGGCGTTTCCTCCCCGGCGGCCTTGAGGAGCAGGGGGTGGGAAGGGCTGAACCAGCCGACCGTACGCGTCACGTCGACGTCGTCGAAGAGCTGCGCCCGGTCGTGGCGTACGAGATCGATGAGGTGGCGCTCGGTGCCCGTCCACTCCTCGAGCGTGCGGGCCAGCGCCGCGAGCAGCAGTTCCTCGACCGTGCAGGCCAGGCGGTCCGGAGCCGCGAGCAGCGTCGCGGTCGCGGCGGGATCGAGGCGTGCGGTGGCGCTCCGGGAACCGGCCTCGGTATCGGGACCTTGCACGTCCGGGTGATCCACGGGCAGCCGCCCCCGCGGCGCCTCTCCCGGGCCTGCGCTCACCACCTCGGACCAGTACGGGCGTTGGCCCTGTACGGACTCCGATGTCGCATAGGAGGCGAGCCTGCGCGTCCAGGACTGCCAGGACGTGGTCTTGGGCAGGAACCGCAGCGGCTCGCCGGCCGACAGCTGTACCACCGCGGTCTCCAGGTCCTCGAGCAGGATCCGCAGGGACGCCCTGTCGGCCACCAGTCGGTGGGCTGCCACGGCCAGTTGGTCCGCGCGCCCCGGACCGGTTCGCAGCAGCGCGACCCTGATCATGGGCCCGACCGCGGGATCGAGGCTGCGCTGCACCTCGGCACAGGCCTCGGCGATCCGCGGTTCCGGGTCCTGGTCGGCGGAGAAGTCGTAGCACGCGAACGGGGTCTCGTCACCGCGCGGGGCGATGCGCGACCGGGTCCTCGCCCCCGCGAGCAGCAGCCGCTGGCGCAGCCCGTCATGGTGTCCGAGCACGGCCTCGACGGCCGCGCGCAGCACCTCCGGGTCGACCGCGACGGCAAGGTCGAGGAGCACCGAGAGGTTCGACTGCGCGGGCACCGCCGACTCCGCCGTACAGAAAGCGTGCTGGGTCGGCGCGAGGGGCGCGGGACCCGTGACATCCGCCTGCTCCGCGTCAATGGTGCGGCCGTCCTCGACCACCACGGCGAGCTGCGCGACCGACGGGTTCGCGAAGAGGTCGTACGGAGTCAGCCGCAGCCCCGCCTGCTGTGCCTGCGCCACCACCTGGATGGCGAGGATCGAGTCGCCGCCGACCTCGAAGAAGTTGTCATCGACACCGACCTGCGCGACACCGACCACACCGGCGACGATCCGGGCAAGGGTCTGTTCCGTCGCCGACTCCGGCGCGCGGAATCCGGCTCCGCTCGCCGCATCCGTGCCGCCCGGAGCGGGCAGGCGCGCGCGGTCGATCTTGCCGTTCGCGTTCAGCGGCAGCTCCGCTATCTCGACGAACGCCGACGGTACGAGGTAGGAGGGCAGGCGCTCCAGGAGGAACTCGCGCAGCCCGGCGGCCACACCGGCCATCCCGGCCGAAGGCACCACATGGGCGAGCAGCCGCCGGTCTCCCGGGACCGGTTCATGGGCCGTCACCACGACCTCCGCGACCCCGGGATGGTCGATGAGGGCCGACTCGACCTCGGTGGGCTCGACGCGGAAACCGCGGATCTTGACCTGGGTGTCCACCCGCGAAAGGAACTCGAGGTTGCCGTCGGTGCGGCGGCGGACCAGGTCACCTGTGCGGTAGAGCCGCTCGCCCGGCCGGGCCGGATCCGCGACGAAGCGCTGTGCGGTGAGGCCGGGGCGCCCCAGATAGCCGCGGGCCAGGCTGACCCCGCCGATGTAGAGCTCGCCCACGCCCCCCGCCGGGACCGGCCGCATCCGCCGGTCGAGGATCCGCAGATCGGAGGAGGGCAGTGGGGTGCCGATCGGCAGGTTGGGCCAGTCCGTTCGCGGGTCGTCCGGGTCCAGCCTGAAGAAGGTGGAACTGACCGTCGTCTCGGTGAGGCCGTACACATGGGCCAGCGGGACGCCGGTACGCCGCCACATGGCGAGGCGCTCGGGAAGTACCCGCTCACCGCCGATGATCACCAGGCGCAGGTGCCGCGGGAGCTCCGTGCCGAGGCGGTCGATCTCGCGCGCCCACTCGTGCCAGTAGGCCGTGGGCAGCTCCATGACCGTCAGATGCTCCCGCTCGACCAGCGCGACGAGATCGTCCTCCCCGCTGATCAGGTGTTTCGTCGGCATCACCACGGCGCCGCCGACGAGCCAGGTCGGGAACAGCTCTTCGGCGAGTACGTCGAAGCCCGGCGAGGCGAACTGCAGGAAACGGTCGCCTGTGCCCAGGCCGAGCCGGTCCGCCACCTCGCGCGCGAACACCGCGAGCGACCCGTGTTCGATCACGGCGCCCTTGGGACGGCCGGTCGATCCCGACGTGTAGACGACGTATGCGGCCGACGCCGGATCCGGCAGGTCCAGATCCCCCTCGTCGCCCGGGAGTTCGTCGGACTCGTCGATCAGCACGGTGGTCCACCCGCCGGTGCCCGGTGCGTCGGCGAGCAGCTCCTCGGTGACCAGGACGCGCACGTCCGCATCGGCGAGCAGGAACGCCATGCGGTCCGGCGGATACGTCGGGTCGATGGGCACGTACGCCCCATGTGCCTTGAGCACCGCCAGGATCGCCACGGCCAGGGCCGGTGAACGGTCCACCAGGACGCCGACGCGCGCGTCCCGCCCGACTCCCGCGGCACGCAGCCGGTGGGCGAGGCGGTTCGCCCGGCGGTTGAGCTCCGTATAGCTGGTCGCGACGCCGTCCCAGACCACTGCCGGGGAGTACGGGGCGAGCCGCACCCGGTGCTGGAACTGCTCGATGAATCCGCTCACTTCGGACGCGGCCGCCGGCTCGCTCCGAGCCGGGCCCGCACTGAGTTCGACGGCCCAGACGGGTGTGTCCGGTGCGGTGACCATCTGATGGAGCACCCGCTGGAACTGTTCGGCAAGCAGCGCGACCGTGGCGGTGTCGAAGAGTTCGGACATGAAATGCCACTGGATCTGCAACGCCCCGGCGCTCGGCGTGACGTTGAGGGTGAGGTCGACCGAGGTCTTCGCCGGCGGGATCGACACCGGCGTGATGCGCAGTCCCGGCAGTTCCAGCGTCATGTCGGGCACGGTGAGCACGTTGATCCAGACCCGGCTGAACGAGGTGCGGGTCGACTCACGGCCGAGGTCGAGCTCCTCGGCGACCCGCTCGAACGGGAGATCCTGGTGGTCGAGCGCACCTGCCAGCGTGGCGTGTGCCTCACGTACGACTTGACGTAGCGTCAGGCTGTCGTCCATCCGCACCCGCAGCGGCAGCGGATTGGCGAAGCTGCCGATGAGCCGCTGGGTCTCGCCGCGGGTGCGGCCCGAGACGAGCGAGCCGACGACCACGTCGTCCTCGCCCGAGTACCGGTTGAGCAGCACGGAACACGCGGCCAGCAGCACGCCGAACAGCGAGGCGCCCTCCTTCTCGCCGAACCGCTGGACGCCCGCCGCAAGCTCCTCGGGAAGGCGCGTGTCGTACACGCCGCCCGCGTAGCTCGGGCGCGCCGGAGTGGGGCGGTCGGCCGGCAGGGCCGACTCGGCGGGCATCCCCGCCAACTGCTTGCGCCAGTACTGGACTTCGAGCTCTTCCCGCTCCTCGTCGCGCTCCTTGCGCTGCCATGCGGCGAAGTCCCCGAACTGGACGTCGAGGGGCGCAAGGGCCGCACGGTCGTCGCCGAGTCGGCCGCGGAACATCGCGGCCAGCTCCTCGACGATGATCGCCAGCGACCAGGCGTCCGAGGCCGCGTGGTCGGCTGCGAACAGCGCGACGTGCACCTCCGGTTCCAGCCTCAGCAGCGTCACGCGCAGGCGTTGCGGATCGGCGGGGTCGAACGGGCGCGCCATGTCACGGCGGGCGAGCCGTGTGACCTCGTCGCTCTGCCGTGACGGCGCCACGTGCGTCAGGTCCACTACGGGCGTCGGCACCGGCGTCACCGCCTGGACGATCTGGACCGGTGTTCCGTCCGCACCGATCTCGATCACCGTACGCAGCACCTCATGGCGCTCGATGATCTCGGTGAGAACGCCGCTCAGCAGAGCCGGATCGAGGCTGCCCTCCAGCCTCAGGGCACCGGTGATGTTGTTGACCGACCGGATCTGCCCGACCGCCCACTCCCGGTGCTGGGCCACGGCCAGCGGAGTGGGTGCGGACCGGTCGCGTGGCGCGATCCGGCCTGCCGCACTCTGCCCGCGGGCGGCGGCCCGGTCGGCCAGCCGGGCCTCGAATACGGCCCGCTGCTCCGGCGGCAGTGCGGCGATGCGCGCTTCCAGGTCGCTCACTTCGCCACTCCTTCGTTCATCGACCGTGACTCCGTTTCCGCCGCGGAGGGCGCAAGGAAAGTGGGCGCCGACGGGTCGCCAAGAGCTCGGCCGATGGAGTCGATCACCGTTGCCTCGGCCGCCGAGTCGAAGAAGTGCCCGCCCGACAGAACGTCCATCGAAAATGGGGCTGTTGTCTCATTCCGCCAGGCCCGCATCCGATCCGGGCCCGCCTCGGCGTCGTCCTCCGCGGCGAAGGCGTGGATCGGTATGTCGAGCGGAACCTCCGGGTGGAAGTCATGCGTGCTCAGCACCGACAGGTCGGCCTCGAGGATCGGCAGCAGCGCGGCCAGCAGACTTGCTTCGGCGAGCACGGACGGCGGGGTGCCGCCCATCTCCCGCACATAGCCTTCGAGTCCGTCCTCGCGGTCCTCCCAGAGCCAGCTCCCGTCGTCGAGGGCCGGCCCGCCGCTCGCGGCCACGAACAGCGCCCGCGGCCCCGGGAGTTGACGATCGCGCAGGGCATGCGCCAGCGCCCAGGCCACCCGGGCCCCCATGCTGGATCCGTAGCAGGCGAAGGGTTGCCCAAGCGAGGGCCGCAGCACCTCGATCAACTCCTCCACCAGCGGACCCATCCGGGCATGGCGTTCCTCCAGAAACCGGTCGGCACGCCCTGGAAGCTGTACGCCTATGACCTCCACCGACCCGAGCAGCGCGGGCCAGTGGCGGAACATCCCCGCGCTGCCCCCGGCGTAGTGGAAGCACAGGAGCCTGGGCGTCCCGGCCGGCAAGGGTGCGGCGAACCGCTTGAACCACAGCCGTTCCCGCTCCGTCGGCATGCCCGCGGCTCCGCTCATGACGTGGCCCCGAGCGCGGCACCCATCAGGTCGAGCAGGTCGTCCGGTGCCTCGATGAACCGATGGTGACTGCCTTCGAGCAGCACCGACTTGGTGTCCCCGCACTCCGGCCAGCCCCCCATGGTGGCGTACGGGATCTCCTCGTCCCCGGTCCAGCCGACGGCGATGATCGGGCACGGCAGCCGGAACGGTTCGGGCACGACGTAACGCTTGTTGGTCTCCACATCGGCGCGCAGAACCTCGAGGTACAGCTCGATCAGTTCGGCGGACGGTGTGCCGCCCAGTTCGCGGATCAGCTTCTCCAGCTCGGCGCCCAGTTCGTGGTCGTCCATCTGGAGGAACCGGCCGGCGGGGCCGTCCTGGGGCGCGACCTCGGACGAGACGAACAGCGCCGCCGGAGTCGCCACGCCCCGCGTGACCAGCTGCACCGAGGTCTCGTACGCCGCGAGAGCCGACCCGCAGTGGCCGAAGAAGCCGAACGGCACGTCGAGGTAGGGCGCGAGCCCTTCGGTCAGCTGCTCGCCGAGCTCCTCGTACGAGGTGAAATTGGGCTCGGAGAACCGTGATTCGTGCCCCGGCAGCTCGACCGGCAGGAACTCCACACCGTCCCGTTCCGCGGGCCACTGCCGGTACATGCTCGCGCCGCAGCCCGAATACGGAATGAGGAACACCCGTGCGCGCGCCGTCCGCGACGGCTCGCGGAGCAGCCAGCGCTTGCGGAGGGGAGGTCGGGACAAGGACATGCGGAACCCTTCCGACGTTCGGGACTCAGCCTGTGTGGGCAGGCGACGCAGTGATCGGCAGCTTCCGGTAGCCGGAGACGAAGTTGGAGTGCAGCCGCTGGGGCTCGCCGGCGGGTTCGAACGCCGTGAACCGCGTCAGCATCGCGTTGAACAAGGTGCGCAGTGTGACCCGCGCGACGGTGTGCCCCACGCAGTAGTGCGGGCCGATACCGAAGGCCAGATGCTTGTTCGGGCGCCGGCGCAGATCGAAGCGCTCCGGGTCCGGGAACACCGCGCTGTCCCGGTTCGCCGCGCCGAGCCAGCTGACCACCGCGTCGCCCGCCCGTATGCGGGTGCCGTGAAGCACCACGTCGTCGACCGCGTACCGCATGAAGTGGCTGACGGGTGAGCCCAGTCGCAGCGCTTCCTCCACCGCGGTCGGGGTGGCGGTGAGGTCCTCGGCCCACCGGTCGAGGGTTCCGTCGGCGATGTGCTCGGTCATCAGGTAGTTGGGGGCGTGCGGCGTCGTGACGACCGCTCCGAGAAGGACGCTGTAGCAGTTCGACATGACCTCACCGGGGGTCATGGTGCGTCCGTCCACCTCGGTGGTGATCAGCACGCTGATGAGGTCGTCCCCCAGGTTGCGGCGCCGCTCGCGGTAGATGTCCTGGAAGTAGGCGAACAGTTCACGATGGGCGGCGTCCAGTGTCGCCTGTGTGCCGGCGTCGTTCAGATACGCGGGATCGTCGGCGGCGATCGAGGCGACCAGGAGTTCTCCAAGCCGCGGCCAGTCCGCACGGGGCAGCCCCATGGACTCGCCGCCGATGGCCACCGGCAGGGCCAGCATCGCCTCCGCGAAGTCGAAGCCGCCGTCGGCGGCCAGCGGTGCCAGCGCCTCGTCGACCAGGCGGCTGATCATGCTCTGCTGCTTCTCGATGGACTTGATGGCGAGCGCCTTCTGAAGACGCGCCCGCATGACGGTGTGACGCGGCGGATCGGTCGCGGCGATCTGCCGCCCGCCGGCCGGGTCCTCCACCCCCAGAATATTGATCATGGTGCCGCGCTCCGAGGTGAAGGTGCCGGCGTCACGCAGCACCCGCTCCACGTCGTCGTACGTCACGACCGACCAGAAGCCGTTGTGGTCGTCCACCTGGGTCCATTCCAGGTGGTCCTCCTCGCGCATCCGCGCCCAGACCTCACGGAAACCCAGCTCGGTGAAGGCCGCGGAGTCCGCAAGGCCGGCGGCGGCCGCTCCGACGGGGCAGCCCGCGGCCGCCGTGCCGGACGAGGCGGCCTCGTTCCTACTGAGCCGATGCATCCGTGGTCCTCTCAGGGTTCGACTCCCCCGCGCAGCCCCGGAGTTCCTTCGCGAGTTCGGCGATCGTGGGTCGCAGGTACAGCGTGCGTGCGGGCAGGGTCGCGTCGAACTCGGCGGGCAGAGCGGCCAGCAACTCGGCGGCGAGCAGGGAATGTCCGCCCAGGTCGAAGAAGTTGTCCTCGACTCCGACCTGCTCGATGTCCAGCGCCTCGCTCCAGATGTCCGCGAGCCGCGCTTCGACGGAGTCCCTCGGTGCCACGTACTCGTTCCACACATTCCGCGGGATCTTCGCCGACGGCAGCGCCGAACGGTCCACCTTCCCGTTCGGGTTGAGCGACAGCTCGGGGTGCATGACGATCGCCCACGGGACGAGATGCGCCGGCAGCAGCACCTGCAGCTGCTCGCGCAAAGAGGCGCTGAACGCCGCCCAGGTCGACGGGTCGCGGTCCCCGGCCGCCACGTACGCGATCAGGCGCGTGTCACTCGCCCCGTACGTCCGCGGCACCACGGCGGCCTGCGCGACCCCGGGCAGGCGCAGGATCTCCGACTCCACCATGCTCGGCTCGACGCGGTAGCCGCGTATCTTCAGCTGCCGGTCCACCCGGCCGAGGAATTCGAGGGTGCCGTCGTCCCGCCACCGCGCCAGGTCGCCGGTCCGGTACATCCGGCTGCCCGGTGCCGCTTCCGGGTCGAGATCCGCGACGAAGCGCATCGCGGTCTCGGCCGCCCGGTGCAGATATCCGTTCGCCACCCCGCTGCCGCCCACCCACAGTTCGCCGATCTCCCCGTCGGGCACGGGTTGCAGATCCGCGTCGCGGACCACGGCGGTACTGCCGTCGATCGGGACCCCGATGGGCACCGTGGGGGCCGAACCGGGCTCGCGGGTGGTCCAGCAGGTGCTGAAGGTGGTGTTCTCGGTCGGTCCGTAGCCATTGGTGAAGACCATGTCGGGGTACGCCGTCATCACTCGGCCGACATGGGCGGGCGAGAGCACATCCCCGCCGGCGAGCAGATGCCGGATCCCCGCAAGGCCGTCGAGGTGATGCATCACCATCTGGTGGAACAGGCCCGACGTCAGCCACAGCACGGTGACGCCCTCGGCGCGCATGATCCCGGCCAGGTCCGCAAGGTCGAGATTGCCGTGCAGCGGTGGACCCAGGGCGAGCCTCAGCCCTCGTACCAGAGGCATCCATATCTCGAACGTGGACACGTCGAACCCGACGCGGGTGAGCTGGAAGAACACGTCGTCGTCGCGGACATCGATCCACGACGGGTCGTCGACGAGCCGGAACACCGCCCGATGCGAGACGACCACGCCCTTGGGGTCTCCGGTGGATCCGGAGGTGTAACAGACGTACGCGGGGCTGTCCACGGGCGTTCCGCTGTCGTCGAAGGCCGGGGCGGCGGAGGACGCCTCGGGCTCGACGTCGTCGATGCGCACCACGACCGGCAGGTCTATGTGAGGGGCGAAGTCGCTGTTGGTGACGGCGAATCCGGCGCGGGTGTCCGCAAGGATCCGCTCCCGCCGGCCTGCCGGCTCGGCCGGGTCGAGGTAGAGGTAGGCCGCGCCGGCCCGCAGCACGCCCGTCAATGCCACGATCAGGTCGATCGACCGGTCGAGGAGCACCACGACGATGTCGCCCTGCGCCACCCCGGCGCTCCTCAACTGCCGTGCCAGGACCGCCGATCGCGTATCGAGCTCGCCATACGTGAGCCGCGGGTCCCCGTGACTGACGGCGATGGCGTCCGGGGTGCGACGGGCCTGCTCGAGGACCATCTCGTGGATGCTGCGCGCCTTGTTCAACGGGGCCCCGATTTCAGCGGACATGATGGACCCAGCCCTCCGGGTCGGGCGCCGAACCGTGCTGGATTCCCAGCAGTTCCCGGCGCAGCCGAAGGGTCACAGGACCCGGCTCGCCGTCGGCGACCGTCCACTGACCGCCGTCCGACTTCACGGTGCCGACCGGTGCGATCACGGCCGCCGTTCCACAGGCGAACACCTCTGTCAGTTCGCCGGACGCGCACTCCGCCCGCCATTGGTCGATGGAGACCGGGGCCTCGACCGCGTCGTAGCCCAGCTTGGGCGCCAGGGTGAGAAGGGAGTCACGCGTGACGCCCGGCAGCAACGTGCCCGTCAGGGGCGGAGTGGTCAACCGCGGCCGGCTGCCGCGCTGTTCATGGACGAAGAACAGGTTCATGCCTCCCATCTCCTCGGCCCACCGGTGTTCCACGGCATCCAGCCAGACCACCTGGTCGCAGCCGTGGGCCGTGGCCTCGAGCCCCGCGGCGAAGGCGCCCGCATAGTTGCCCCCGGTCTTGGCGTAGCCCGTGCCGCCGCGGACCGCGCGTGTGTACTGCGTCGACAGCCAGACGGACAGCGGCTTGGGCGCCCCTGCGCCGAAGTACGCGGTGGCGGGCGAGGCGACCACGCAGAACAGGAACGTCCTTGACGGATGGGTGAAACCCAGCGAGGGATCCGTGGCGATCATGAAGGGGCGCAGATAAAGGCTCCTGCCGGCCCCGTCCGGCACCCAGGAACGATCGTGGGCCACCAGCAGTTCGACCGCCTTGACGAAGAGCTGCGGCGGCAGTTCGGGCATCGCCATCCGGCGCGCCGACGCGTTGAACCGGGCCGCGTTCGCCTCCGGACGGAACAGCGCGATCCCGCCGTCGAGTTGCCGGTATGCCTTCATCCCCTCGAACAGCGCCTGCCCGTAGTGGAAGACGGAGGTCGCCGGCTCCAGCGTGAACGCCCCGTACGGTTCGAGGCGTCCGTCGTGCCAGCCCCGCTCGGCGGACCAGCGCATCGTCACCATGTGATCGGTGAACGTCTGCCCGAACCCCGGCTCTTCAAGGACTGCCTCGCGTTCCGCCGCGGGCAGGGGCCGGCTCGCGGGGCGGATCTCGAAGTCCATCGTCGCGGCGGTCACTCTCACCTCCGGGCCGAATAGGCGTCGGCCAGGGCCGCGGCCGCGGTGTGGACCACCTCGTACGGACGCGCCAGCGACATCCGTATGCTGCGCAGGCCGCTCGCGGGGTCGGCCCAGTAGAAGGGGGCACACGGCAGCACGTGCGCGCCTCGGTCCCTCAGGTCGTAGTAGAGCTGCGAGGAGTCGGGGCCGCCCTCGGGCAGCGCGACCCGGGCCACGCTGATCTGGGAGTCGGGATCGGCCAGACCCGTGCCGACGGCCTCGATCGCCTCACGCACCGCCGCACGGTTGCGCTCGACGAGCGCACGGGCCCGCTCGTATCCGCCGCCCGCCCAGTCCCCCGCCAGTGCCTCGACCAGCTGCAGCACCACCGGTGACGCGGCGAGCATCGACTCGGAGAAGGCACGGGTGATCGGGAGCGTGGTGCGTTCGCTCCAGGCCAGCATGCCGATCTTCAGCTCGTGCATCGGCCACAACTTGCCGGTGTCCTCGATGATGATCCAGTCCGCACCGGCCGCATCGAGTACGGCGTAGGTGTCGTACTGCGCATCGCGCACCTGGCCGCGGAAGCTCGCGTCGACGATCACCGTCTGGCCGTTCCGCGCGGCATGTTCGGCCAGCGAGCGCAGATGGCCCTCCGGAGTCACCAGGCCCGTGGGATTGTTCGGCATGGTGATGACGACCGCGCTCACCGGCGATCCGGGCCAGTCCTGGTTGAGCAGTGCCTCTTCCTCCAGCGGGACCAGCTTCAGACCCCGGGTCTGGAAGAGGTCGGCGATGTTGTCGAACGTCGGGTGCAGGACGGCCACGGTCGCCCCGGCAGGCAGCGCTCGCGCCACGATGTCCGTGGCGAGGGTCGAGGAGTAGCAGCTCAGGATGCGACCGGTTCCGATCGGCGCCGTGCGCTGCCCGATCGCACCGAAGAAGGCGGTGTGCGCCGCTTCCTCGATGGCCGGAAAGGCGCGACGGGTGGCGATCGCGAACATCTGTGGGATGCGGGCGACAATGGCTGCCTGCTCCGGCGTCAGCGCCAGTCGCGCATGTCCGTCCGTCAGATTCAGGCGACCATCGGGGTCGGTCAGAGCGTCGACTTCCATCAAGGTCAAGTTCGCGGTCACGGATTCCCTCGTCTGCCGATATCACGGATTCCGAATCGGGATCAACGCTGGAGACCTTATTTTGAGAGGGCCCGGATTACTTGTCCCTTGTATTGGGCACCTCCACCGCCGCCGTGTGAGCTCATACGTTTGTGCGTGCGCTACGCGTTCATGAACTCGCTGCGAACCGCCGCCGGCAGAAGGAAGTGCGATGAACAGGCTCACGCTGACGGCGCACGACCGTACAGAAGTTGCCCCGTTGCTCAGCGACATCACCGCTCGGTACACCAGCATCGAAGATCCGGAGCTGCTGCGCAGGGCGCCGCTGCTCGCCCGGCGGTTGCCCGCCGGTCTTCTGGAGTTCCTCGAGGACCACCGGTTGCGGGAGCCGGCCGCGCTCTGCCTGGTCTCCGGCTTCGAGGTGGACGAGGAGGAGGCCGGACCGACCCCTGGCCATTGGCGCGGCAGCCATGTCTCCTCGCCCACGCTGCGCTACGAGGTCTTCTTCCTGCTGTGTGCATCGGTGCTCGGCGACGTGTTCGGCTGGGCGACCCAGCAGGACGGCCGGATCATGCACGACGTCCTGCCCATCAAGGGCCATGAGCACTACGAGCTCGGGTCCAACAGCCTCCAGCACCTGTCCTGGCACACCGAGGACGCGTTCCATCCCTGCCGCGGCGACTACGTGGCGCTGATGTGCCTGAAGAACCCCGATGCCGTGGAGACGACGGTCTGCGACGCGGGCGATCTCGACTGGTCCGCTCTGGACGTGGACGCGCTCTTCGAGCCGGCGTTCACGCAGATGCCCGACAACTCCCACCTGCCCGTGAATTCGACGTCGACGGACGAGGGCGATCCCACGATCCGCAGGCTGCGCGAGGGCAGCTTCAAGACGATCGAGGAGTGGAACGCGAATCCCGTCGAACGACCGGTGCTATTCGGCGACCGGGCCAATCCCTACATGGTTCTCGATCCGTATCACATGAAAACCGAGGGCTGGTCCGAACGCTCACTTGCGGCATACACCGGACTGTGCGGCGAGATCGAATCCAAGATGAAGAGTGTCGCCCTGGAGCCCGGTGACGTCGCTTTCATCGACAATTTCCGTGCGGTGCACGGCCGTAGTTCCTTCCGGGCCCGCTACGACGGCACCGACCGCTGGCTCAAGCGGCTGAACATCACCCGCAATCTCCGCGGTTCGCGAGGCTGGCGCCCGGCCGCGGACAACCGGGTCATCTACTAGCGCCGGCCCGAGCCGTCGGTCCGGCAGGGCGGCCCCTGCCGGACCGACGGCCGCACGTCTGTCGGACTCATTGCTTCAGGAGCAGATCCAAGTTGGCCAATCCTGCCGTGAGTTCGGCACGGGTACCTCCGAAGCCCAGCCGGACATGGTTGCGGTAGGCATCCCCGAAGCACTCCCCGGGGACCAGCAGCGTGCGGAACTCCTCGGCGAGTCTGCGGCAGACCTCGGTCACATCCTCGACGCCCCGCAATTCGACGAGCGCGCTGACGCCACCTGCGGGAGGTGTCACCCGGACCTGGTCGGGGCGCTCCCGCGCCCAGGTGAGCAGGAGTTCCCGGTTCTCCAGGGCGTGCGCGCGCTGCATCGCGACGATACGGTCCGCGCTGCGGACGGCCCGTTCCGCGAAGAACTCGAGCACCGGTGAGACATACAGCGCCACGTAGTCGCGCAGGTACGCCATCTCCATGAGGAGCTTGGGTGGCGCGAGGCACCAACCGGTGCGGATGCCCGCCAGGCCGTAACTCTTCGAGAACGTGCCGAAGGACAGGCTGCGCTCGTAACGGTCGTGCGGCAGCGGCAAGTTGCCGCCTTCATAGGTGATCTCACCGAAGGCGTTGTCCCATACGAGCCATGCGCCGGCACCGGCCGCGATCTCGATCAGCTCATCCTGCTGCTCGCGGGTGAGGGATATGCCCGTGGGGTTGTGCGGGAAGTTGACCACGATCATCCGTGGCCGCTCCGCGGCCACGAGCTGCCTGAGCCGGTCCGTGTCGGCGGCGAAACCGTCCGCGCAGGAGAGATCCCACCGCCGCAGGCGACAGCCTCGTGCCACGGCGATGTCGTGCAGTTGCTGATAGGCCGGATCCACCACGATGACATCGTCGCCGGGGCGTACCAGGGTCTGCATGACGAGCCAGATCGCCTCGCTGGACCCATGGGTGACCATCACGCGCTCGCTGTCGCCGCCGGTCCAGCGATCGGCCAGCGCGGCGCGCAGATCACGCCCTCCCAGGGGCTCGCTGTCGTGGAAGGGAAGCGCCGCCAGTTCGGCAAGATCGAAGCCGGCGATGCCGCACAGCTCTCCGACGGTCAGGTCCCGGACCCCGCTGCTGCCGATGTCGTGGTCGACCGCGTGGTAGTAGCGCCGCATCCATTCTTCGAGCTTCGCGAGTGGCAGTTCCATTACTCCCCCAACCCCTGCACTGACGACGCGACATCGTCAAGATCGTCAAGGCTCTCGAGTACCAGGTCCGGGTCGATCCCGAAGTCGACCAGGCAGGCGATCTCGGTGACTCCGATCTCGGCGAACCGGCGGATGCGCTGCGCACAGGTGGTCTTGTCGCCGACAAGACCACCGCCGCCCAGCAGCCGGCCCTTGGCCGTGGCCACCATGTCGTCCAGATCGGCCGCCGAGACTTCCGCGGCCTCGTTGCGCATCTGCAGATCGAGGTGCCGGCGTATGTACGCGTCGTAGGACGTGTCGAGCGCGTCCGCGACGGCATGCGGATCATCGTTGATGTACGTGTGCAGCATCAGCCCGACCCGGGGGTTCGGGGTGTGCCCGGAAGGCACGAACTCGGAACGGTAGAGGGCGATTCTCCGTTCGAGATCGTCGAAGCGCCTTCCGGTGAAGTTCGTGACGATTCCCATGCCGCGCCGCGCCGCGCGTACGAAGGTCGTTTCGGACTGTCCGGACATCCACAGGGGAATGTCGGGCCGCCACGGGCGCGGATACGTCATGACCGAGATCTGGTCACCGTTGCCGTCGGTGCGCTTCTCGGCGCCCCCCTGCCACAGTCGCAGGAAGCGGTCCATGCCGTCGTCAAGGGCTGCGAGCCGCCCCTCGTAGGCCTCCGGCGCCAGGGCGAAATCGTTGGCGTGCCATCCGGCGGAGAAGGCGATCTCCGCGCGTCCCGCCGACAGGTTGTCGACCACCGACCACTCCTCGGCGACGCGCACGGGATCATGCAGGGGCAGCACCACACTGCCCGCCCTGATCGCCACCCTGCTGGTCGACACGGCGAGGGCGGCGCCAAGGACCGAAGGGTTGGGGTACAGACCGCCGAACACGTTGAAGTGCCGTTCAGGCGTCCACAATCCGCACATGGCACTGTCGTCGATACGTGCGGCGACGGCCTTCACCAACGCGTACTGATCCGCGGCAGCTCCTCCCGCCTCCGCGTCCGCGGAGAAGAAGAAGATGCTGGTGTCCACTAAGTCGCTCCGCCGCGCCGGGCCGGTTGCCTGTCGGCTCCGACCCCTTCGAGTCGGGCGCTGCGCGGCCGCAGATCCGTCCAGGCCGACTCGATGTGGTCGAGGCACGCCTGGCGCGTATCCGCCGCACGGCTGACGCTCCATCCGGCCGGGACCTCGAGAGCGGCCGGCCACAGGGAGTACTGCTCCTCGTCATTCACGAGTACGAGGAAGATGCCGTCGGGATCGTCGAACGGATTCATGGGGCCTCGCTCATCGGATGTCGACTGCTGGGAACTAGAGGCAAGTTACTGCCGCGCCGTCTGCCTGCACTGTCACGTGAAGCCAGGACACCGGCGGCCGGATCTCCACCTGACGGAATCAACCGGATCCCTATCTGACGGAATCAATCGGCCCCCATGTCCCGTAGGCGGAGGGCGAGTTCGGAGATGGCCGCCAGATCCGCGTTGCCGACGCTCATCCGCAGGGTCCCCCGGTCATCCGGCAGGAACGCGGTTCCGGGGACCATCAGCACCCCGTGGTCACGGACGAGCCCGCCCACGACATCCGCCGTCGGGCGATCCGCGAAGGGATGCTTGATCCAGCCGAAGAACCCGCCGCACGAAAGGAGTTCGAACCCGCCGGGACGCTCGGCCATCGCCTCGCTCAGCCAAGCCCTCTGGCGTGCGAGTTCCCGCGCGCGGTCGTCTCTCCACTGCCGGGCATACGTGAGTCCCGCCCACGCCGCTTCCTGACCGATCCGCGGGGCGCAGACCGCCACACAGTCGTGGAGTTTGCACACCTCGCGATTGAGCTCGGCCGATGCCACCACGGCTCCGACCCGGTAGCCGGGCACAGCGAGGTCCTTCGAGAAGGAGTGCAGGCTGACCACGGTCCGCGACCAGGCCGGGTCCGCGAAGAGGTCGTGCGCCGGCCGGTCCGTGGACCGGAACGAGCGGTATGTCTCGTCAACCACCAGTGCGATGCCGTGCCTTGCGGCCAGCGCCGCGAACGCGGCGATCTCCGCCGGGGGCACCGTCACGCCCGTCGGGTTTCCAGGGGTGACCAGCACGATCGCGCGCGTCCGCCCGGTGATCAGCGGTTCGGTGTCGGCCGCGCGGGGCACCAGGTCGTCATCGGGCTCCAGGTACACCGGCACGATGCCGTTCATACGGAGCCACATGTCGTGGTTGAAGTAGTACGGCAGCGCAAGGACGACCTCGTCACCCGGGCCGGCCAGTGCCGAGGCGACCAGCGAGAACGCCTGGTTGCAGCCCGCGGTGACGACGACGTTCTCCGAGGTCACCCGCCCTGCGTACGCCTCGCTGAGTTCAGCTGCCAGCGCGGCGCGCAGCCGAGGGATTCCGGGCACCTCGGTGTACTCGCTGCCCTCTCCCCGGCGCACCAGATCGGCCACGTGCTCGCTCACCACCGGGGCCGGCGGATACTGCGGCGCCGCCTGCGCGAGATCGAGCACCTTGCCCGCGTACGCACTCCCGTCGAGCAGGTCGTAGGCGGTGCTGATGGGTGAGTCGCGCTGCTCGACCGTCTGACTCCGCAGCCGCATGGGCCCCTCTCCCCCTGTGAGCGCTCACGGTTGCCGGCCGGTTACCGCCGGCCGGCGCGAAGCGTGGGCTCACCGTAACCGTCCCGTCGCGGCCCGGCCTGTCCCCCTTTCACAGCACAGCCGTTGAGGGTGGGGCGGGGGTCAGGTCCAGGACCGGACGCGGCCGGGTGAGCGCCGCAGGAGTCCCTGAAACCGGGGAGTGCTCGGGCCCGTGGCGGCTGCCGGATCATGGGCCCGGATAGGACAGTGCTCTCTGATGACAGGTCGGCAACGCCTATGACGATCCAGCAGCAGACACCGCCGTCCTCGGCCGCGCAGCGCGGGCCGTCGCCGACGACGTGGCACCGGCGCGCGGTGTCGCTCACGATCGCCCTCGTGCTGCTGCTGACCGGCATGGCGAGCGTCTGGTCCCTGTCTCCCCCCGACCCGAGGCCGGCCTCCGTACCGGACACGGAGTTCTCCGCGGAGCGCGCCCTCGCCAGGCTCGATGACATCGCCTCGGTTCCGCACCCCACGGGCTCCGCGGCGGCGGCGGACGTGCGTGACTACCTCGTCCGTGAGCTGCGCGGTCTCGACGCCGACGCCACCGTGCAGACGCGGGTCGCCTCCCGCCTGCCGACGGACGGCTATCCGACAGTCGCCAACGTGAGCAACGTCCATGCGCGGATTCCGGGTTCGGATCCGACCGGCCGGGTCCTTCTGGTGGCCCACTACGACTCGGTGCCCACCGGTCCCGGCGCCAGTGACAACGGCGCCAATGTCGCCGCGATCCTGGAGATCGTCCGTGCGCTCCGCTCCCTGCCGCAGGCGCGCAACGACATCGACGTGCTGTTCACGGACGCCGAGGAGGCCGGTCTGCTCGGCGCCCAGGCGTTCGTCGATTCGGGAGTGGTCGGCGATCCGGGTCGGGTCGCCGTCGTGAACATGGAAGCCCGCGGTGTTTCGGGACCTGCCCTGATGTTCCAGATGGAGGGCGGTCTGACCTCGGCGATCGCCGACTCCGACGTGGTGACCACGTCGTTCGCGGGCGCGCTGTACAGCCTGCTTCCCAACGACACCGACCTCACCGTCCTGACCGCCGACGGTATGCGCGGCATCAACCTCGCCTACATGGGCGGCGTCGCCCGCTACCACACGGCCCATGACGACATCGCCCACGTGAACGCCGGAAGCGTTCAGCACATGGGAGACAGCACCCTCACCGCCGTGCGCTCCCTGGGCGCGGCCGACCTCGCCGAAGACGAAGCCGAGGCCACGTACTTCTCCCTGTTCGGCACCATCGTGTCCTACCCGGACTGGCTCACCCTGCCGCTGGCCCTCCTCGCGCTCGCGGCCCTCGTCCTGGTCCTGATCCGCGGCCGGCGCCACGGACTTCGGCCCGCCCGGGCCGGACTCGCGGCGGGCTCGCTCACGGCCGTCCTCGTGGCCGCCGCGGGTGTCGGGTTCGGTGGTTGGTGGCTGCTGACCGCGCTCCAGCCCGCGTTCGGATTCGGCATCGGTGCCGTGTACCGACCGGAGCCCTACCTTCTGGCGGGGGCGCTCCTGATGGTGGCGGTCCTGCTCGTCTGGTACCGGTGGGCACGGCGCCGTATGTCGCCCGTGGAGGCAACCACCGGTGTGCTCGGCTGGTTTGTGGTGCTCGCCGTGGTCTGCGCCGTACTTCTGCCCGGAGGCGCCTACCTCTTCACATGGCCGGCTCTGCTCGGCCTGGGTGCCCTGGCCGCGACGCTGCATGCCGAACCGCGCTCGCCGCTGCACCTGGTGGCCGTCGGGGCCGCGGCTCTGCCGGCCACCGTGCTGCTGCTGCCCGTCGCGGTCCTGGTGACGACCGCGGTCGGGCTCGAACTGAGCGCCGCGCCCCTGCTGATGCTGACGCTGCTCGCCGCGACGGCACTCCCTCTCATCGAGCCACGGCCGAGCCGCCGCGTCTCCGCGGCCCTTGGGGCGTGCCTGCTCCTGGGTACGACGGCAGCGGTGGCGGTCGCCGCCTCGTCGAACGGGTACGACGACAGCAATCCGCGCCCGGTCAGCCTCGCGTATGCCTGGGAAGCCGATACCGGAAAGGCCAGTTGGCTCAGCCGCGGCGGGCCGGAGCAGCCCGCCGTGGGGCGGCTGCTCACCACCGGACCCACGCGGATGGACGAGCGGATACCGTCCCTCGCGGGGGCGCCGCTGCACCACGGCCGCGCGAGCGAAGCCCGCGACATCCCCGAGCCGCGCATCACGCGTGCGGCGCCCGACGACGTCGATTCCGCCACCGGGGAGCGCACCGTACGCCTCCACCTCGCCGTGCCCGACGGCACGTTCCTCGTCGACGTCTTCGCGGACACCACCAAGCACACGGTGCGGGGCGCCACGGTCGACGGGAAGGCCATCGATGCCTCCGACGCCGCGCTGACCGAACCGTGGGGCTGGGGTTTCCGCTACGCCGCACCCTCGGAATCGGGCGTCGACCTCACCATCCGCACCAAGGGCGACGGACCGCTGCGCCTGCGCGTCCTGTCCACCGCCTCCGGTCTGCCGGACGGCGTCGACGCACCCCGGCTTCCCACCGGCACCAGCTGGGCCGGCTTCCCGGCGCTGTCCGGACAGACCATCGCCGTGCGGACGTTCACGTTCTGAACGGGCCCCGTTCGGACTTTCACGTTCTGAACGGACCTGAACCGAGGGGCTGATCGCCGGGTATGCGTACCCGGGGATCAGCCCCTCAGCGCTGGGTGGACCGCCCGTTCAGGCGTGGCGGGTGGCCTCGGATTCCAGGTCGCTCAGGAGCGCCTCGACGTCGTCCGCGGGCTCCTGCTCGGCCTGCCGGTAGGCGATGCGCCGCGCCAGCATCTCGACCGTCGCCGAGGCGAAGATGTCGCGCAGGGTGAGGTCCACATGGACGGTCTCCCTGATCCGGATGTTCAGCTGCGTCGCGAGCAGCGAGAATCCGCCCAGCTCGAAGAAGCTGTCATGGACGCCGATACGGTCGCTCTTGAGCAGCACCGCCAGGATCTCGACGAGCTGCCGCTCCACGGGGGTGCGCGGGGCTACGTACCGGTCGGCTGTCTCGCGCGGCTCCGGACGTGGCAGAGCGGCCAGGTCGTACGTGCCGTCCGGGGTCAGCGGCAGCCGCTCGAGCTCCACGACATGGCGCGGGAGCAGTGCGTCGGGCAGCCGCGCCGCGAGCCGCGGCTGGGCCGCGGCCGGGTCGAACTCGCCGTCCGCGGTGACCACATAGGCGACGAGTTCCGTGCCGGCGCCGGCTTCCGCCGAGTCCACCACGAGGGCATCGACCACTCCCTCGAGCTCGCGCAGCGCACACATGACCTGGAGGGTGTCGGCCGACAGATCGCCGCCGGCCGTACCGACGAACTCGATGGTCCCATCGGCCCATTGCCGCCCGAAGTCCCCGCTCCGACCGCCCTCTGTGTGCAGTTCGGCGACTTCGCCGACCGCCGCGTCCTGGCCGCCTCGCCGTACGAGCCGCACGGGGCCGTGGACGGCACGGCCGAGCGGAATCCGCAGGGGCGCCGTCTGCGCGGCCCACTCTTCCGGTACGTCGTGTACCGCCGCGGGTCGGCCATCGGGCCCGGTTCCGTACAGGCCCGTGCACCGGGCCTGTGGGGCCGTCCGGCGCAGCGCGGCGACATCCTGTGCCACGAAGGACCCCGCATTCTCGACCATGACGTGGCGCAGGGCGGGCAGGACGGCACCGGCCAGGCCGCGCAGCGGCGCCGGTCCCGCGTACAGCACGCTGACGCCGGCGCGGTCCAACTCCGCGGCCGGCGCGTTCGTTTCACCGGTGGACGCAGGGTCGAACAGGACCACGGTCCCTCCCGCGGCGAAGGCGGTCAGGAGGGCCGAGATCACATGGTGGGTGGAGCCGGAGAGCACGGCGAAACGGTCGTGGGAGCCGAACCCGTACCGGGCCACGGCCCAGTCGGGGCCGCCACCTGGCGCGACGGCGCCCGCCGTGCCCGCTTCCGTCCCGTCGCTCGGCGCCTCGCCGGCATCGATGACGTGGCTCTCGTCCGGTCCGAGGCGCAGCGTGAGGCCTGATCCGTCGGATCGCGCCGCCAAACTGCCGGGGCCTTCCGAGACCTCGCCCGAGCGATCAAGCGACACCTGGACTCCGGCCCGCAGACACCCCAGAAGTGCGGCGGCGCAGACGGCCGACGGCTCCCATACGAGGACGAACCGGCCCTCGGGGTCGTCGAGTCGGCGGTTCCGGGTGTGGACGGGGAGGCGCCGGGTCAGCGCCCGGGCGACTCGGTCCGCCACCCCGTCGATACGGCGGTAGGTCCACTCGCCGTCGCGGTCGACGACCGCAACCGCGTCGGGGTCGGCCGCTGACAGCAGCCCGGGGGCCGGTGCGGGAGACCCACCTGCCGCGCCGCCGTGCGTCAGGGCGCTCGGCGACTCACTGGGCACGGCCGGCCGGTACTCGCTCAGAGGTCGGTCAGGAGCGCCGGCCGCGGTCCTGAGGATCTCCGTCATCTGTTCCAGAAGCTGTTCGACCATGGCCCGCTCGTAGCGGTTCGCGTCGAATTCCAGGTCGAACCGGAGGACCCCGTCCCATTCGCGAGCGCTCAAGGTCAGCTCGAACTTGCTGGGCCGGGCGGGAGTGTCGAGCAACTCCCCCGTGGTGCCTGCGAGTGGGTGGACCTCCGGGGTGTCGACCCCGTTCAGGATCACCTGGAACAGCGGTGTCCGGGACGGGACCCGGGTCGCGGGCAGCTCGCCGACCAGCAGGTCAAGTGGTGCTTCCGCATGGGCGTATCCGCCGATCGCGGTGGCGCGGGCCCGGGCGAGAAGTTCGGCGAACGTCGGGTCACCGCTGAGGTCGAGGCGGAACGGAAGCGTATTGACGAAGAAGCCGATGAGGTTCTGCAGGCGTGCGTCGGACCGCCCCGTGATCGGCACCCCGATCACCACGTCCTCCTGGCCCGACCAGCGGCTGAGCACCGTCCCGAAGCCGGCGAGCAGTGCCATGAACGAGGTCGCGTCCGCCTTGCGGCACAGCTCTGCGAGCGCGCTCGTATCGGCTGGTGACAGCGCGGCCGATACGCGTCCGCCCACCGGCACATCGTCCGGCGTGCCGCGCCGCCTGCTGGGGAGCGCCAGGGAGGCCGGGGCGCCGGAGAGGTGCTCGCGCCAGTAGTCCACGTGCCGCTGCAGGTATTCGCCGGTCAGCCACTGCCGTTGCCATACGGCGAAGTCGCGGTACTGGATGTCCAGCGGGGGCAGCTCGGCCCGCTGCGGATCGCCGCCGACGGCGTACAGGGCGGACAGCTCCCGTACGAAGACACCGACCGACCAGTCGTCGCACACGATGTGGTGTGCGGTGATGCTCAGCAGATGTTCGGCCTCGCCGATCCGGATCACCAGGCAGCGCACCAAAGGGCCTTGCTCGAGGCTGAAGGGCGCGGCAGCGTCCGCGTCCATCAGTTCCAGCGCCCTGTCCTCGCGGTCGGGTCGGTCGCTCACATCCTCGAACCGCAGATGCCAGTCGTCCGCGAGGTCGTCGACGATCTGCACGGTCCGGCCGTCCTGTACGGGAAACCGGGAGCGCAGTGCCTCGTGCCGGTCCATGATGGCGCGCAGCGAGGCGTCCAGGGCGGCCACGTCCAGGTCGCCGCCGAGCCGCTGCCGGCCGTGCACGTGGTAGGCGGCGCTCGGCAGGAGTTGGTCCTCGAGCCAGAGCCGCTGCTGGTCGTACGAGAGTACGGGCTCGGCTCCCGCGGGCCGCCGGCCGACCTCCGGCCACTGGGCAGGCGCGGCGTCCACCACGTGCTGCGCCAAGGTGGCCACGACGGGGGACTCGAAGAAGTCCATCGCACGGACGCGCACCCCGTAGCGCTCGTGAATCCGTCCGAGCGCCCGTACGGCCATGAGCGAGCTTCCGCCGAGATCGAAGAAGTCGTCGTGCACGCCTATGTCGTCGCGCCGGAGGATGTCGCGGAAGATCCCGCCGATGCCCTCTTCGACAGCGGATCGGGACGTCGCCCGACCGTCTGAGGCGAGGGGAGCCGCGTCGGCGGGGGCCGCGTCGGTCCGATCGGATGCATGGGGCGAAGGATGAGAGGCCACAGCGTTCACGTTAAGTGCGGGTCCGGCGCTCGGTGACGTCGCAGAAAACGGGTACCGGCGCGAGGGCACCGGGCCTGTCACTCGTCCCGGCGCGCGTCGTCGTGGCCTGTCACTCGAACACCGGACAGGAGACCTGCGCGGGGGCCGGGTTGACTGTGCACACCTGGATGACGGTCGTGGAGGGAGTACGGATGCCGCCCATCGACAAGCTGTTTCCCTATCGGAAGGCAACCGGCGGCTTCGAGCTGTTCGCCTTCCCGCATATCGCGGCAGGACCCACCCTGTTCCACCCACTGCGCGCGGCGGCGGCGCAGGAGGGGATCGCCCTCAGCGGAGCGCTGCTGCCCGGGCGCGGACGCCGGGTCCGCGAGGCACCGCACCGCACGCTCGATGCACTGCTCGCCGAGGTCGAAGAAGCAGCGAGGTGCGACGACTTCGCCGCCTTCTCGGGAGACTACGGCTTGCTGGGGCACTGCTCGGGATCGATCGTCGCCTTCGAGATCGCGCGGCTGCTCGTCCGGCTGCCGTGTGCGGATCCGCAGCTGCTCGTGGTCTGCAGCTGCCGGCCGCCGGAGCTCATTCCCGATACCGGCACCAGCAGGCTGTCCCGCGAGGACATGATCGCGCGCACCGCCGCCCTGGGCGGGATGCCGGATGCGCTCCTGGCCGACGCCGACTTCCTCGACGTACTGGAACGGCCGATGCGAGCCGACTGGGAGATCTTCGACGGCTACGCCCACACCGCGTCCCCCGCGCTCCCCGTCCCGATTCTGACGGCGCGCGGAGCGGACGACCCGACGGTCCCCGCGGCGGAGCAGTCCCGCTGGAAGACGCAGACTCAGCGGCTGTTCCGCAGTGTTGAGCTGAGGACCGACCACTGGATGCTCTCCGACGAGGGATCGCGCGCCCTGACCCAGGAGATCTCGGCCACGCTCTCCCTCATCCGCAGCTGACTACGCGACCTGGTCGGCGAGACCGGCGAGCGTCACATCCGGGTCGGCGGCGACCTGTTCAAGGACCGCCAGATAGTCCCGCACCATGCGGTCCGCCACGGGTGCGTCGAGCGAGCCCGCGCGGAATCTCAGCAGACCGTGGGCGGCACCGGCCACCTCGGCCATCACGACCTCCACGGGGACGGCGCCCCCGCCGATGGGCAGCGGGAACTTCTCGACCGGCAGGGACCCCAGCCGGCCGCGGACCGCGGAGGGTCCCACTTGGGCCAGGGCGGCGAGCTCGCTCGCGTCGTGCGCCACCGTGCCCGCGGGCCGAGCCGCCACCGTGCCCGCCGGCCGGGGCTCCGCCGCTTCCTGCGCCCGAGGACCCGTGGCGGGGCGCGGGGGTGCCTGATTGACGGTGAACAACACGTCCACGAGATGCCCGCGTCCACCGACGCCGTGGCGCTCGCGGAGCAGGGACATCGGGTAGTCCTGGTGCTCCAGCGCACCGATGACCTGCGCTCTGACCCGGCCGAGCAGGGCGGAGAACGGCAGGTCGTCGGCCGCTTGGCAGCGGATCAGCGAGGTGCTGGCGCAGCATCCGACCACGTCCGCGAACTCGGGACGGGTGCGGCCCATCATGGGGGTGCCGACGACCAGGTCGTGCTGCCCCGTGGTCCGGTACAGAACCGTCAGGAACGCGGCCAGGAGCAGGACGTACACCGTCACGTTCTCCTCGGCGGCCCGCGCGCGCAGCGCGTCCGTCAGTTCCGGCGACAGCGCGAACTCGATCGCGCCGCCGTCGCACCCGCCCCCTTCCGTCTGCGGAAAGGCGAGCCGTGGCCAGGCGGTGTCCGCTCCGACCGCCAGTTGTTCCAGCCAGTGGCGCTCCATGCGGCTCATGCGTTCGTGGTCGGAGAGAACGGCGTTCCGCCAGGCCGACACATCGAGATAGGCGGCGCGTGGCGGCGCCAGGGAGAGCTCCCTGCCGGCGGCGCAGGCGGTGTAGAAGGCGCCCAACTCACGGGCGAGGAGCGCGCTGGACCAGAAGTCCGTGATGATGTGGTGCATCCGCACCAGCAGCACTTCACCACCGGCGTAGCGGTAGAGGTCGACGTGCAGCAGCGGACCCGTGGTCAGGTCGGCAGGGGTGCTCGCCACGGCGTCCAGGAGTTCGGTGAGGGCACTCTCGTCCAGCTCGGGCACCTCGTGCACGCCGACCGTGACCCGGCTCCGCGGGTGGACGATCTGTACCAGCTCCTCGTCCCTCACCTCGAACGTCGTACGCAGCACGGAGTGCCGGGCGCAGACGGCGTCCAGTGCCTTGCGCAGCGCGCCGAGATCGACCGACTCCGGCAGCCGGAGCGCGGTGGCGACGGTGAACTCGGGGTTGTCCGGCTCGAGTTGCTGCATCAGCCAGATCTCACGCGCGCCGCGAGACAGCGGCGCCCGCACCTCGCCGGCCGCGTCGGCAGCCGGCGACGGGGCCCCGACCCGGTGCGCCGCCCCGGCCGCCCCGGGGACGCGCTGTGAGCGGCCGTCCATGATCTGCTCGAGAACCCCCTCCATGGTCCCGCCGGCGAGCACGTCGCCGAGCGGCACGGTGACGCCGAACGCGGCCTCGAGGCGGTGCTGCAGCGTCACGAGGGCGAGCGAGTCCAGGCCGATCGCCAGCAGCGGAGTCGTCATATCGAGGCTGCCGGGCGCGACATCGACGAGCTCCGCGACGAGGGCACGCAGCTGGTACGCCACGTCGTCACGGGGCCCCGCCGGTGCATCGACCTCGGGCGCGGTGGCCGCGGTCAGGCTCTGCACGGCCTCCGTCAGCTCGCCCGCCAGGTAGCGCGCGCGGCACAGACTGCGCTGGATCTTGCCGCTGGAGGTCTTCGGCACCGTACCGGCGCGCACCAAGAGGATCGTGTGGGCTCGCAGACCGTGGACCAGGGCCACGGCCTCACGAACCCGGGCGGCGATCTCTGCGCCGTCGGCGGTTTCGGAGGGCCCCCGCACCTCCATCACCAGGACGAGCCGGTCCTCGGCACTGTCGTCGGGTACTTGGAAGGCCGCCGAGCAGCCGACCCGCAGCGCGGGGTGCGCGTGCTCGGCGGTGAACTCGATGTCGTGCGGATAGTGGTTCCGGCCGCGGACGATGAGCAGGTCCTTGTGCCGCCCTGTCACCACCAGCCGTCCGTCCAGCTGGAATCCGAGATCCCCGGTGCGCAGATAGCCGGCGTCCTCGCCCGCGAGGCGTGCGCCGAACACGCGCTCGGTCTCCTCGGGGCGACGCCAGTAGCCGCGGGCGACGCTCGGTCCCCGCACCCAGATCTCGCCCACGACACCTTCAGGACAGCGCTGCCCGGCCGCGGCGTCGACGATCACGATCTCCTGGTCCGCGGCCCCGTATCCGCAGGAGACCAGCGCCACGTCCGAGTCCGTACCGGACGCGGTGGCCGTGTTGCCGGCCAGTGCGTCGCGATCGACGTGGAGGCGAGGCACCGGCTTGCCCAACTCCGTGCCGCTGACGATCAATGTGGCTTCGGCGAGGCCGTAACACGACAGGAAGGCCTCCGCCCGAAACCCTGCGGGACCGAAGACGGCGGCGAACCTGTCCAGTGTCTCCGGGCGGGTCGGTTCGGCCCCGTTGAACGCCACCTGCCAGGAGCTGAGATTCAGTTCGGCCACCTCCTGCTCGGTGGCACGGCGGGAACAGAGCTCGTAGGCGAAGTTGGGGCCGCCGCTGACGGTGACACCGAGGCCGGAGATCGCTCGCAGCCAGCGCATCGGCTGCTCGATGAAGTGCAGCGGCGAGAGCAGCGTCACCGGGCAGCCCGAATACAACGGCTGCAGCAGACCGCCGATGAGACCCATGTCGTGGTACGGCGGCAGCCAGATCAGGGCCTGGGTGTCGGCGTCGGTGCCGAAATACCGCTGGATCATGCCGAGGTTGTGCAGCAGATTCTCGTGCGAGACCATCACGCCACGCGGTGCGGCCGTGGAACCCGAGGTGTACTGCAGGAAGGCCGTCGACCCCGGATCGACGGCGGCGGGAGCGGACGCCTCGTCGGGCACGCCGTCGACCGCGATCCAGCGCAGCTTCCGCAGGCGCGGCGCATCCTCACCGAGACTGTCGATGAACCCGAGCAGATCCGCCGTCGTCAGGGCGACGACAGGGTCGGCGTCGTCCACGACACCCATGAGGCGGGGCAGGGTGCGCTCGCGCCGGAACGGGTCGGGCGGATAGGACGGCACCGCCACCACTCCGGCGTAGAGGCAGCCGAAGAAGGCGGAGATGTAGTCGAGTCCCGGAGCCAGCAACAGCAGCGCACGGTCCCCGCGTCGGGCGCCCGCGGCATGGAGCCCGGCAGCGATGGCGCATGCCCTGCGGTCCAGGTCGGCATAGCTCAGCACCTCCCGCTCGGCTTCGCCGTCGCTCAGGAAGGTGTAGCCGATCGCGTCCGGCCGCTCGCCGGCACGCTCCCGCAACAGCTCGGAGACGGTACGCGACATCACGAGCTGTTCCTTCGGCGCCACGGTGAACCTCCAGCAAGAGGGGCGACACCCGCGCGTGCGCGACCGTACTGCTGACAAGGGGCCGAGTGTCGGGACAACTGAAGCTAGGCAATGCCCGGCAAGGCGTCCTGTCACCGGAACTTGGGGCGGCGCCGCTCCTGCGGCGGCACCTACCGTGAGGCTCCATGAAAGGCCGCGAGATCCATCTGGCTTCGAGGCCCCTCGGCTGGCCGTCGGAAGAAGACTTCTGCATGGCTGAAGTCGTGGTTGCCGAGCCACAGGCAGGTGAACTGCTCGTCCGCAACCAGGTGATGTCCGTGGACCCCTACATGCGCGGGCGGATGAACGAAATCCCGTCGTACGTGCCGCCGTTCGAGATCGGGCGGCCGTTGGAAGGCGGCGCCGTCGGCACGGTGATCGAGTCCGGTTCCGCGCTCTTCGCACCGGGCGACGTCGTTCTGCACAACGCCGGCTGGCGGGAGTACGCGGTCGTGGCGCAGGACGCCGCGACGAGGGTGGACCCCGGCCTCGCCCCGCCCTCGGCGTATCTCGGAGTGCTCGGGATGCCCGGTCTCACCGCCTACGCGGGGATCCTCGATGTGGCCGCGATGCGACCCGGTGAGGTCGTCTTCGTATCGGCTGCCGCCGGTGCCGTCGGCAGCGCGGCAGGGCAGATCGCGCGGCTGAGAGGAGCCGCGCGGGTGGTCGGGTCCGCCGGGTCCCCGGAAAAGGTCGCGTATCTGCGCGGTATCGGGTTCGATGCCGCCTTCGACTACCACGACGGCGCCCTGCGCCGGTCCCTGCGCACCGCCGCGCCGGACGGCATCGACATCTACTTCGACAATGTCGGCGGGCGGCAGCTCGAGGTCGCCATCGGGGCCATGCGCCCGCACGGCCGGGTGGCCATGTGCGGTGCGATCTCGATGTACAACGCCGACGAACCGCCCGCAGCACCACGGAACTTGGCGCTCTCGATGGGGAAGCGGCTCACTCTCCGGGGCTTTCTCGCCGGCGACTTCGCGCATCTGCGGGATCAGTTCATCGCGGAGGCCGCCGCGTGGCTGCGCGAAGGAGAGCTGCAGTACCGGGAAACCGTCGCCGAGGGCCTCCAGGCCGCTCCCCGCGCGCTCCTGGACATGATGCGCGGGCACAACCTGGGCAAGATGCTCGTACGTCTTTGACCGGGCCGGCCCGGCCGTCCGCCCGCCCCCCAAGTCGCGGGCGCACGCATGCAGTACGGCCCTCACGGAGTTCGACGTGAGGGCCGTACTGCATGCGGCGGGGATCAGATCGACGCGAGGAACTTCAGGACTCGCTCCCTCACCAATGCGGACGCCTCGGCGTCGAAGGCATCGAGTGAAGAGTCGGTGAACAGATGCTGATCTCCGGGATACACGAACAGCTCCGCGGCCGATGTGGACTTGGCCAGCTCACGTGCCGCCGGCAGGTCTTCGTCGAAGAACTCGTCGCCCTCTTTGCCGTGCAGCTGCACGGGCACGCCGTCGGGCCAGGAATCCCCGAACTCCGTGACGGGAATGCAGGAGTGCATAAGCAGTGCGCCACGCGCGCCTGGTCGCGTCTGGGCGAGTTTCTGAGCGATCGTCACACCGAACGAGAAACCGGCGTAGACAAGATCGGGGCCGAGGTTTTCGGCGGCCGCCACACCACGCGCCCGGACGGTGTCGAACCCGGTTTCCCGCGCGAACTCCATCCCCTCCTGCAGGCTCCCGAAGGTGCGGCCCTCGAAGAGATCCGGCGTGTGCACGGTGTGGCCGGCCTGTCGCAGATCTTCTGCGAATGCCTGGACCCCGTCGGTCAAGCCTTGGATGTGGTGATACAGCAAAACTTCGGCCATCTTTACAGTCTCTCCCGGTCGTTGATCGACTGTTGTTCCTGAAGCGCATCATGACGCTAGCCCCTCCCCCGTCAGCTGACAACCTCCGACCTCACGAGTGCGCCACAGGGCTCCGGCGCCTCTATCCGGAAAGCTGAAGGGTCGGTTCCGCATCTTCGCTGTGCCCAACTCGCTTGCGTTCAGCGAATGTTCTGGCATTCACTGTGAAGCGCGCTACGCGTGTCACATCGCTGACGACTCGAAGGACGACTTGAAGGTTGACACGCTCGCGCAGCGGTACCCATGATCCCCGTTACAGTCCCCGTTTCGCGGATGAACCTGACGCCGCGAAGAGCGCAGCGAGCATCACCCAGCACACTTGACGTCCGTCGATCGCGTTACCGTCAGTGGCCGCCTTCTTCCTTAGGGCACGCATGATTCGTACAGATCTGCTCGTGACCTCCCCCTGTTTCCTCCTCGGCCTGAGTCAGGTCCTCACAGCGGCTGGAGTCAGAATTGTCGCCACCCGCACCTCGGCTCACGACGAGCCATGCTGGCTCGCAGACGTGGCCGTCATCGACGCCGACGCGGTCGTCGGCACAGACCTCGGCACCGTCACTCAAGCCGCCCGGTCGATGGCGGTACTCATCCTCACCAACGACCTCTCTGCAAACGGTAAAGATTACTTCAACGCAGGGGCCGTAGCCGTCGTCAGCAAGGACGAGCCCGGGGCCGGAATCGTGCGCGCCATCCAGCTCGCCGCCGCCGGATCAGCCGGTCACATTCCCGTGACGCGCGTGAGTCCCCATTCCGCCGACAGCGGTTTCCAGGCGGGCCAACCCACGCTCTCGGACCGCGAACAGCAGGTTCTCAGCCAAATAGCCCAAGGCAGAACGCACGGCCAGATAGCGACCCGGCTGGGCATCAGCCAGCACACCGTCGATACCTACGTGAAACGCATTCGCGTCAAACTCGACGTGGGAAACAAGGCCGAACTCACCCGCGCCGCTCTCCTCGGCAAGTTCGTCACTCTGACAGAAATCGACGATGCCGGCAGCGCCGCGCGAACCGCTCCTCCGCGCGCACCTTCTCCTGCCGCAACTCATTTGGAACGGGACGGGGCTTCCGTGTCCTGATGTTCAAACCCGCCGACTCCACACGCAATTGACCGTGGTGCGAACGGTGTCGCCCGATTTCCCCACTCGCGCGGATAGCCGAGTGAAACCTCTTCGACGGCGACACCGTCGTACATCGACGAACGCGGCATGTGCAAATGGCCGTGTACGACGGTGTGGATCGCGAAGCGCTTGTGCCATTCGGCAGTGAGTCGCGTGCCGCACCACATGCCCAGGTGCGGGGAGAACATCCGCCGTACCGGCCCTTCCTCCAGAGGATAGTGATTGACCACGATGATCGGGCGTTCCCCGATCTCGGCCAATCGCTTCTCGGTCGACGCCACTCGAGCGTGGCACCATTCCTGGCGGGTCGGATACGGATCAGGGTGCAACAGCATTTCGTCGCTGAAGACATGCCCCGCGTCCCATGCCGCCTTCAGAGCCTCTTCGAGATCGACACCGGGGTCACGGAACGAGTAGTCGTAGAGCAGATGGACCGGAGCGATGACGAATTCCTGATCCGGGGCGCGCCATGTGACGTACTCGTCCTCGGGCGTCAGCACATCGATTTTGCGGCACTTTTCCACCAAGCCCATGTACCGCGCCACTCCCCGGCTCTGGTCCTCATCGCGCGGAAGCGTCCACAGTTCGTGGTTGCCCGGCGTCCAGATGACCCGCTCGAAGCGGCTGCGCAGATCCGCCAGCACTTCCTGGGTCCGTGACGAGGACTCCGCCACGTCGCCGGCGACGAGCAGCCAGTCATCGGGGTGCTGCGCGGTCAGTCCGTCGACGACGCTCTGGTTCACCGGATGTCCGACATGGAGGTCGCTCACCGCCCACAGGTGCGGGTGGGTCCGGTCAACACACCTTTGGCGTGGGCCGTTCATATCGCCCCGCCTCCCTTCGTGCCCCGCATGCGCCGCTCAGGAACGCTCCACCTCCAGTTCGAGCCATGCGGCCAGTGCGTCCACTTCCGCGTCGACGGCCACCGTCATCTCCTTGGTGAACGTCTCGTCCTCGTGGACCGCGTTGACCCGCAGGACGCCCTTCTTGCGGTCCGCGGTCGCGTCGAGCTTGCCCACCAGGCGGTCGTGGAACAGGATCGGGAGCGCGAAATAGCCCCAACGGCGTTTCGCCACGGGCTTGTACATCTCGACTCCGTACTCGAAATCGAAGAGCTCCACCGCTCGCTTGCGGTCATGGATCAGGCGGTCGAAGGGGGACAGCAGCGCGGCCCGCCCCTCGAACGGCTGCCCCAGATACACCGGGTCGACGCGCCACTCGCCCTTGACGCCCTCCACGACGGCCGCCTCGCCCGCACCCCCGACGTCATAGGGCTCGATGGGCACCTTGGTCGACTTGGTGCGCGCGATCCCCAACGCCCGCAGCCTCCGCTCGTCGCGTACCCGCAACGCTTCCTCCGGGTCCGGCACAGGAGCCTGTGGGTATACGCGGTCGGCCAGGTCCCACAGCCGGTTGCGGCCCTGCCGGCCCGCGATGGCCACCTCGCCCAGGTCGGCCATGAGCCCCAGCAGCCGGATCACGTTCTGGTCGTTCGTCCACCCGGTCGACTTCCACGGAAGCACGCAGGTGTCCGGAATATCGCGCGAGAGCAGCGGACCACCGGCCTCGAGCCGGGAAAGGATGTCCTTGCGGCAGGCGTCATTGGCCTCGAGCCAGCCGTGGAACCTCTTCTCCCAGTCGGCCACCGGCGGCCGGCTCCGCATCTCGGCCATTTCGGCCCGGAAGAGCACCGCGTCCTCGACGGGTCGTACGGTCGCCCCGATCTCGACGAGTTGCCGCTCCTTGAGCGCCTGGACCAGGTGGTCCGGCGCATAGGCCGCACCGAGCCTGCTCCACGACACCAGATCCGCGGCCGGCGCGATGGCCGCGGTCGGATCCAGCTGCAGCAGGGTCAGATGCCGGACCGTGTCGGTCAGCGCCGTCGGCCGCTCGGCGTGCAGGAGCTGTGCGCGAACCGCGATCCGCCGCGCTTCCACACGACTGAGCGTGTGCACCTTCATCGGCCTTCCTCCAAGATGAGTCCGTTCCACCACGCTGCGCCTCGCTCGCCGAGCGGTCGATGGTTTCCAGGCGAGTCGGTGTTTCGTAGGCTACGAAAGCCCCCGCCGAATGCACTGCTCGGCCGAGCTGCTCAACGGGCAAACCTGTGAAGCGAGTCTTGGGTCCGCCGCCTCCTGCGTCATGCCGCTCGTTCGGGTGACTCGCCTTCCGCCCGCCCTGCGATGTCCCCTACGACAGGGGCCGATTCCAAGGGCCCGCAGGCGACAAGGTGAGGCAATGCGGACCGAGGAAGTCGACAGGGTGTCCGTCGGTCTCCTGGCCGAACTCGGCATCACGGCGTCCGACCACGTCCTGGGGGAACTGGAACGCCACCACATAGTGGAGCGCCGACGTGGCGCCCGTATCACCTACTTGGTGGTGCGCAGCAAGTCAGGCGTTGCTCTCGGCCTGCTTCCCCTCTACCGGCTCCCGCGGCCCTTCGATGCCTCCCTCGCCCCGGAGAACATCTTCGAGGGCGGGCCCGCTACGACCGGCTCCCGACTGTGTTCGGCCGGTGGGGCCGGCGGCTATCGCAATCACCTGCTCCTGAAGTCCCCGATCGAGCCGGCGTGCGCCGCCGACGCCGCACGCGCGTTGATCTCAGCCGCCCGAGAGGTCGCCTCGGCGGGCGGTTGCACACAGCTCCTGATCCCGGACCTCGACCCCGAACAGGCCCGCTGGCTCGCGGGATTCGAGACGGAGGCCCTCGCGGCCGCCACACGCGACAAGGCCGTGCTGCCGATCGCATGGAGCGACTTCTCCGAGTATCTGGCCGCACTGCCGCGCAAGCGCCGATGGCAGGTCCGCCAGGAGCGCCGTGCCTTCGCGGACAGCGGGATCGTCATACGCGACGAGCCGCTGTCCGCGGTGGCGGCGGAGGTCGCCCCGCTGCTGGCACAGACACAACGGCGCCATGGCGACACCGCGGACCCGCTCGAGGCGGAGTTCTACCTGGCCATGCTCGCGATGACCCCGGGCTCCGAAGTGCGCGCACTGGTGGGTTATCTGCCCGGTGGACCGGTGGCCTTCTCGGTGGTGCACCGCCGCGGCGGCACCTGGGCGGTCAGAGCGGTGGGCCGTGACTACGCCGCACCGGACCACAGCCAGTACTTCAACTTGACCTATTACGAACCCATCGCCCGCGCCATCGCCGAAGGCGCCACACTGATCGACTTCGGTACCGGATCCCTGCCCGCGAAGCGCTTCCGCGGATGCAGCCTGCAACCCCTGCGCTCCCTCCTCATCCCCGCCTCACCGACCCGGGAACGGTGATCGGTCGCCTGTTTCGGCGACACGACCATTCCCCACCCTCGCCGTAACTTCCAAGAGATCGCGTGTCGTTGATCGAGGAGGCCTCAGTGGACGATGACGACAAGATCGCGGTGGTCGGGGTCGCAGCGCGGGTCCCCGGCGCGTCTTGCGTCGACGCCTTCTGGCTGAACCTCGTCCGGGGCAAGGAGTCCGTCGCGGCGCTGAGCGACGAGCATCTGCGCGACCATGGCGTCCCCGAGGAGCTGTTGACCCACCCCGCGTACGTCAAGGCGGCCGCTCTGGCGCCGGACGCCGAGTACTTCGACGCCGACCTCTTCGCCATGACCCCGCGCGAAGCGCGGACCTGCGACCCGCAGATCCGGCTGTTCCTCGAAGCGGCCCACACGGCCATGGAGAACGCCGGCTACGACCCCACCACTCTCAGCGCCGGCACCGCGGTCTTCGCCTCGGCCGGCGCGCCGCTCTACGACGAGCACCACCTGCGCCACCGCAAGGACGCGCTCGGCTTTCCCCTTTCCGAGGTGGCCTCCCTCAACCTCGGCGGCTACATCGCCACCATGGCCTCGTACAAACTCGATCTGCACGGGCCCAGCGTGACCGTGCAGACGGCCTGCTCCAGCACCCTGGTCGCCCTGCACATGGCGTGCCAGTCGCTGCGTACCGGCGACTGCGACACCGCTCTCGTCGGTGGGGCCAGCATCGACTTCCCGTACGGGCACGGCTATCTCTGGTCGCAAGGAGGGGTCCAGTCCCCAAGCGGCCACTGCAGGCCTTTCGACGCGGAAGCCGACGGCACCGTGTTCGGCGGGGGCGCATGTGCGGTCGTACTGAAGAGGCTTCCCGATGCGCTCGCCGCTCATGACCACATCCGTGCCGTGATCCGCGGGAGCGCGATCAACAACGACGGATCCGACAAGGTCAGTTTCGGCGCGCCCAACGCGGCCGCGCAGCGTGCGGTGGTGAGGGAAGCACTGGCGGTGTCCGGTGTACGGCCGGGCGACATCTCCTACGTCGAGGCGCACGGTACCGGCACCGTCGTGGGTGATCCCATCGAGATCAGCGCGCTCACCGAGGCCTTCACCGGCCTGGCCGAGGAGCAACTCCCGGCGGGCAGCTGCTCCATAGGGTCGGTGAAGGGCAACATCGGGCATCTGGGGCCGGTGGCCGGCCTGGCGGGATTCATCAAGGCGGTGCTCGCGCTGGAACACGAGCAGCTGCCGCCCAGCATCAACTACCGGTCGCCCAACCCCCGGCACGATCTCGCGTCCTCCCCCTTCCGGGTGCAGGACCGGCTCACCGCCTGGCCGCGGGACCCGAAGCGGCCACGCCTCGCGGGCGTCAGCTCCATGGGGATCGGTGGCTCCAACGTCCACGTCGTGCTGGAGGAACCCCCTGTCCTGCCGCGCACCCTCCCCCGGGAGGAACCGCGTCCGGTGGTCTGGTCGAGCCCCACCGCGGACGCCGAACCCGCCGTCCGCGCCTCTCTCGCCGATGCCTTCCTGCAACTGGGGGAAGAGGTGTTCGCGGACGCGGTGGCGACCCTGCAGCACGGCCGGCAGACCCATCAGGTCCGGGCGGCCGCCGTGTGCACCAGCGCTCACGACGCGGCCACAGCCTTGACGGCGGCCGGCACCGGTCGCGTCCTCACGTCGCGGCAGCCGGTGACGAGCCCGCCGTCCGTCTGTCTGCTGTTCCCCGGCCAGGGTTCCCAGCATGTGGAGATGGCTCAGGGCCTTTACCGGCGCGTGCCGGGTTTCACGCGCGCACTCGACGAGTGGCTCGACCGGCTGGACGCCCCTGACCTGCCGCTGCGCGAGTGCTGGCGCGGCACCGCGGGACTCGATATCACGGAGACCTCCCTCGCCCAGCCTCTCCTGTTCGCCACCGAACTGGCCCTGGCGGACATGTGGTGGGAGGCGGGAGTCCGTCCGGCGGCGCTCCTCGGCCACAGCCTGGGCGAGCTGGCAGCCGCGACCGTGGCCGGAATCTTCGATCACGACACTGCCGCCGCACTCGTCCTGGCCCGCGCCCGGGCGATGCGCGATCACCCTGCGGGCGGTGGCATGCTCGCTGTGGCGACCCACACGGACGCGCTGCACGACGTCCTCACCGGGACCGTCACCGTGGCCGTGATCAACAGAGCCGACCAGGTGGTCCTCGCCGGGTCGGACGACGACCTCGCCGACGTGGCCGAGGAGCTGGCCACCCGTGGTGTCGCCTGCACCCGGCTGCCCACGTCGAGTGCCTTTCACACACCCCTGCTCCGGGACGCCGCCCGCTCCTTCGAAAAGGTCTTCACCGGCGTGGACTTGGCGCCACCGGCCCTGCCTGTGTACTCGGCGGCCACAGGGCGCATCGTCTCCGCCGACGAGGCGGTCGACCCGGCCTTCTGGGTCAGTCAGCTCGTGGAGCCCGTGCAGTTCGCCACGGCGCTCGACACACTGGTCGGGACCGGTCCCAATGTGCTGCTCGAGGTCGGTCCCGGGCAGGTGCTCACCGATCTGGCCCGCCGCCACGAGCGGGTCCGAGAGGCGTCCATCACGGTGGCGCCGACGCTGCCGCGACGCGGCGGGACGGCCGCCGGCGACCGTGCCGAACAGGACATGGCCTCCGTACTGACCGCCGCGGCACACCTGTGGACGGCCGGCGGCGACGTCTCCTGGGAGGCCGTCGGGCAGGCTCCGCTGCGCCGTCGGATCCCGCTCCCCGGCTATCCGTACCAGCGCAAGCGGTACTGGGTCGACGCGCCGCAGGCGGCTCCCGCCCCCGCCGGGACCGCGCCGGAAGAGACCGCCGAAGCGTCCACGGCGCGACAGCCGGCGCCGTCGGCTATCGCCCAGGAGGACGGCCAGCCGGGCCTGTTCTCGTCCCTGCACTGGACTTCCTCCGCTGTGACCCCGCCGAATCTCACCCGGGAAGGGTCCACAGCCGTCGTCTTCCTGCCCGCCGCCGAGGACCGTGCCGACCACGTGGTGGCCGCGCTCGAACGCGCAGGGATGCGGACGATCCGCATCCGCCCGGCCGACGCCTACCGCGACGACGGCGACGAGTTCGGCATCCGGCCCGGTGTCGCCGCCGACACCCGGCAGGTCTTCGACGCACTCGCCCACCGCGGGACCGAGGCCGACCTCCTGGTGCATGCCATCGCCGCGGCTCCCTGGCCGCCGGCCGCCACGGCCAACGTCCAACAGCAGCTGGACGACAGCTTCTTCAGCGCACTCGCGCTGGTACAGCGCGGGCTGCGCACCGGCGGTACGGGCCGTGTCCCCGAACTCATCGCGCTGACCTCGGGCGCCGTCGACGTCTCAGGTGCCGACCCGGTCGACCCGGTGAAGGCGAGCGTCCACGGGCTCGTCCGCACGCTGGCCGCCGAGCTTCCGCGGCAGCGTTGCAAGGTCATCGACTTCTCCCCCAACACTCCCGTCGGCGGGCTGCGGGACGAACTCTGCCGGGCCGACGAAGACCTCGTCGTCGCGCTGCGCGGGCGTCAGCGCTGGGTGCGCCGGGAGCTGCCGCTGCGCGTCACGCCCGACCGCACCTCGGCCCTTCGCTCCGGTGGTGTGTACGTCATCACCGGAGGGATGGGCGCGCTCGGCCTCGCCCTCATGCGCAGCATCGCCGCCACGGGCATCCGGCCCCGTATCGCGCTGCTCGGCCGCACCCTTCCCGCCGCCCAAGAGCCCATCGACGCCTGGTCGTCCGAGGTGACGGCCGCTGTCCGGGACGCCACCGCGCTGGGGGCGGAGATCCGCCTCCTCGCCTGCGACGTGGGCGACCCGCGGCAGGTGCGGCGCGCCCTCGACATCGTGGCGGCCGCCTTCGGGCCGGTCCAGGGAGTGCTGCATCTCGCGGGCGTCGCGGGCAACGGGATCCTGCAGGCCCGTGACCCGGCGCAAGCCGCCGAGGTGCTGCGCCCCAAGGTGCACGGGACCCTCGCCCTCGCCGAAGCGCTCGCCGGCCGGCCCGTACTCGACTGGGTGGTGCTGTTCTCGAGCCGTGCCGCTGTCGACGGCCTGATCGGCGGCGGGGACTACGCCGCGGCGAACGGGGTCATGGACCTGTGCACGCGTCCCGACCTGTTCCCCGCCCACCGGGTGCTGAGCATCAACTACCCGAGCTGGACCGGCATCGGCATGGCCAGCCGGCCCGACGGTGCGTCCTTCGCGGGTGAACTGCACTGGACGACCGGACTCGACGCCGCGGACACCTGGACCCTTGACGAGCACCGGCTCGACGGCACCCCCGTCCTCCCCGGCACCGCGCATCTGGATCTGGTCACGCGCGCATACGACCACACCGTGCCCACGGCCGCCGATCACGCGCTCGTGCTCTCCGACGTGGCTTTCGTCGCGCCCCTGACCGCGCGTCGGGCGAGGCGCGTCACCATCGTGTTCGTCCCCGACGGCGACCGGCATCGTTTCGAGGTCCGGTCCCAGCCCGCGTACGACACGACCGCGCGGTGGGTCACGCACGCCACCGGACGGATCGAACGACGGCGCATGGAGGCACCCGCCCGTGATCTCGCGGCACTGCGCGAGGGCACTCGTCCGACGTCCGGTTCCACGGCCGGGGCGTTCACGCTCGGACCGCGCTGGAGCTCGGTCCTGGAGGTGCGGGACAGCGCGGACGAGAGGCTGGTCGAGCTGCGCCTCCCTTCGCAGTTCAGCGACGATCTCCGCACGCACCCGCTGCACCCGGCCCTCCTGGACGTGGCGACCTCCGCGCTCCGGGGGAGCCCGGGACCCGGCCCCGAGGAACGCGCCGACGAGGCGTATCTGCCCTTCCTCTACCGAGGGCTCACGGTCTTCGCGCCGCTCCAGGACGAGCTCGCCGTCCACATCCGCAAGAAGGAGACCCGCCCGGGACAACTCGTGGCGGACATCGACGTGATCGGCTCCGACGGTCGCGTACTCGTCGCCGTCGAAGGCTTCACGATGCGGAAGGCGGACCGGACCGCGTTGGCCGCCGAACTCGAGAAACAGAGCGATGACACCGAGGACCGCATGGGCATCGCCCCCTCCGTCGGAACCGGCATCCTGATGAGTCTGCTCTCCTGCGACACCCCCGATCAGGTGCTGGTCCGCCCGCACCGCGACGGCCTGCCGGTGCCGGTGCCGTCCACCGCGCACCCCGCCTCCGGGCCACCCGCATCCCCATCCCCTCGTATCGAGACTCCCTTGCCACTACCGGGAGTTGAACGCGCAGACGCACCGACGGAGCCTGCGGCACCGGCCGTTGATTCCCCGGCGGATACGCCCGCCTCGACCTCGGACCGACTACGCGACCTGTGGGTGCTCACACTGGGGCACGACCGGATCGAACCCGACGACGACTTCTTCGACCTGGGGGGCGACTCGCTGACCGCGATCGATCTGATGGCTCAGATCAGGGAGCTGTTCGCCATCGAGCTGACCGTCGGATTCCTCTTCGAGGCCCCCACCTTGGCCGAACTCTCCGAGGTCATCGACCAGCGGGTGCGGCGATGACGGTCGCCCAGCACACCTCCGCCGCCCCCGAGGCCGCGACCGGTCCCGCGCATCGTCTCCCGCTGCACGACGACTGGTCGCTGTGGCGGCTGGCCGCCCTGCGCAGCGCGGGCATGCCGTTCTCGTGGCTCGACACGTTCGCGGTGCCTTCCTGTGCGGACGACGACTCCGACGCCCGCAGCCGCGAGACCTCCGCGGCGGCCGTACGCTCCGTCGTCACACAACCCGCCTTCCTCGAGGCCGTCACCTGGCAGAATCCGGCGCTCATACGGAACTGGCTGGGCCGCTACGCCGCCCAACTCACCGCGGACAAAGACGGACAGCTCTCGCGCAGGGACCAGCGCGAAGCGCTCGTCGCCTTCCTCGCGCAGCGCTACTGCGCGAAGAACGAGACGATCGGCTTCTTCGGCCCCGTCGCCTGGGCACGGTTCGGCGACGACCACCCCGGCGTCCGTACGCGCGGCAGTGCGGGCCTGCGCAGCCGCACCGTCTTCCGCGAGCACTGGGCCGTGGACGCGATCGCCCGCACCTTCGCCGCTCGGCCGGCCCTCCACACCCACCTGATCGCGCGCCGCCACCCGGCATGCTCCTTCGACGGCGGAGTGCTGCGCCGGCCACGACGCCGCCCGCAGCCCCTCGACGCCGACGAGGCCGCGTTGGCAGCTCTCCTCGATCGGCCGCGCAGAGTGGGTGAGCTGCTCGGCGCGTACGGGCCTCCCGGTACGGCGCCCGCCGCCGAGCAGGCGCTGGAGCGGCTCGCGGCAACCGGAGCGGTCCTCATCGGGTTGCCCATCCCGGTCACCGACCGGCCCGAGGACGTGCTGCGCGCACATCTCGCGCAGATCCCGGACGAGAAGCTGCGCCGCGGACTGCTGGCCGAACTCGACCAGCTGGACGAGGCCGTCGGCACGGTCGCGGACGCGGCCGGCGACCCTGTGGCGCTGCGCGGCGCCCTGGACCGGCTGGGCACGGAGTTCCGGTCCCTGACCGGAGTCGGTGAGCAACGCGCCAAACCCGATCGCGACTTGGGACGTTGCATCGTGTACGAGGACTGCCGGCGGGACCTCGACGTCGATATCGGCACCGACCTGATCGACGATCTCCGTGCCCCGCTCGGGCTCCTCCTGGACACCGCCCGCTGGCTCGTGTGCGAGAACGGAGCGGAGCTCGAGCGGGACCTCGCCGCACGTGCGGAGTCCCTGCGCGCCGCCTCGGGACGGCCGGTGGCCCTGTGCGATCTGGTGATGGCCTCCGGCGACATCCTCAGTGGACAGCCCGGCACCGCCGTCTCGCGCGTCACCGCCGACTTTCAGGCGCGCTGGGCCGAACTGCTCGCCACGGCAGCCGAATCCTCGGCGTCCTCGGTCCGGCTCAGCACCGCGGCGATGGCCCCGCTGGTGCGTCGGCTGTTCCCTGCCGGCGAGGTCGGCTGGCGTGCCGCCCGGCAGCACAGTCCGGACCTGATGCTCCGCGCCCTCCCCGGCCGCCGCCCGCAGTGGGTGCTCGGCGAACTGCACCTCGCCGTCAACACGTTGGAGAACCGCGCCTTCGCCACCCAGGCGGACGACCGTGCGGAGCTGCGTGCGGCGACCGCGGCCGATTTCCCGGACGGCCGGTTCGTGCCCGTCTACCCGGCCGCGTCCCCGGCGGTCACCTCGCGCACCTACCCGCCCCTCGCCCTCGACCTTCCCGAGCTCTACCAGTACTGGTCCTGGGCCGCGGACGAGGGCCATCCCTCGGGCAGGACGGCGCTGCCCGGTGCCGCCCTGCTCGTCGACCGGGACGACGGCGGCAGGCTCCTCGTCCGCTCCGCCGACGGCGACTGGCAGGCACCGCTCACCGAGGTGATCGGCGAATTCCTCACCGCGGTCGTGGCCGACCGGTTCGGCATCCGGCCCCGCGCCGCCCACCAGCCCCGGCTGCTGCTCGACGATGTGGTCATCGCGCGGGAGACCTGGCACGTGCCGGCTTCGGAACTCCCCTACACCGTCGACAACGACTACCGCCATCGCGCGCTGCGCGGTCGGCTGCGGGAACTCGGCATGCCGCGCTGGCTGTTCGCCCGGACCCCGGACCAGCCGAAGCCCTACCTCGTCGACCAGGACGCGCCGCTGTCCCTGCGTAATCTCGCGCGAGGTCTGCGCCGGAGCGTCGCCTCCGACGCCGCCACCGCGGTCACCTTCACCGAGATGCTGCCTGCCCCGGACGAGCTGTGGCTCGCCGGGCCCGACGGCCGACCCCACACCAGCGAACTGCGCGTCGTCGTCCACGACGACGCCCAGACCCGGTCCCCGCTGACCACGCGAGATCGGAGGGCATCCGTATGACCGCATTCTCGTCGTCCTGGTTCAGCGACGTGATCAATCCGGACGGGGAAGGTCCCGTCGTGATCGCGCTGCCGTACGCCGGCGGCTCGGGCCGCGCGTTCCGGCCGTTGCACCAGCACCTGCCCGGCGACAGCGTGCTGGTCCTCGTCGACCTGCCAGGACACGGCCCCCGGCTGTCCGACCCCTGCCTGAGCGATGCGGACGACGTCGTCTCCGGGCTGCTCGAGGCGGTGGAAGCACTCCCGGTGGAACGGATCGTGCTCCTGGGGTACAGCATGGGCGGGTGGCTCGCCTACGAAGCGGCCGCACGACTCACCGACGCGGGAACTCCGCCGATGGGCCTCGTCGTGTGCGGAACTCGCGCTCCCCAGACCGGGATCGGGCACCCGTCGGTCACGACGCATCCCCCCGGCAGGGAATTCCTCGGCGCGGCCGTCGAGATGGGGCTCGCCGCCCCGGAGATGCTCGAAGTCCCGGGTATGGCCGAACTCTTCGCCAAACCACTGCACGCCGACTTCTCGGTGGTGCAGAGCTACCGCTACCGGCCACGTCCCCCGCTTTCCGTGCCCAGCTGTGTCGTCGGCTTCGACTCCGACTGGCTGGTACCCGAGCCGACGCTCCGGGCCTGGGACGACGTCTGCGCGCAGCCGCTGCACCGCCGCGTCGAGGGCTCCCATCTGGCGCTGCACGAGGAGGAGGCGGCGTTCGGCGCAGCGGTGGCGGCAGGGGTAGCGCACATCACGGCCGCCCGACCCGCGCACGCGGCGCCGGCAGGTCGGGCGATCTCGGCCCGCCCGCCCGACGTGGAGGACTCCACGGACGAGGTCACCGCGGTGAGCCTCGTGGCGCGTGCGGCGCGGCGGACGCCGGACGCACCGGCCGTCGTGGAAGCGGACCGCGTCGTCCACACCTACCAGGAGCTCCTGAAGCTCTCGGCTCAGGTCGCCCGGCTCCTGCACGAGCGCCGTATCGAAGCCGGACACCATGTGGCCTTCATCGGACGCCGTACCCCGGGCTCCGTCGTCGCGATACTCGGCACCGCGCTGGCGGGGGCCGCGTTCGTGCCCATCAGCGACAAGTGGCCGCTCGAACGGACGGCGTACGTACTGCGCTCGACACGGGTCCGCTGCCTTCTCGGTTTCGCCGAGGACCTGGCCTTGTTCGAGCAACTGACGGCCGTCTGTCCCGATCTCGACGAGATCGTGCTCCTCGATGTCCACACAGAACGCCCCGCGCAGCCGCGGCCCGCCCTGCCGGCCGCTGAACAAGGCGCCACCGCAAGCGACTTCGCGGAGATCGCCGACCGCGTCCTCGCCGAACAGGCCCGCACCGTACTGCAGATCGGTCTGGGGCAGGGCGAGCTCCTGAAGCTTGTCGGACCCCATGTGGACCTGTTCACCGCCGTCGACGCGGACGACGACGCGCTGCGCAAGGCAGCCGAGTGGGCCGAGGACCACGGCGTGTTCGCCGATCTGGTCGCCGGCGACCCCGAACGCCTCGATGAACTCCTGTCCACAACCGTCGACTTGGCCGTCCTGACCGCGGCACCCTCCCCGGCCGCGCTGAGTTCCCTCGCGACGGTCGTGCGGCCCGGCGGTGCCGTACTCCTCCCGGGTCCCCTCGTGCAAGCACCGGACCAGGCCTGGTCGTTGCAGCCACCGACGCCGGGTGGGCGGACGACCGTGCTGCGCCGTACGGACCTTCCGCCGGACTCGACAGGCGGGTGCGCCCAGCGCATCCACACCCGGTGGCACATCGCCCGGCAGCCCGATTCCCCGCCGCCCGTCTCGGCCGGGCCGGGTGACGTCGCCTACGTGATCTACACCTCGGGCTCCACCGGCCGCCCCAAAGGTGTCGCGGTCAGCAACAGCGCACTGATGAATACGCTGTCGGCTTCTGCCGAACAGTTCGCTGTCCATGCCGACGACAGACTTCTGCAGGTGACGTCGTTCTGCTTCGACCTCTCCATATTCGATGTCTTCGGGGTGCTGTCGGCCGGAGGCGCCCTGCGCATCGCCGACGACACCGAACTCGCCGAACCCCGTGAGCTCGCACGGGTACTGCTCGACGAGGAGATCACCCTGTGGAACTCGGCACCCTCGATGTTCGCCTGGCTCCTGCCGTTCCTCACCGGCGGCGACGCGCCCCCTCGGCAACGCACGTCGCTGCGCCTGATGTTGCTCGCCGGCGACTGGATCCCGCTTTCCATGCCGGACGAAACCCGTGAGGTCTTTCCCAAGGTCCGGATCGTCAATCTGGGCGGCGCCACCGAGACTGCCGTCTGGTCGTGCTTCTACGAGATCGACACCGTGGACCCGCAGTGGCCGAGCATTCCCTACGGACGCCCGCTGAAGGGCTCCCACTACTACATCCTGGACGAACAGCGGCAGCCCGCCGCCCCCGGTGAGGCCGGCCAGATCTACACGGCCGGGGACTCCCTCGCCCTCGGCTACCACGGCGACCCCGCACAGACCGCGCGGAGCTTCGTCCCCGATCCGTTCCGGCCAGGGCAGCGTATGTACGCCAGCGGGGACCGCGGCCGGTTGAGGGCGGACGGGCAGATGCAGCTGCTGGGCCGGATCGACCACCAGGTGAAGGTCCGCGGATACCGCGTCGAACTCGAGGAGATCGAGGCCGTGATGGCCAGTGCGCAGAACATCCGGTCGGCCGCCGTCGTCACCTGCGACCGCGCGGGGAATCGGACGCTCGCCGGCTTCTACACCTGCCGCGGAGAGGGGACGGCCGCCGCGGAGATGCGTGAGCTGCTGGCATCCCGTCTTCCGCCGTACATGATCCCGAGCCATCTCGACCGCCTGGACGCCCTCCCACTCACCGCGAACGGCAAGGTGGACCGGGCCGCGCTGGCACAGCTCGTGCTCCAGGCGGATTCGGCCGCCCCTTCGGAAGAGCGCCGATGACCGGCCCCCACGACGGTCTCGCCCGTCAAGTGCACGCCATCTGGACCGATCTGCTCGGCGATACGGATCCGGAGGCCGGATTCCTCGAAGCGGGCGGACACTCGGTGCTGGCCGCCAGACTGATCGCACGGATCGGCACCGAACTCGACGCCACACTCGGCCTCGCCGCCCTCATCAGGGACAACCCTTCGCTCAACGACCTCGTCGCGCTGGTCGAGCAGGCCGCGCACGGACCCGCCCCGGCCGGCCCACGTCCCCCCGCCCCGGAAACGACCGCCGGCCATCACCCCGTATCGGCGCCCATCTCTCCTGCGATGCGCAGGGTCTGGACCTGGCACCGGATCCATCCGGACTCCCCCGCCTACAACGTCGTACGGGTCCTCACGCTCGACGCCCAGGTGCGGCCGGCGCCGCTGCGTGCCGCCCTGGCGGACCTGGCGGGCCGGCACGACGCCCTGCGCTGCCATGTCGTCGAACCCTCACCGGCCCGCGCCGAGATCGTCCTCGACGAGACCGTGTCCGTGCCCCCCATGATCGACGTCGTCCGCGGTTCCTCGCACGACGACGTGAGCGGCCAAGTCGACGCCGCACTGCGCCGGTTCGCCGACCGGCCGATCCCTCTCGGCGCCGGACCGCTGTGGCGGTGCGGACTCATCTGGTCGCCCGGCACCGGTCGCACCTGGATCGCCTTGGTGATGCACCACCTCATCAGCGACCTGCGCGCCTCGGACATCGTGCTCGACGACCTGGCCACCGCCTACGCCGCCCGCCGTGACGGCTCCGCACCGCAGTGGCCGCGCCCGGCCCCCGGGCTACTGCCCCACCTCCGCCGCCAAGGCGAACTCGCCGACTCCGCACGGTGGAGAGCCGATCTCGACTGGTGGCGCCGGCGCCTGGCCGCCCGCACCGCCCCGGCCGCGCCCGCCCCCCTCGCATCCGGTCCTGACGGGCACCGCGGCACCACTCTCACCGTCGACCTGCCACCCCTGGCCGGCCGAGCGGTGGACTCGATGCTGCGCGGCGCCGGACTCACGCCTGCCGTCTTCTTCCTGACCGTGGCCACGACGGTTCTCGCCGCACGATCCGGCGGCGACCCGGGTGTTGTCGGCGTGCCGAGCGTGCGGGTCTCGGAGGCGGCGGACGAGCAGACCGTCACCTTCCTGCTCGACACACTCCTCCTCGACCCCGGCGATCCCGCCGCGGACGGGCGCACCGTCCTCGAGGCGTGCGCGGCGACACGGCTGACGCTCCTCGACGCCGTCGATCACGCGACGCCCACCTACGACGAGATCCTCGACGGTCTGCAGCTCTCGCGCGCATCCCGCAGTCCGCTCATCCGCCTGTGGTTCAACGACCTCACCGGGGCGGCTCCGCCGGCACGGTTCGGCGACCATGCGAGCGCCGAGCACGACCTCGCACCCGGGTGGGCCCTGTTCGACCTCAGCCTGTACGTCACCCGCGCGGCTGCGGGCTACCGCATGCACTTCGTCGTCCCGCAGCAGTCAGCAGCCCACGACCTCGCCGAACTCACCGAGTTCGCCGAGCAGGTGGCGCAGGTCTGCTCGGCCGCCGCGACGGAACCACAGCGCCCGCTGGTCGAGCTTCTGCCGCCTTCGCGAACCGGCGGACCCAGCACCGCACCAGCCGCCCCCGCGCACGCGCCCTCGACGGCCGAACTCCTCTCCCGTACGGCGGCCGAGCAGCCCTCCGCCCCCGCGCTCGACACCGGCGACGAACTCGTCGACCGGCACACGCTGGACCGTGCCGTCGCCGCCCGCGCCGCGCAGGTGCGCGCAACGACTCGCCCCGGAGACCTCGTCGCCCTGCCCGCACGACGGGACCGGCTCTTCGTCGAGCGGCTGCTCGCCTGCATGCGCGCCGAGGTCACCCCCGTACTGATCGATGCCGCGTGGCCGCGGGCACGCCGGGACGCGGCGGTTCTGGGCAGCCGCGCCTGCCATGCCTTCCCCGACGACGACGGCCCGCCGGCAGCCCTGCCCACGCCGGTCCGGAAGGCGCCCGGCCTCCCCACGGCGGCACATGTGCTCTTCACCTCGGGCACGACCGCGGATCCGCTCCCGGTCCTGATACCGACGCCCGTCACCGACACCGCGATCGCCGACCTGGCCAGCTGGCTCGAGGTCGGCGCCGACGACCGCATCGCCCTGCTCAGCGGACCCGCCCACGACCCTGCTCTGCGCGACATCGGTCTCGCGGTACGGACGGGCGCATGCCTGTGTCTGCCCTCGCCCGGCGAGCAGGCCGACCTCACGAGGCTGGCGCACTGGCTGCACACCCGGCGGATCAGCGTCCTGAGCGCGACGCCGACGCTGCTGGCCCTCGTCCTCGGCGCGGCCCGGGACACCCAGCTGCTGCCCCACCTGCGCGTGGTCATCTGCGGCGGTGCCCCGCTCACCACCGCGACAGCGGCACTGATCAGATCACGGGCCCCGAAGGCCGTGATCGTCAACGGCTACGGATGCGTCGAGACCCCGCAACTGGTGGTCGCACACCGCCTCGACCCCGACGACCCGCTCCCCGACACCTCCCACGTACCCATCGGCCGTCCGCTGCCCGGCAGACACGTCGAGCTCCTCACCGAGGACGGGCACCGGTGCGCCGACGGAGAACGCGGTGAACTCCGGGTCGGCGAGCCGTGGATCGCGTCCGGATACCTCACCGAGGCGCCCGAGCGGTTCGTCACCGATTCCGTGCGTCTGGTGCGCACCGGCGACCTCGTCCGGCGTGACGCGACCGGGCTGCTCCACCTGGTCGGCCGCCTCGATCGGCAGGTGCTGGTCAACTCCCACCGCGTCCTGCTCGACGAGGTCGAGGCCGCGGCACGCGGCTGTCCCGGGGTGGGGGACGCGGTGGCCGAACTCGTCGGCGACGAGGACCACCAGGCGCTACGGCTGTGGGTACAGCCCCTGGCCCCCCAGTCGCCTCCGCCGGAGGCAGCCGTACGCGCGCATCTCACCGAAGTGCTCGCCGCGCCCGCGCTGCCGGCCACGATCACGATCGTCGACCGCCTGTCCCTGTCCGCGAATCTCAAGCCGGCCGCCCCGGGCACTGCCGCTTCCGGCGGGCCTGCGGCGTCACTCGTCGACCGGCTCCAGGACACCGCGGCGGCGGTGCTCGGACGCCCCGTGTCCGAGACGGTCAACTTCTTCGACGCCGGCTTCACCTCGATCACCCTGCTGCAATTCGGGGCGGAGCTGAGCACCGTGCTCGGCCGCGACGTGGACCCGCTCCTGCTGTTCCAGCGCCCGAACCTGCGGGCGCTCGCGGCCGCGCTGGACCTCACCGCCCACCCGCCCACGCAGTCGGACGGCACCCGTCACAGCGTTCCGGCACCTCGGAACCCCGACGGGCCCGGCCGCCACGACAGCCGGGAGCGCCTGCGGGATTCCCGCCTCCGGGCCAGACAGCAGCTCGGCTCGTCCACGGACCGGTGAACGGCCTCGACCGGGCAGCGCCTCAGGGGAATCGGCGACCCTTCCGCGCACGCAAAAGCAGGCTGCGACTTCCGTCGCAGCCTGCTTCATTGCTCTCGAGTGTCCGAGGGGGGACTTGAACCCCCACGCCCGATAAAGGGCACTAGCACCTCAAGCTAGCGCGTCTGCCATTCCGCCACCCGGACAAGGTGTCTGTCGTTCACGGGGTGTTCCCCGCGGCGACATGGACAACAATACCAAGCTTTCGGAGTGCCTTTCACCTGCGTATTCGGGGCGGCTGCGGGGGTGCGGGGCCGGGCCGATCTACCGTCTCACCATGAGTGATCGTGTCGTCACGGATGGCGTACCAGGGCGTTTGCCGAGGCCGTTGTCGCCGCTGCGGGAGCATCTGCGTGACAGCTTCTGGTTCGCGCCCACGGCCGGGATCGTCGTGATCTTCGGGCTGTGGCTGGTGGCCTCGTATACCGATCAGGAGATTCTCGAAGCGCTGCGGGCCGATGACGACGACCGGGCGCTCACCCGCGCCATCGGGTTCGCCGATGACGTGAAGGCCGTCGTCACCGCCATCAGCTCGGCGATGATGACCTTCATCGGTGTGGTGTTCAGCATCTCGCTCGTGGCCGTGCAGATGGCCAGTGGGCAGTTCAGTCCGCGGGTGGTGCGGATCTTCGTGCGGTCCCGGATCGCCAAGCTGACCTTCACCGTCTTTCTGGCGACGTTTCTGCTCTCGCTGCTCGTGCTCATGTCGTACGACGGGGAGCCCGACCCGCGCGCCGTGGACAGCGTGCCCATGGTCCAGGCCGTGCTCGCGCTGGTGATGGTGGGGCTGAGTCTGTTCCTGTTCATCGGCTACGTGAACGGGACGCTGCGGATGATGCGGGTCGGCTTCGTGATCGACCGGATCACGCGCGAGGCGTTCCGGGTGGTGGACAAGCAGCCCTCGGCTCGGTCAGCAGGCTGGGAGCCGGCGGTCGAGACCGCGCGGATCGCGCATCACGGGCGGGCCGGCGTGCTGCGGGACGTGCATATCGCGCGGCTGGTGCGGGCGGCTCGCAAGCAGGGCACCACGCTGCGGCTGATTCCGCGGATCGGGGATTTCGTCGTGCCCGGGACTCCGGTGCTCGCGGTGCACGGCGGGGCGGCGCCTTCGCGCCGGGCACTCGCGTACACCGTGTCGGTCGGCGTCGAGCGGACCTTCCATCAGGATCTGGGGTTCGGGCTGCGGCAGCTGTCGGACATCGCGCTGCGCGCGCTGTCGCCCGCGGTGAACGATCCGACGACGGCTGTCCAGGCCCTGGACCGGATCGTCCAGTTCCTGGCCGCGCTGGTCGACAAACCGTTGGAGGCCGTGCGGCACTGCGACCGGCGCGGACGGGTGCGACTGATCCAACCGGTGCCCGGCTGGGACGAGTTGGTCGATCTGGGGTTCGCGGAGATCCGTCTGCATGCACCGGACCAGCCCCAGGTCACTCGACGGATGATCGCCGGCCTCGACGACCTGCTGCTGCTCGCGCCCGCCGGTCGCAGCCGGCCGTTGCTGCGGCACCGGGCGCTGCTCGTGGAGGCGGTGGAGGCCGCGGTGCCACAGGCCGCGGACCGGGCGTTCGCCCTTCATCCGGATCACCAAGGGATCGGCTGAGCAGACCAGCTGAGGAGACCAAGGGATCGGCTGAGGAGCGAACGCCCGACGATGTGCCGCTACGGCATCAGGTGGTAGTCCGGGAAGTTGCCGGGGGTCCGCTCCCCCGCCGGGCCATGTGTGACCGAGCGGACGAGCAGTTCGCCGCCGACGAAGGCGCCGCGCCAGGAGGCACCGAAGCCGCCGAAGAGCTCTTCGCGGTCGCCGCGTGAGCGGGGCTTGCCGTGGCCGACCTTGAAGGCGCGGATCTGCGGGGCAAGCCGCTCGTAGGTCGACTTGTCGTCGGTGGACAGGGTGGCCACGAGCGCGCCGTTCGAGGCGTTCATCGCGGCGAGCAGCTCCGCCTCCGTGTCGACCAGGACGATCGTGTCGACCGGGCCGAAGGGTTCCGCGTGGTGCAGCGGTGAGGAGGGCGGCGGGTTGAGGAGCGTGACGGGGGTCAGATACGCCGAGGTGTCCTGGCCGGGCAGGAAGTGGCCGTCCGCGAGTGAGGCCCGGTGCAGGGGCACGGCGCCGCGGTCGATCGCCTCGGCCACCTGGTCGGCCAGTTCCTTGGCCTTGGCCGCGTTGATGAGCGGGCCGAAGTCCAGGGACGGCAGCGGGTCGGACGGGTCGGCGACGGCCAGCGGGTGGCCGATGCGGATGTCCCGTACGGCCGGGAGGTACGCGTCGAGGAACTGGTCGAACAGGGAGCGCTGCACGACGAAGCGCGGGTACGCGGTGCAGCGCTGCTTTCCGTAGTCGAAGAGCTTGGGGATGACGGCGGAAAGGGAGGGCCAGTCGGAGAAGTTCCAGATGCCCCAGGTGTTCAGGCCCTCCTGTTCGAGGTTGTGGCGCTTGCCGAGGTCGGCGACGGCCGTGGCCACCGCCGCTCCCGTGTCGCGGCCGCCGACGAAGGAGACGCAGCCGATCTCCGGGGAGCGGACGAGGGCCTCGGAGAGTTCGCCGCCGCTGCCGCTGACGAGCGTGACGGGGATGCCTTCGCGTACGGCGAGGGCGCTGGCAAGAGTGAGGCAGGCGACGCCGCCGTCGGTCGGGGCCTTGGCGATCACCGCGTTGCCGGCAAGGGCCTGCACCAGCATCGCGTGGACCAGGACGGACATCGGGTAGTTCCAGCTCGCGATGTTGGACACCGGGCCGTCGAGCGGGGAGCGGCCTTCGAGCATGGGCTCGATGCCGTCCACGTACCAGCGCACGCCGTCGATCGCACGGTCGACGTCGGCCTGGGCCAGGCGCCAGGGCTTGCCGATCTCCCAGACGAGGAGCAGCGCGAGCAGTTCGCGGTGTTCGGTGAGGGCGTCGAGGGTCGCGGCGACCTTGGCCCGGCGCTCCTCGAGCGGCACGTGGCGCCAGGCGCGGTGCTGGTCGAGGGAGGCGCGGACCGCGGCCCGCGCGGTCTCGGAGTCGAGGCGCGGCGGTCCGGCGATCGGGCTGCCGTCGACGGGGCTGGTGGCCGGCAGGGCGCGGCCGTCGGCCTGCCAGGTGCCGTTCCACAGATTGCGGACGCGGTCGTCCTGGAAGGCCTCGGGGGCGACGGCGAGGCAGCGCTGCCAGGCGTCGCTCCATGAAGTCCCTGGCTTGAGGGCGAGGGTGTCGGAGGTGTTGAGGGTTGTTGCCATGAAGGGTCTCCGCTCACGGTGCACAGTCGGGGCGGGGTTATGGCGCTCGCTACCAGACGGTAGGGCGTAGTACGGCAACTCGGCTGTGGCCGGGGCCACTTGGGACGGTCCCAGGTGGCCCGCGGCCGGGGTCCGGGTCAGCGCTCGGTGTCGAGGGCTTCCAGGACCAGGCGCGCCGTCTCGGACGGGGTGGATCCCACCCGTACTCCTACGGCTTCGAGCGCTTCCTGCTTGGCCTTCGCCGTCCCGGACGAGCCGGAGACGATGGCGCCGGCGTGGCCCATGGTCTTGCCTTCGGGCGCGGTGAAGCCGGCTACGTATCCGACGACGGGCTTGGTGACGTGCTCGCGTATGTACGCGGCCGCGCGCTCCTCCGCGTCGCCGCCGATCTCCCCGATGAGCACGATGAGTTCGGTGTCGGGGTCCGCCTGGAAGGCCTCCAGGCAGTCGATGTGCGTGGTGCCGATGACGGGGTCGCCGCCGATGCCCACACAGGTGGAGAAGCCGATGTCCCGCAGCTCGTACATGAGTTGGTACGTGAGTGTGCCGGACTTGGAGACCAGGCCGATCCGGCCGGGCTTGGTGATGTCGGACGGGATGATGCCCGCGTTGGACTGGCCGGGGGTGATCAGGCCGGGGCAGTTGGGGCCGACGATGCGGGTGCCGCGCTCTTTCGCGTACGCGACGAAGGTGACCGAGTCGTGTACGGGGATGCCCTCGGTGATCACCACGGCGAGATCGATCCCGGCGTCGGCGGCCTCGATGACGGCCGCCTTGCAGAACGTGGGCGGCACGAAGACGATCGTGACATCCGCGCCGGTCGCGTCCATCGCCTCGCGCACCCCGCCGAACACCGGCACGGCGCGGTCGTCGAAGTCGACCGTCTGCCCGGCCTTGCGGGGGTTGACGCCGCCGACGACGTTCGTGCCGGCCGCGATCATACGGCGGGTGTGCTTCATGCCCTCGGCGCCGGTCATGCCCTGGACGAGGACCTTGCTCTCCTTGGTCAGAAAGATGGCCATGGTCTGCTCCTGTGTCCTGTGGGTGACGGCTACTTGGCGACGGCGAGGTCGGCGGCCCGCTGGGCGGCGCCGTCCATCGTGGGCTGCTGCTCGACGAGCGGATGGGCATGGGCGTCGAGGATGGCGCGGCCCTGCGCGGCGTTGTTGCCGTCGAGCCGTACGACCAGGGGCTTGGTGAGGTTGACCTCGCCGAGCGCCTGGACGATGCCGTCGGCCACCGCGTCGCAGGCCGTGATGCCGCCGAAGACGTTGACGAAGACGGACTTCACCTCCGGGTCGGAGAGGATGACGGACAGCCCGTCGGCCATGACCTGGGCGGAGGCGCCGCCGCCGATGTCGAGGAAGTTCGCGGGCTTCGCGCCGCAGCCGGCCACGACGTCGAGGGTGGACATGACCAGGCCCGCGCCGTTGCCGATGACACCGACCTGGCCTTCGAGCTTGACGTAGTTGAGGCCCTTCTCGGCGGCCTTGGCCTCCAGTGGATCGTCGTGCGCGCTCTCGCCGTCGCCCCAACGGGCCTGCCGGAAACGCGCGTTGTCGTCCAGGGTGACCTTGCCGTCGATGGCCATGAGCCGGCCGTCCTTGGTACGGACGAGCGGGTTGACCTCGACGAGGACGGCGTCCTCCTTGGTGAGGACCGTCCACAGCCGGACCAGGATGTCGGCGCTCTCGGGCGGGAGTTGTGCCGCGGCGGCGATCTCCGCGGCCTTCTCGGCGGTGACGCCTTCGGTGGGGTCGATATGGATACGGGCCACCGCCTCGGGTCGGGTCGCCGCGACCTCCTCGATGTCCATGCCGCCCTCGGCGGAGGCGATGGCGAGGAACCGCCCGGCCGCTCGGTCGAGCACGTAACTGACGTAGAACTCGCTCTCGATGTCCACCGGCTGAGCCAGCATCACCTTGTGGACGGTGTGGCCCTTGATGTCCATACCGAGGATCTGACGTGCCGTGATCTCGGCCGCCGCGGCGTCGGAGGCCAGCTTGACGCCGCCCGCCTTGCCCCGTCCGCCGGTCTTCACCTGTGCCTTGACGACGACCTTGCCGCCGAGGCGTTCCGCACTCGCGCGGGCCTCCTTGGCGGTGTCTGCTACTTCCGCGTTCGGCACCAACACGCCGTAGTCCGCGAAGAGTTCCCTGGCTTGGTGCTCGTACAGGTCCAATTTCGGCTCCTGACTCGAAAGTGCCGCACGCCCCCTGGACACCACCCACCGGATGCGGGATAACAAGCTTCATACAGTATTCGTCGACTGTATGCAATCTACCGCGACAGCACTGATGCGCTGCTCACGGCCGCTTTTCCGGCGGCCCGGGTGCGCTCCGACTCCTCAGGGAGAGAAGGGACTTCGCCATGCCCGATGGTCTGATCACCGCGCACCTCGCACGGCCGGCGGCCGACGCGCTCCCTGAGGTCGAGGGCCTCGCGCATCTGCTCGCCCACGCCGAGCAGCCGGTGGTCGTCCTCGGCAGCCTGGTGTGGACCGACCGCGCCACGGACGCGGCGGTCGAGCTCATCCGCACCTTGGGCATGCCGGCCTACGCGGACGGCGCGGCGCGCGGCACGCTGCCGCCGGGCGACCCGCAACACTTCCAGCACTCACGGGCGTATGCGTTCGCGGGATCCGACGTGATCCTCGTGGTGGGGGCTCCCTCCTCCGTACGCAACTTCCGTGCCGCGTACGGCAGCAGGCTCTCCCCGCACGCGACGCTCGTACAGATCGAGACGGGCGGCGGGGGCCGGCTCCTGCGGTCCGTGGCACTGGCCGCCGCCGGGCGCGCCTTCCAGCCGCGCCCGGACCGTGCGGCCGCGCGTCGCAAGGAGTGGATACACGAGCTGCGGACCGCCGAGCAGACAGCGCAGGCCCTGTGGCAGCGGCATCTGACCTCGGATGCCGCTCCTGTCCACCCCTTCCGGCTGCTGGCCGAGATCGATCAATTCCTCACGGAGGACTCGGTGTTCATCGCCGACGACCCCTGGTCGGCCGATCTTGCCGGCCGGCTCGTACAGCCCAGGACTCCCGGGCACTGGATGGACCCGGGTCCCGTCGGCACCGCCGGCGCCGGCATCCCGTTCGCGCTCGCCGTACGGCGGGCGGACGCGGACAAGGAGAGCGTCGTCCTCTATGACGGCGATCCGTCCACCTCGGCGGACTGGGACTTCGAGGCCCTGGTCCGCCCTCATCTCCGCTTCATCGGGATCGTCGCGCACACCGGCGACGTCTCCCGCTGCCTCGACAAGGCCCGGCTGCAGGGCTGTTACGGCGAGGACGTCCGGGATCCCGCCGGGATCCGCCCCGCCCTGCAGCGTGCCCGCGCATCGGGCAGACCGGCGCTCGTCGCCGTACGGATCGACCCGGACGCGTACCTCCCCGGATCCGTGAACCAGCCGCACCACCAGACCCACCAAACCAGGAACAAGTAGAGGAGCGCTGTGCCATGACACAGACGAAGGCACTGGACGGCGTCCGCGTCCTCGACATGACACATGTCCAGTCCGGACCATCGGCGACACAGCTGCTCGCCTGGCTCGGCGCGGACGTGGTCAAGTTGGAGGCCCCGACCGGAGATATCACCCGCAAGCAGCTACGTGACCTGCCCGATGTCGACTCCCTCTACTTCACGATGCTCAACTGCAACAAGCGGAGCATCACCCTCAACACCAAGACGGAGCGCGGCAAGGAGATCCTCACCGAGCTGATCCGCCGCTCGGACGTGATGGTCGAGAACTTCGGCCCCGGCGCGGTGGACCGCATGGGCTTCACGTGGGAGAAGATCCAGGAGATCAACCCCCGGATCGTCTATGCCTCCATCAAGGGGTTCGGCGACGGCCCGTACACCAACTTCAAGGCGTACGAGGTCGTGGCTCAGGCCATGGGCGGCTCGATGTCCACCACGGGCTTCGAGGACGGTCCCCCGCTCGCTACGGGGGCGCAGATCGGCGACTCGGGCACGGGCATCCACGCCGTCGCCGGCATTCTGGCGGCCCTCTTCCAGCGGGAGAGCACGGGCCGGGGGCAGCGGGTCAATGTGGCCATGCAGCACGCCGTGCTCAACCTCTGCCGGGTGAAGCTGCGCGATCAGCAGCGCCTGGCCCATGGGCCGCTCGCCGAGTATCCGAACGAGGACTTCGGTGACGAGGTTCCCCGTTCGGGCAACGCCTCCGGCGGTGGCCAGCCGGGCTGGGCGGTCAAGTGCGCGCCGGGCGGCCCGAACGACTGGGTGTACGTGATCGTGCAGCCCGTCGGCTGGAAGCCGATATCCGAGCTGATCGGACGGCCCGAGCTGGCCGAGGACCCGGACTGGGCGACACCCGAGGCACGGCTTCCGAAGCTCAACAAGATGTTCCAGCTCATCGAGGAGTGGAGCTCGACCCTGCCCAAGTGGGAGGTGCTCGAGAAGCTCAACGCGCACAACATCCCCTGCGGTCCGATTCTCTCCACCAAGGAGATCATCGAGGACGACTCGCTGGTCGCCAACGAGATGGTCGTGAAGGTCCCGCATCCCGAGCGCGGTGAGTTCACCACGGTCGGCTCCCCCCTCAAGCTCTCCGACTCCCCGGTGGACGTGGTCAGTTCGCCGCTGCTCGGTGAGCACAACGAAGAGGTCTACGTCGGCGAGCTCGGGCTCGGCGACGAGGAAATCCGTCTGCTCAAGTCGACTGGAGTGATCTGAAGTGATGGCCGAAGACCGTGCGCTGACGGTGCGGGCCCTGCTCGACTCCGTACGCGCCGAGGGGCGCAGCACTCTCACCGCGCCGGAAGGCAAGGTGATCGCCGACGCGTACGGCATCGCTGTACCCGGCGAGGAGCTGGCCCGTGATGTCGACGAGGCGGTGGCCGCGGCGGCGCGCTTCGACGGACCGGTGGTCCTGAAGATCGTCTCCCCCGACATCCTGCACAAGACCGACGCGGGCGGCGTGATCGTCGGAGTCGAGGGCGCCGCCGACGTGAAGGCCGCCTTCTACAAGATCATTGAGAACGCCAGGGCGTACAACTCCGAGGCGAAGATCGACGGGATCCAGGTGCAGCAGATGCTGCCGCCGGGGCAGGAAGTGATCGTCGGTGCCGTCACCGACCCGACGTTCGGCAAGGTCGTGGCCTTCGGGCTCGGCGGTGTGCTCGTCGAGGTCCTGAAGGACGTCACCTTCCGGCTCGCGCCCGTCAGCCCGGACGAGGCGCAGTCGATGCTCGACTCCATCAAGGCGGCCGAGATCCTGCGCGGCGTGCGCGGCGCCCCGCTGGTGGACCGCTGGGCGGTCGCCGAGCAGATCCGCCGGGTCTCCGAACTGGTCACGGACTTCCCGGAGATCGTGGAGGTCGACCTCAACCCGGTGATCGCCACGCCCGAGGGTGCGATGGCCGCGGACATCCGCGTGATCCTGACGGATGAGGTGCCCAAGGAGCGCCGCAAGTACGGTCGCGAGGAGATCCTGCGGTCGATGAAGCGGCTGATGCAGCCGAGCTCGGTCGCCGTGATCGGCGCCTCCAACGAGCAGGGCAAGATCGGCAATTCGGTCATGCGCAACCTGATCGACGGCGGCTTCGGCGGAGAGATCCATCCGGTGAACCCCAAGGCCGATGACATCTTGGGCCGCAAGGCGTACAAGAGTGTCACGGACGTTCCGGGTGAGGTGGATGTGGCGGTCTTCGCGATCCCCGCCAAGTTCGTGGCTTCTGCGCTCGAGGAGGTCGGACGCAAGGGCATACCGAACGCCGTGCTCATCCCCTCCGGCTTCGCCGAGACCGGTGAACACGCCCTCCAGGACGAGATCGTGGAGATCGCCGAGCGCCATGGCGTACGGCTGCTCGGGCCCAACATCTACGGCTACTACTCGACGTGGCACGACCTGTGCGCCACGTTCTGCACGCCGTACGACGTGAAGGGCGGCGTGGCGCTGACCAGTCAGTCCGGCGGCATCGGGATGGCGATCCTGGGCTTCGCGCGGTCGACCAAGACGGGTGTGTCGGCGATCGTCGGCCTCGGCAACAAGTCGGACCTCGACGAGGACGATCTGCTCACCTGGTTCGGCGAGGACCCCAACACCGACTGCATCGCGATGCACTTGGAGGACCTCAAGGACGGCCGGGCCTTCGTGGAGGCTGCGCGGGCCACCGTGCCGAAGAAGCCGGTCGTGGTCCTCAAGGCGGGCCGCACGGCGGCCGGCGCCAAGGCGGCAGGATCGCACACCGGGGCCCTGGCCGGCGACGACGCCGTATACGAGGACATCCTCAAGCAGGCCGGCGTCATCAGGGCGCCGGGTCTCAACGACATGCTCGAGTACGCGCGCGCGCTGCCGATCATGCCCACTCCCCAGGGCGACAACGTCGTGATCATCACCGGCGCGGGCGGCAGCGGTGTGCTGCTCTCCGACGCGGTGACGGACAACGGCCTCGAGCTGATGGAGATTCCGGAGGATCTGGACGCGGCCTTCCGGAAGTTCATCCCGCCGTTCGGTGCCGCGGGCAACCCCGTGGACATCACCGGCGGCGAACCCCCTTCGACGTACGAGGCGACCATCCGTCTCGGACTCGAGGACCCACGGATCCACTCCCTGGTGCTCGGCTACTGGCACACGATCGTCACTCCCCCGATGGTCTTCGCCGAGCTCACCGCGAAGGTGGTGGCCGAGTTCAAGGAACGCGGCATCGAGAAGCCGGTCGTCGCGTCGCTCGCGGGCGATGTTGAGGTCGAAGAGGCCTGCCAGTACCTCTTCGAACACGGCGTGGTCGCCTACCCCTACACCACGGAGAAGCCGGTCGCGGTGCTCGGTGCGAAGTACCGCTGGGCGCGCGCGGCGGGGTTGTTGGGGGGCGGTCGATGAGCTGACCGAGCTCACCACGGGGCCTGCGGTGACCGCTCGCCGCAGGCCCCGGCACCAGAAGGAAGTTGGACAGGGGGCGCTGGCCAGGCTTCTTCGACGCTAGGGGTGCTGAAGCTCAATGACTACAACTGATCTGCCTACGTCGGTTCCATATCGGGAGCTGACAGACAAGAACGGCCGGGTGTACCGGGTCGGTGAGACCGACGTCGACATCCTGGGACGTAAGCGTAAGTGGATGGTCATCCTTCCGTGGGTGGCCATGATGGCCATCTCCTCGGCGGAGTACGCGTTCGCGTCCGCCGAGGAGACCTTGGCCACCGCGCACAGCTGGAATCATCTGCACGTCTTCTGGCTGCTCGGCGTGTGGGTCTTCTTCCAGGCGGCGGTGGCCTTCCCTGCCGGCAAACTCCGCGAGTCCGGCAAACTGCCGGCCCGGACGGCGATGATGCTGGGCGCGCTGGGCACGCTGCTCGGTTATCTCTCGCTGGCCTATACGCCGCATGTCATCGTCGCCTATCTCGGCTTCGGCATGTTCAGCGGCATGGGCGCCGGCTTCGTCTACGCGACCTGCGTGAACATGGTCGGCAAGTGGTATCCGGAGCGCAAAGGCGGCAAGACCGGCTTCGTCAACGGCGGCTTCGCCTACGGCTCGGTGCCTTTCGTCTTCATCTTCAAGAACCAGATGGACACCACCAACTTCCGCTGGATTCTCATCCTGGTGGGGCTGTTCCTCACAGCGGTGGTGATCGTCGCCGGCTACTTCTTCAAGGACCCGCCGAAGAACTGGTGGCCTCACGACGTCGACCCGCTCAACCCGCCGGACGACCCGCGGGCTCGCCGGTCCCTGAAGAAGAACCCGCCGTCGGTTCGGCAGTACACGCCGAAGGAGGCCTGGAAGACCGGGCGGGTGGCGATCATGTGGTTCTGCCTGCTGTGCTCCTCCAGCGTGAACATCTTCGGCATCGCCTTCCAGGTCAAGCTCGGCGATGGGGCCGGCTTCGCCGGTGGCATCGTGGCCACGGCAATGGCCCTGAAGGCCGTCGTGAACGGCACCGGACGCGGCGTGATCGGCTGGCTGTCCGACCTGTACGGCCGCAAGCAGTGCCTGGTCACCGTCTTCTTCATCCTCGGCGTTTCGCAATACGCGCTGCTCGCCTCCGCCAACGCCGGAAACCTGCCGCTGTTCCTGCTGTTCTCCAGCATCTCCGGCTTCGGCGGCGGCGCGGTCTTCCCGATGATGGCGGCGATGACCGCGGACTATTTCGGTGAGAACAACAACGCCTCCAACTACGGCATGGTCTACAGCTCCAAGCTGGTGTCAGGCCTGGCGGGATCCGGCCTCGGCGCCATGGTGTACAGCGCCTGGGGCGCCAACGGCGCATTCATCCTCGCCGGAAGCATCGCCGTCTTCGCGGGATTCGTCTCCATGACTCTGACTCAACCGGGGCGCGTAAAGGTCGCCAAGGTCGATGCCAATCCTCAGCCAATCAGTCGAGAGGTGGAGTGAGGCCAAGTGACTTGAGCGAAACTCAGCGGGGCACCGGCACTACCGGTGCCCCGCTTTCTTGCGTCACGAGAATGCTTGGGCAGCGGATCTGGAGATCATCCACGGTCGGGGAAATGCAATCTCAGATGCTGCTCAACAAACACCCGGAATCAACGAAATCCTGGAAATGTATTCCGTGGCTCGCAAGGGGCGCACGCTAATCGAGTCACCGGACATATCCCATCAGCGTCGACTCAAAGGATTCTCGTGTCGAGACAACTGCAGATCGTTCTCAGAACAGCGGCTGTCGCCGTGGTCACCGTGTCGGCCGTCGGCCTGGGAAGCGCAACCGCTCTCGCCGACCCGCCTCCCCCGTGTTACGGCTCCACCTCCACCTTCATCACCGACAAGGGTGGGGACAACGACAGCGCCTGGGCCGTCGTCAAGAACTGTGCCCGGACCGGAAGCTTCAAGGTCGACTTCGCCTACGCCCCCGACGACGGCTGCCAGAAGATCCCGTACGGGGAGAAGCGACGATTCAGCACCGTGAGCCCGTTCTCCACCGGGCCGTACGCCCGAAGCGTGGTGAAGTGCTGATCTGAATCGGACGCCGGCACGACCTTGACCGAAGCGAAGCCCCTGGCTGCCTGGCCAGGGGCTTCGTCGGTCGTACGCGGTCAGTCGCCGCACCGCTCCCGCAGCGAGTGCAGGTGCTCGCTCGACTTGCGGGCGAACGCGAAGGACTCCACCGGGTTGTCGTGCTCGGCCTGCCAGTGGTGGTAGCGGCGGCCGTTGTGGGACTTGCGGGTCACCTCCGAGAGGAACTTCTTGTAGTCGATGTCGCCGTCGCCGACGTCCGTCATGCGGTAGCCGTACGTGGACGTCGGGTCCTTGGTGCCGTCCTTGACGTGGAACAGCGGATAGCGGTGCGGCTGCTTGAGCACGTACCGCAGCGGGTCGAAGGGGCGCGGGGTCCCGTCCACCTGCTTCGAGAAGCGGAACTGGCCCGCGTACGCCCAGAAGATGTCCATCTCCAGGAAGACCAGGTCGGGGTCGGTCTCGGCGAGCAGCACGTCGTAGAGGCGGACGTTCGGCTTGTCCGAGGCGAACATGAACTCTTCGGAGTGGTTGTGCTGGTAGAACTTCATGCCGCGCTTCCTGGCAGCGGCGCCGTACGTGTTGAACTCCTCGGCGGCGCGCTTCCACGCGTCGACCGTGTCGCCGTAGCGGAACGGGCCCGAGGCCGTACCGATGTGCTTGAGGCCGAGCGCCTCCGCGTCGTCCAGGACCTTGGTGAGGTTCGTCGCGAACGTGTAGGCGTTCGGGTCGTTGGAGTAGTAACCGACGTGGCTGCCGATCGCGTTGAGGCCGTGGTCACGCGTGACCTGCTTGAGCTGGGCCAGTGTGATGGCGCCCGCCGAGCCCTGGGTGTAGCCGGCGTACTCGACCTCGTCGTAGCCGTACTTCTGGAGCTCCGCGAACACGGCGGCGAAGCCGAGCGTGGAGACCTTGTCGCGCAGGCTGTAGAGCTGGATGCCGAGGCGGCCTTCGGGCAGGACAGGTCGGCCCCGACCGGGCAGGTCGCCCTGCGTCTGCGCTTCCGCCGCGGCGGACGGTGTCGCGGCGGCGCCGATCAAGGCGGCGGCCGAGACTCCGGCGGCCACGCCCAGGACGTTGCGTCTGCTGAGGCGCTGGGCGAGCTCCGGGTCCTGAGGAGTACGAGGTGTGCGGGTCATGCGGGAACTCCTTTGTTTTGGAGCGTTGTCAGTGGTGTCTGGTTGAGTTGAGTGGTGGATCGGGGCAGCGGGAGCGGGCCGTGTTCAGGCCAGTCCCGCGAGGGTGAGCAACAGCGACTTCACATCGGTGGCCTTCAGGGGGCCATCGACAGCGCGGGGGGTGGAGCACAGGATGAGCGGACCGTCTTGCGGATCTTCGGGGAGCCTGCCGTGGCTTCCGCGAATAGGTGACGGGTCCAGGGGCACGACCGCCATGCGGTAGCGCATGCCGAGTTTCTTGCGTGCCAGGGCCTTGGCCGCCTTGACCTTCACATAGGGGTCGAGGGGGTCCATGAAGAGTTCGACCGGGTCATAGCCGGGTTTGCGGTGGATCTCGACGAGCTGCGCGAAGTCGGGCGCGCGCTCGTCGTCGAGCCAGTAGTAGTACGTGAACCAGGCGTCCGGCTCCGCGATGGCGACGAGCTCGCCGGAGCGCGGGTGATCGAGGCCGTGGCTCTTCTTGCCCTCGTCGTCGAGGAGTTCGTCGATTCCTTCGAGACCGGCAAGGGCCTGCTTCGTCGCGTCCATGTCCTCCGGGCTGCGCACATACACATGCGCGAGCTGGTGGTCGGCGACGGCGAAGGCGCGCGAGGCCATGGTGTCGAGGTACTCCATGCCGTCCTGGGTGTGCACCTCGAGCAGTCCTGCCCTGCGCAGGGCGCGGTTGATGTCCACGTGGCGGCTGACCTTGGTGATGCCGTACTCGGAGAGGGCGACCACCGTGCGGCCTTCGGCTCTGGCGTCGGCCAGGAGCGGGCCGAGGGCCCTGTCGATATTCCTGGCCGCCTGCAGCGAGCGCGGATCGTCGGGGCCGAAGCGCTGCAGGTCGTAGTCGAGATGGGGGAGGTAGCAGAGCGTCAGATCGGGCCGGCGGGTGCGCATGATGTGGCGGGTCGCGTCGATGATCCACTGCGAGGAGGTGAGATTCGCGCCCGGGCCCCAGAAGGTGAAGAGGGGGAACGTGCCGAATTTCTCGGTGAGTTCATCGTGCAGCGCCGGTGGCCGTGTGTAGCAGTCGGGCTCTTTGCGGCCGTCGGCGTAGTAGACGGGACGGGGGGTGACGATGATGTCGGTGTCCGCGCCCATGGCGTACCACCAGCAGATATTGGCGACCGTGTAGCCGGGGTGCACCCGGCGTGCGGCGTCCCAGAGTTTGTCGCCCGCGACCAGGCGGTTGTGCTGGCGCCACAGCAGGACGTCACCGAGTTCCCGGAAGTACCAGCCGTTGCCGACGATGCCGTGCTCGGCGGGCATGGTGCCGGTCAGGAAGGTGGACTGGGCGGCGCAGGTCACGGCGGGCAGCACCGTGCCGAGGGTGGCCTGGGAGCCGTCCGCGGCAAGGGACTTGAGGTTCGGCATGTGCGCGAGCAGACGGGGGGTGAGGCCGACGACGTCCAGGACCAGGAGCGGGGTGGGGCCGCCGTCGGAGTTCGCGGTGTCGGGGGTCGGGGCGACGGTCACGGCAGCTCCTTGAGGCCCAGGTCGACGAGGAGGTCCCGGGCGAGGGTGAGTTCGGCGGCGATGCCGTCGGCGAGCTGGGTGCGGGCGCGCGGACGCAGTGCGTCGGGCAGCGCCTGCCAGGTATACGTCTCGACCTCGAGGTGGCGGGTGCGCGGTGTCGGGCCGCCCACCAGGCGGGTCAGGACGTCCTTGAGGACATCGATCGTGGAGGTGAGGGGCGGCTCCGGAGCCGCGTGCAGCGGGACGTGGAAGTGGGATCGCCAGGGTGCGGTCTCGGGCAGGGCGTCGCCGCCGAGGGCCTCGCCCAGGTCGTCCGTGCCGTGCAGCCGGCCGGCCGCGCGGGTGCGGGTCTGGTGCAGGAAGCGGGGCTCGTCGAAGGCCGCCAACGCGGTGCGGACTTCGGGCAGTTGGGGCTGCTCGGCGTGGAGTGCGGCGGATAGCTGGACCTTGTGGATGGGGATGCCCGCGACGGCCAGGGCGTCGAGTGCGGTCCCCGGATCTTCGAAGGAGGTGGCGAGATGGCAGGTGTCGACGCAGATGCCGATGCGGTCATGACCGACGTCGGCCAGTGGGGCGATCGCGTCGGCAGTGGTCTCAACGGTGCAGCCGGGTTCGGGTTCCAGGCCGATACGGATCGAGCGGCCGGTGAGCTCCTCGAGCGCGTCGAGGCGCTGGGCCAGGGTGGTGAGGGCGTCGCGTGCGAGGGCGGCGCGGGTGTCGTCGTAGGCCGTGCGCCAGGCGAGCGGCAGCGTCGAGATGCTGCCTTCGGTGGCGTCGTCGGGGAGCAGCGAGGTGAGCAGCCGGGCCAGGTCGGTGGTGTGGCCCAGGCGTTCGGGGTCGGCCCAGTCCGGTTTGTACACGCGGTACTTGACCTCTTCGGCGCCGAAGCCCTCGTACGGGAAGCCGTTGAGGGTGACCACTTCGAGGCCGCGCCGGTCGAGTTCGCCGCGCAGCCCGCGCAGCGCGGCGGGGTCGGCGATCAGCGCGCGGGCAGCGTCGCGCGCGAGCCACAGACCGATGCCGAGCCGGTCCCTGCCGAGCCGTTTGCGGACGGGTTCGCAGTGGTCGCGGAGCTGGGCGAGCACACCGTCGAGGGTCTCGGCGGGGTGCACATTGGTGCAGTACGCGAGGTGGACGGTGGAGCCGTCGGGGTGACGGAAGCGCATGGCTCACTCACCTCCGCGCAGAATCGAGTTCCCCTCGTGCGTGGCCTCGGTGCCCACGACATCGAGGTCGAGCCGGCCGCTGAGACCGTAGAAGGCGAGGGGGTTGCGCCACAGGACCTGGTCGACCTCGTCCTCGGTGAACCCGGCGGCGAGCATCGCGTCGCCCACCTTGCGGGTCTTCAGCGGATCGCTCTTGCCCCAGTCCGCGGCCGAGTTGACGAGGACCTGCTCCGGTCCGTAGCTCCGCAGGATCGCGACCATACGGTCCTCGTCCATCTTGGTGTCGGGATAGACGGAGAAACCGAGCCAGCAGCCGGCGTCCTTGGCGTCCTTGACCGTGGTCTCGTTGAGATGGTCGAGCAGCACCCGGTCCAGTGGCAGCGCCGACTCGCGGACGACGTCGATGGTGCGGTGCAGACCGGCGAGCTTGTCGCGGTGCGGGGTGTGCACGAGTGCGGGGAGTTCGGCGTCCGCGGCCATCTGGAGCTGGGCGGACAGTGCGGCGTCCTCCGCCGGGGTCATCGAGTCGTACCCGATCTCGCCCACGGCGACGACGTTGTCCTTGACCAGATAGCGCGGCAACTGCTCGAGGACCGGGGTGCAGCGGGGGTCGTTCGCCTCCTTGGGGTTGAGGGCGATCGTGCAGCGGTGGGCGATCCCGTACTGCGCCGCGCGGAAGGGCTCCCAGCCCAGGAGCGAGTCGAAGTAGTCGTAGAAGGAGGACGGGGAGGTGCGGGGCTGGCCCAGCCAGAAGGCCGGCTCGACGACGGCGCGGACACCGGCCGCGTACATGGCCTCGTAGTCGTCGGTGGTGCGGGAGGTCATATGGATGTGGGGGTCGAAGATGCGCATCAGGACTCCTGGGGGGACGCGGCGGAGGCGGCTTCGGCGGGCTGCTCGGTGGGACCCTCGGTCAGCGCCTCGGTCAGCGCCTCGGTGAGGGCCAGGACGCGTTGCAGATCGCCGGGGACGGGGCGGCCTGCGGCGGTGCGCTCGCGCGCGTAGTCGCCGAGCATGCGGGCGAGTTCGGTGTCGCCTCTGGCGCGGTCGGCGAGTGCGGCGACGGCATCGACGCTCACGCCGGTGAACAGGCACTTGAGTACGGCATGCCGCCAGGCGTGGGCGTCGAGGTGCTCGGCGCCGTACGGGCCGACGGCTGCGGCCACCAGGGAGGTGTCGTTGGTGCGCAGGGCGTCCTCCGTGAGCCCGAGCGCCTCGGGTCCGGGCACGAGGTGCCCGAGGGCGCGCAGGACGGCGCGGCGTTCGGCGGCGGTGCCCTGCTCGTAGAGGCGGGTGAGGGTGGCGGCGTCGGCGCGGGCGGCGTGCAGGAGGAGCAGCCGGGCGTCATCGGCGTGCTCGGGTCCGCAGCGGCGGCCGGCTTGGGCGAAGCGCAACTCCCAGGTGGGGACGGGTCCTTGGCCTGGGGCGGACGGGTGGGCATGGGCCTGGTCGGGGTCGGCACGGTGCGAGGCGGCGCCATCGGGGTGGGTCTGGTCGGTGTCGGCCCGGTGGGCGGCCGCCGTGGTCAGGGCCTGGGCGAGCCAGGTCCGGGCTTCGTCGTCCAGGGCGGATTCGAGGCGGGCGCGGAGTGCCCCGAGGGCGGGGGTGCCGGTCATGGCCTGCCTCCTTCGGCGGGCTGGGCGTCGAGGGGTGCCGCCTGGACGGCCGGGCGCGGCGTGACCGGTCCGGGGGCGGGCCGCCCCTGCTCCCGGTGTTCGGCTCCCGCCGTACGGCGTTGTTGTGCGCGGCGTTCCGCGGCCGCCTGGGCCAGATGCAGAAACTCGAGGGATTCCTCGGCCAGTTGGGGACCGGCGTGGGAGTGCCGGGGAAGTTCGACGACGGTGAGGCCCTGGTAGCCGGTGGCGGCCAGCGCCTCGAGGACGGGCGGGAAGTCGATCTCGCCCTCACCGAAGGGGAGGTGTTCATGGACGCCGCGGCGCATGTCCTCGATCTGCACATGCCGCAGCCAAGGTGCGGCGTCCCGGACGCAGTCGGCCGGCGATGCCGGTTCGAGGCACTGGCAGTGACCGATGTCGAGGGTGAGCCCGAGAGCCTCCGGGGCGCCCAGATCCGTGCGCAGCCGGTGGAAGTCGGCGAGGCAGGAGAGAAGGTGCCCGGGTTCGGGCTCGATCGCCAGAGGTGTGCCCGCGCCCTCGGCCGCTTCGACCACCGGGACGATCGCCTCGGTGAGCCGTTTCCACGCCACATCGTCGGCGGTGTCCTCGGGCTTGATGCCGCTGAAGCAGTGCACGGCATGCGCACCCAGGTCGGCCGCCACGCGTACGGCGCGGATCAGCAGCCGTACGCGGGCGGCGCGGCGGTCGGGATCGGGGTCGAGGAGGGACGGGCCGTGTTTGCGGCGCGGGTCCAGGACATAGCGCGCGCCGGTCTCGACGGTCGCCGTGAGGCCGAGCTGGTCGAGGCGGCGGGCCACCCGGCGGGTGCGGGCCGCGAGGTCGGGCGCCATCGGGTCCAGATGCATGTGGTCGAGGGTGAGACCGACGCCCTCGTACCCCAGGTCGGCGAGCAGGCCGAGGGCGTCGTCGAGGCGCAGATCGGTCAGGCCGTTGGTGCCGTAGCCGAAACGGAGGCTCATGTGACGCTCACCTTCCGTGCGAACCGGCGGGCGACGGGGGCAAGTGACGCGGTGACCACCGCGACGCCGGGGTGGCCCGACCTGGCCGCGAGGGCCGCCTGGAGCGGGATCATCGCGCGGATCCCGCCGCCCACGGCTCGCTGGGTGAGCTGGGGCGAAGGGTTGAGGAGCGCATGGAAGAGGGGCTGCGCCGCGGTGAGGGCGTACAGAGCGCCCAGTGCGGAGCGCAGGCTGTCGGTGGGGGTGGGGCCCGGCAGGCCGAGGGCGGCTGCGACTCCTCGGCCCGCCGGGAGCTGGTGGGGTGAGGGCGTCGGGCCAGCCGGTCCGGGGACCGCCGTCCCGCTCCCCACGCGCCCATGTGCCACCGCACGCGACAGCACCGCCGTGACAGCAAGTCCCGTCAGCGGGGCGAGGGTTGAGCCGCCCTCCGCCTCGCGCCGGGAGACAGTGGTGACGGAGAACGTGTGGGCGCCGAGCAGCGCGGAGGCCGACAGGGCGGGGCGCACCCGGCCGGTGGTGGCGACGGCGCCGAGGAGGAGGTCGAGCGAACGGGCTCCGGCCATGGCAAGCGGACCCGCCGGGGTGTTCTTCAGACCCAGGTCGTACGCCCACACGGTGCCGGCAAGCGCGCCCGCGACGGCGAGCGGACGCCGCCCGGCCAGCGACGCGAGCGCAAGCCCGGCAGCCGTGAGTCCGGCGGCCGCGGCGAGCGCGGCGAACGGGGTGATGCGCCCCGAGGGCAGGGGCCGGTGGGGGCGCTCCACGGCGTCGACCTCGCGGTCGGCCCAGTCGTTGAGGGCCATCCCGGCCTCGTACAGACAGAGGGAGGAGGCGATCGCGAGCAGGGTGCGCCCGCGCGGTCGCGCACCGCTCGCCGCGGCGCCGGCGAGGGCGTCACCGGGGACGGTGAACAGGGCGGAGACGCGCAGGAGTTCGGCCCAGTCGCCGAGGCGAGGGCGGTGGCGTGCTGGTGGGTCCGCGTCGGGGAGTGCCTCCGCGTGCGGGACAGTGCCGGGCCGGTGCGCGGGGTTCGGCTGCCCGTCGGAGACGGCGCCTCCCCGCGGTGAGGCGCCGGACGCCTGGCCGCGCGCAGCGCCGGTGCGATCCCCCAGCGGCACGTCGCTCGACGCCTGACCGCCGGATGCCACGCCACGGTCCCACAACGGCACGACACCTGAGGCCTCGCCGCCCGATGCCACCTCTCGTTCCCGCAACGGCGCGCCGCCCGGCTCCGGAGGTGTACCGCTCGCGCCCGACGTGCCGCCCGCACCACTGACAACGTTCTCCCCAGCGGAAACATCACCAGTTCCGGGCGGCGGCCCGGGTCGCGTTCCAGGCTCGCCCGGTGACGTGGCGGCGGTTCCTTCGACCGTCACCGCACCACCGGTCGCGGGCGCGGACCGACGTCCGTCCGCACCACCGGTCGCGGGCGCGGACCGACTTCCGTCCGCACCACCGGTCGCGGGCGCGGACCGACGTCCACCCACACCACCGGTCGCGGGCGCGGACCGACGTCCACCACCGCGCCCCGCTCCCGACCAAGCCGCCCCCACAACCCCCGCCAATACCAGCGCGCCGGCCAAGGAGAGGCGACGTATCCGGGAGCCGGTCACCGGGTGGCCCTCAGCTGATCGGCAAAGGACAGCAGGTGCGTGAACTGTTCGCCGAGGGAGGAGGATTCGCCGTCCGGGTCCTTGAAGTAGAAGCCGAGTTCGGGGCGCGGGCCCGTCAGACCCACGTCCCCGGCGCGCGCGACCAGCCGGGCCAGGTCGAGGACCAACGGTGCGGCGAGCGCCGAGTCGCAGCCCTGCCAGATGGTCTGGAGCACCATCCGCGAGCCGAGGAAGCCGTCGAAGGCGATGTGGTCCCAGGCGGTCTTCCAGTCACCGAGCGCCGGGACGTCGTCGATGTGCACCTCGCCCTGCGGGGCGGCACCGAGCACGTCGGCAAGGACACGCTCCTTGCCTGCGTTCTTGGCGGCCGCCGCGGCGGGGTCGGCCAGCGCGGCACCGTCGCCGCCACCGAGAAGGTTCGCGCCGGACCAGGCCCGTACGTCGAGTGCGCGCTGCAGGAACATCGGCGCGAGTACGGAACGCAGCAGTGTCTGGCCGGTCTTGCCGTCACGCCCGGCCCAGGTGAGCCCTGAGGAGGCGGAGGCGTCGGCCAGCGCGGGGTGGTGCATCCCCGTGGAGGGGGTGAAGTTGACATACGGGTGCCCGGCCCGCAGTGCGGCGGCAGCGTAGAGCGAGCTGACGGGCAGCCGGTCCGAGTCGGGATCGGGCAGGGGCTCCGTCGAGGCCACGTTCACCACGACGGCCCGGGCGAGGCCACGGCGCCGTACGAAATCCGTGAGGTCCGCGGCGAAGGCGTCGATCAGCTCCTCGTCCGTGCGCGCGTCGCCCGGAAGCGGGCCGCCGGGCCGTATCTCCGCGTCCGCGGCCGCCAGTTCGGCGCCGACCGCGGCCGGCAGACCGTACGGCAGCACTCCCCCGGCGGCCAGGTGCTCGGCGCGCTTGGGCAGCGGGCAGCTGTTGGTGTCATGACCGCCGAACACCAGTGACCCGAGCGGCGCGAGCGAGCAGTCCGCGAACGGAGGCGTCTCGGTGACCATGCCGGTCGCCGGGTGCAGCCCGGCGGCGACGGCCGCCGCGCCGGCGACCACGGTGGTGGCCACGGAGCCGCGGGCACCGATGAGCCACACTCCCAAGGCGGGTGCGGTGGTGGGCGGTTGGGAGCTTTCGGACGTGGACACAGGGAGCCTCCTGTCGTGCACGGACCATTGCCGGATAGTGCCGGCCGCTGTCGGCATACGCCGCCCAGCCGCCGGACAGTCCGGCCGCCGGCGGTACGAGCCGCCGGCCACCGGACAGATCCCGGCCACCGGCGGACCATGCCGCCAGTCGCCGGTTCGTCGCCGGAAGAGAGGGACCGGGCCCGGCCGCCCCCGTGATCAATTCGGGGACAGCCGGTCCGGCCTGGTCCTGCTCACCCGGGGGCGACAGGACCTGAGACGTCGGGCGGAGGTCCGGCGTCCGCCGCCCGACGCCGTACTAGGCGCCCGGAACGGGCAGGTTCTTCAGCTGGATGTTGCGGAAGGAGACATGGTCGGCGGAGCCGTGGTTCTGCAGACCGATGTAGCCGTCGGTCAGGCTCCGCGCGGGGTCCGTGTTGGTGAAGTCGTTGATCTTGACTCCGTTGAGGAACACCTGGAGGCGCTCCCCCTGGACCCTGATCTCATACGAGTTCCACTGGCCGGGCGGCCGAAGCACCTGGTCACGGGCCTTGATGTTCGCCGACTTGAACGAGTAGACCGCCCCTGTCGTGCGATCGGCCGCGTCGGAGGCGTCGATCTGGATCTCGTACCCCTTGTTCACCGCGGACCACGGATCGTCGGAGGCCGGGAAGCCCACGAAGATCCCGGAGTTGTCGTCGCCCTGCATCTTCCAGTCGAGCTTCAGGGAGTACGACTTGAGCTCCTTGGCCTGGTACCAGAGCAGCCCCATGCCGCCCTCGGTCTCCATGACCCCGTCCTTGACCACGAACTTGCCGGGTCCGGCCTGCTTCCAGCCTTCGAGGGTCTCCCCGTTGAAGATGTCCCGGTAGCCGGTGTCCGGCTTGCAGTCGGCCTTCACCTGGCCGGAGGCGTACTGCAGACCGCCGAGCAGATGGGTGCGGAAGGCCGGCTCCGCGTACGACTCCTTGGTGTGACCGCCACCGGTGTAGAAGGAGCGGCCGCCGCCGTAGCTCTGGCACCAGGCGATCGGGTGGTCGCCCTTCATGGTGCCGCCCTGGTAGGTCGTCTCGTCCAGGGTCGCCAGGATCTTGGCCTTGTCACGCGGGTTGGTGCGGTAGTTGTACCACTCGTCGGTGCGCTCCCACTTGGTGTCCAGGTGCGCGGTGGACGGGTGGTCGTGGTCCTCGACGCGGACCGTGGCCTTCTGGATCGCCGGGTGCGACTGGAAGTAGGCGCCGGCGAGGCCGCCGTAGAACTCCCAGTCGTACTCGGTGTCGGCGGCCGCGTGGACGCCCATGTAGCCGCCGCCGTTCGCCACGTACCCCTCGAAGGCCTTCTGCTGCGCCTCGTTGAGGACATCACCCGTGGTGGACAGGAAGACCACCGCGTCGTACTTGGCGAGGTTGGTGGTGGTGAACTGTCCGGCCTCCTCGGTCGCGTCGACCGTGATGCCGGCCGGTGCGCCCAGCTCCTTCAGGGCCGCGACGCCCGTCGGGATGGAGTCGTGCCGGAAGCCGGCGGTCTTGGAGAAGACCAGGACCTTCTTGCCGGACTTGAACGGCTCGGTGGAGAACTCGAAGTCGTCCACGTCGTACAGCGCGCCCTCGCCGCCCTTGAAGACCAGGTAGATCTCGGTGGTCTTGGCGGGCAGGGCCCGCAGCGGCACGTCGACGTTCTGGAACGTGTCCCAGCTGCCGGTCGGCGGGATGTACGCGGAGCCGTGCAGCGGACCGGTGGGCGAGCCGGTGCGCAGCTCGATGAAGCCGCCCGCGCCGCCGGATGAGGCCCGTACGGTCATCTTCTTCTGCCCGGAGAACTTGTACGGGCTGAAGGAGATCCAGTCGCCGTCGTTGATGTCACCGACGGTCTTGCCGCCGTTGGCACCGGCCTTGTCGTAGACCTTGACGCCCGACTGCTTGCCGAAGTGCTCGGCCTGGCGGTGCAGCGGCTGGAGCACGGCGCGGGCCGTACCGGTCAGCGCCTCCTGGCCGTTGGAGCCGCCGTCGGTGTACGAAGCGCCGACGACACCGTAGATGTTGGCGTTGGGGTCGTGGCCACCGTCACCCGGAGGCGGCGTGAGGGTGCCCTCGCAGCCCATCTCGCTGGTCAGCTCGTGTGCGTGGGAGTCATGGCCGAGGCTGTACGCGACCTTGACCTTGGAGCAGTCGACCGTCTCGTCCGGGTCGGTGACCGTCACCTTGAAGGGGACGGGCTTGCCGAACTCGGCCAGGCTGCCGTTGCCCGGGATGTCGATCTTCACCTTGGGCTCGGTGTTGCCGACGACGATGCGTGCGTTGGCGGTGCCGGTGTTGCCCTCGGGGTCCTTCGCCGTGAACGTCACCGTGTAGGTGCCGATCTTCTTGTACTGGTGGGTGGGGGTCAGGCCCTCGCCCTTCGTACCGTCGCCGAAGTCCCAGCTGTAGGTGAGGTCGGTCGAGTCCGCGTCCTTGGCGGAGCCGGTGAACTTCACCTTGAGACCGGCCGGTCCGGACGTCTTGTCGGCGCTGACCTCGGCCAGCGGCGAGAAGCCGTCCTCGGCGTTCTCGATCCGGTAGAGCGCGGAGTGCTCGTCGCCCTGGAACCAGGAGACGCCGTAGTCGAGGACGTAGAGCGCGCCGTCGGGGCCGAACTCCATGTCCATGATCTGCGTGCCGGTCCACGGCAGGGTCTTGATCTCCTTGACCGAGCCGTCCTCGTTCTGCGAGATCGGCTTGATCCAGCGGCGGCCGAACTCGCCCGCGAAGAAGTCACCGTCGTAGGACGCGGGGAACTTCACCTTGGAGTCGAGGTCCGGGTCGTAGCGGTAGACCGGGCCCGCCATCGGGGACTCGGAGCCGGTGCCGAACTCGGGCACGCTGCCGCCGTCGTACGGGATCCACGCGGCCTGGGCCGGCGGGAGGTCCGTGAGGCCGGTGTTGTGCGGCGAGGTGTTCTTCAGGTTGGCGCAGTCGAACTTCGGACCGGACTCCTTGGTGGCGAAGTCGTAGTCGTTGTACGCGTCGTTGTTGCCGGTGCAGAACGGCCAGCCGAAGTTGGCGGCCTTCGTCACCTTGGCGAACTCGACCTGCCCGGCCGGGCCGCGCGTCGCGGAGGCCGCGCCCGCGTCGGGGCCGTAGTCGCCCACGTACACGATGCCGGTCTTGTCGTCGACGCTCATCCGGAACGGGTTGCGGAAGCCCATCGCATAGATCTCGGGACGGGTCTTCTCGGTGCCCGGGGCGAAGAGGTTGCCCTCCGGGATGGTGTAGGAGCCGTCCGCGGCCACCTTGATCCGGAGGATCTTGCCGCGCAGGTCGTTGGTGTTGCCGGAGCTGCGCCGTGCGTCGAAGGCGGGGTTGCGGCCCTCGCGGTCGTCGATCGGGGTGTAGCCGTCGGAGGCGAAGGGGTTGGTGTCGTCGCCGGTCGACAGGTACAGGTTGCCCTGCGCGTCGAAGTCGATGTCACCGCCGACGTGGCAGCACAGGCCGCGCGAGGCGGCGACGTCGATGACCTTCTTCTCGCTGGCCATGTCGAGGGTGCCGTTGGCGTTGAGGGTGAAGCGCGCCAGACGGTTCACGCCGTCGAACTTCTTGAAGTCCTCGGCGGTGCCGGTCTCCGGGGCGTCGCCGGCCGGAGTGTCCAGCGGCGGGGCGTAGTAGAGGAAGATCGCCCGGTTGTTCTTGAAGTCCGGGTCGACGGCTACGCCCTGCAGGCCTTCCTCGTCGTGGTTGTAGACGGGGATCTTGCCGGCGACCTTGGTGACGCCGCCCTGGTCGGTCAGGCGCAGTGTGCCGTCGCGCGAGGTGTGCAGGACGCTGCGGTCCGGCAGTACGGCGAGCGACATCGGCTCGCCGGTCTCGGGCTCGCCCTTGGCGAGCGGCACCTGCTGGAACTGCCCTTCGGCGGCGGCCGGCTGCTCGTCGTGCTCGGGGTGGCCGGGGTGGGCTCCTGCGATGCTCGCCGGGGTGCCAACGGCGAGCAGCAGGCCGGTGAACAGGGCGAGGGTGGTGCGCAATCTCGGACGCTTCTTGGCTCTGACGGCTCTTGGAGTGAGAACTCTGCTTCTGTGCACGAAGTCCCTCCGGGAACGGGTGGGCCGTACGGAACGGGTGCGGTGACGTGCGGTGAAAGGGCCGGGGTGCGCCGTCACCCCGAGCGACTCATGTCCTGTACACCTCAGGGACCGTAGCCGGGTTCGTCCACTTCCGAAAGACGTTGTGCAGCAAGGAAGTTGAACTTTTTCCCGGCTAAGGACAAAGCCTTGTTCGCCGAGGTCAGCGGCCTGTTTCCGGGCAGGCCGGAGCGGGGGCCCGGTGTCGCGTACGACCACCGGGCCCCTGCGGGCCCGCGCTCAGTCGCTCCCGAACGCGGCGTCGAACGACGCCGTCGGCAGCTCGTAGTCGTACGCCTTCAGCTTGGCCAGTGCCTCCGGGGCGCCCCGCAGGCGGTCCATCCCGGCGTCCTCCCACTCGACCGAGATCGGACCCTCGTAGCCGATGGAGTTGAGCATCCGGAAGACGTCCTCCCAGGGCACGTCGCCGTGTCCCGCGGAGACGAAGTCCCAGCCGCGCCGCGGGTCGCCCCAGGGCAGATGCGAGCCGAGCCGCCCGTTGCGGCCGTCGAGGCGGCGCCGGGCCTCCTTGCAGTCCACGTGATAGATCCGGTCACGGAAGTCGTACAGGAAGCCGACCGGGTCGAGGTCCTGCCAGACGAAATGCGACGGGTCGAAGTTCAGACCGAAGGCCGGCCGCCGGTCCACCGCCTCGAGGGCGCGTACGGTCGTCCAGTAGTCGTACGCGATCTCGCTGGGGTGCACCTCATGGGCGAAGCGCACACCCTCCGCGTCGAAGACGTCGAGGATCGGGTTCCAGCGCTCGGCGAAGTCCTCGTAACCGCGCTCGATCATCGACTCGGGCGCCGGCGGGAACATGGCGACGAGATGCCAGATCGAGGAGCCGGTGAAGCCGATCACGGTGTCGACCCCGAAGGCCGCGGCGGCCCGTGCGGTGTCCTTGATCTCTGCGGCCGCCCGCTGCCGCACGCCTTCGCCCTCACCGTCGCCCCAGATGCGCGAGGGAAGGATGGCCTGGTGCCGCTCGTCGATGATCGAGTCGCAGACGGCCTGGCCGACGAGGTGGCTGGAGATGGCGAAACACTTCAGTCCGTACTTCTCCAGGAGCTGGTGGCGCCCCTTGATGTACGCGGGGTCGGCGAGGGCCTTGTCGACCTCGAAGTGGTCGCCCCAGCAGGCGAGTTCGAGGCCGTCGTAGCCGAAGTCGCGGGCGTGCGCGCAGACCTCCTCGAGCGGGAGATCGGCCCACTGGCCGGTGAAGAGCGTGAAGGGTCGGGTCATATCCGGGCCTCCTCGACCGGTATGCGGTTCATGTCCGGGCCTCCTCGACCCGAATGTGTTTCATGTCCAGGCCGCCTCGACCCGTACACGGTTCATGTCCGGGCCTCCTGGACCGGTATGGCAGTGAACGCGGAGTTCTTGGCCGCGCTCTCCTCGACCGCCGCGAGCACCCGCTGCACCTGGAGCCCGTCCGCGAAGGACGGCGCGGGCGCGGTGCCCGACGCGATGGCGTGCACGAGATCGCGGGCCTGGTGGACGAAGGTGTGCTCGTAGCCGAGACCGTGGCCCGGCGGCCACCAGGCCTCCAGATACGGGTGCTCGGGTTCGGTGACGAGGATGCGCCGGAATCCGGCCGAGCCGGCGGGCAGGGTCTGGTCGTGGAACTCGAGCTCGTTGAGCCGCTCCAGATCGAAGGCCAACGAGCCCTTCTCACCGTTGAGTTCGAGCCGGAGCGCGTTCTTGCGTCCGGTCGCGAACCGGGTCGCCTCGAAGGAGGCGAGCGCCCCGTTGGCGAACCGTCCCGTGAACAGCGCGGCGTCGTCCACCGTCACCGGCCCGCGCTCCCCCGACGCGGTCCCCGAAAGGCCGGCCGAGGAACCGGCGAGCAGCGGACGCTCCCGGATGAACGTTTCGGTGAGCGCGGAGACGCCGGTGATCTGCGATCCGGTGACGTACTGCGCGAGGTCCACGATGTGCGCCCCGAGGTCGCCGAGCGCCCCCGACCCCGCGTGCTCGCGCTCCAGGCGCCAGGTCAGCGGGAACTCCGGGTCGACCAGCCAGTCCTGCAGATACGTCACGCGTACGTGGTGAATGGCCCCCAGCCTGCCGTCGGCGACCATCTGCCGGGCGAGGGCCATGGCGGGCACCCGGCGGTAGTTGAAGCCGACCATCGCCAACTGCCCCCGGGCGGCGGCCCGTTCGGCCGCCTCCAGCATCGCCTCGGCCTCCTCCACCGTGTTGGCCAGCGGCTTCTCGCACAGCACATGCTTACCGGCCTCGAGCGCGGCGATCGCGATCTCCGCGTGGCTGTCGCCCGGTGTGCAGATGTCGACGAGCTGCACATCGTCACGGTTGATCAGCGCCCGCCAGTCGGTCTCGGCGGCCGCCCAGCCGTGCCGGTCCGCGGCCGCCTGCACGGCCGTCGCGTCCCGTCCGCAGATCGCCGCGAGCCTGGGCTGCAGCGGCAGGTCGAAGACCCGTCCCGCGGTGCGCCACCCCTGGGAGTGGGCGGCGCCCATAAAGGCGTAGCCGACCATGCCCACGCCGAGTCCGCCGCGCCTCTCGGCGGCGGACTCCTGCTTGCCTTGCACGTCCTCCATACGGGATTCCTCCTAGTCGGCTTGCGGGGCCGCAGTCGTCGGCCGTGGGGGGATGACTGCGGCACCAGGTGCGGATGCGCGGGTCCCCGGGCCCACGAGGCCCGGGGCCCGAGTCCGCATCACTTGAAGCCGGTGGGCTTGTACTGGGCGACGTTGGTCTTGTCGACGACGGCCGAGTACAAGGTGACCGAGGACGGGATCTCGAATTCGGCCATACCGCCGATGCCCTTGGCCTGCCCGAGCGCACGCGCCAGGTCGATCGCCGACGCGGCCATCGTCGGCGGGTACAGGACGGTGGCCTTGAGCACGCCGTCGTCCTTCTCGATGTGGTCGAAGGCGCTGGCCGCGCCCGCGCCGCCGACCATCAGGAAGCCGTCGCGGCCGGCCTGCTCGATCGCCTGCAGGGCGCCGACGCCCTGGTCGTCGTCGTGGTTCCACAGGGCGTCGAAGTTCTTCTGCGCCTGCAGCAGCGAGGCCATCTTGGCCTGGCCGGACTCGACGGTGAACTCGGCGGCCTGACGGGCCACCTTCTTGATGTTCGGGTAGTTCTTCAGGGCGTCGTCGAAGCCCTTGGTGCGCTGCTGGGTGAGTTCCAGGTTGTCGATGCCCGCGAGCTCGATGACCTTGGCGTCCGGCTTGTCCTTGAGCTTCTCGCCGATGTAGTGCCCGGCGTTGAGGCCCATGCCGTAGTTGTCGCCGCCGATCCAGCAGCGGTACGCCTGCGGCGAGGAGAAGATCCGGTCCAGGTTGATCACCGGGATGCCTGCCCGCATGGCCTTGAGGCCCGCCTGGGTCATGGCCTTGCCGTCGGCCGGCAGGATCACCAGGACGTCGACCTTCTTGTTGATCAGCGAGTCGATCTGGCCGATCTGGGCGGCCGCGTCGTTGGAGCCCTCGGTGATGTCGAGCGTGACGTCCGAGTACTTCTTGGCGCGGCTGCGGGCGTTGTCGTTGATCGCGTTGAGCCAGCCGTGGTCGGCCTGCGGTCCCGCGAAGCCGATGGTGACTTCCTTGCCGGGCTTGTCGTCGGCGACCGGCGCCTCCGACGGCTTGTCGTTCTCCTTGTCGCTCGGCTCATTGCTGGTGCACGCGGTGAGGACCGCACCGGTCGAGATGGCGGCGGCCCCGAAGAGCAGCCCTCTGCGGCTCGTGATCTCTGGCATGACGAACCCTTCGCTGAAGTGTGGGTACGACGGGGTGGGTGGGAGTGCACGGGAAGAACGGGGTGGCGGTGCGCCGGGGAGACGGGGTGTCCGCTGGCGCGCTAAGTGGTCTGGTTGCGCGACGTGCGGTGCTGCACCAGGACGGCGACGACGATGATCGCGCCCTTGGCGATCTGCTGGGTCGCGCTCTCCAGGTTGTTGAGGATGAAGATGTTGGTGATCGTCTGGAAGATCAGCACACCGAGTACGGCGCCGACGATCGTGCCCCGGCCGCCGCTGAGCAGGGTGCCGCCGATGATGCAGGCGGCGATGGCGTCGAGTTCGTAGAGGTTGCCGTTGGTGTTCTGGCCCGAGCCGGAGAGCACGATCAGCATGAACGCGGCGATACCGCAGCACAGTCCGGAAAGCAGATACACGTAGAGCCGCTGCCTGCGGACATCGATGCCGGCCAGGCGTGCCGCCTCGTCGTTGCCGCCGACGGCGACCGTGCGACGGCCGAACGTGGTGCGGTTGAGTACCAGCCAGCCGATGATCGCCACGCCCGCGAAGATCAGTACGAGCGGCGGGATGCCCAGGATGTAGGAGTCCCGGTAGCCGAGCTCCAGGACGGAGTCGATGGTGACGGTCTGCGTGTTGCCGCCGGTGATCTGCAGCGCGAGGCCGCGACCGGCCGCGAGCATCGCCAGGGTCGCGATGAACGGCACCATCCCGCCGAACGAGATCAGGACCCCGTTGACGAGTCCGCAGCCGACGCCGACGAGCACCGCGGTGAACAGGATGCCCCAGAAGCCGAACTCCTGGGTGGCCACTGTCGTCGCCCATACCGAGGCGAGGGCGACGATCGCGCCGACCGACAGGTCGATACCGCCGCTGATGATCACGAAGGTCATACCGACCGTGACCACACCGATGACCGAGGCCTGGGTGAGGACCAGTTGGAGGTTGTCGATCTCCAGGAAGTTGTCGGGCTTGGTGACACCGCCGACGATGATCAGCGCGATCAGCACGCCGACCAGGGACAAGGTGCGCAGATCGGCACGGGCGAAGGCGATACGCCGAGGGCTTGGCGCCTTGGGCGCCTGGGGTTCGGCGAGCACAGGCCCGGCCCCGGGGCCGTTCTGCTCCGCCTTCGAAACAGGGCTTGTCATGTCGCCGGGCTCCCTTCCATCACGAGATCGAGTACGCGGTGTTCGTCGAGCTCCTGCGCGGGCGCCGTATGCACCACGCGCCCCTCGCGCAGGACGAGCACCCGGTCGGCGAGACCGAGCACTTCGGGGACTTCACTGGAGACGAGCAGCACTCCGAGGCCCTCGTCGGCGAGCCGCCGGATGACGGCATAGAGTTCGGCGCGCGCTCCGACGTCGACACCGCGGGTGGGTTCGTCGAGCAGCAGCACCTTGCAGCCGCGAAGCAGCCAGCGGGCGAGTACCGCCTTCTGCTGATTGCCGCCGGAGAGGGTGCGCACCGGCACGTCGGGGTTGTCGGGCCGCAGCGACAGTTCGCGTACCGCCTTCTGCGCGGCGACGAACTCGGCGCCGCGGTTGAGCCAACCGCCGCGTGAATAACGGGACATGGAGGAGACCGAGACGTTGCGCGTGACGGACTCCAGCATCAGCAGCGCCTGGTGCTTGCGCTCCTCGGGAGCGAGCCCGAGCCCCGCGCGTACGGCGGCGCGCACGCTGCCGGGCCGCACTTCCTCGCCGTCCACGAGCACGCGGCCCGAACTGGCCTTCCTGGCACCGAAGATGGTCTCCAGGATCTCCGAACGTCCCGAGCCGACCAGGCCCGCGAGGCCGACGATCTCTCCGGGCCTGATCTCCAGGTCGAGCGGCGCGAACTCGCCGTCACGCGAAAGGCCTTCGGCCTTCAGGAGCACCTTGCCGTTCGCGGCCCCGGTGGGCCGCTCGGGGAAGATGTACTCGACGTTGCGCCCGGTCATCAGGGAGACGACCTCGCTGGTCGGGGTGGTCTTGGCCGGCAGTCCGACGGCGACCGCCCGGCCGTCCTTGAGCACGGTGACCCGGTCGCCGATCCTGCGGATCTCCTCGAGGCGGTGCGAGATGTAGACGACGGCGACGCCGTCGGCGGTGAGGTCGGCGACGATACGGAAGAGGTTCTCGACCTCGTCCGGGTCGAGCGCCGCGGACGGCTCGTCCATGACGATCAGGCGTACGTCGTGGGAGAGCGCACGCGCCATCGAGACGATCTGCTGATGGGCGGCGGAGAGGTTGCCGACGAGCGTGCCCGGGTCGATCTCGGGGTGTCCAAGTCGCCTGAGCAGCTTGCGCGTCGCCTCCTTCGCCTCTCCGGCCCGTACGACGAAACCGGCGCTTGTCGGCTCGTGCCCGAGGAACACGTTCTCGGCCACGGACACATGCGTGACGAGGTCGAGCTCCTGGTAGATGGTGGCGATTCCCAGGCGCATCGCCGCGATCGGCGACCGCAGGGCGACCTGTTCGCCCTGCCAGCGGATCTCACCGCCGTCGGGCTGGTGGACCCCGGCGAGCACCTTGATCAGGGTGGACTTGCCGGCGCCGTTCTGCCCGAGCAGACAGTGCACCTCACCGGGCAGCACTTCGAGGGCGACGCCGTCGAGGGCGCGGACGCCGGGAAAGGACTTGGTGATGCCGTCCATGAGCAGCAAGGGCGGCTGTGGTGCTCGGTCTTGCTCTGGTGCCATGACATATCCCCTCAAAGGGCGGTCCATGCCGGGTGAGCGGGCAGGGCAAAGCCGCGCGTCGTACCGGGCGCGGGTCCGGATGGGGTGGGGCTGGGTGGTTCGCTCGACGGGTAGGGGCGGCTCTACGGGTGCGGGTGTTGCTCGGGGTACAGGCGGTGCGGTGGCCGTACGAGACGTACCGGGTGTCGTACGTACCGGTGGTGCAGCCGTGCCGGGTGGTGCGCGCCGGCCTCGTGGATCAGGCCGGCGAGAACAGGTGGTCGCTGATGAGCCGGGCCGCGCCGATCACTCCGGCGGTGGGCCCCAACTCGCCCAGGACGATGGGCAGATTGCCGGTCGCGAGCGGCAGCGACTGACGGTAGACCTGGGTGCGGATGGCGGCGAGCAGGGTGTGGCCGAGGCCGGTCACACCACCGCCGATCACCACGAGACCCGGGTTGAAGAAGCTGACGAGACCGGCGATGACCTGCCCGGTCCTGTTGCCGCCCTCGCGGATCAGCTCCAGGGCGGCGGCGTCACCCGCGGCCGCCGCGGCGGCCACGTCGGCGGCGGTGAGCCGGCCGTCGAATCCCTCGGCCTCTACCAGCGCCGCGAGTTCGGGTGAACGTCCCGAGTTGGCCGCCTCCTCGGCGTCCCGCGCGAGCGCGGCACCGCTGAAGTGGGCTTCCAGGCAGCCCCGGTTGCCGCAGGCGCAGGGCCTGCCGTCCGGTTCGACCTGGATATGACCGATGTCGCCGGCCGAGCCCGTCGTACCGCGGTAGACCTCTCCGCCGACGACGATGCCGCAGCCGATACCGGTGCCGATCTTGATACAGAGGAAGTCGTGCACACTGCGGGCGACGCCCGCGTGCTGCTCCCCCATGGCCATCAGGTTCACGTCGTTGTCGACCATGACCGGACAGCCGAGGTCCTGGCTGAGTGCCTCCCGTACGGGGAAGCCGTCCCAGCCGGGCATGATCGGCGGCGCGACCGGAACGCCCTCGGGGAAGCGCACCGGTCCCGGGACACCGATGCCCGCCCCGTCGAAGCCTTCCGCGAGCCCCGAGGCCTTCAACTTGGCGGCCATGGCGAGGACTTGCTCGAAGACGGCGACGGGGCCCTCACGGACGTCCATCGGCTGATTGACGTGTCCGAGCACCTCGAGTTCCGCGTTGGTGACGGCCACGTCGACGGAGGTCGCGCCGATGTCCACGCCGAGGAAGCGCAGTTCCGGCGCGAGCCGGATGTTGTGGGAGCGGCGTCCGCCGCGCGAGGCGGCCAGGCCGTCGGCGACGACCAGACCGGTCTCCAGGAGGCGGTCCACCTCGACGGCCAGCTTCGACCTGGACAGGTCGACCTGGTCGCCCAGTTGTGCCCGTGAGTTCGGCCCGCCGTCACGCAGCAGACGGAGCAGTCGCGCCTGGTGCGCGTTCGCGGGTCGAGCCGTCATTCGTCTCACGCCGCCCCTCCCGCCGTACTCCGGCATCCGCTGGCTTTCGAGGGGAAAGTAGCAGCGGTTGACCTGAGGGGGAAGAAGTTGCGCAGGAATCCAGTACAACTTTCTCCACGCACAGGACAAAGATGCGATCGGGCCCTCTGGGACGGCCGTATCGGCGGCCGTCCGGTCCACGGTCCGGTACGGGGTGGACAGCCCGGCGCGTCCTTGTTGGGGTGGAGTCATCCGACGCAACAGGGAGAGGTCCCGCATGTTCCTGGTCACCGGCGCCACCGGCAATGTCGGCTCGGAAGTCGTCCGTCATCTGCGCCGACTCGACGTGCCCGTAAGGGCGTTCAGCCGCAAGGGCCTGCCCCGCACGGACGGCGCCCTGCCCGTCCCCGGCGATCTCGACGATCCCGACTCGGTGGCCTCGGCCCTCGACGGCGTACGGGGGATCTTCCTGCTGCCGGGCTACCGGCGGCTCCCCGAGACCCTCGCCAGGTGCGCGGACGCGGGAGTGGAGCGGGTGGTGCTGCTGTCCAGCAGCTCAGTCCCGGGCGGGGAGCGGACCAACGCGGTGACCCGCTACATGATGGAGTCCGAGGAGGCGGTCGAGGCGAGCGGTCTGCCGTGGACGTTCATCCGGCCGTGCGCGTTCGCCGCCAACGCCCTTCAGTGGAAGGACCAGTTGGCGGCCGGCGACGTGATCCGCGCACCGTTCGCCCACGTACGGCAGGCGACCCTGGACCCGTACGACATCGGCGCGGTCGCCGCCCTCGCCCTCACCTCTCCCGGCCACGAAGGCAAGGCGTACGCCTTGAGCGGTCCCGAGTCGCTGCTGCCCGAGGAGCGGGTGGAGATCCTCGGCGACGTGCTCGGCCGCAAGCTGACCTTCGTCGGGCAGCCGGACGACGAGGCACGTGCCGAGATGAGCGGGCAGATGCCCGCCGCGTACGTGGACGCCTTCTTCCGCTTCTACGTGGACGGCACGCTCGACGAGTCGCACGTGCTGCCCACGGTGGAGCAGCTCACGGGCAGGCCACCGCGGACCTTCCGCACCTGGGCGTCGGAGCACGCGGACGCGTTCGCCTGAGGAGGCGGGGGCCTTGAGGAGGCGGGGGCCTTGAGGAGGCGGGGCGGACGCCCTTGGGCGCCCGCCCCTCACCTGCCCGGGGTCAGTCCTTGCCGAGCATCTTGTTCATCCGCTCGATCTCCTCGGACTGCGAGGTGACGATCGCGTCGGCCATCTTCTTGGCGGGGGCGTGGGCGCCCTCGGCCTGTTCGGTCTTCGCCATGGCCACGGCGCCCTCGTGATGCTTGATCATCAGCTCCATGAAGGCGGTGTCGAAGGCCTTGCCCGAAGCGTTCTCGAGCCCGGTCATCTCCTGTTCGGTCATCATGCCCGCCGTGCCGCCGTGCCCCGCGTGGCCGGATGCGCCCTCCGCGGGCACGTCCTCACCCCACGAGGTGAGCCACCCGGACAGGGTCTTGATCTCCGGGGCCTGCGCCTTCCTGATCTCTTCGGCGAGCCGCTTCAGCTCCGCCGACTGCGCCCGCTCGGGGGCCAGCTCCGCCATCTCGACCGCCTGGCGGTGGTGCGGGATCATCCCCTGCGCGAACGCGACGTCGGCGGCGTTCTGCTCGCCCTTGGTGGCCGACGGCGACGTCGAGGTGTGGCCGCCGCCGTGACCGGTGGAGCCCTCGCCGCCACAGGCGGCCAGGACGAACGCGGCGGCACCGGCGACGGTGACCGCCAGGGTGCGGCGGATGAGGGTACGTGTGCTCTTCATCTGGGGTGCAACTCCTTCGCGCACGGCCGCTGAGGGGCCGTGCGGATGCGCGAATACAGGGTGTACGCGAACGCGGCGGAGCACTCCGGGGCAGGCCGGGCGGGCACGCGGAAGACGGGCGGGCCGGGCAGGAGGGAGTGCGGTGCCGCGCGGGACGGCCTATATGCGCAGAAGTTGCAGTTCAGCCAGATCGGGCGGAGCCCGGCCGCGTGCGGCCCCGGCGAAGACACCGGTCGGCTCCTCGGATCCGGCGGTCGCGTCGACCGGGGCCGTGGTCAGCGCGGGCGGCGCGTAGGGCGAGCCGATACCGGCCGCCGCGCAGGTGCCGTCCGCGTGCTCCAGATGCTGCGAGCCATGGCCGCCGTGCGCGCAGTGGACGGTCGTCCGGCCCGCGCCGGCCGCATGACCCGCGACGGTCGCGTGGCCTGCGACGGTCGCCGGCTCGCCGCCGTGCGCCATCGCCTTCGGATGCGCCATCGGCGCACCCCCGGGAGGCAGCGCGTGCATGCCGAGCACACCGGTCAGTACGGCGAGGACCAGCAGCACGAGGAGCCGCCCGGCGGGGCGGCTCCTCGTGGACAGGGCTGCGGTCACGCGCTCATCGTACGCAGCCGGGTTCAGCCGTTCTCGCGCTGGTGGTACGTACGGCGGGTGTGCTCGGTGTGGGCGCGCATGACCTGGGTGGCGCGCTGTTCGTCGCGGTCCGAGATCGCGGCGATCAGCTCGCGGTGCTCGATCCATGACTGCTTGCCGCGCTGGCGGGCGACCGGTGTGTAGTACCAGCGCACCCGCTGGTCGACGCGGGCGGCCAGCTCGGAGAGCACGAGGTTGCCGGCCAGCTGCATGACCTTGGCGTGGAACTCGGCGTTGGTCGCCACGACCAGGTCCACATCACCGTCGGCGACGGCCTGCTCGCCCTTCTCGCACAGCGCCTCGAGGGCGGCGATCCCGGCGGAGCCCGCGTTCGCCGCCGCGAGCCGTGCGGCCTCCGCTTCCAGGAGCGTACGCACGGTCAGGAGCTGGTCGGCCTCCTCCTCGGTGGGCTCGTGCACGAACGCGCCCTGCGCGGGGCGCAGATCGACCCAGCCCTCGGTGTTGAGGCGCTGCAAAGCCTCGCGCACCGGCTGACGCGAGACACCCAGGTGCCCGGCGAGCTCGCTCTCGACCAGGTGCTGACCCGGTCGCAGCGATCTGGTCGTGATGAGCTCGAGCAGCGCGACGTAGACACGCTCACGCAGCGGACCCGGCCGCTCGAGTTTGGGTACTGCTCCTTGCGGCAGTCCAGCGGACAACATCACGAACCCCCTCCTGGGCGGCGTCACCGCCACACGGTCAACTCGCCCCTCACGGATGGGCATTGGCTATCGTCTACAGTCTACCGAGCACAATTTCCAGCGTGGGTAAAAGTTGCCCTTGTCACAGAGGGATACGCATCCGTTCACAAAGCAGGGGTCGAGGCGCGCGTTCGCGCACCTCGACCCCTGCTTCCGTGGGCCGGCGTCAGCCCGTGAAGAGCTGGGTGGCCTTCCGTACGAGCTCGTAGATCCCGTAGCCCAGCGGGATCAGGACCCAGAGCCAGGCGAAGGCGATCAGGGCGCGCCGGTCAGGCGGACTGCTGCTCGACGGAGGAGTCATCGGAGGCCTTTCGCTGTGCCGGGATGTGGTGGTGGCGCGGGTCGACGGGACGCACCAGCTCATTGGCGACGAATCCGACGATGAGCAGCCCGATCATGATGGTCAGGGAAAGGCCGTACAGGCCCGGCCCGCTCTTGCCGGCCGATTCCTCGGAGTCCGCGACCCAGTTGACGATCAGTGGTCCGAGGACTCCGGCGGTCGACCAGGCGGTCAGCAGACGCCCATGGATCGCGCCGACCTGGTAGGTGCCGAACAGGTCCTTCAGATACGCGGGGATGGTCGCGAAGCCGCCCCCGTAGAAGGAGAGGATCACCAGGGCGCAGAGGATGAACAGCGGCTTGGAGGAGTCGCCGAAAGCGACGATGAGCAGGTACATCACCGCGCCGGCGCCCAGGTAGAGCCGGTAGATGTTCTTGCGGCCGATCAGGTCCGAGGTCGAGGACCAGCCGATGCGGCCGGCCATGTTCGCCGCCGAGAGCAGCGCGACGAAACCGGCCGCGGCCGATACGGAGACCGGGGTGCTGGTGTCCGCGAAGAAATCCGTGATCATCGGGGCGGCCTTCTCCAGGATCCCGATCCCCGCCGTGACGTTCATGCAGAGCACCACCCACAGGCACCAGAACTGCGGGGTGCGGATGGCCTGTTGCGCCGAGACCTGGACCCCGGTGAGCGCGAGCGGCTTGCCGTCCGGGGTCGCCTCGGGCCTCGGGACGCGTACGAGCAGCACACCGAGCGCCATGAAGACGGCGTACGTGAGGCCGTGCACCAGGAAGGCGAGCGCGATGCCGCCGCTGTCCGCGCCGAAGGACTCGATCATCTGCGCCGACCACGGCGAGGCGATCAGCGCGCCGCCGCCGAAGCCCATGATGGCGATGCCGGTGGCCATGCCCGGCCGGTCGGGGAACCACTTGATCAGCGTGGAGACCGGGGAGATGTAGCCGATGCCCAGGCCGACACCTCCGACGAAGCCGTAGCCGAAGACGATCAGCCAGTACTGCTCGGTGGCGGCGCCGAGCGAGGCGAGCAGGAAGCCGGACGAGAAGCAGACGAGGGCGACGGTCATCGCCCAGCGCGGGCCGTTGCGTTCGACGAGCGTGCCGCCGAACGCGGCGGACAGGCCCAGCATCACGATGCCGAGCTGGAAGGGCAGGGCACTCTGCGTGCCACTGAGGTCGAGCGCCGATTCGAGTGGGGGCTTGAAGACGCTCCATGCGTAGGCCTGGCCGATGGACAGATGCACCGAGAGCGCGGCGGGCGGGACGAGCCAGCGGCTCCAACCGGGTGGGGCGATCGGAGGGGTCATAGGTGCGCACCCTAGACATCCGATCAGTGGTTGAAAAGTAAACGCCTACAACTTCCGCTTCTCCGCGGTGGGTTGTCGAGAGGGTTCCCATACTGTAGACAATATTTCGTCGACACTAACCAGTTTCGGGTCCGACCCAGTGCGGGTCAGGAGCCACCCGGGCCACGAGCCCCGCTCCCCTAGATCGGCTTCCCTCGACCGAACGGAGAGCTCCACAGTGAAAGTCGCAGTTGTCGGCGCCGGTGCGATCGGCGCGTACGTCGGAGCGGCGCTGCAACGCGCCGGCGCCGACGTTCATCTCCTGGCCCGTGGACCGCACTTGGCGGCCATGCGGCAGCACGGCGTGAAGGTGCACAGCCCGCGGGGCGACTGGACCGCGCAGGTGCACGCGACGGACCGGGCCGAGGACATCGGCCCGGTCGACCATGTCTTCCTGGGGCTGAAGGCCAACTCCTATGCGGCGTGCGGGCCGCTGGTCGAGCCTCTGCTCCAGGAACACACCTCCGTGATCGCGGCCCAGAACGGCATTCCGTGGTGGTACTTCCACCGCCACGGCGGGCCGCACGACGGCAAGCGGATCGAGAGCGTGGATCCGGGCGGTTCGGTGACCGCCGTACTGCCGCAGGAGCGGGCCATCGGCTGCGTGGTGTACGCGGCGACCGAGTTGGAGGGCCCGGGCGTCGTCCGCCACATCGAAGGCACCCGCTTCTCGATCGGCGAACCGGACCGCTCGGTCTCCAAGCGCTGCCTCGAATTCAGCGAGGCGATGCAGGCCGGCGGCCTCAAGTGCCCGGTCGAACCGGATCTGCGCAACGACATCTGGATCAAGCTGCTCGGGAACATCTCGTTCAACCCGATCAGCGCCCTGACCCGCGCGACGATGCGTGAGATGTGCGTGCACGACTCCACCCGCGGGGTGATCGAGCTGATGATGGCGGAGACCCTCTCCGTCGCCTCGGCGCTCGGCTGCCATCCGGAGATCTCCATCGAACGCCGGATCGCGGGCGCGGAGCGCGTGGGCGACCATCGCACCTCCACGCTCCAGGACTTGGAGAAGGGCAAACCGCTGGAACTCGACGTCCTGCTCTCGGCCGTGGTGGAGCTGGCCGAGTTCACCGACGTCAAGGTACCGACGCTGCGGACGGTCGCGGCCATCTCGGACCTCCTCGCCCAGGGCACGGCCGTCGCGGCCTGACCCTGTACGACCGGGACGGGCATGCGGCGTATCGCACCCGTATGCCCGTCCTGCTTCATCCGCACCCGGAGATCAACGGATCGACAAACCCCTTGCAAGAGGCTTCCGTTGGAACACGGGCGACAGAATACTGTATGCAATAGGGCGCACCCGCTGGTCACCAGCCACAGGCCTTTGCCCCGGGGCACACCCCTGGGCGTGTATGAGGAGCTCAGCGTGAAGAAGCGAGACCGAACTCCCAAGACGTACAGCCGGCTCACCCATCCCATGGTCCGTGACGAGAAGAACGGGCCACTGCGCAGGGCGACTTGGGACGAGGCGCTGGCGAAGGCGGCGGAGGGATTCCGGCAGAGCCGGATCGAGCACGGACCCGATGCCTTCGCCATGCTCTCCTGCGCCCGCGCCACCAACGAGATGAACTACGTGGCGCAGAAGTTCACCCGCGTCGTGATGGGCACGAACAACGTCGATTCCTGCAACCGCACCTGCCACGCCCCGAGCGTGGCCGGCCTCTCCGCCGTCTTCGGATCGGGCGGCGGCACCTCCAGCTACGAGGAGGTGGAGCACACCGACTTCATCCTGATGTGGGGCTCCAACGCCCGCTTCGCGCACCCGATCTTCTTCCAGCATGTACTGAAGGGGATACGCAACGGCGCGCGGATGTACGCCGTCGACCCCCGGCGCACCTCGACCGCCGAATGGGCGGAGAGCTGGCTCGGGCTCAACGTGGGCACCGACATCCCGCTCGCCCATGCGGTGGGCCGCGAGATCATCGCGGCCGGGCTGCACAACCAGTCGTTCATCGACCGGGCCACCACCGGTTTCGAGGACTACAAGAAGCTGGTCGAGCCCTGGACGCTCTCGCTCGCCGAGAAGGTGACGGGTGTCCCCGCGGCCGCCATCAAGGACCTCGCCCACGCCTACGCGAGCGCGGAGCGCGCCCAGTTGTGCTGGACCCTCGGGATCACCGAGCACCACAACGGCACCGACAACGTACGGGCGTTGATCAACCTCTCCCTGCTCACCGGCCACGTCGGCCGCTGGGGCGCGGGCGTGCAGCCGCTGCGCGGACAGAACAACGTGCAGGGCGGCGGCGACATGGGCGCCATCCCCAACCGCCTGCCCGGCTTCCAGGACATCCTCGACGACGGCCACCGCACCAAGTTCGAGTCCGCCTGGGACGTGGTGATCCAGCCGAAGTACGGCATGACGCTCACCGACATGTTCGAGGCGATGGATCACGGCACGCTCAAGGCCGTCTACTGCATCGGCGAGAACCCGGCCCAGTCCGAGGCCGACAGCGAGCAGGCCCTGCGCCGTCTGAAGAACCTCGACCACCTCGTCGTCCAGGACATCTTCCTGACCAAGACCGCCGAACTGGCGGACGTGGTCCTTCCCGCAACGGCCGCCTGGGCCGAGACGGACGGCACAACGACCAACAGCGAGCGCCGGGTTCAGCGCGTACGGGCCGCACTCACGCCTCCCGGCGAGGCGCGCGAGGACATCGAGATCATCTGCGATATCGCCGGTCTCCTCGGCCATGAGTGGAAGTGGGCCGACTCGCAGGCCGTCTGGGACGAACTGCGCTCCCTGTCCCCCGACCATTTCGGCATGACCTACGACCGGCTCGAGGAGCACCACGGACTGCAGTGGCCCTGCCCGGACACGGAAAAGCTCCCGTCGAGCTTCCTGCACGGCAGGCTCTGGGAGACCGACCCGGAGCTGCGCGGAAAACCCGCCGCGTTCGGTCTCGTCGACCACGATCCGCCGGTCGATCTCACCGATGAGTCCTTCCCGATCCGTCTGACGACGGGCCGGCGCCTGGACTCGTACAACACCGGTGTGCAGAGCGGCAGTTTCGCCTCACCGCTCAGGCGCGGCGAGTACATCGAGCTCTGCCCGGAGGACGCCGAGCGTCTCGGTGTCCAGGTCGGCGAGGAGGTGCAGGTCGCGTCCCGGCGCGGCACGGTCACCGCACCCGTCTGGGTCGACCCCGCCCTTCGTCCGGGTCTCGCCTTCATGACCATGCACTTCCCCGACGAGGTGGACACCAACCAGCTGACGATCGAGGCCAATTGCCCGATCGCGGGGACCGCCGAGTTCAAGGCCTCGGCGATCCGTATCGAGAAGCTCAAGAGCGAACAGCCAGAGCCCGTCGCGGCCGTGAGGAGCTGAGGCAGGACATGGATCTGCACTTCGGTGACAGCAAGCCGACCGATGAGGAGCGGGCAGCGATCGACGCGCTGCTCGGTCCGCCGGAGTCGGCCTGGGAGGGGGCGTCGGACCGTACGGACACCGACCTTCGCTGGGCACGTGGAGGACGGGCCGCACGGGAGCGGCGCGATCTGTTGTTGCCGGGGCTGCATGCGGTCAACGACCGGGTGGGATGGATCAGCGAGGGCGCGCTCGACTATCTCTGCAGGCGGCTCACGGTCCCGCCGGCGGAGGCGTACGGGGTCGCGACGTTCTACTCCATGTTCTCCATGAAGCCCCGCCCCGCGACGGTGCTTCATGTGTGCACGGACCTGGCGTGCGCCTCCCGGGACTCCGCCTCCTTGTGCGCGGGTCTCGAAGCGCGCCTGGGTCCTGCGGGCACACCGTCGGGGGCGGGGTTCCTCTGGGAGAAGAGCCCCTGCCTGGGCCTGTGCGAGCGAGCTCCGGCGGCTCTGGTGATACGGGCGGGGGCTCCCACCTCCGCTCAAGTGGGCCCCGGAATGCGGCTGTTGGGTGCGCTCAGCGGCGAGGACCCGGTGGCGCCCGACGTCACGCGGGCCACCGCCGTGATCGCCCCGGCGACCGTCGAGGAGGCGATCGTCGCGGCGACCGCCCCGGAGACGGCGCCCGAGGAGACGGCGGCCGCACTGTCGGTCCCGCAGGCCGGCCAGGACGGACTGGTGCTGCTCAAGAACATCGGCGTCATCGACCCGTACGACCTCGACGACTACCGTTCCAACGGCGGCTATACGGCGCTGCGGACGGCCTTCGCGATCGGACCCGCGGGAGTGATCCGCGAGGTCAAGGACTCGGGCCTGGTCGGCCGGGGCGGCGCGGCCTTCCCCACCGGGGTCAAGTGGGGGGCCACCGCGTCCCAGCCGGACCACCCGCACTATCTGGTCTGCAACGCCGACGAATCCGAGCCCGGCACCTTCAAGGACCGGGTCATCATGGAAGGCGATCCGTACGCGCTCATCGAGTCGATGACGATCGCGGGCTACGCGATCGGCGCCAGGCAGGGCTACCTCTATCTGCGCGGCGAGTACCCGCGCGCCCTGGAGCGTCTGACGAACGCCATCGAGACGGCCCGTGCGCGCGGTCTGCTCGGCGAGAACATCATGGGCCAGGGCTACGACTTCGACATCGAGATACGCCGGGGCGCGGGCGCGTACATCTGCGGGGAGGAGACGGCGCTCTTCAACTCCATCGAGGGCTACCGCGGCGAGCCGCGCTCCAAGCCCCCGTTCCCGGTGGAGAAGGGCCTGTTCGGCAAGCCGACCGTGGAGAACAACGTCGAGACGCTGGTCAACGTGCTGCCGATCCTGACGATGGGCGCGCAGGCGTTCGCCGCGATCGGCACCGAGAAGTCGACCGGACCGAAGCTGTTCTGCGTGTCCGGGAATGTGGAGAGGCCGGGGATCTACGAGCTGCCGTTCGGCGCGACCCTCGGCGATCTGCTCGAACTCGCGGGCCCGCCCGAGCGGTTGAAGGCGGTGCTGCTCGGCGGTGCGGCGGGCGGTTTCGTACGGGCCGACGAGCTGGACATCCCGCTGACGTTCGAGGGCACCCGCGCGGCGGGCACGACGCTCGGTTCGGGCGTGGTGCTCGCGCTCGACGACAGCGTGCCGCTGCCGCGGATGCTGCTCCGGATCGCCGAGTTCTTCCGTGACGAGTCCTGCGGCCAGTGCGTGCCCTGCCGCGTCGGCACCGTACGGCAGGAGGAGGCGCTGCACCGGATCGCGGACCGCACCGGAGCGGCCGCGGCGAACGACATCGCACTCCTTCGTGAAGTGGGGGCGGCCATGAAGGACGCCTCGATCTGCGGTCTCGGGCAGACCGCGTGGAACGCCGTGGAATCGGCCATCGACCGTCTGGGAGCGTACGAATGACAGCACCGGCCATGCCACGCAACACGTCCGCCGTACCGCTCGGACTGCCGCGCAGGCTCATCGAGTTCACCCTGGACGGCCAGGAGGTCCGCGTCCCGGAGGGGTCCACGATCCTGGACGCCTGCCGGGCCGAGGGCAAGGAGATCCCGACGCTCTGCGAGGGCGACACGCTGCGGCCCAAGAACGCCTGCCGCGTATGCGTCGTCGAGGTCGAGGGCGCCCGTACGCTGGCGCCCGCGTGCTCCCGTAAGGCCGAAGCGGGCATGACGGTCAGGACGGACACCGAGCGGGCCCGGCACAGCCGGAAGATCGTGATCGAGCTGCTCGCCTCGTCCGTGGACCTCTCCACCACGCCCCGCGTCGAGGAGTGGATCAAGGAGTACGACGCGAAGCCCGACCGCTTCGGTCCCGACGCGGCCCGGCTCGACGAGGACCCGAAGATCGACAACGACCTTTACGTCCGCGACCTCGACAAGTGCATCCTCTGCTACAAGTGCGTGGACGCCTGCGGCGACCAGTGGCAGAACACCTTCGCCATCTCGGTCGTGGGCCGGGGCTTCGACGCGCGGATCGCCGTCGAGCACGACGGACCGCTCACCGAGTCGGCGTGCGTGTACTGCGGCAACTGCATCGAGGTGTGTCCGACGGGCGCCCTGTCCTTCAAGTCCGAGTACGACATGCGCGAGGCGGGCACCTGGGACGAGTCCCAGCAGACCGAGACCACCACGGTCTGCGCGTACTGCGGAGTGGGCTGCAATCTCACGCTGCACGTGCAGGACAATGAGATCGTCAAGGTCACCTCGCCGCACGACAACCCGGTGACCCACGGCAATCTCTGCATCAAGGGCCGCTTCGGCTACCAGCACGTACAGAACCGGGACTGATCACTCATGGGACGCGTCACGGAACGGCGCCGGGTCATCCGGGTGCGGGGCGGACAGATCTCCGCGCGCCCGGACACCTTGGTCGCCGAGGAACCTCTGGAGATCCGGCTCAACGGCAAACCGCTCGCCATCACGATGCGCACCCCGGGCGACGACTTCGCGCTCGCGGCGGGCTTCCTCGTGAGCGAGGGGGTGCTCGGCGCCGCGGAGGAACTGCAGTCGATCGTGTACTGCGCGGGCGCGACCGCCGACGGTACGAACACGTACAACGTCGTCGATGTGAAGACGGCTCCGGATGTCGTGATCCCCGACATCACCCTGGAGCGCAACGTCTACACGACGTCCTCGTGCGGCCTGTGCGGAAAGGCGTCGCTCGACGCCGTGCGCACCACCGCGCGGTGGCCGATCGACGACACGCAAGGGGACAGCGCTCCCCCGGTCCGTCTCGATCTCGGACTGCTCGCCCGCCTCCCCGACCGGCTGCGGGAAGCACAACGGGTCTTCGACCGGACCGGGGGCCTGCACGCCGCCGCGCTCTTCACCGAGGACGGCGACCTTGTCGACATACGCGAGGACGTGGGCCGGCACAACGCGGTCGACAAGCTCGTCGGGCGCGCGCTGCGGGAAGGGCGGCTTCCGCTGTCCCGCTCGGTGCTCCTCGTCTCGGGGCGCGCGTCGTTCGAGCTGGCGCAGAAGGCCGTGATGGCGGGCATCCCGGTGCTCGCCGCGGTCTCGGCACCGTCCTCGCTCGCGGTCGACCTGGCCGCGGAGACCGGCCTCACGCTGGTCGGATTCCTGCGCGGCGACTCCATGAACGTGTACGCGGGCGAGCATCGCCTGGCCCTCGAGGCGACGGCTTCGACGAGCTGAGCGACCGCGGCCCGCTACACGACGGGCGGGGCCCGGCACCGGCGGGGAGCGCCCCCTGCGCCGGGCCGGGCCCTTGCCTTGTGTTGCTCTCGCGTTGTGCAGGAAGCGCGCCCCGCCGGGAGCCTCGTCGTGGGCCTCGTCCTGCTTCGCTCCGTCCGCAGTTCCTGATCGCTCATCCCCGGCGGCGGGCGGCAGCGACGCGTGCCGATCAGCATCCGCGGACAGGGGTGATGGAACGCACCTGGTCGAAGGGGATGCTGCGCCACACGCCCGCCGCCGGTGTCCGCCCGCCGGACTTGCCCTTCGACCCGGCGACCTTGAGGGTCAGCGTCCGGGTGTCGCCCGCCATGAGCTCACCGCAGCGAGGGCCATCGACGGTCACCACCAGCACGTGCGGCACCGCGGTGGCGGGTTCCTTGCCGGCGTCCGCCGGGACGACCCAGGACACGGCGATGGCGGCGACGATCGCGCACAGTCCCACAACGGAGGCCCGGCGCGCGGCGGTCAGGGCGTCCTGGGTCCGCTCGACCTCGTCAAGGACGGCAGCGAAGAGCCGGTCCCCGGTCAGCCAGGTCCGCTGCCCCAGTTGCCCGTGCGCGGCCCGGACGGCACCGAGAGCCCCGATCAGCAGCAGGACGAAGGCGAACACGAGCAGCGCCGCCGTGGTCCAGCGCCACACGGCGGGCATCCCGGCCACGCTCTCCCGCCCCTTGAGCACGAAGACCACTCCGACCAGACCGGTGAGCCCGGTCAGGCCGTTGCGCCACCCCTCGGCCTGCCGGCGTACAGCGGTGAGCTGATCGAGCTGCAACTGCTGACCCAGCTGCGCGAACCGCTTCTTGGCCAGGTCCGTCACGTGGTCGTCCCCGGGGCGGGCGCCGGCACGGGGACCTCCCAGAAGGCGCCGCACCCCGAGTCGGGCGACTCGGGCGGCCTCTCCGCATGGGGATAGCCGCACTGGCAGTAGACGGGAATGCTGCCCGTGAGCGGCTCGGGCGTACGCCGACCGCGACCCAGGAGCCTCTTGGCCGGCCCCAGTACCCCGTACGCGACGCGGAAGACCACCGTCGCCCTGCACGTCGGGCACGGGCCGGTCACCGTGTACCAGCGGCCGTCCTCGGAACGTACGACATGGAACGTGTCGGTGGGCGGAACGGCCGGCTCGTACTCACGGAAATCGGTCGGTACGTGATCGGGCATCGAATCCTCACTCGGTGTGGTCCCGGTAGGCACGGGGTACCGGCGTCGGGGCCGGTCCGGCGGGGCATTCGGCCGGCAGCGCGAGGCCGAACAGCGGGGCGTAGAGGGCCAGCCGGTCGTGGACCCAGCGGGTCGGCCGCTCCAGCTCCCGCGCGGTGACGGCGATGCGCTCGCCCGTGACCTGCCCGCAAAGCGCAGGGGCCGACCCCGTGCAGTGCTCGGTGAGGAGGATCAGATCCTCCCAGGTCGGCACCACGTCGAACTCCGGGCGCTCCACGAGCAGTTCGAGCCCGAACGGACGGTAGATCGCCAGTCGGTCCCATGCGTGATCGATCCGCCATCCGAAACGGGCCGCGACGCGCAGCAGTTCGATTGGCCCCGCTGGGCGGGCACCCACCAGATCGGAGCCGAAGAGCGCCCTGTCATGCTGGCTGGGCCGGTACTGCCGCCAGTCGGCGAAGCCGTCCGGGTGCCCCCTGTGGTCTTGGCCCTCGTCCCCGGATTCCCGCCACGGCCCGCCCAGCGGGGTATAGCGGCTCAGGACGGCCATGCTCTCGCCGAGGGTGCCGTCCATGGAGAGGGCGTGATTGACCAGCCTGACGGGGGCGGAGTTCGTGCGCCACTCCACTCGGCCGTCCTCCTGCACGCAGCATGCTTCGATGTCCGCCGGGGTGGGGCGCATCTCGGCGAGGGAGGCCGGCAGCGCCGGTCCTGACGCCGCGAGCCCGACGAGAGGGCCCACGGCCAGCAGCCGCTCGATCACGGAGCCGAGGGGCATCCTGGCGTACGCCGCGGCCAGGACCGCGTAGAGGCCGTGGATCTCACCGTTCACCACCATGGACGCTCTCGCCTGGGGATAGCGGTACAGCTCAATGCCTCGGCTGATGGGCACCGGGAGCAGTTCCCAGTCGTTCTGCGAGATGCCCCGCCAGCTCTCGGCCAGAGCCGGTGCCTCTGTGGCCACGAGACCGTCAGCCGCCAGTTGGCGAAGGCTCTCCGCGACCTGCTCCGTGGTCTCCTGCACGTTGCGTACGGCTGCCGCAGTCTCGAGCAACGGAGCGGGACAGATGGCTCCTTCGCCGGACAGCGAACGACCGATCCAGTCGTTCAGCGCGGCACCAAGGAGGTCACTGTCGAGTCGGCTGAAGACCCGGCCGGCCAGATCTCCGTATTCGGGAATCCGCACCGCATTGGGCCTGAGGATGGCGTCATACCGCGCGAGGACCTGGTCGATGGGCAGCGACAGCATCCCGGAGCCGCGCGCCAGTTGACGGCGGGACAGGATGCCCACCTCCCCGAACCAGGGCGACACCCCAAGGCTCCGTTCGAACTCATCACCCTGTTCATCCGGCACGCGGAGGCGCGCCGAACCCTGACCCCACGTATCGGCTTCGGGATCCTCCACCACCTCGGCCTGTTCGGGGAGCGCGACAGGAGTCACGCCGAGCCACGCGTACCGGTGCAGGACCTTCTCGTACTCCTCGGCGTCCGGGAGCGGGCCTTGGGAGGGCTCGCCCGTATGCACGAACTGGAAGTGCCAGGACAGCAGCCCGAGTTCCGCTCGGGTGGCCACCTCGGTTTCGGGAGGTTCGGCGACCGTCTCGGGAATCGACAGCGGAAATCCCGCGGCCGCGAAGCGCCGGGCCCTGCCCCATGCCTCGCGCAGTGAAAGCCCCTTCTGCGCGCTGAATCGGCTGAGCATGGACAGCACATCCACTTCGTCATGGTTGAGGTCCGGATCGAGAAGGGACCCGAAGTAGGCGCGGCCTCCCATCAGCAGCTCGCAGTCCGTGGCGTCCAGCTCCATCGCGTGCGCGGCGTCGAAGTCTGTCGCCGGCGGAAGCTCCAAGCCCACGACCGCATAGCGTCGCAGCCTCCGCCACACGTCGCCGAGAGTCAGCACCTCGTCCGTGCCGTGCGCCAGCGCGGCCCGCCGCACACCGTCGAACGTCCTCAGGGGAAGTCTCCTGCCGACGCGCGCCTCCCAGGCCTGCGGCGTCGGATAGCCGGCCACCGTCTCAGGCACCGCCAACTCCCGCAGCCGCACGCCGAGTTCGATGCCCACAGAGTGCAGTACGCCGGCGCGCCACGCCGGCAGAGTCTCTTCCCCCTGGCTGACGGAGCTGAGGGGGGCACTGGACACTCCGTACTCCGTACGGAGCGCCACCAGACGCGAATCGAGCGGGAAGCACCCCACCTTCCGGAACTCGAAGACGGTCGACCGGTCCCAGCCGAGTCTGCTGGTGACGCGTGCGTCGGCTGCGAGCAGCCGCTCCGTGATGCGTACCGCCCCTTCCGGGTGCCAGGTGGCGAAGGCCCAGAGCCACTCCATGGTCATCCACTCAGGTGCCTGGAAGTCCCGGCAGGCCTCCAGGATGCGATCGGTCACCCAGTCCCGGTCGTACGAGAGGAGGGTCGTCCTGCTGGTGCTGATGTCCGGGGCGTGTGTCTCCCGCAGGTCCACCACGCAGCCGAACGGAAGCCTTTCTGTCCTGCGACCGTTCATGTCGTCGAAGGACGGCTCGCGACCGTCCTCACGGAGCCAGGTCTGGGCCGTGCGGTCGCCCTCGCCGAACACGGCTTCCGTGTCGACTTGCACTCCATCCGCCAGAAGGCATCCCTTGCCCTCCACCCACCACATGTCCTTGCCCGCGGGTACAGGTCGGGTGTGGTCGCCGAAGTAGTAGAGAGCCTTCTTCTCCCACGCCCGAACGATCTCGCCCTCGACCTCCACGCGCATCGCGAAGTCCGACCGCCAGATGTGCTTGGCGAGTTGTCCGGCCACGTCGACGCCGTCGGCCTGCAGATAGAGCCGCACCCTCGTGCCGCCTCTGGCCTGTGCCTCGTCGTTCCTGCGGATGCGGAACAGGCTCCCGCTGGAGGCGATGTCGACGCGCAGCCCGCCGGACGGGTCCTCACGCCCGTACTCGTCGGTGGCGCGGGTCCAGATGCTGATCTCGTCGGCCAGCATGAAATAGCTGAAGACCCCCACGCCGAAACGGCTGTTGGGATAGATCCTCAGGTCTGGGTCGGCCCGCCGCCAGTTGGCCTGCTCCCGCCGGTACTCGCGCGACTGCTCGAAGCGCCGGCCGGCCCGCGAGAAGGTGCCGCGCAGCGTCTCGTGCCCCATGCCGACGCCGTTGTCCTCGCACTCCACGTAGGGACGGCCCTCGTCGTCGACGCCCTGTCGGAAGACGATCTCCCCTTCCCAGTTCGGGGCGATCTTCCGGGCGACTTCCCCGTAGCGCACCCGGGCCTCCCGGTAGCGGCAGGCGTCGAGCGCGTTCTGGTAGAGCTCCCGCAGCGCGAGAGCGGGGTCGCCGTACAGCTGGGTGCCCATAAGGAGTTCACGCATCTCGTCCTCGGCGAGGGCGAACCGCATCAGCGGCATTCCGTAGGCGTCGCTCCTGGTCGCGATGTCGTACTGCGGGCGCAGCCTGCGGCAGGTGACCCGCTCGGGCAGGTGGGTGAGCAGTTCGGTCGGCCCCGTCGGCGCGGTGTGGGCCCGGATCCGCCGCACGGCGTCGTCGGTCCAGTCGGTCAACGTCTCCAGTGCCGCGTGGACCGCGGGATGGGGGCAGGGGAGGTCGAGGTCGAGTGCCTTGCTGTGACGGTCCCGGGACCACCTCAGCTCCCGCACGCTCTGGACGGCCTGGGCGGGGCGCAGGCCGTCGGTGATGCCGATGTTGTCCACCAGGACCCCGGGCAACTGGCGCAGATCGCCGCCGAACAGACCCGCCACACCGATCAGCCAGGACAGTTCGCGAGGCCGCCAGCGCTCCACGGTCGAGTCCCGGCACACGAGTTCGTCCAGCCGCCAATGGGTGTCGGCGCCGACGCGCTCGCCCTGGTGGGGCTGCGCGGGGGCGACCCCGGTCTGGCGGCAGACTCGTACCAGCTCGTCGGTGAGTTCCCCGATTCTGGCGGGTGCCGCGTCGGCGCCGATCATCACCTTGGCGAGCGGGGTGAGGAGTTGGGGGGCATACGTGTCCCACAGCTCCTCCTTGCCACTGACGTGCCGGTGGACGAGCCAGGCTGCGACGGCTTCGGCGTCCTCCGCGCATCCGCGTCCGGCCAGCTCCCGGCCCTTGCGCCGCAGCAGGGCATGCGCGGCGAACGTGTGCTCCAGGTCGACGCGTTCGGGATCGCGTCCCGCGTCGCCCATGGCCGGATCGAGCTGGAGCGGGTCGATGGCGGCAACATTCATGATCCCCATCGCGTGGACCGCCTCCCGTACGAACGGCGCCGCGGCAAGCAGGGCGAACTCGCCCGCGTCGAGCAGCGGTCCGCCCTGGGTCTGCGACGGCGCCAGCAGCGGTCTGAGTCCTCGCGACAGGACCCGCACGGGATAGTTGTCGTCCGCCCAGGGGTCGGGGACCCGGGCCAGCGCGCCGCCACGCCACTTCGCGCACTCCTGCGTCAGCCGGACCAGTACCTGCTGGAGTGCGGCGCGGCGTTCGTCCCCGCACTGGACCGACGCCCACAGTTCCGGGTCACGCACCCCCAGCGTCCACTCCTCCTGGAGGGTGCGGCCGGCGCAGAGTTCGACCTCCTTGACGGCGTCGGGGCCGCTCGGGGCGTAGTGGGGGGTCGGGGTCTGTTCCTCGCGGGCGGCCCGGGCGAACTCGGTGGTCCTGCGGACGGTGTGGGTGATGACGTCCGCCACCGTGCGCGGCGCGGTGTCGGCGTGCAGGGCCTCCGCGAGGGCCCGTGAGAAGTGACTGCCCAGTTCCGCGTCGGAGCCGCAGGTCTGGCCCGGGCCGCAGCCGAAGAGGACGGCGACCCTGTTCCGCCAGGCCGGGAAGTTGGTCGCGGGGCCGCCATAGGACGGGCCGTCCGCGCCAGCCGTGTCGCGGCAGGCGTCCACAGTGAGCAGCACCGTGTCCGCCCGGCAGCCCTGGAGCAGTTCCGCGAGGTCGAGTCCGATGAGGCTGTCGAGCGCGACTTGCGGCGGCGAGGTCGCCCAGGTCAACTGGGCATCCGCGGGGACGAGATAGTCCGCGCCGCCGACGGAGAGACCGTGCCCGGTGAAGTGGATGAGGACGGTGCTGTCCTCCGGCGCGGTGGCGCACACCCGGCTGATGGTGCTGCGGATCCGTGAGCGCAGGGCGGGCTCGTGCGGGGGTGTGCCGACGAGTTCCACGCTGTAGCCGGAGGAGCGCAGCGCCTCGGTCATCAGCTCGACGTCCCGGCCTACGGTGTCCGTCAAGTCCTCGAAGCGATCGGAGAGTTCGTAACGGGGCACCGCCACGATCAGCGCCTGCCTGCTCTCCCCCATGTCGCCGCCTCCCCGCGTCCGTCACCTGCGCAGGTCAGGATGGCACAGGGAGACTGAGCGATTCCCGGGTTCGCCTACCACGAGCGGCGGACGGTGAAGGCGCACAACGGCCAGCGGACGGAACGGACGGTCCCGTCCGGCTCCGTCGCCGTGACGTCCCCTGCCCCTGCGGGCTATTCACCAGACCCGTACCGACGCTTCCCGCGCCAACACCGGACACGTCGCGTCCGTCGGAGGTTCCCCCAGTTGTTCGCCGATCTCCTGCGCCGCCGGGCCCGCCTTCGCCGCGATGGGACCGAGGAGGTCGCGGTCGACGCCGTACACACACGCCTCATTGCCGCCGACCATCGCCGCGACCTCCTCGCGCTAGAGGCCCACGTACGCGATCCGCAGGCCCTCGCGGGAGTACGGGTGCGTGCCTCGTCGTGCGGATAGTCGCTGCCGCACAGGATCATGTAGAGGTCGATGCGGTCACGGAGCGGCAGCTCATGCGGGCGCATGACGCCTGCGGCGACGAAGCAGTTGACTCACCAGACCTCCGAGGGGCTCGTGCCCATCGAAGCGGCAAGACCTGCGCCGGTCCTGGACACGGCCGTAGACGCCCTCGTCGCCGCCGCGACCGGCCGCCCGTGGCAGTAGCCCAACATGTCGAGCACACCGGGTATCCAGCCCGAACCCTGCCCGGCCAGCACCAGCGCCGGACCGGGATGGCGGCGGAAGGCCCCCCGCCCGAGGGCCGGCTGAGCCGCCCCACCCCTCGACGGCTCCGCCCACTGACCGCCAGCGGCCGGTCGAGCTGCGGACAAAACCTCATTCCCGCCCCGGCGCCCCTCTCGGCGAGGGCTCCCCCTGGCCCCAATGGCCGGCTCAGCCCTCTACAGCGCCTCGTCGATCCGCTTCAGGTCCCGGAGCCAAGCCTCCGCCGTGCTGTCCGAAGGCGCCCGCCAGTCGCCACGGGGCGAGAGCGAACCGCCGTGGGACACCTTCGGGCCGTTCGGCATCGCGGAGCGCTTGAACTGGGCGAAGGCGAAGTAGCGCTTGCAGAAGACCTCGAGCCAGCTGCGGATCTCCGGCAGGTCGTACGCGCCGCGCTTGTCGTCCGGGAAGCCCGGCGGCCACGCGCCCGCCTTCACGTCGTGCCACGCGTGCCACGCGAGGAAGGCGATCTTCGACGGCCGGAATCCGTAGCGAAGCACGTAGAACAGCGTGAAGTCGTGCAGCGCGTACGGGCCGATCTTCGACTCCGTGGACTGCAGTTCCTCGCCCGGCACCAGCTCGGGGCTGATCTCGGTGTCCAGTACGGCGGTGAGTGTCGCGGCCGTCTCCGCGTCGAACTGCTCGCTGCTGACCACCCAGCGGATCAGATGCTGGATCAGGGTCTTCGGCACGCCCGAGTTCACGTTGTAGTGGCTCATCTGGTCGCCGACGCCGTACGTGCACCAGCCGAGCGCGAGCTCCGAGAGGTCACCCGTGCCGAGCACGATGCCGCCGCGCTGGTTGGCGAGCCGGAAGAGGTAGTCGGTGCGCAGTCCGGCCTGGACGTTCTCGAAGGTCACGTCGTAGACGGGCTCGCCCTCGGAGAACGGGTGGTCCATCTCGTCCAGCATCAGCCGGGCGGTGCCGGTGATGTCCAGCTCCGCGGCTGTCACACCGAGCGCGTTCATCAGCCGGTGGGCGTTGCCCTTGGTGTGGTCGCCGGTGGCGAAGCCGGGCATGGTGAAGCCGAGGATGTCGGTGCGGGGCCGGCCCGCCCGGTCCATGGCACGGGCCGCCACGATCAGCGCGTGCGTGGAGTCGAGGCCGCCCGAGACACCGATCACGATCTTCGGGTTGCCGATCGAGGCCAACCGCTGCTGGAGACCGGCGACTTGGATGTTGTACGCCTCGTAGCAGTCCTGCGCGAGCCGCTCGGCGTCGGCGGGCACGAAGGGGTAGCGCTCCAGGCGGCGCTTGAGGCCGAAGTTCCCGGTCGGCGCGTCGAGCCGGAAGGCGATCCGCCGGAAGTCTCCGGTGCGCTCGCCGTGGACGCGGCGGTTGTCGTCGAAGGTCCCCATCCGCATGCGCTCCTGGCGCAGCAGATCGAGGTCCACATCGGCGACCGAGCGCCGGTCGCCGTCGGGGAAGCGTTCGGTCTCGGCGAGCAGCGACCCGTTCTCGTAGATCATCGTCTGGCCGTCCCAGGCGAGATCCGTGGTGGACTCCCCCGGCCCGGCCGCGGAGTACACGTACGCGGCGAGACAGCGCTGTGAGGCGGCGCGGCACAGGAGCTTGCGCTCCTCGGCGCGCCCGACGGTGATCGGGCTGCCGGAGAGGTTGACGAGCACCGTCGCGCCGGCGAGCGCGGCCTCGGCGCTGGGCGGCACCGGCACCCACATGTCCTCGCAGACCTCGGCGTGCACCACGAGCCCGGGGATGTCCTCGGCGTCGAAGAGCAGATCCGTGCCGAACGGCAGCTCCTGGCCGGCGATCCGGATCGTCCCGCCTCGCTCGTCGTCGCCGTCCGCGATCTGCCGGCGCTCGTAGAACTCGCGGTAGTTCGGCGTGTACGACTTCGGCACGACGCCGAGGATCCGGCCGCGGTGCACCAGGACCGCGCAGTTGTAGATGCGGTGGCGGTGGCGCAGCGGCGCGCCGATCACCAGGACCGGGAGGAGCTCGGCGGACCCGGCGACGACCTCCTGCAGGGCCGCCTCCACCTGGTCGAGGACGACATCCTGCAGCAGCAGATCCTCGATCGAGTACCCGGTGAGGGTCAGCTCGGGGAAGACCGCGACGGCCACCCCCTCCTCGGCGCACTCCCGCGCCTGCCGCAGGACGGCGGCCGCGTTGGCGTGCGGGTCGGCGATGTACGTATGGCCCGTGCACGCGGCGATACGTGCGAAGCCTTGGCTGTAGAGGGACCAGAAGTTCAACGCGGCCTTCCCCGACTCGACGGACGTGCTGTCGCCCCCATCCTCCCCCCGACCTGCCCTGCGGCCCAATCCGAGGGGCCGCGTGGCCGATGCGGCAGGCGGTGGCGTTCGGCGCCGTGCGGTCCGGCGGGACGAGCGCGCGTACGGGCTGCGGTCCGGCGGGACAAAGGCGTGCACGCGCCTTGTGAGGCGTGAGCACCCCCAAGTACCGTCTGGGGCTTGGACATTGGACGTCCTACGTCTGATGTCCGTTTGTGCAGCTACGCACCCGGCACCTCCCCATTCGCACCCCCAGGAAGGGCAGACCCGCATGCCGGCACCACATCGCGCACGCTTCAGACCCGCCGTCGTCACCGCCCTCGCCGCACTCCTGATACCCGGCCTGATCTCGGCCGCGGCCCCGGAGGCGGAGAACGCCACGCCCCCGGCCTTCGAGCAGCAGGTCCTCTTCAAGGCCTCCCAGGACCCGGGCTACGCCTGCTACCGCATCCCCGCGATCGTGAAGACGACCAAGGGCACCCTGCTCGCCTTCGCCGAGGGCCGGGTCGACGACTGCTCGGACGCCGGCGACATCGACCTCGTCCTCAAGCGCTCCACCGACGGCGGCCGCACCTGGGGCCCGCTCCAGGTCATCAACGAGGGCAACGGCGACACCCACGGCAACCCGGCCCCGATCGTCGACCGCGAGACCGGCCGGATCGTCCTCGCGGAGACGTACAACAAGGGCCGCACCGACGGGAAGAACTGCGCGGTCCCCTGTGAGCGCACCCCGTATATGCAGCACAGCGACGACGACGGCCGCACCTGGTCGACGCCGCGCGATCTGAGCGACCAACTGCTTCCCGACCACTGGAACTCCTGGTACGCCACGGGGCCGCACCACGGCATCCAGCTCAGCCGCGGCAAGCACAAGGGCCGCCTCGTCTTCGGCGTGAACACCGAGACCTGGGACGGCTCCCGCGTCACCGCCAACCACGCCGCCCTGATCACCAGCGACGACGGCGGCGACAACTGGAAGATCGGCGCGACCGACTCGTATCCGATCTCCGCGAAGGACGGCACCTTCCGGCAGAAGCCGAGCGAGATGGCGATCACCGAGCGACCGGACGGCTCGGTCTACGTCAACGGCCGTGAGCAGGACGGCACGGACCTCGGGCACCGCACGCACACGGTGAGCCGGGACGGAGGGGACTCGTTCGTGACGCCCTTCACGACCGTCCCCGACCTCTACACGCCCCAAGTGCAGGGCTCCACCCTGCAGTTCAAGGGCCGGATGCTGTTCGCCTGCCCGGCCGATCCCGACCGGCGGCGCACGATGATGGTGCGCTCCTCGTACGACGGCGGCCGCACCTGGGACAGCGTCGACCGCGGTACGCAGGTCACGGCCGACTGGTCGGGCTACTCGGACATGGTGCTCGCGGACGAGGACACCGTGGGTCTGATGTACGAGGGCGGCGCGGTGGACGCGCGCGACGAGATCCGGTTCGCGCGCTTCACCGAGGACTGGCTGAAGCCGCGCCTCGGCCCCGACCCGAGGACCGCGGACCGGGCGCGCGGCGCCGCGGACGCGTCGGTGCTCGGCGGGGCACGGGAGACGGACGGCCGCTTCGGCAAGGCGATCGCCTTCGACGGCACCGATGACGCCGTACGCCTGCCTTTCCGCCGCCAACTCCCGCTCGGCACGAAGGACTTCACCGCGAGCGTGTGGTTCCGCTACGACGCCACGACCGGTGAGCAGCCGATGCTCTGGATGGGCGGCATCGGCACCGGCCAGCCGCAGGTGTGGCTGCGCGGCGAGCCCGAGCAGAACCGGGTGAGCGCGCTGATCACCACACGCGAGGGCATGACCCCCGTGAAGTCGGCGGTGGCGCGCACCTCGTCCGCGTACAACGACGGGCAGTGGCATCAGGCGGTCCTGCGCCGCGGCGGTGGCGAGTTCTCGCTGACCGTGGACGGCGTGAAGACGGCGGTGGCGGACGTGCCCGGAACGGTCAGCCGCACGTCGGGTTTCGGTGTGCACCTCGGCCAGCGCCTGGACTCGCGGGCGCACTTCACCGGGGCCATCGATGAAGTACGGGTCCACGAGGGCCTGTTGAGTGACGAGGAGCTGGCTTCGGTGTCCGCACGGGACGCCATCCTGTGGCTGCCCATGGACCGGATCAGCCACAGCAACTAGCGTCGCCTTCCATGTCCGCAGCGGGGAAGCCGAGCACGCGCTATGTCCTGGTCGTCCTGCTCGCGCTGGCCTGCGCGGCCGTGCTGCTCATCGCCCTGCCGGACAACGACCGGCAGGGCGATGAGGTCTGTGACGGCTCGGTGGTCGCCTCGTGGTCCGCCGACGAGGCGACCACCGCCGAGTTCGTCCGGTACGGAAACGACCCGGCCCGCACCGACGACTGGACCGGCGGCGACGGCACGCATTCGGTACGGCTTCCCGACGGGCGGATCCTGTGGCTGTTCTCGGACAGCTATCTCGGCCAGGTGCACCAGCCGCCCAATCTGTCGGGGCAGCCGTACCCCTGGCGCGACGGCAGCGCCCCCTTCGTACGCAACAGTGCGGTGCTGATGTCCCCGTCGGGCCGGCTCGAACAGACCCTGCCCGCCCCGCTGTTCCCCGATCCGGCCCCTCAGCAGTGGCGGTGGCCGGTGGCCGCCCAGGTCGAGGAGCGCTCGCCGGGCTCACCCGAACAGGTCGTCCGGGTGCTTCTGTGGACCCGGGCCTCGGCGCCCGCACCCTGGATCTTCGGAGTGCCGACGGCGACCGAGGTGGCCACGCTCTCGCTTCCGGATCTGCGTCTGGAAGGGGTCGTACGGATCCTGGACCAGAACTCCGTACCGGACCCCTCCGAACGCGTCCTCTACGGCACGACCGCCGTATCCGAGGACGGCTACACCTACGTCTACGGCGGCAACGACGGCAAGGCCGCCCTGCGCCCCGCGTCCCACGCCTACCTGGCCCGGGTCCCGGGCGGGCGCCTGGCCGAGCCCAGCGCCTGGCGCTACTGGGACGGCGAGGGGTGGAGCGCGAACAGCAAGAAGGCGCGGCCCGTGCTCGGGGACGGCAAGCGCAAGGGGGTGGGCAGCGCTTTCACGGTCGTACGGCAGGAAGGGACCTGGGTGCTGTTCACGATGGCCGCCGGGACGAAGGGGCTGCGCAGCATCAGCTCGTACTGGGCCTGTGCGCCGCACGGCCCATGGCACGGGCCGACCCGGGACTTCGAGCCGCCTCTCCCCGAGGACGCGGCGCCGGAGCAGGACACCGCCGCGTACAACCCGCAGATCCACCCGGACCTGGGCGGGAAGGGCCTGGCCCTGAGCTATGACGTGAACTGGCTGGACGCGGCGCCGCGGGTGGCGGAGTCGCACATCAGCCGGAACGTGTCCCTGTACCGGCCGCGGTTCGTACGGCTGCGGCTCGAGCCTGCGCAGTAGCGGACCCGGTGACCTCGGGTCCCGCGAGACCGTCCTGGGCGAGGGCCTCGGGGTCGCGCGAGCGCCGCTTGGCGATCACCGCGCAGACCATCAGCTGCATCTGGTGGAAGAGCATCAGCGGCAGTACGGCGAGCGAGGCATGGGCCCCGAACAGGACGCTCGCCATGGGCAGTCCGCCGGCCAGGGACTTCTTGGAGCCCGCGAACTGGATCGCGATCCGGTCCTCGCGGCTGAACCCGAGCCGCTTCGCCCCGAACCAGCTGACGGTCAGCATCACCGACAGAAGCACGGCCTCGACGCCGAGCAGCGCGAGCAGCCGCAGCGGGGTGACCTGGCTCCAGATGCCCTCGACCATGCCGAGGCTGAACGCGCTGTAGACGACAAGGAGGATCGAGCCGCGGTCCACGTATCCGAGCACCTTCTTGTGCCGGGCGATGAACGGCCCGACCCAACGCCTCAGGAGCTGCCCGGCCACGAAGGGCACGAGCAGCTGCAGCACGATCTTCACCAGTGAATCGGCGGAGAATCCGGCCTGCCCGCCGATCAGCACCGCGGCGAGCAGGGGCGTGAGGAAGATGCCGATCAGCGACGAGAACGACCCCGCGCAGATCGCGGCCGGTACGTTGCCCCGCGCGATCGAGGTGAACGCGATCGAGGACTGCACGGTCGACGGCACCAGGGTCAGAAACAGGAAGCCGCTGTAGAGCGCCGGGGTCAGGACGTACGGCACAAGACCCTTGGCGGCCAGGCCGAGCAGCGGGAAGAGCGCGAACGTGCACGCCACGACCGTCAGATGCAGCCGCCAGTTCCGCAGCCCGTCGACGGCCTCGCGGGTCGAGAGCCTGGCTCCGTACAGGAAGAACAGCAGCGCCACGGCCGCGGTCGCACCGCCCGACGCGATGTCGGCGCCGGTCCCGCGGGCCGGGAACAGCGCGGCGACGCCCACGGTGGCGAGGAGCGCCAGGATGTACGGGTCGATCGGCAGCCGCTTCGGCCAGGCGGGGCGTTTCACTTGCGTGGTGCTCCAAGGTGGGGGGCTTGCTGGTGGGGCGGCGAGGTTCCCGCTCGCTGGTGAGGCGCGTTTCCGGCTCGCTGATGAGGCGCGGTACGTGCCCTCTCCATCGTCCTCCTGATCACCGAAATCGGGAATCCTGCATACAGCACTTACTGTCATCGCGAAACGCGATAACGGTCTACGCTGGGCGTATGTACGACCCGGTGCACCTGCGTACCTTCCTCGCCGTGGCGCAAACCCTGAGCTTCACCCAGGCGGCGCGCCGCCTTTCGCTGCGCCAGTCGACAGTCAGCCAGCACGTGCGGCGCCTGGAGGCGGCGACCGGCCGGGCGCTGTTCACGCGGGACACGCACAGCGTCGAACTGACGGAGGACGGCGAGGCGATGCTGGGGTTCGCGCGCTCGATCCTGGAGGCGCATGAACGCGCGAGCGCGTTCTTCACGGGCACCCGGCTGCGCGGGCGGCTGCGCTTCGGCGCCTCGGAGGACTTCGTCCTCACGCGCCTGCCGGAGACGCTCGAAACCTTCCGGCACGAGCACCCCGAGGTCGACCTCGAGCTCACCGTCGAACTCTCCGGAACGCTGCACGAACAGCTCGCGGACGGCGCTCTCGACCTGGTCCTCGCCAAGCGCCGCCCGAACGACCGGCACGGCGAGATGGTGTGGCGCGACGAACTCGCCTGGATCGGCGCACCGGGCCTGCGCCTCGACCCGGACCGCCCGGTCCCGCTGATCCTCTTTCCTCCACCGGGCATCACGCGCGCCCGCGCCCTTGACGTCCTGGAACAACAGGGCCGCGCCTGGCGCATCGCTTGTACGAGCGGCAGCCTCAACGGTCTGGTGGCGGCGGCCCGCGCGGGCCTCGGCGTGATGGCGCACGCGCGGGGCCTGATCCCGCCGGGGCTCGTGCGGTTGCGGGGCGGGGGGCTGCCGGAGCTGGGCGCGGTGGACTTCGTCCTGCTGCAGGGGCGTCATCGCAGGGCCGGTACGCAGGAGGCGGCGCAGGCGCTGGCCACGGCGATCCTGGCGAGCGGGGACCGGTTGCGCAGCCGGGGCTGAGGGCCCAACACAGCTGCTGAGTGCACCGCTACAGGCGCCCCGACCTGCGCTCGCGCAGCAGCAGCCAGCTCAGGTAGATGCCGCCGCCGACCCCGGTGACCACGCCGACCGGCATCAGGGCCGAGCTGGTGATCCGCTGGGTCACCAGGTCCGCGCCGCAGACCAGTACGGCGCCCATCCATGCGGCGGGCAGCACGTTCGGGCCGGGCGAGCGCGTGACGCGTCGGGCCAGTTGCGGCGCCGCGAGCGCGACGAACGGGATCGGTCCGGCCGCCGCCACCGCCATCGCGGTCAGGCCTGTGCCGGCCGCGAGCAGCACCAGGCGGGTGCGCTCGGGCGGCACCCCGAGCGCGGCCGCCGTGTCGTCGCCCATCTCGAGCATGGTCAGCCTGCGCGCGTACAGGAGGGTGACCGGCACGAGCACGGCCAGCGAGAGCCCGGCGATCCACACGTCGTTCCAGCCGCGGGCGTTGAGGGAACCGACCATCCAACTGGCCGCCTGCGCCGCCTTGCCGATCTCCGCCCGTACGTACAGGAAGCTGGTGGCCGAGCCGAGCACCGCGGAGGCGCCGATGCCGATCAGGACGAGCCGGTAGCCGTGCACGCCGCGCTTGAACGCGAGGATGTAGACGGCGATCGCCGTGGCGAAGCCGCCGGCCACCGCGCCGAGCGCGGTCTGGGCCATGCCCGCCTCGAAGAGGATGATCGCGACGAGTGCGCCCGCGGAGGCGCCGTTGCCGAAGCCGATGATGTCCGGACTGCCCAGCGGATTGCGGGACAGCGACTGGAAGACGGCGCCGGCCATGCCCATCCCGAAGCCGACGAGTATCCCGTCGAGGGCCCGGGGCAGCCGCAGGTCCATGACGATGAACTCGGCGCCGGGCGGTCCGTCACCGGTCAGCGTGCGCACCACTTCCCACGGGGTGAGGGCGAAGCGTCCCGTGCCGATGGCGAACAGCATGACCACCGCGGCGAGAGCGGCCAGGAGCGTGCAGGTGAGCAGGGCCCTGCGGTCGAACCTCAGCGACCACGCGCCCCTGCGTACGTAGCCGCGTACGAGGGGGGCCGGGGCTTCGGCGGGCCGGGGAGCCGGGGAGATCTTGGTGGAGGTCACAGTTGGGCCGCCTTCCGCCGACGCACCAGGTGGATGAAGATCAGGCCGCCGATGAACGCGGTGACCACGCCCACCTCGATCTCGGAGGGCGGCACCACGACCCGGCCCAGTACGTCGCAGACGAGCAGCAGGGCCGGTGCGTACACCGCGCAATAGGGCAGCAGCCAGCGTGGTTCCGAGCCGCAGAACGCCCGCGTCGCGTGCGGGATCATCAGCCCGATGAAGCCGATGGGCCCGCACAGCGCCGTCGCCCCGCCGCACAGCAGGGTGATCGCGACGATGGACAGCACGCGCGTACGGCCCAGATGGGCGCCGAGCGCCCGCGCGGAGTCGTCGCCGAGGGCCAGCGCACCCAGCGGGCGGGCCAGCAGGAAGGCGAGCACGATGCCGGCCCCGATCACGGGCAGGGCTGTCGTGAGCAGCTCCATGGAGCGTCCGGCGAGTGTGCCGACCGCCCAGTGCCGCATGGTCTCCAGGGCGTCCAGGTCGACGAGTTGCAGCCCGTTGACATAGCCGAACAGGGCGGCGTTGACCGCCGTGCCCGCCAGGGCGAGACGTACGGGGGTGGCGGCGCGGCTGCCGCCGAGCGCGTTGACGATGACGGCGGCCACGGCCGCGCCCGCGAGGGCGAACCACAAGTAGCCGGTGAAGGAGCCGATCCCGAACACGCTGATCGCGGTGACCACGGCCGCGGAGGCGCCCGCGTTCACGCCGAGCAGTCCGGGGTCGGCCAGCGGGTTGCGGGTGAGCACCTGCATGACGGCGCCCGCGACCCCGAGGGCGGCGCCCGCCGTCAGGCCGATCAGGGTGCGGGGCAGCCGCAGTTCGCGCACGATGGCGTCGTTCTTGCTGCCCACCGGGTCGGCGAGGGCGGACCACACCTCACCGAACGGGACCTGTTTGGTACCGATCGCGAGACTCAGCGCGAAGGCGGCCGCGAGCAGCACAAGTCCGAGCAGCAGGCCCGCCAGGCGCACCGAGAGGCGGGTGCCTCTCGGGGGTTCTTCGCCGTCCGTCGGCTTGGTGGTGACGGCGGGGGCGGCGGCGGGAGCCGCGGTCATCGGGCACTCTCCGATGCTGGAGTCATGGCGTCCCTCGGCTGCGGTACGTCTGTTGGATTCGGTACGTCGGTCGGATTGGGTACGTCTGTTGGCTTCGATACGTCGGTCGGATTGGGAACGTCTGTTGGCTTCGATACGTCGGTCGGATTCGGTACGTCTGTTGGCTGCGGTACGTCGGTGAGGCCGGGCTCGTCCGGCCGGGGTGCCGTGCCCGTGGTGTGCTGCCACATGCGGGCGTAGTGGCCGCCCGCCGCGAGGAGTTCGGCGTGGCCGCCCTGCTCGGCGATGCGTCCCCGGTCGACGACGACGATCCGGTCGGCCCGTGCGGCGGTGCTCATGCGATGCGCCACGACGACCGTGGTCCGCTTGCGGGCCAGGCGTCGCGTGGCATCGAGCACGCTCTGCTCGGCCGCCGGATCGAGGGACGCGGTCGCCTCGTCGAGCAGCAGAAGACCCGGGTCGACGAGCTCCGCCCGGGCCAGGGCGATGAGCTGTCGCTGTCCCGCGGACAGTGATGTGCCGCCTTCGCGCACCGGTTGGTGGAAACCGTAGGGCTGTGCGGCGACGGCCTCGAGGGCGCCGACCGCGCGGGCGGCCGCCTCCACCTCGGCGTCGGAGGCGGCCGGCCTGCCGTAGCGGATGTTGTCGGCGACGGTCCCGGTGAACAGGTGGGTCTCCTGCGGGACGTAGCCGATGAGACGCCGGTAGCCCGACGGGGCCCAGTCGCGCAGATCCCGGCCGTCGACACGGACGCTGCCCCGGTCCGGGTCGTAGAAACGGGCGAGCAGTTTGACCACGGTGGACTTGCCCGCGCCGGTGGTGCCGACGAGTGCCACCGTCTCGCCGGGTGCGATGCGCAGGGCGGTGTCGTGCAGGGACGGCTGTCCGGCGCCCGGGTAGGTGAAGGTGACGGCGTCCAACTCCACTGCTCCGGTGAGGCGTTCGGGCAGCGGCGTGTCGGTGCCCTGCTCGGGAAGGGAGGGGGTGATGCGCAGCAGTTCCATGGTGCGGCGCAGACCGACGGAGGCCTGCTGGTAGCCGTCGAACGCGAGGGAGAGCTGCTGCAGCGGCGAGAAGAACATGCCGAGGTAGAGCAGGAAGGCCGCGAGCACACCGGGGCTGAGGTCGCCGTCGGCGATCCGGTGCGCACCCACGAACAGGACGAGCGCCCGGGACAGTTCGGCGGCGAAGTTGATGGACGGGAAGTAGACGGAGGCATAGCGCTGGGCCCGCAGGCGCGCGGTCCGATAGGCGTCGGAGAGCTCCCCGAACTCGCGCGAAGCGCCCTGCTCCCGGGAGTGCGACTGGGAGGTGCGCAGTCCGCTGACGTTCTCCTGGAGGCTGGAGTTGACCGCGCCGATGCGCTGGCGGGCCTCGTCGTACGCGGCCGATGACAGCCGCCAGAACACCCCCGTGGCGGCGAGCACCAGCGGCAGCAGTCCGAGTGCGGCGAGGGCGAGCGGCGGGTGGACCACCACCATGGCCAGGGCCGCGCCGGTCAGCGTGGCCAGGGAGGCGACGGAGGTGAGCAGGCCGGTCTGCAGGAACTGGGACAGGGCGTCGATGTCGTTGACGACCCGGGTCATCACCTGGCCGCCGCGCTCGCGCTCGTAGAAGTCGAGCCCCAGGCGCTGCAGATGGGCGAAGACCCGCACGCGCAAGCCGTACAGCACGCGTTCACCGGCCCGACGCGTCACGCGCGCCTGGGCGCGGTACGCGAAGAAGCCCAGCGTGACGGCGCCGGCCGCGAGCAGTACGCACAGGGTGAGGGCGGCCGCGCTGTCCCGGCTGACGCCGTCGTCGAGCCCGTGCCGTACGAGGATCGGCAGGGCGATGGCGGCAAGGGAGTCCACGGCGAGCAGCGCGAGGCCCACGAGCAGTGCGGCCCGCACCGGGCGCAGGAGCCCGCCCAGGGAGAGCCGGGGGTCGGGGGTGCGCAGGTCCTTCTCGTCGAGGGCGGGGTCCTCCGACTGGTCCGACTGATTCGACCGATCCGACTGGTCCGACTGCACCGACTGCACCGACTGCACCGACTTCTCCGCTGTCGGGCCCTTCGGCCACAGCTCGGCGGTCGTCCCGTCGGCCGATGCGCCCGCAGGGCGGGTCCGTTCGTCGAGGGAGCCGCTGGCCCCGGCCAGAAGTTCGGCGAACAGCGGGCAGCGGCCGGTCAGTTCGGCCTCGGTACCGATGTCGACCAGTCGTCCCGCGTCGAGCACGGCGATCCGGTCGGCGAGCGCCAGGGTGGAGCGGCGGTGGGCGATGAGCACGGTCGTACGGTCCGCCGCCACGGTCCGCAGCGCGTCCTGGATGGCCGCCTCGGTGGCGGGGTCCACGGCCGAGGTGGCATCGTCGAGGACCAGCACCTGGGGCTGGCTGAGCAGGGCCCGGGCGAGGGCGATGCGCTGGCGTTGACCACCGGAGAGGCTGAGTCCGCGCTCGCCGAGCAACGTGCCGTATCCAGCGGACAGTTCGCTGATGAAGCCGTGCGCGCCGGCGGCCTCGGCGGCCGCCCGCACCTCGGCGTCGGTGGCCTCGGGCCGGCCGTGCGCGATGTTGTCGCGGACCGAACAGGAGAAGAGGAAGGGGTCCTCGAAGACCGTGCCGACCGCGCGCCGGAGCGAGGCCAGGCGCAGCTCCCGCAGATCCTTCCCCGCCTCGGCATCACCCGCCCCGGCCTCGACCGTCCCCGCCCCGGCCGTGTCCGTCCCGGCCCCGACCGCCCCCGCCTCGGCATCCTTCGCCCCGAACGCGCTGTCCGCCGCACTCCGCACCAGCACGCTTCCCGACTGCGGGTCGTAGAACCGGCTGAGCAGCAGCGAGACGGTGGACTTGCCGGACGCGGGCGGCCCGACCAGGGCGAGGGTCTCGCCCGCCCGTACTGTCAGCGAGAAATCCTTCAGCACCGGATCGCTGGGGGCGTAGCCGAAGGTGACGTCGCGCAGTTCGACCCCGAGCGGTCCGTCCGGCACGTCGGGGGCGCGCGGATCGTCCACGATGTCCGGTGCGGCGTCGATGAGTTCGTAGACACGTTCCGCCGCGGCGCGCGCCTGCTGCGCGGTCACGGTGAAGTTGGCGAAGAGCCGGGCCGGCCCCGCGAGCAGCGTGAGGTATCCGGCGAAGGTGAGGAACGTACCGATGTCGATGCTGCCGCGCAGCGCGAGCCAGCCGCCGAGCGCGAGCAGCGCGACCTGACCGGCCGGTGGCAGGACCGCCATGGACGCCGCGGAGTCGGCCTGGATACGGGCGAGTCGGACGCGTCGGCCGAACAGAGCACGGGCGGCCCGCGCGAGCCGGTCGGTCTCGCGCCGCTCCTGGCCGAAGGCTTTGACGACGCGTACGCCGGTGACGGTCTCCTCCACGTGCTCGGCGATCGTGGCCGCCTGCGCCTGCGCCTGCCGGGTGGCCGGGCCGACCCGGCGGCGGCTGCGCCGCGCGAGCAGGGCGAGGGCCGGTACGACGGTCAGGGCGACCAGCGCGAGAGGGGCCGACAGCCACAGCATCGCCGCCGCGGCGACGGCGAACTGGGCGGTGACGCCCACCGGTATCGGCAGCATGCCGAGCAGCACCTGGATCTGCTGCAGATCGCTGTTGGCCCGCGAGACCACCTGCCCGGTGCGCAACGAGTCCTGCTTGACGCCGTCGTAGCGCTGCACGGAGGCGAACACCTGGGTGCGCAGGTCGTGTTGGACGGCTAGGGCCAGCTTGCCCGCGTAGAAGCGGCGGGTGAACTCGGCCCCGAACTGGACCACGGCCAGGGCGCACAGCACGACGACGAGCAGGACGACGCGGTCCGTGCGGCCCGCGATCGCGTCGTTCACGGCGAGGCCCGTGAGCAGGGGGCCGAACGCCTCGAGGCCCGTTCCGAACAGGGAACTGAGCAGGACTGCGGTCAGCAGACCCGGGTGGCTGCGGCAGGCGGCCAAGGGCCGGCGCAGCCCTCCGGTGCCGTGGGGGGATCCGGTAGACATGAGGTTAGCTTAGGCTAAGCTAACCTCGCCTTGTCACGGGGTGGACCCCTCACCCCGACCGTCCCCCAGATGACGGACATGTGCCCTTTTCCCGACAGAAACTCCGTCAACAACCCCCCACACAACAGGACTTGACGCCTCGTCAAGCCAGGAAGGCGGGAGCGATGCGCGTCCTCTTCGCCGGTCCGCCCTTCTTCGGACTGCTCTACCCCATGGTTCCGCTGGCACACGCACTGCGCGCCGCAGGTCACGACGTCCTGTGGGGTACATGCGGTGCCGCCGTCGGGCACACCGAGCGAGCCGGGCTGCTCGCCGTCGACTGCGCGCCCGGTATCGACCCCGATGCCCTGTACGCGAAGATGGAGAAGGACCGTCAGGGGCGCAAGCCGCCTTCACCTGGCGAGCGGACCGCACCGCCCAAGGGCAAGGGCTTCTCGTTCTTCAGCGACGAGATGGCCGACCGGATGGTGGAGGTCGCCGAGCACTGGCGCCCCGACCTGGTGGTCCACACACCGAACGGGGTCGTGGGCCAGCTCGTCGCCGCCCGCCTCGGTGTCCCCTCGGTGCTGCACGCGGTCGGCTTCGGGCACACCTCGGCACACGTCGGCATGATGAACAACGCCCTCGCCGGCGCCTACGCCCGGCACGGACTGTCCGGCCCCGGCCCCGTATCCGCATGGCTGGACGTCACCCCGCCGAGCATGAGCGTCACCGACGAGGCGCGCCGCTGGTTCCTGCGGTACGTCCCGTACAACGGGGGTGCCGCACTGCCCTCGTGGCTCTTCGCGCCACGCAGCCGTCCCCGGGTCGCCGTGACCCTGGGCACGGTGCGCCCGGTGGTCGACGGGGTCTCGCCCGTGCAGTGGGTGATCGACGCCGCCCGCGAGATCGACGCCGAGTTCGTGCTCGCCCTCGGGGGCGCGGACCTCGGCGACCTCGGTGAACTGCCGGACAACGTACGCGCGGTGGACTGGATCCCGCTCGGCGCGCTGCTCTCCGCCTGTGACGCGGTCATCCACCACGGCGGGGCGGGCACGACCTTGACCGCACTCGACTCCGGCCTGCCGCAGATCGTCCTCGGCGAGGGCGCCGACCGTCCGGCCAACGCCGCGGCGGTACGCACCCGCGGCTGCGGGCTCGTACCCGAAGGGCCCGGCGACCTCAGCCCGAAGCTGGTCGAACGGCTCCTGACCGACGACGGTCTGCGGGAGGCGGCCCGAGAGACCGCACGTGAGATGGCGGGTATGCCCAGCCCCGCCGAGACCGTGCAACGCCTGGTCGAACTGGCGCGCACCCAGGGGGAGTTGCGATGAGCGTCGCCATACCCCTGGTGGGCCCGCAGCTGACCGACGCGGACGTACGGCCGCACCCGCTGACCGGACCCGCCGTCGAACGGCTCATCCGCCGGCTCGCCGGGGCCCCGTCGGCGGCCGAACGCGACAGGATCGTCGCCGAGTTCTGGGCGGCGGCCGAGCGCCGCGGCACTCCGCTGGTCGAGGAGCTCGACGGCGAACCCGGGCACCGCGCGGTCACGTTCCTGTGGCGCGGCCACCGTGCCACACGGCAGGTGCTGCTGCTCGGCAACCGGCTGGCCGACCGCGAACACCTCGCCGCCTCCCTGCTGCGGCGGATTCCGGACACGGACATCTGGCACCTGGGCCTGAAACTGCGCGCCGACCACCGCGGCAGCTATCAGCTGGCCGCCGATGTCTCCCCCGGCGAGCCGCCCGCCGATCCGCGACTGCTGCAGGAGCGGCTGCGCGGCCTGTCCCGGTACGCGGCGCCCGACCCGCTCAACCCGCGCTCCCTGCCCACTCGTTGGTCACCCGCCGGTGCCTCCGTCTTCGCCCTGTCCGACGCTCCGGCCCAGCCCTGGGCCGAACGGCGCGCGGGCATCGCGCGCGGCACGGTGTCACGGCACCGCAGGCCGGGCGGGGCGCTCGACGGGGAGCGGGACGTGTGGGTCTATCTGCCGCCCGGGGTCGACCCGGCGGCGACAGCGGACCGGCTCACCACGACGGACCAGGACGCCACACCGAACGCGACCACCCCCGACGCCGACTCCGCGCCAGACGCGGCCACCCCCGAGGCCGTCTCCGCACCAGACGCGATCACCACTGCGGACGCGAACCCCGCAGCGGACCCGGATCCGGTGGCCGAGCTGCCCGTCCTGGTGCTGTGCGACGGCGACATGTGGTTCGGTGAACTCGGCTTCCAGGACACGCTGGACGCACTGATCGCCGACGGTGCCGTGCCCCCGCTGGCCGTGCTCGCCCCGGACGCCGTGGACAACCCCACCCGCTGGGGCGACCTGGGCGGCCGCGACACCTACGTCTCCTTCCTCGCCGACCTGGTACTGCCATGGGCGGCGGCCCGCTGGCCGCTGACCACCGACCCGGCCAGGACCGTGATCGCGGGCCAGAGCCTGGGGGGCGTCACCGCCCTGTACGCCGTCCACACCCGAGCGGACCGCTTCGGCCACGCGCTGGCCCAGTCCGCCTCCCTGTGGTGGCGGCCCGGCCTGCCGCAGGGCGTACCCAAGACCGTCTCGACCGAGACGCCTTGGCTGGTCTCCCTGTTCACGGGGGCCGAGCGGCGCCCCGTATCGGTCCGGCTCGCCGTGGGCCTGCACGAGGGCCGCATGGTCGGCGACGCCCGCACCCTGCACGCCGCACTCGACTCGCTCGGCTACCCGGTGACCCGTACCGAATACAACGGCGGCCACGACTACGCCTGCTGGCGCGGCTGCCTGGCCGACGGGCTTGCGGCAACGCTCGGACCGGCCGGCTGATCCGCAGGTTCCCCGTACGACCACTCATTCCATCCCTTACGAAGCAACACCCACAGGAGTCCCCACCCATGTTTTCCCACCGCCCCCGCACCGCCGCCACCCTCACCGCCGCCGCGCTCGCGGGCGCCCTTGTGCTGACGGGCTGCGGCAGCGACGACAAGAACGGCGGCAAGGAGCAGGCGAAGAACGGCTCTTCGGACACCCGGAAGATCACCGACGCGAACGGCAAGAGCGTCACGGTGCCGGCCGACCCCAAGAAGGTCGTCACGCTCAGCGAGCCCACCCTCGACGCCGCCCTCGCCCTCGGCATAGAGCCGATCGGCGCCACGGCGGGCCGCGGCCAGAAGGGCGTGTCCACCTACCTCGCCGACAAGGCGGCCAAGGCCGAGGTGGTGGCCTCCATCGCCGAGCCCGACCTGGAGAAGCTCGCCACGCTCCAGCCCGATCTGATCCTCCTCGACGAGACCACCGGCTCCAAGCGCTTCCTGGACAAGCTGGGCGAGATCGCACCGACCGTGGTCACGGCCAAGCTCAACGAGGACTGGAAGAAGGCGTTCAGCGCCACCGCCGACGCCCTGAACAAGAAGTCCGACGCCGACAAGCTCCTTTCCGGGTTCGACGCCGATGTGGCCAAGGCCAAGGGTGAGCTCGGCGAGAACGCAGCTGCGGTCAGCAGCGTCATCCGCTGGCAGGACGGCGCCCCGTCCGTCGTCGGCAAGGGCAAGGGACACGTGGGTTCGACACTGTCCGCGCTCGGTCTCACGCGGCCGAAGGACCAGCAGGGCGAGAGCATCGGCCACAGCGAGCCGGTGAGCCTGGAGAAGCTCGACACCATCGACGGCGACTGGCTGTTCTTCGGCGCGCTCGGCGACAAGACCGCGAGCGAGAAGGCGTACGCCGAGGCCAGGAAGGTCCCCAACTTCACCGAGCTGAAGGCCGAGAAGGCGGGCCACGTCGTGGTCATCGAGGGGTCCGCGTGGAACAGCGCGGGCGGCTTCCTCGCGGCCCGCACGGTGCTCGCCGACGTGACCGAGGCGCTGGTCGGCTGACCCGCCACATCCTTCGTACGGCCGCCCCGGACTTCACGTCCCGGGCGGCCGCGCGCGGTTGGGGTCACACCAACTGCCGCTACCCATACGGCAGTTCCGCTGAGCCGGGGTGGGCTGCACCTCCCGATCAAGACGTGTTAGGTTAGCCTTACCTAAGTCAACGGGAGAGGGTTGTGCTGTGACCGAGAGGGAACTCGAGGGGCGCCTCGCCCTGGTGACCGGGGCCGGGCAGGGTATCGGCGAAGCCGTGACCCGCGCCCTCGCGGAGCGCGGCGCGCGCGTCGTGGCAGTGGACCGCAACCCCGTCGCGGTCAAGGAGGTCGAGGCCTCGTACGCGGGATCCTCGTACGGACGCGTCTCGCACACGGGCGCCCCCTACGCCGACGCCTCGCACACGGGCGCCTCGCACGCGGGCGGCGAGGTGGTCGCCCGCGCGGTGGACGTCACCGACGCCGCCGCCGTCGACGCCCTGGTCGACGAAGTGGAGCGCACGCTCGGCCCGCTCGCCATCCTCGTCAACGTCGCCGGAGTCCTGCGCCCCGCGCCGGTCGTCGAACTCACCGACACCGACTGGGCCGAGACCTTCGCCGTGAACACCACCGGCGTCTTCCACACCTCGCGCGCCGCCGCCCGCCGCATGGCCGGGCGCCGCTCGGGCAGCATCGTGACCGTCGGCTCCAACGCCGCCGGAGTGCCCCGTACTTCGATGGCGGCGTATGCCGCTTCCAAGGCGGCGGCCACCATGTTCACCAAGTGTCTGGGCCTCGAACTGGCCCGCGCCCAGGTGCGCTGCAACGTCGTCTCGCCCGGCTCCACGAACACCGCGATGCAACGGCAGCTGTGGACGGAGCCCGACGAGGCGGCAGCCCGGCGCGTCATCGACGGCGACCCCGGCACCTACCGCGTGGGCATCCCGCTCGGCCGGATCGCCGACCCCGCCGACATCGCGGAGGCCGTCGCCTTCCTGGTCTCCGACCGGGCCCGGCACATCACGATGCACGACCTGTACGTGGACGGCGGTGCCACGTTGCGGGTCTGACGTGTTCGTCGGGCGGGTGGAGGCGGGCCATGCCCCGCTCCCCGCTCCCCGTACGCCGGACAGTCCCCTCCCTCCCGGGGGCCGAGCCCTGTTCAGGCTATCGGCGACCACTGACAACGCCCATCCCGTCCTCCCCGGACGTAAGCCCGATCGCGCCCTCACCACCGTCCGGGCGGCACCCCGCCCACGCCCTCCCACCTTCCGAGCGGCAGCCCGCCCACGCCCTCCCGAACCCCCGACACCTCCGCACCTCCACACCCACTCGGCGCACCTCCGCACCCCGCACCTCCGCACCTCCGCACCTCCCCACCTCCGCACCTCCGCACCTCCGCACCTCCGCACCTCCGCACCTCCGCACCTCCGCACCTCCGCACCTCCGCACCTCCGCACCAAAGCCCCCCACGATTGGAGTCCCCGGTGACCACGGCTCACGAAGCGCCGGCCATATCCGACGCGGCCGCTCGCCACGACGCGACCGCGACCGCGACGGCCGCCGAAGAGTCCGAACAGCCCCTGCCTTCACGGCAGTTCACCGCCGCGGAAGCGCGGCCCGCCCCCGGCGCCGGATCCGTCGGCGCCGCCACCGCGCTCCTGGACGCCTACCGCCCGGGCGCCACCCGGTTCTTCGCCTCGCCCACCCGGACCTTGCTCGCCCACGGTGTGCGCGCCGAAGTGCCGTACGACGAAAGGCCGTTGCCGCAGCGGGTCGCCGCGACACTCGACGCCCAGCTGCGGGCCGGCAACCGCGCCCCCGTCGTGATCGGGGCGGTGCCGTTCGACCACGCCGCGCCCGCCGTACTCGCCGTGCCGGAGGCCGTCCGCTGGGCGCCCGCGCTGCGCACGGACCCGCTGGTCGGCATCCCGGCCGCGCCGCCCGCGAAGGCCGACTGGGACGTACGCCAGGTGCCCTGCCCGGACACCTACGCCGCGGCGGTGGCCGAGGCCGTCCGGCGAATGCGGGCGCGGGAGTTCAGCAAGGTCGTCCTCGCGCGCACCCTCGAACTCGGCTCGCCCCGCCCGCTCGACATCCCGGCCATGCTGCAGCGTCTGGCCCGCCGCGACCCCGGCGGCTACACCTTCGCCGTGCCCTCCGGCCCGGGCCGCACCCTGCTCGGCGCGAGCCCCGAGCTGCTGGTCTCCCGTTCGGGCGGCCGGCTCGTCGCCAATCCGCTCGCCGGGTCCACACCTCGCAGCGAGGACCTGGCCGAGGACGTACGCCGCGCCGCCGCGCTTCTGGAGTCCGCCAAGGATCTGCACGAGCACGCGGTCGTGGTGGACGCGGTACGCGAGGCGCTCGCCCCGTACTGCACGGAGCTCGTGGTGCCCGAGCAGCCCACCCTCGTGCACACCGCCACCATGTGGCATCTGTCCACCACGGTCACCGGAACTCTCGCCCAACCCGGCACATCCGCCTTGGAGTTGGCCTGCGCGCTGCATCCGACCCCGGCCGTTTGCGGCACGCCCACCCCCGCCGCGCGCGAGGTCATCGCCGAGCTCGAACCCTTCGACCGCGGCCTGTACACGGGCATGGTCGGCTGGGGTGACGCGAACGGTGACGGCGAGTGGGTGGTCACCATCCGCTGCGCCGAGGCCGAGGAGCGGAGCCTGCGCCTGTACGCGGGCGCGGGCGTCGTCGCCGATTCGTCGCCGCACGCCGAGACCGCGGAGACGGGCGCCAAGTTCGGCACCTTCCTGCACGCTGTGGGGGTCGACCACCAGTGAGCAACCCCGAGACACACAGCACTGACACACCCCTGTGGCCCGAGGACTTCGCCGAGCGCTACCGCGGCGCCGGCTACTGGCGCGGCGAGACCTTCGGCCGGATGCTCCAGGAGCGGGCCACCGCACACCCCGGCCGGGTCGCCGTCGTCGACCCCGCGGGCGGCCGGCGCTGGACGTACGGCGAACTCGACGAGCGCGCCCGGCGACTGGCCGCCGGGTTCGCGTCGCGGGGCATCGGAAAGGGCGACCGTGTCGTCGTCCAACTCCCCAATGTGGCCGAGTTCTTCGAGGTGATCTTCGCGCTCTTCCGGATCGGCGCCCTGCCGGTGTTCGCGCTGCCCGCGCACCGCGAGAGCGAGATCCGCTACTTCTGCGCGTTCACCGAGGCCGTCGCGTATGTGATCCCCGATGTCGCGGCCGGCTTCGACCACCGTGAGCTCGCCACCCGCGTACGGTCCGAAGTGCCCACGCTCGAGCATGTGTTCGTGGTCGGCGAACCCGGCGGGCACACGCCCCTCGCGGACGTACCCGTCGACGCCGACGCGGTCGCCTACTCCGAGCCGGAGCCCTCCGACCTGGCGTTCCTCCAGCTCTCCGGAGGGTCGACGGGTGTGCCCAAGCTCATCCCGCGGACCCACGACGACTATCTGTACTCGCTGTGGGGCTCCAACGAGATCTGCGCGGTCGACGAGGACTCCGTCTATCTGGTCGTGCTGCCCGCCGCCCACAACTTCCCGCTCAGTTCCCCGGGTTCACTCGGCGCGCTGTACGCGGGCGGCAGGGTGGTGCTGTGCCCGAGCCCGGATCCGGAGACGGCGTTCCCGCTCATCGCGCGGGAACGGGTCACGATCACCGGCCTGGTGCCGCCGCTGGCCCTCGTCTGGACCGAGGCCGGCCAGGACACCCGGCACGACCTGTCCAGCCTCGATGTCCTCCTCGTCGGCGGCGCCAAGTTCAGCGAGGAGGCCGCCCGGCGGGTCGCCCCGGCGCTCGGCTGCACCCTGCAGCAGGTCTTCGGCATGGCGGAGGGCCTGGTCAACTACACACGCCTGGACGACCCGGTGGAGACGATCGTCACCACGCAGGGCCGGCCCATCTCTCCCCTCGACGAGATCCGCATCGTCGACGACGAGGACCAGGAGGTGGCGCCCGGTGAGACCGGCCATCTGCTCACCCGCGGCCCGTACACGATCCGCGGCTACTGGCGCGCCCCCGAGCACAACGCCCGCGCCTTCACCGAGGACGGCTTCTACCGCACCGGTGATGTCGTCCGGATGACGGCCACCGGGCATCTCGTCGTCGAGGGCCGGGCCAAGGACCAGATCAACCGCGGCGGGGAGAAGATCGCGCCCGAGGAGGTCGAGAACGTCATCCTCGCCCACCCCTCGGTCCACGACGTCTCCGTCGTCGCCGTGCCCGACGCCTACCTGGGCGAGCGGACCTGCGCCTACGTCATCCTCCGCGAGGGCGCCGAGCCCTTGAAGCCCGTCGCCGTCAAGAAGTTCGTCCGCGAGCGCGGTCTCGCCGCCTACAAGGTCCCCGACCGGGTGGAGCTGGTCGCCGCCTTCCCCCAGACGGGCATCGGCAAGGTCTCCAAGAAGGACCTCCGTACCGCCGCCTCAGACCTGTAACACCGAAAGGCCCTTCACCTCATGGCACTCCCCGCCATCGCCCCGTACCCCATGCCCACCGCGGACACGCTGCCGGCGAACCGTGTCGACTGGACCGTGGACCCGGACCGTGCCGTCCTGCTCGTGCACGATCTGCAGAACTACTTCCTGGGCGCGTTCACCGCGGACCAGTCGCCGGTGACCGAACTCCTCGCCAACGTGGGCCGGTTGACCAAGGAGGCGCGGGCGCTCGGCATCCCCGTCGTCTACTCCGCCCAGCCCGGCGGCCAGAGTCCGCAGGAGCGCGGTCTGCAGCAGGACTTCTGGGGCCCGGGTCTGCCGGACGACGAACAGGCCAAGGCGATCGCCGGCCCGGTCGCACCCGAGCCGGGCGACATCGTGCTCACCAAATGGAAGTACAGCGCCTACGTCCGCACCGAACTCGCCGAGCGGATGAAGATGCAGGGCCGCGACCAATTGGTGATCGTCGGCGTCTATGCCCATATCGGCGTCCTGATGACCGCGTGCGATGCGTGGATGCGCGACGTCCAGGCATTCCTCGTCGCCGACGCGGTCGCCGACTTCTCGCGCGAGGACCACGACATGGCCCTGCGCTGGGCGGCCGGCAAGTGCGCGGTCGTCACCACGACCGAGTCGGTCCTCACCCGGACCCTCGCCGACGCCGACCCGAAGGAGGCCTGAGCCGCCATGGCACTGACCGTCGATCTCATACGGGCCGACGTGGCCGACGCCCTCGGCGAGGAGCCCGCCGACATCCCCGTGGACGAGAACCTGGTCGACTACGGCCTGGACTCGGTGCGCATCATGAGCCTCATCGAGCGCTGGCGGCGCGACCACGGCGTCGAGGCCACCTTCGTCGACCTCGCCGAGCAGCCCGCCATCGAGGCCTGGGCCCCGCTCCTGGGGGTGACGTCATGACGGCCGTACTCGAACCCGCGCAGCCGACCGCGCTCATGCCCTCGGGGCTCCCGCTCACCGCCGCCCAGTCCGGCATGTGGTTCGCACAGGCCCTCGACCCGGCGAGCCCCGCCCAGAACACCGCGGAGTACATCGAGATCCACGGCCCGGTCGACGCGGCCGTATTCGCCTCGTCGCTGCGCCAGGTGGTGGGCGAGGCGGACGCGCTTCGCGTACGGGTCGTCGAAACCCCGGACGGGCCGCGGCAGTCGCCGCTGCCGGAACCGGCACCGCTCCCCCTGACGGTCGAGGACCTGCGGGCCACCGGCGACCCCGACGCGGCCGCCCGTGCGTGGATGCGCGCCGACCTCGCCGTGCCGTTCGACCTCGCCACCGGCCCCCTCTTCGCCCAGGCCCTCTTCCGCGTCGGGGACGAGCGGTGGCTCTGGTACCAGCGGGTCCACCACCTCGTCATGGACGGGTTCGGCTACTCGCTGCTCGCCCGCCGCACCGCCGAGGTCTACACCGCCCTGGCGGCGGGCGATGAGCCCGCACCGAGCCGCTTCGGGCGCCTGACCGACCTCGTCGCCGAGGACACCGCCTACCGCGCGTCGGACGCGTACACCAAGGACCGCGCCCACTGGAACGAGGCCTTCGCCGACCGCCCCGAGGTGCGGAGCCTCGCCGGCCGTACCGCGCTGCCCTCACGCACCTTCCACCGCCGCACCGAGCACATCGGCCCCGAAGTCACCGACCGGATCAAGGAGTTGGCGTCCGCCGTCCGTGCCAGCTGGCCCGAGGTGCTCATCGCGGCCCAGGCGCTGTACGTGTCGCGGGCGACTGGCGCCGAAGAGGTCGTACTCGGACTGCCGATGATGGGCCGCATGGGCTCCGCCGCGCTGCGGATCCCCGGCATGGTCATGAACGTGCTGCCACTGCGCCTGGCCGTCACCCCGGGCGCCACCTTCGCCGAGCTCACCCGCCAGGTCGTCCTCGGTATCCGCGCCGCCCGCCGCCACCAGCGCTACCGCTACGAGGACCTCCGGCGCGATCTCGGTCTGCTCGGCGAGGGCCGCGCCCTGGTCGGCCCGCTGGTCAACGTCATGCCCTTCGACTACGGCCTGACCTTCGCCGGAGCCCGTACGGACGCGCACAATCTGTCCGCGGGCCCGGTCGAGGACCTCACCGTCAACATCTACGACCGCGCCGACGGCACCGGTCTGCGTATCGACTACGACGGCAACCCGGACCTTTACCAGGAATCCGAACTCGCCGTCCACCAGCGCCGCTTCCTCGACCTCCTCGGCCGGATCGCCGCCGCCGATCCGCAAGCCCCTCTCACCGCGCACGGCATCGCGACAGCGGCCGAACGCGCCCTGGTTCTCGACGAGTTCAACAACACCGCACACGATGTCCCGCCCACGACCCTCATCGGCCCCGTCGAGGCCCAGGCCGTCCGCACCCCGGACGCCACCGCCCTCGTGTTCGGCGAGGAGTCCCTGACGTATGCCGAACTCAGTACCCGGGCCAACCGTCTGGCCCGCCACCTCCAGTCGCTGGGCGTGCGTCCCGGAGCCCTGGCCGCCGTCGCCTTGCCGCGCTCCCTCGACCTGGTGGTCACCTTGCTCGCGGTGCTGAAGGCGGGCGGCGCCTATCTGCCGCTCGACCCGGACTACCCGGCCGAGCGCCTCGCGTACATGCTGGACGACGCACGGCCGGCCTGCGTCGTCGTCGACTCCCGTGAGCGTCTCCCGTCCGGTCCCGAGGTGCCCGCCGTCGTCCTCGACGAGGCCGACCTGGAGGGCTACTTGGGGACCGACCCCTGCCGCGCCCTGACCCCGCAGCACCCCGCGTACGTCATCTACACCTCGGGCTCCACGGGCCGCCCCAAGGGTGTGGTCGTCCCGCACGCCGCGATCGACAACCGGCTGCGCTGGATGCAGCACGCGTACCCGATCGGTCCGGGCGACCGTGTGCTGCAGAAGACGCCCTCGGGCTTCGACGTCTCCGTATGGGAGTTCTTCTGGGCGCTGCGCGTCGGCGCGACCCTCGTGGTCGCCGAACCCGGCGGCCACAAGGATCCGGCCTACCTCGCCCGTACGATCCGCGAACAGGCCGTCACCACCTGCCACTTCGTGCCGCCCATGCTCCAGGTGTTCCTCGCCGAACCCGCTGCCGCCGTGTGCGCGACAGGTCTGCGCCGCGTCTTCTGCAGCGGCGAGGCACTGCCCCGCGACACCGTCCAGGAGTTCGGCCGCCGACTGCCGGGCGTGGAGCTGCACAACCTGTACGGACCCACCGAAGCGGCCGTCGACGTCACCTACCACCCCTGCGACACCTCGGCCGCGAACGACGGGCCGGTCCCGATCGGCAGGCCCGTCTGGAACACCCGCCTGTACGTGCTCGACGCGGCCCACCAGCCCTGCCCGCCCGGCGTCGTGGGCGAGCTGTTCCTCGCCGGGGTGCAGCTGGCCACCGAGTACCTGGGCCGTCCCGACCTCACCGCGGACCGCTTCGTACCGGATCCCTTCGCGGCGCCCGGGGCCCGTATGTACCGCACCGGCGACCTGGCGCGCTGGACCGACAAGGGCGAGGTCGAGTACCTCGGCCGCACCGACCACCAGGTCAAGCTGCGCGGTCTGCGCATCGAACTCGGCGAGATCGAGGCCGCGTTGGCCGAATGCGCCGAGGTGACCGGGGCCTGCGTCCTGGTCCGTGAGGACCGGCCGGGCGATCAGCGGCTCGTCGGGTACGTCACCGGACAGGCGGACCTGGACACCGAGGACCTGCGCGGCCGCCTCGCCAAGTCCCTGCCCGACTACATGGTGCCGGGCACGGTGCTCGTCCTCGACGACTTTCCGCTCAGCCCGAACGGCAAGCTCGACCGCAAGGCCCTGCCCGCCCCCGCGCTCTCCGCGGGCGGCGGCCGGGCCCCGCGCACCCTTCAGGAGGAGACCCTCGCCCGGCTGTTCGCCGAGGTGCTCGGGCTCGACCAAGTGGGCGTCGACGACGCGTTCTTCGACCTCGGCGGTACGTCGCTGCTCGCCGCCCGGCTCGTGGCGCGGGTGCGGGACACCCTCGGCGGCGAGCTCGCGATCGGCAGCCTCTTCCAGGCGCAGACCCCGGCCGCACTCGCCGGCCGGCTCGGCGCCGGCACGGCCCCGGGCGAAGCGCTCGGCGTGCTCCTGCCGCTGCGGGCCACCGGGGACCGCACCCCGCTGTTCGCCCTGCACCCGGCGGGCGGCATGAGCTGGTGCTACTCCGGGCTGCTCTCCCGGCTCGGCCCCGACCAGCCGGTGTACGGGCTGCAGGCCCGCGGTCTCGTCGACCCCGACGAGCAACTCCCCACCACCATGGAGGAGATGGCCGCGGACTACGCCGACCTGATCCGCTCGGTACAGCCGCAGGGCCCGTACCGCCTGATCGGCTGGTCCGTCGGCGGGGTCCTCGCGCACACCGTGGCCGTACGGCTGCAGGAGGCCGGCGAGGAGGTCGACCTGCTCGCGCTCCTGGACGCCTACCCCTCCGACCAGTGGCAGGACCAGGCCGTTCCCGCCGAGGCCGACGCGCTCACCGCACTGCTTCGGATGGCGGGATACGACCGTGGTGACGAGCTGACCCGCGAGGACGTACTCGCCACGCTGCGGCGCGAGGGCAGCGCACTGGCCGGACTCACCGACCACACGCTCACCGCGATCGTCGACATCGTGATCAACAACGCGCGTCTGATGCGCGCCCACCGGCACCGCGTCTTCGACGGCGACGTCCTGTTCTTCACGGCCGCCGCCCCGCGGGCCGAGGACTGGCTGACCCGCGAGTCCTGGCGCCCCTATGTGAGCGGTGACCTCGGCAATCTCGATATCGACTGCCTGCATCCGCAGCTGACCCAGTCCCGCCCGCTCGACGAGATCACGGACGTCCTGGCCGCCCGGCTCAAGGAGTTGGACGGGTGAGCGGCAGGGAGGGGCCTGGAGGCGTGGCCGGCCCGCAGCCGTCCGGACGGGTCACCGGCCCGTAGCGGTCGGCCAACGCGCGTACGACATCGGCCAGTCGGTCGCGCAACGGTGCGGGGCCCAGGACCTCGACATCGCTCCCGAAGCGCAGGAACTCCCCCACCGCGAAATCGGCCGACTCCACCGGCAGCTCGGCCAGGGTCCACCCCTCGCCGTCCGGGCGCCCGTTCTCGGCGAGGGCCGCGGCCTGCCTCCCCGTGAGGCGGGCCGCGCCCGCGTCCGTCAGGCGTACCAGCGCCGTCCCCGAGTAGAGGCGGTCCTGGAAGTCCTCCTGATGGCGCCGCCAGTACGCGACGAGGTCGAAGTCGTCCGGCGCCTCGAACTCCTCGTCCGAAGCGGCGAGTTCGATGATCTGGTCGACCCGGTACGTGACCGGACGCGGCCCGCTCACCACGTACCAGCGGCCCGCCTTGAGGACGAGGCCGTACGGTTCGAGCCGGCGCTCCACCTCCGTGGGCTCCTTCCAGCGGCGGTAACGGACCCGCAGCACGCGACGGTTCCAGACGGCGTGGGCGACCTCCGTGAGATACGGGACCTCGTCGGCGTCCGCGTACCAGCCGTGCGCGTCCAGATGGAAGCGCGACTTGATCCGGGCGCTGTGCACGCGCAGTTCGGGCGGGAGCGCCGCCTCGACCTTGTGCTGGGCGGCGGTGAGCAGGGAGCCCAGACCGAGGTCGGCGGCGGCGCCCGGTACGGCGGAGAGGAACAGCGCCTCCGCCTCCCCCGTCGTCAGACCGGTGAGCCGGGTGCGCCAGCCGTCGAGCAGCTGATAGCCCCCGGCATGCCCGGCGTCCCCGTACAACGGAACGCCCGCGGCATGCAGCGCCTCGACATCCCGGTACACCGTGCGCACCGACACCTCCAGCTCCTCGGCGAGCTGGGCGGCCGTGAGCCGGCCACGGCTCTGCAGGAGCAGCAGGATCGAGACGAGCCGGCTGGACTTCATGTGCACTTCACTGACACAAGATGTCAGTGAAGTGCTCCTACGGTCCAGACATGGCTTTCAGGGAGAAGTACCTGTGGACCCCGCCGCCCCTCGAAGCGGGCGGACGGCACATCAAGCGCTACCACGTCAGCGCGGACCCGGCGGGGATCGCACCCGACGTCGAGAAGGCGGCGTACGCGATCCTGCCCGAGCTGCTGCCCGAGTCCGACGGGACTCCGCCCGCGACCTTCGTGGTGCTGCACCGGGGCGGGGACGACGGTGCGTACCTCAATGCGTACAGCTGGGTCTGGGACAACGTGCTGCATTTCGGGGGCGCCGCCGCGGGACAGCCGGCGCTCGGCTGCCCGGACCGCGACCCCACGCACTTCATCCGGCCCGCATCGCCCTGGATCGGGTGCGTCTGGGAGATTCCGCCGATCACGCATGAGCGCAATGCCTGGGTGCGCCACATGCTCGCGCCCGACTCCCCCGATTTCGACGCCTACTTGGCCGATTCCCTGCCGCACGGCACCACCGGGCCTTTCGCCCAGCCCGTATGACCACTTCGCGCAGCCCGTATGACCACCCCTTTCGCGCAGCCCACATGCCCCTTCCTTCCGCACAGCCCGCATGACCACTCCCTTCACCCCGCCCGTATCACCACCCGGAGGACCCGCATGTCCACTTCGTACGACTTCGACTTCCTCACCGGCCGGTGGCACGTCCGCCACCGCAAGGCCCTCGACTTCCTCAACCCGCAGGCGGCCGGCTGGCGGGAGTTCGACTCCGTCACCGAGGGCAGTACGCACTTCGGCGGCGCCGCTCATTTCGACGAGATCACGATGCCGGAGTATGCGGGGCTCACGCTGCGGCTTTTCGACCAGGAGACCAAGGAATGGTCCCTGTACTGGGCGGACAGCAGGAGCGGAAAGCTCTATCCGCCGGTCACCGGACGGTTCGGGGACGATGGAACCGGGGAGTTCTTCGGGAACGACAGCCACGAGGGCAAGCCCGTGAAGGTGCGCTTCCGTTGGTCAGGGATCTCCGCGACCAACGCCCGCTGGGAGCAGGCCTTCTCCGCCGACGACGGCCGCACCTGGACCACCAACTGGATCATGGAGTTCACGCGCGAGACGACGGGGAGGCGGTGACCGCGTCGTACAAATTCGGTGGAGATTACGCCACCGAAACTTACCCGGCGGTCAGTAATCTGTCCCACCCTCCTACCTTGTGGCCCCATTTAAGCGGCTGACCTGGACGTATCGGCACGTGGCCCGGACCGGAAGGCCCCCTCCCGCCCGGGCTTCGCGTGGGGTACGTTCACCGCGATTCAAGGAGCGCCACAAGGAGAACCACTTGCGCGAGTTCACCTCACCTCCCCTGGCGACCTCGGCGCCTGCGGTGGGCGGCCTGGCGGACGCGGTGTTCGACCATGCCCAGGAGGACCCGCTGCACATCGCCCTCGGCCGCAAGGCCGACGGGCACTGGACGGATGTCACCTCGGCCGAGTTCTGCGCCGAGGTGCTGGCCCTGGCCAAGGGGCTGCTCGCGCAGGGCGTACGGTTCGGCGACCGCGTCGCCATCATGTCCCGTACGCGCTATGAGTGGACGCTCTTCGACTTCGCGCTGTGGACCGTCGGCGCCCAGGTCGTCCCGATCTATCCCACCTCCTCGGCCGAGCAGGTCTTCTGGATGCTGCACGACGCACAGGTCTCGTCCTGCGTCGTGGAGCACGAGGACCACGCCATGACCATCGGGTCGGTGATCGACCGGCTGCCCACCCTCGAGCGCCTGTGGCAGCTCGACGCGCAGGCGGTCGACGAACTCACCACGGCCGGCGAGCACATCGAGGACGAGATCGTGCACCGCCACCGCCGCGCGGTGATGCCCGACTCGGTCGCCACCATCATCTACACCTCGGGCACCACAGGCCGCCCCAAGGGCTGCGTCATCACCCACGCCAACTTCATGTGGGAGTGCGACACCATCGCGGCCCGCTGGGAGCCCGTCTTCCACACCAAGCCGGGCGACGAGCCCTCGACGCTCCTGTTCCTTCCGCTCGCGCATGTCTTCGGGCGGATGGTGCAGATCGCCGCCGTGCGGGCGAAGGTCAGGTTCGGGCATCAGCCCGAGCTGAGCGCGGCGGCGCTGCTTCCCGATCTGGCCCAGTTCCGGCCGACGTTCTTCCTGGCGGTTCCGTACATCTTCGAGAAGATCTTCCATGCGGCGCGCCGCAAGGCCGAACTGGGCGGAAAGCTCGGCCCGTTCGAGAAGGCCGTGGACTGTGCGGTGAAGTACGCCGAGGCCCAGGAGCACAAGGCCTTCGGCACCGGGCCCGGCCCTTCGGCCGCGCTGCGGATGCAGCACAGCCTCTTCGAGAAGCTCGTCTACTCCAAGGTCCGCGAGGCCATGGGCGGACGGGTGCGGCACGCCATGTCGGGCGGTTCGGGCATGGACCGCAAGCTCGGCCTCTTCTACGCGGGCGCGGGCGTCCACATCTACGAGGGGTACGGCCTCACCGAGACCACCGCCGCCGCGACCGCCAACCCGCCCGAGCGCACCCGCTTCGGCACCGTCGGTCTGCCGCTGCCCGGTACGACCGTGCACATCGCGGACGACGGTGAGATCTGGCTGCACGGCAGCCATGTCTTCCAGGGGTATCTCGGCGACCCCAAGGCGACCGACGCGGTCCTGCACGACGGCTGGCTCGCCACCGGGGACATCGGCGCCCTGGACGAGGACGGATATCTCACGATCACGGGCCGCAAGAAGGAGATCCTGGTGACCTCCGGCGGGAAGTCCGTCTCTCCCTCGCAGCTCGAGGAGCGCGTACGGGACCACCCGCTGGTCGCGCAGTGCATCGTGGTCGGCAACGACCGGCCGTACATCGCCGCCCTTGTCACGCTGGACTCCGACGCCGTCGAGCACTGGCTGAACATGCGCGGCAAGACCTCCCTCGAACCGGCCGATCTCGTACGGGACCCGGATCTCGAGATGGAGGTACGGCGCGCCGTGGTCGCGGCCAACACCCTGGTCTCGCAGGCCGAATCCATTCGTACGTTCCGCATACTGGCGCACCAGTTCTCCGAGGAGCACGGGCTGCTCACCCCGTCCCTGAAGCTCAAGCGCAAAGCCATCGAGCAGGCCTACTCCGCCGAGGTCGAGGCTCTCTACAGCAGCTGAAGTACTCCGGGACCGCACTTGAGCGGCCCGCGGATACGCCCGAGTCAGTTTTCTGACGGGTCATCAATTGGCGATGCGTCACTTATTGACGGTTCATCAGGTCCCCCACAGAATGCGGAGACTTCGACGGAGGGACAGGGCCGTGTTGCGATCGTTCCGCGCCATCGCAGCAGCGTCGGCAGCGCTGCTGCTCGCCACTGCATGCAACTCAGCTTCCAACTCAGCCGACGGCTCGGACAATCCGGGCAAGGGCGGTTCGGTACGGGGAGTGACCGACGACTCGATCAAGGTCGGCGGCATCGTCTCCATGACCACCGCGAGCGGCTACAGCAAGAAGGACACCGACCTGGGCGCCAAGGCCCGCTACGACCGCGCCAACGCGGAGGGCGGGATCAACGGCCGCAAGATCGACTACATCGGGGCCGAGGACGACGGCCAGGACCCGGGCAAGAACATGGCCGCGGCCCGCAAACTCGTCCAGCAGGAGAAGGTGTTCGCCGTCTCGCCGATGAGCTCGGTGACCTTCTCGGGCGGCGACTTCCTCGAGCAGCAGAAAGTGCCCACCTTCGGCTGGGGAACGATCCCGCAGTTCTGCGGCAAGCAGTACATCTACGGCTTCAACGGCTGCCTCGTGCCGATGCCGGGCGGGGTCATCACCCAGTCCTGGCCCGAGGGACTCGCGCATGTGCTCGGCGGTGCGAAGGGCAAGTCGGTGGCGGTGATCGCCAATGACAACGACGCGGGCAAGTTCGGCATCCGCACCTACCAGCAGGGCTTCGCGGCGGCCGGGTTCGATGTCGCCTACGCCAAGGCCACCGTGCCCGCCACCTCGGCGCCGAGCGACTGGTCCGCGTACACCAAGGAGATCCTGCGCTCCGACGGGGGCAAGGCTCCCGACGTCGTGGTCTCCGTGATGCAGACCCCGTACAACATCGGCCTGTTCACCGCGCTCAAGCGCTCCGGCTTCAAGGGGCTGCTCACCGACCCGACCGACTACGACCCGGGGCTGCTCGCCAAGAAGACCACCGCGCAGGCTCTCGACGGGGTCCATGTGCTGCTCTCCTTCGAGCCCTTCGAGTCGGACAGCGCGCAGATGGCGCAGTTCAAGGAGGACATCAAGAAGGCCGCGGGCAAGGACGTGCCGCTCAACATGCACATGATGACCGGGTACATGTCCGCCGACTACTTCCTGTCCATCGCCGAGAAGGCCGGCAAGGACCTGACCGTGGACTCCTTCACGAAAGCCGCGGCGGCCTACTCCGACACCGGCACCATGGTCGGCGACCGCTCGGGACCCAAGGGACAGAAGGAAGCGTTCGGCTGCGGGGCGCTCGTGCAGCTGACGAACGGCAAGTACGAGGTGTCGTCGCCCTTCAAGTGCTACGAACCCATCCCGTTCAAGTAGGGGGCCACGGCCATGGCTGACCTTCTTGGCTTCGTGCTGAGCGGTCTGGTCTCGGGCGCCCTGTACGCCCTGCTCGCGACCGGACTCGTCCTGTCCTATTCGGCCTCCGGACTCTTCAACTTCGCCCATGGCGCGACCGCTTACCTGTGTGCGCTCGGCTTCTACGAACTGCACTCGGGCTTCGGCTGGCCGGCGGTGCCGACCGCCGTCCTGATGGTGTTCGTGATCGCGCCGGCCCTCGGCTGGGCGCTCGACCGGCTGATGTTCCGCAAGCTGGCGCGGGTCGGCGAGACGGCGCAGATCGTGGCCACGATCGGTCTGCTCGTCGCGCTGCCCGCGCTCGGCCTGTGGGTGGTGGAACTCCTCGAGGACGCGGGCGCTTCGGTGAAGCCCGCGGAGAACCAGTTCGGCCTTCCGGGCGTCGGCCCATCGCCCGCGAAGTCATGGCAGCTGATGGACGGCGTCGGCATCGACTCCGACCAGCTGATCACGTGGGTGGCGACGGCAGTTGTCGCGGTGGGCCTGTGGATCCTGATGCGGCACACACCGCTCGGGCTCAAGCTCCGCGCGTCCGTGGACAACCGCTCCCTGGTCGAGCTGCGCGGCATCAGCGCGGACCGGCTCTCCTCGCTCGCGTGGATGCTGTCGTCGGGGCTCGCCGGGCTCGCGGGAGTGCTCGCCACTCCCCTGCTCGGCCTGTCCTCGCACGACTTCACGCTCTTCCTCTTCGTCTCCGCGACGGCCGCGGTGCTCGGGCGCTTCATGTCCGTGCCGCTGGCCTTCGCGGGCGGCCTCGCGCTCGGCGTCCTGCAGAACCTGGTCGCCGGCTACGCCTCGTTCGCGGACGACATCACCGGCTTCCGTACCGCGGTGCCGTTCCTGATCCTGTTCGCCGGACTGCTGATCATGACCAGGCGGCAGCGCACCGCGGGCACGGCCGCCGTGGACGCCCCGCCGATCGACTATCTTGCGGGCAAGTCGTGGATACGGAAGTGGGGGCCGTGGACGGCGGGGGCACTGCTCCTCGCGCTGGCGTTCTACACCGTGACCACTCCGTTCTGGAGCGGCATCCTCGCCCAAGGCCTGGCGATCTCCCTGGTGTTCATCTCGTTCACCGTGGTGACCGGGCTCGGCGCGATGGTGTCCCTGGCCCAGGCGACCTTCGTCACCGGGGCCGCGATGGTGGCGGGTCTGCTGATGAGCCACGGCTGGCCCTTCATCGGCGCCGCGGTGGTGGGCACCTGTGTGGCGGCGGTCCTCGGAGCGCTGGTCGCGCTTCCGGCGCTGCGGCTCGGCGGCCGGTCCCTCGCGCTCGCGACGCTGGCGCTCGCGTTCCTGGCGGATCAAGTCCTGTTCCAGATGGGCTGGTTGAGGAACGGTGACACGGGCTGGGCGATCCCCCGCCCGATCTTCGGACCCGTCGACCTCACCGACGACCGCGCGATGGGTGTCGCCATGGTGGTCCTCGTGGTGGCCGCGGTCGCGGCGGTCAGCGCCCTGCGGAACTCACCGTCCGGGCGCGCGATGCTCGCGGTCCGCTCGGCTCCGGCGGCGGCGATGGCCTCGGGCGTCTCCGTGATCCGTACGAAACTGATGCTGTTCACGCTCTCGGCAGGGCTCGCGGGGTTCGGCGGCGTGATGTACGCGTCGTACCAGACCCGGATCACCGCCACCGACTTCACCGCGATGACCGGTCTGATCTGGCTCGCGGTGGTGGTCGCGGCCGGGGTGCGCAGGCCGCAGTTCGCCGTCGTGGCCGGTCTGGTCTTCGCGATCATGCCGCCGCTCATCTCCGACTACGTCACCGAGTCCACGCATCTGCCGGTGATCCTGTTCGGTCTGGCCGGCCTCGCGCTCGCCAACGATCCGGACGGATACGCGGCGGCGGCGTCCGTACGGCGGCACCGGCGCAAGGCGGCGGTGGCGCACACGCCCGATGCCGTGGCCACGGCGGAGGCCGGGCCGCCGCCCGAGGGCGCGGCCCTCGAACTGCGCGGGGTACGCGCGGGCTACGACGGCGCCCCCGTCCTCACCGGGGTCGACCTCACGGTCCGCTCCGGCGAGATCCTCGCGCTGCTCGGCCCCAACGGCGCCGGGAAGTCGACCACATGCAAGGTCGCGGCCGGACTGCTGTCCGCGCAGGGCGGCACGGTGTACGTGTCCGGGCACGACGCCACGCGGCACGGCGCCGTGCGGCGGGCGCGGGCCGGGGTGGTCCTGGCGCCCGAGGGCCGGGGCATCTTCCCCTCCCTCACCATCGAGGAGAACCTGGCGCTGCATCTGCCGTCCCGTGAGGCACGGGACGAGGTCTACGCACGGTTCCCCTCGCTGGCGGAGCGGCGCAAGGTGACAGCGGGCTCGCTGTCCGGCGGGGAACAGCAGATGCTGGCGCTCGCACCGCTGCTCCAGGACCCGCCCAAGGTGCTGATCGCCGACGAACCGTCACTCGGTCTCGCACCGCGGATCGTGGACGAGGTGTTCCGGCTGCTGACCGAACTGCGGGACGCGGGAACGGCGTTGCTGCTCGTGGAGGAGAAAGCGGCGGAGATCCTGGGCGTCGCGGACACGGTGGCGTATCTGTCCCAGGGCAAGGTGACCTGGTGCGGCCCGCGCTCGGAGGTCCAGACCGACCGGCTCACGGAGGCGTATCTGGGGATCGCGGGGACGAAGAACGGCAAGGTGCCGGCGCAGGCGTCGGGCGAGAGCACGCCGTCCGAACCGGCATCCGAAGGCGAGAACTCGCCGTCCGAGCCAGCATCCGGACCGGCATCCGGACCGGCATCCGACGAGGAGGTGGCACAGCCATGAGCAGGTATCTGCTCGAGGCCTCGGGCGTCGGAGTCCGTTTCGGCGGCATCAAGGCCCTCACCGACGTCTCGCTCGGTGTCGCGCCGGGCGAGGTCTGCGGTCTGATCGGTCCGAACGGCGCGGGCAAGACCACGTTGTTCGACGTGGTCTCCGGCATCCGCAGGCCCGACAGGGGCCGGGTGCTCCTGGACGGTACGGACATCACGCGCCGCTCCCCGGTCTGGCGGGCGCGGCACGGGATGCGCCGCACGTTCCAACGCCAGCAGCTCTTCGGCCAGCTCACGGTGGCGGACAACCTGGTGGTGGCCCAGGAGTGGCGCGGCGGCGGAGGCGGCCTCGCCGCCGACCTGCTGTCCGCGCCGACCCGCCGCACCCACGAGAGAGCACGCCGGGCGCGGGCCGCGGAGGTCCTGCGCTCCTGCGGCCTGGAGCATCTCGCCGAGGACTACGCGGGCGCCCTGCCCGTCGGCCGCGCGCGCATGGTCGAACTGGCCCGCGCGCTGGCCGACCCGCCGAGCGTCCTGCTCCTGGACGAGCCGGCCTCGGGCATGACGGCCGAGGAACGCGCCCAACTGTCGGCCGTGATCCGCCACTTGGCGACCGAGGAGGGCTGCGCGGTCCTCCTGGTCGAACACAACGTGGCCTTCGTCATGGAACTCTGCGCCCGCGTGGTCGTCCTCGACCTGGGCTCGGTCCTGGCGGAGGGCCCGGCGGCGGAGGTCCGCGCGGACCCGAAGGTACGAGAGGCGTATCTGGGCTACAGCCCCTCCGGCGCTTGAGGTGAACTTCAGCCCCTGCGGCGATTGAGCAGATCCGAACGAAGTTCGGATGCGGGGGCCCGGGGGCGAAGCCCCCGGTTTCGGGAAGGGGCGGGGTGGGGAGAAGGGCCCGCCGCAGGCGCAACGGCCCGCACCCCCACCCGGCCCCCACCCGCCCACACCCGACAACCGGACCGCACCAGCCCACACCCGACAACCCGCCCGCACCCCTCCCTGACCGGACGCGGTCAACCGCTCCGACCGTTAGGGTCGAAGGTGAACAAATTCGACCGCCGACGGAATGGATCACGCCCCGCCCCCGTTGAAGCGGGACGTACCACCCCACCACGTAAGGATCGAGAGCTCGTGAGCAAGGTCCCCACCATCACCCTCAACAACGGCGTCGCGATGCCGCAGCTCGGTTTCGGCGTCTGGCAGGTGCCGGACGACGAGGCCACCCAGGCCGTCGCCACCGCCCTGGAGGCCGGGTACCGCAGCATCGACACCGCCGCCATCTACGGCAACGAGGAGGGCACCGGCAAGGCCCTCACCGCCTCCGGGATCGCCCGCGAGGAGCTCTTCGTCACCACCAAGCTCTGGAACTCCGAGCAGGGCTACGACTCCACGCTGCGCGCGTTCGACACCTCGCTGGCCAAGCTGGGCCTCGACTACGTCGACCTGTACCTCATCCACTGGCCGCTGCCCTCGAAGGACCTGTACGTGGACACGTACAAGGCCTTCGAGAAGATCTACGAGTCCGGCCGCGCCAAGGCCATCGGCGTCTCGAACTTCACCGTCGAGACCATGGAGCGCCTGCTCGGCGAGACCTCCGTCGTGCCGGTGATCAACCAGATCGAGCTGCACCCGCAGCTGCAGCAGGCCGAGCTGCGCGCCCTGCACGCCGAGCACGCCATCGCCACCGAGGCCTGGTCGCCGCTCGGCTCGGGCAAGGGGCTGCTCGAAGTCCCGACGATCGTCGCGATCGCCCAGAAGCACGGCCGCACCCCGGCGCAGATCGTCCTGCGCTGGCACCTTCAGGTCGGCAACGTGGTGATCCCGAAGTCGGTCACCCCCTCGCGTATCGCCGAGAACATCGATGTCTTCGACTTCGAGCTCGACGCCGAGGACCTCACCGCGCTCGCGGCCCTCGACGAGGGCAAGCGCCTGGGCCCGGACCCGGCAGTCTTCGACGTGGCCTGAGCCCGCCCCTGCCCGCCCGGCCCGAGCCGTCGCCCGTCGAGTACGGGCGGCGGCTCAGGCCGAGTGCCCGGCGGTGTGACCCGCGACCGCCGCGGCCAGCAGCTGCCGTACGTCCGGGGGCAGCGCGCCGCCCGTGACGGAGTCCACCAAGTCCTGGGCCAGGCGGTGCAGTTTGGTGTTGCTGCGCTGCGAGACCTCGACGAGCACGCTCCACGCGTCCTCCGGGGTCAGCGCGAAGGACGCCATCAGGACGCCGCGGGCCATGTCGATGGCCGGCCGTGTCTCCATCGCCCGCCGGAGCTGGACCACTTCGAGGAACAGGTCCTGCGCCGCGTCCACCGGCAGGCCCCCTGGCGGTCCGTCCTGCCCGGCACTCGTCTCCTCGCCCGCCGGCAGCTCCCCGTCGGTGGACATGAACAGCGGCCGGGTGTGCGTGACGTCCAGCAGCCGCCCCACGGCCGTGCTCACGGCTCGTACGGAGATGGTCTTGCCGCTGTCCAACGCCTGCTGACGCATCCGCAGCAAGGCGTTGAGCCCCGAACAGTCGCAGAACTCCACCTTGCTCAGGTCGAGTTCGATGCCGTCGCGCGTACGGCCGAGGGCCTCGCGCAGCGTTCCGTGCAGCAGGGGGGCGGCGTGCACATCGATGTCCCCGCCGACCACGACCAGCCAGCGGTCGCCGACGGCGTGCACCCCGAGCTCCAGCGGCCGGGTGCTGCCGGGTAACGAAGTCGCCTGCTCTGGCATGACGTTGACTCCCTGGTGCTCTTCCTGCGCACAGGTGCTTTCCACTCCGGTCCAAGCCTCGCCGTCACAGCTTCACCCGTCAAGCGATGCACGAAACAGATTTCGCCTATCTCAATTCGCCAATCTGGTTACGCCTGTTGGAATACGCGAAAGCAACGTCCTATGCTGTGAAGATGGGAGCTGTACCTGAACCGCACACGGGCTGGACCTTCCTCACCAACCACGCCCGGGTGCTTGCCGTGATCGCAGGCGATCCCTCCGCCCGCATCCGTGACATCGCCGCACACTGCAGGCTCACGGAGCGCGCCGTCCAGCGGATCATCGCCGACCTCGAAGCGGGGGGATACCTCTCCCACACCCGCCAGGGGCGCACCAACACGTACCGGATCGAGTCCGACATCTCGCTGCGGCACCCGGCCGAGGCCGGGGTGACGGTGGCCACGCTCCTGGCCATCCTGGCCCAGCACGACGAGGAGCGCACCCAGCATCCGGAGCAGGCGAACCGATAGGGCGATACGCCCCCTTCTGGGGGGCCGCTCTGCCGACAGCAGAACGTTCCGGCACACCTGCGCCGCGCTTCCCTCCTACGCTGGAGTGGTGAGCAGCCACGAGAACGCGACCGACGACGCCCGTGTCATCCAGCTGAGGCCCGGCCGGCGCCCCGCGCCGCAGGCCGCACCGGCCAGGGAGCCGCTCTGGCGCGACCTGGTCGGCGATGTCCTGCGCAGCGAACGGCTCGCGCAGGAGCGGACGTTGAAGGACGTCGCGGACGAGGCACGGATCTCGATGCCGTACCTCTCCGAGGTCGAACGCGGTCGCAAGGAGGCCTCGTCCGAGGTGCTCGCCGCCGCGGCCCGCGCCCTCGGACTCACCCTCGCCGAGCTGCTCGGTCGCGTACAGGGCGAGATCATCAAGGTCGCCGCCCTCACCTCGGCAGCACCGGCGCAGGCCTCGACGAGCGTCTCCTCGTTCGCGCCCGCGCGGGCCTCGGCCGGCTCCTCCTCGCTGAGGCGGGGCGAGGTCCGGCTCGCGGCCTGACCTCGCCCTGCCCGGGGGTGCGGGCGGTTCAGGCCGCCCGCACAAGCCGGCGGCTCAGGACCTCGTCCGCCAGGCCGTACGCCACCGCCTCCTCGGCGGTGAACACCTTGTCGCGGTCCATGTCGGCGCGCAGCGTCTTGGCGTCGTGGTGCGTATGCCGCGCGAGGACCTCCTCCACCTGGGAGCGGATCCGCACCATCTCCTTGGCCTGCAGGGCGAGATCGGACACGGTGCCCTGCGAGCCGCCCGCCGCGGGCTGCCCGAGGAGCACCCGCGCGTGCTCGAGGATGAAGCGCCGCCCCGGATCGCCGCCGGCAAGGAGCACGGCCGCGGTGGAGGCCGCCTGTCCCACGCAGAACGTGGCGATCGGGGCGTTGATGTACGACATCGTGTCGTAGATCGCCATCAGCGAAGTGAACGAGCCCCCCGGAGAGTTGAGGTAGATCATGACCTCCTGCTCGGGCGCCGAGGACTCCAGGTGGAGCAACTGCGCGATGACGACGTTGGCCACGCCGTCGTCGATCTCGGTACCGAGGAAGATGATCCGCTCCGAGAGCAGCCTGCTGTAGATGTCGGAGACCCGCTCACCCCGCGAGGTGCGCTCGATGACACTCGGAATCGTGTACTGACCCATCGTCAGACCCCCAGTCCGATACGCGGCTTCGTGCTCTTCGGCCGTACGTCGTCGAGGGAGGCCAGCACATGGTCGACCATCCCGTACTCCTTGGCCTGTTCGGCCGTGAACCAGCGGTCGCGGTCGCCGTCGCGGGCGATGACCTCCGGGGTCTGCCCCGTGTGCTCGGCCGTGATCCGCTCGATGGACTGCTTCATGAACTCCAGGTTCTCCGCCTGGATCGCGATGTCCGCGGTCTGCCCGCCGATACCGGCCGACGGCTGGTGCATCATGATCCGCGCATTGGGAAGCGCATAGCGCTTGCCCGCGGCGCCGACGCTGAGCAGGAACTGCCCCATGCTCGCGGCGAATCCCATCGCGAGGGTCGAGACATCGTTGGGGATCAGGCGCATCGTGTCGTAGATCGCGAGCCCGGCGTGCACGGAGCCGCCGGGGCTGTTGATGTACAGGCTGATGTCGGTGCGGGCGTCCTCCGCGCTCAGCAGCAGTAGCTGGGCGCAGACCCGGTTCGCGGACACCTCGTCGACCTGGGTGCCGAGGAACACGATGCGCTGGCTGAGGAGTTGGGCGGCGAGGTGGTCGTCGTAACGGCTGGGCGCGGTGTCGCCGTCGTTTGCGTACGGGATCATCGCTCCTCCTTGCGTGGTGGGTGCCGGCTTGCTGTGACTCCACCATCGGCGCCCGGGAGCACCGGCGTAAGGGATCTTTGCCCTCGGCAGATTCGCCGAGGGCAGAGCGACCGCCGCGCGAGGTCGGCGCGACTGCTTCAGGAGGGCGGGCGACTACTTCACCGCGAAGTGGACCGTCTGCGCACCGAGGACGAAGACGTCGTCACGGCGGTGCAGGCTCAGCTCGTCCGCGGGGTCGAGGAGGCGGTCCAGGGCGGCGCGGTCCTCCGCGTCCAGGTGCTCGCCCATCATCTCGCGGCTGCGCGTGAAGGTGTCCAGGATGTGCGCGCGGGCCTCGGGCGCGGGCGGGGCGGGCCGGTCGACGAGGTAGCTGCGGGTGGCCGCGGGGCGCAGGCCCGCCGCGGCCAGCATCGCCGGCCAGTGCTCGGTCTCGCGCTTGGCGCCGTCGAGGGATTCCCGCATCTCGTTGAACCAGTTGTCGCGGACGGCCTCGATACGGTTCTCGAGGCCCGGCCGCCCGAACCCGAAGTCCCTGGGCAGGAAACGCGTGGACAGACCGCCCTCGAGCAGGACCAGCACACCGCCGGGAGCCAGGGCATCGGCGAGGCGGGTGAGCGCGGCCTGCTGGTCGCCCATGTGGTGCAGGGACTGACCGAGCCAGATGACGTCGGCGGGACCGATGCCGTCGAGGCCTTCGGGAAGCTCGGCCTCGTGCGTGCGTACGCGGCCGTCGAGACCCTTGCTCTTCGCCCGCTCCTGCGCACGTTCGAGCAGCGGACGGGCCGCATCCACCGCGTATGCCTCGGCCTCGGGGAAGGCCTCGGCGAGACGGCAGGTGAGGATCCCGGGGCCCGCGCCCGCGTCGATGATGCGGGCGGGGGTGTGGCCCCGGTCGCGCAGGTCGGCCTTGAGGTCCGCGATGATGCCGGTGTACTGGGGGGCGAACACGGTGGCGCGCTGTTCGAGGTACTCGGCCATCGCGCCCCAGTCAAGGTCCTTGCTCGCGTGGGCGTGGGCGTGGCTGTTTCCGTGCCCGTGGCTGTTTCCGTGCCCGTGGCTGCCGTGGCCGCTTCCGTGCCCGTGGCCCTCGTGCCCGTCGTGGGTGCCGTTGCCGTGCCCGTCGTGTGCCATGTCCGTCTCCCGGCCTCATGCGTCTTGTGGTCGTCTCCAGCGTCGACGCATGGGGTGGGCGTGGCAAGTTATGTTGCGGTTCCGGCAAACAGCTGACCTCAGGCGCAGGTCGACTCGCGTTGCAGCGCGACCAACCGGAACCGCGGCTCGCCCCGAGGCTCATCCGGATCCGGCAGCGCCTCCACGGCGGTGGCCAGCGCCTCCAGGTCCGCACCCCGCGCCGACACCCTCGACGCGTACCACCCCGCACGCAGCACCTCGGCGACCCTCCGCGGCGAGCGCCCCTGGCCATGACCGGTGAACCATGTCTGTGCCAGGAGGCGCAGCCCATGCTCACCGGCCAGCGAGAAGATGAGACCGGCCTCGTCCGACGCCTGCGGGCGCCGATGCGGCGCCAGCACCGCGTCGATGTCCGAGCCCACCTCGTGCCCCGCGTCCTTGTCCACCGTCGCCAGGAGCACCCCGCCGGGCCGCAGCACCCGCGCGCACTCGGCGATCACCGGCTCCGCATCCGGCACCAGATGCAGCAGCCAGATCAGGCTGACCGCGTCGAAACTGCCGGACGCGAACGGCAGCCGGCACCCGTCGCCGAGGACGACGGCCCCCGGCAGCCGCTCCACGGCCCGTGCCGCCATCCCGAACGCCGCGTCCACACCCACGACGCGCAGCCCGGGCGCCCCGAGGCGCTCCGTCACGATCCCCGTACCGCAGGCCACGTCGAGCAGCCGCCCGGCGTCCGGCGGCAGCAGCTCCCTTACCGCCGCGGCAGCGGCTTCCGCCCGCGGCACCCCGCCGCGCGTACGGTCATAGACGGCCGCCTCGGCGGTGTAGTCCAGCACTCAGCTCGCTCCATGTCCGGCGGCCAGCGCCTCCACGCGCTCGGCGAGCGCGAAGTCCAGCTCGGTGACGGCGCCGCCCGCGCTGTGCGTGTTCACGGACAGGCCCACCGTGTTGTAGCCGAGCGCGAGATCCGAGTGATGGTCCAACTCCTCCTGGACCTGGGCGATGTGCACCACCATCGCGGTGGCGGCGAAATGCGAACCGAGACGGTACGAACGCTCCAGACGGCCGTCCGCCACGGACCACCCGGGCAGCTCGCGCAGGCGTTCCTCGATGTCCTTCTGCGACAGCGGTTCCACAGGCATGACGTACTCCTCAGATACGCACTGGAGAGACGCGCCGATCACGCGTCCGGCCACTTTCAGCCTGCCACAGACCTGCGACGACGGATGCTCTACGATCGTACATATGACCAAGGGTGCGGGACCGCTGCTGCGTGCCTGGCGGGAGCAGCGTCGGATCAGTCAGCTGGAGCTGGCTCTGCGCGCCGACTCCTCCGCGCGGCACATCAGCTTTGTGGAGACCGGGCGTTCGCGCCCCAGCGAGGATTTCCTGCTGCGGATCGCCGAGCATCTGGACGTCCCGGTGCGGGAGCGCAACGCCCTGTTGCTCGCGGCCGGTTACGCCCCGCACTACCCGGAGACCCCGCTGGACGAGCTGGGCACGCTGCGCGAGGGCCTCGAACAGCTCCTTCAGGGGTACGAGCCTTATCCGGCGCTGATCGTGGACGCCACGTACAACGTGATCGCCGCGAACCGCGGGATCGCGATGCTGATGGACGGCATGTCCGAGGAGGTGCTCACGACACCCCTCAACGCGATGCGCCTGACGCTGCATCCGCGTGGTCTCGCGCCGAAGATCCGCAACCTCGCCGAGTGGCGCGGGCATCTGCTGCACCAGATGGAGCGGCAGATCGCCCTGCACCGTTCGGACGGGCTGCGTGCGCTGTACGAGGAGGTCGCGGCGTACCCGGTGGACGATCCGGGCGAGAGCGCGGTCGACAACTCCCCTGTCCCCTATGTGGCGTTGCCGCTGCGGGTGGAGCACGACGGGCGGACGCTGTCCTTCGTGTCGTCGATCTCGACGTTCAACACGCCCATGGACGTGACCGTCGCCGAGCTGGCCATCGAGACATTGCTCCCGGCCGACCCTGCGACGGTCAAGTACCTTCAGTCGATGCTTCCTTGAGCCTGCCGTTCAGCGCTTCGTCATCGCCCGCAGGGCGGTGTACTGGAGCGCCGCGAAACCTGCCACGGTCAGGGCCTGCATCGGGATCCACACCGTGCCGGCGGTACTGGGGCTGAACCAGAGCACGAGGGCGACGAGACTCATCACCGCCCAGACCAGGTTGATCTCGACGACGGCGCGCACGGGCAGCACGGGCGGTTCCCGACGTGCGGCGATCAGAGCGACCCCGGCCGCGTACGCGATGAGCCCGAGCCCGAGCGCGAGCAGCAGCCCGGAGTCGATGCCGAGGAACCGCCCGAGCGGCCCGGAGGCGACGGCGTAGGCGAGGCCGTTGGCCCCGGTGACGACGGCATCGAGCCCGAGGAAGAGCCGGAGCGCGGCGCGGGGTTCGCGGGTGCGCAGGGGGCCGGCGATGGGGGTCATCGACGATGCAGACATGGGATACCTCCGACGCGAAACGGATGGGTGGGTGGGCCGGCCGCCGGGATCGGAGTGCGCCGCCCCGGTGGCCGGTGACATCACCATGCCGGGCGGGGGGTGGGGTGGTCGATTACGTGGGAGGTAATGCTGAGGTCACTCGGCCGAAGAATTCCTTCACCGTGCCGCTCTCGAGCTGCGGTTGCATCGGAACGACAGCGAGTCGAGCGTGCGCGTCTGGCGGCGGGTCTGCTCGTCGAAGGCGGCGAGGGTGGGGTGCACCTGGATGGGGTTGTTGCACATGCCGTAGCGGCATGTGGTGGGGTCGGGGTGTCACAGTGCGAAAGGTTCTGTCTGCGATGTACCCCTCCCTCACGCCTCCCCGGCAGGTCAAGATCGGTGATGCCGCTGCGTTCGCCGGGACCACCCCACGCGCCATCCGCCACTACCACGCGATCGGTCTGCTGCCGGAGCCCGAGCGTGGTGGGGACGGCCGCCGCCGCTACGGCTATGACGACATGATCCGTCTGCTGTGGATCCGCAAGATGGCCGATGCCGGTATCAGCCTGGACGACATGCGGTCCGCGTTCGGTGAGGCCCGGGACGAAGGCGGTGACGTAGCGCTGGACCAAGGCCCGGATATCGAGTCGGTCCTGGGCAGGCTGGAGGAAGCCTTGGCGGCGCAGGAGGCCGTCATCAAACGTCGGCGCGCGGCTGTCCAGCGCCTTCAGGCGGTGGGCAGCCCGCTGGGGCTGCTCTCCGAGCTGGTCACGGACCGGCTCGGCCACCTGCCCCCGGGCGCGTTGCGGCCTTCCGATCTGGACGCCCTGCTGGTCACGGAACGGATCTTCGGGCCGCTGGGTGCCGCCGTCCAGGCCGACGCGTTCGTCGTGCTGGCCACCCACCCCGGCCTGCGGGCCGAGGAGGACCGTCTCGAGGCGGCCGAGGCCGCCCTCGACGACGGCGTCGAACCCGACGACCCGCGCGTCGAAGAGCTCGCCGTGCAGCGATGCGCTCACCAACTGGCCCTGAATCAGGCCATCGAGGCAGCCGGCCTCGATGCGGCCGAGGAGGAGATCTTCGAGATCTACGACGCCGGCCTGAAGGGTGAGGAGGGCGCAGGGATGAGTGCCGCTGCAGCGATCACCAAGATGCCCTACGACTTCTCGCCGGCCCGGATGCGCTGCGTGGAACTCGCCGGACGCCTCTTCGGCGAGGCCCTTGCCGACGACCACCCCGCGGACAGCTGATCGCCGGTGCCCGGCACTGACGTGGCCCGAGTGAACCGCTGGACGCCGCGCGGGGAGCCGTGTCGGCCGCGCGCCTCAGCTGGATCCAGTCGGTCACTCACCCGGACTGCACCGTGATGCTCCAGCAAGACCCGCTGACGTCCGAGGCAATGGTGGAGACGGCTACACCCCCAGCCGGGGAGGCTGCTGTCTCGTGCCGAGGGCCCGTGGATTGCGACGGTTTTCCTGAACGATTCGGCTCAGGAAGGCGGACGGCATGTTCAGGCGGCGTACGGGCGGGCTCGAGGGCGGGACGGCGGTGGCCGAGCCGGTCGCGGCCCTGGAACTGGACGGGGTGAGCCGCGCGTTCGGCGAGGGTGTGCGCGCTCTCGAGGACGTCACGCTGCGAATCCCCGTGGGACGGTTCGTCGCGGTCATGGGCCGTTCCGGGTCCGGGAAGTCGACGCTGCTGCAGTGCGCTGCGGGCCTTGACCGCCCGACGTCGGGGACGGTGCGGATCGGCGGCCGGGACCTCTCCGGGCTGAACGAGGCCACGCTGACACGCGTACGGCGCGACAGTGTGGGCTTCGTGTTCCAGGCGCTCAATCTGGTGCCGTCGCTCACCGTCCTGGAGAACGCCGGTCTGCCGCTGCTCCTCGCGGGCCAGGAGGGCGCCTGGGAGGACGAGGCGCTGCGGGCCCTGACCGCGGTCGGGCTCGCCGGCCGTGCCGAGGACTCCCCCGCCCGGCTCTCGGGCGGGCAGCAGCAGCGGGTGGCGATCGCCCGCGCCCTGGTCACCGAGCCCGCGGTGGTCTTCGCCGACGAACCGACCGGCGCCCTGGACCCGGTCACCGCGGCGGAGGTGCTCGCGCTGCTGCGGAACGCGGTGGACCACGGTGGACGCACGGTCGTGATGGTGACGCACGATCCGGCGGCGGCGCAGTGGGCGGACGAGGCGGTGTTCCTGCACGAGGGGCGGCTCGCGGGTCGTGTCGAGCGGCCGGGAGCAGATGATGTGCGCGATGTGCTGCGGGAGTTGGGCGGCAGGCCAGGCAGCGGTCAGTGGGACCGGAGCCGGTCATGAGCAGCCCTCAAGCCCTTCTCGCCGCCCGGGCCCACCGTGTCCACCGCCGGGCCTGGTGGGCGGTGGCGGCGGCGCTGCTGCTGACCTCCACCCTGCTCGGCTCCTTCGCGCTCACGATCGCGTCGACCGCCTTGGGCCACGCACGCGTGGAGCGGTACGCCGGTGCGCCGGTCGTGGTGGCCGGTGACCAGACCACCCGCTATACGGCGAAGCCGTGGGGTTCCGAGCCCAAGACGGCGACGGCCGCGCTCACCGAGCGGGTACGCGTGCCGGACGCGGCGCTCGATGTGCTGCGGGACGTGGCGGGAGTACGGGCGGTCGTGCCCGACGTGTCCGTCCCTCTGTCCTCCCGCGGCCGGCTCCTGTACGGGCACCCTTGGGACGTGGCCCGGCTGGCCCCGTACAAGCTTCTGGAGGGACGCGCACCGGCCGAGCGCGGCGAGATCGTCGTCTCGGCGGACGAGGGGCGCTCGCCCGGCGAGCGGATCGGCCTGAGCGCACGGGGCACTGCGCGGACGTACGAGATCGTGGGCGTCGCACAGGGCGAGGGCTCCGTCTACTTCACGCAGGCACAGGCCCGCGCGCTCGCCGGTCACCCCGGGTCCGTCGATGTCATCGGGCTGCTGCCCGAACCCGGGGTCAGCCGGGCCCAGTTGTACGAGCGGACGCGTACCGCTCTCGACGAGGCGGGCGCCCGTGATGTGAGCGCGCCGCACCGGGCGAAGGACGATGCCCGGCCCCTTCGGGTGCTCACCGGCGACGGCCGGGGACTCGCCGAGCGGCTGGAGGCTCCCGCGGCCAGGACGGGCGCGCTGGAGCTGCTCGGCGCCATCGCGGCCACCGTGGTCCTGGTCGCCCTCCTCGTGATCTCCTCCCTGGTTGCGCAGGCGCTGCGTCAACGAGCCGCCGAGCTGGCCCTGTTGCGTGCGGTGGGGGCGTCGCCCCGGCAGCTGCGTGCTTCCGTGGGACGCGAGGTTCTGCGAGTGGCGGTACGTCCCGCGCTGCTCGGCGCTCTCGCCTCCGTACCGGCCTTCTTCGGGCTGCTCCACCTCCTGCGCTCCGGTGGCGCACTGCCCGCCGGGCTCGAACTGCCCACACCTGTCTGGCTGTTCGCGGTTCCCCTGCTGACGGCGGGGCTGACGATCGGGGCCGCACGGCTGACCGCCCTGCTCGGCTGCGCGCGTGCCGCACGTGTCCGGCCGGCCCAGGCCCTGGGCGAGGCGCGGGGCGCGTCCCAAGATCCGGGCCAGGGGCGCCGTATCGCCGGTCTGGTCCTTCTCGGCCTCGGCGTCAGCTCGGCGGGCGTATCCGTGGCCCAGAGCGGGGCCGCGGCCGCGATGGCGGCGAGTACGGCCGCCCTCACGATGGTGATCGGCTGTGCGGCGCTCGGACCGTGGATCGCCCGTGGCGCGCTGTCCGTCCTCGGGCGGTTCCTGCGGCGGCGCGGACCTCAAGGCAGGCTGGCAGCCTGGGAGTTGGCGGCTAACACGGCACGCTTCGGGGCGGCGATCACTCCGATCGTGCTGGTGACGGCGTTCGTGGTGGTGCAGCTCGGCGCGGGCGCGACGTTGCAGCGCTCCGGTGAGCGCCAGGCCGCCGCGGCCCTGCACGCCGAACTGCGGGTCACCGGCGGCGGATCGCCCGAGGAGATCCGCCGTATGCCGGGGGTCGCGGCCGCCACGGGGCTCGTCCGCAGCACCGTCGTCGTGGCCGGCAAGGAGGCCGGTGCGCCGAAGCTCGACCGGCTTCCGGTGCTGGGTGTCACGCCCGAGGGCCTGGCGCACACCCTGGACCCGGGGCCGGTGCAGGGATCGCTGGACGAGCTGCGCCCGGGCACGGTCTCGGTCGGCAGTGACCGCGCCCGCGGGCAGGGCCTGCACGTCGGTTCTCAGCTGCGGGTGCGTTTCGGCGACGGTGTGGAGCGCACGTTGAAGGTGGTGGCCGTCCATCAACGCGGTCTGGCGCTCGGCGAGTTGCTGTTCTCGCGCGAGGAGCTGAGCCGCCATATGACCTCCCCGGACACTGCGGAGGTCCTGGTCGCGACGGACGACGCAGCGCTGGTGCGGGCCGAACTGGGCAAGGTCCCGGACGCCGAGGTGACCGCTGCCCGCCCCCTCCGTCTCACGCTCCCCGACCAGGCGTTGAACGACCGGCTCGGCCGGATCGGCATCGCGGCGATCGGCGGCTTCACCATGATCGCCGTGCTGAGCACGCTCACTCTGATCTCCGTGGGCCGCCGCCCGGCGCTGCGGCTGCTGCGCCGGGTCGGTGCCGGGCGGGCCCAGGTGCGCGGGATGCTGCGCACCGAGGCGGCCGTCGTGGCGATGACGGGGCTGGCCGTGGGGACGGCGGTGGCCGCGGTGCCGCTGCTCGCGTTCAGCTTCGCCACGGCCCGGGCGCTGCCGTATCTCCCCCTCACCCAGGCCGCTTTGATCGCCGCAGCAGTGACGACGACGGCCTTCGTGGGCACGCTGCTGCCGGCCCGCGGAGCCTCGCGGTGAGTTCCGTACGCGGTGAGTTCCGTACGCGGTGACCCCCGTACGCCGTGAGCTCCGTACGCGGTGAGGCTCAGTGGACCGCGTCGAGCCTGGCCCGCTGGTCCTCGCTGAGCACCAGGTCGGCCGCGGCCAGGTTCTCGTCCAGCTGGGCGAGCGAGGACGCGCCCGCGAGCGGGATGGTGGGGATGTCGCTGTCGATCAGCCAGGACAGGACGACCTGGTTGGCACTCGCCCCTGTCTCCTTCACCACCTCGTCGAGCACGGCACGGCGCGCGGGAGTGCCGGCGTGCTCGAGGGGATAGTCGATGGCCTTGTCGGTACGGGTGTAGGCGCCGGTGAGCAGCGGGCTGTACGCGACGAGGGTGAGCGCGGGGTTGTTGCGCACGTAGTTCTGCAGCTCCCCCGAGAACACCCCGATGTCGCCGTCCTGCGACAGCTGGCCGGGGATGTCGGTGCGGCGGCGCAGATACGTGTGGTGGTACTGCAGCACCTCGTAGCCGGGCAGCCCCGCCGCGGCCGCGATGGCGCGGGCGCGCTCGACCTTCCAGGCCCAGTGGTTGCTGACGCCGAGGAGGCCGACGGTGCCTTCCTCGACGAGCGCGGCGAAGCCCTCCACGGTCTCGGTGAGGCCGGTGCCGGGGTCCTCGATGTGCGCGTACAGGAGATCGAGCTTCTCCACGCCGAGGCGCTCGCGGCTGGCCTCCGCGGACTCGCGGATCACCTCGGCGCTCAGCCCCTCGGCGTTGTCGGTGTAGCTGGTGCCGGGGGCGAGGGGGCGGGCGCCGAGCTTGGTGGCGATGACGATCTCGTCGCCGATGCCCCGGCTGCGGCGCCAGTTGCCGATGACCGTCTCGCTCTCGCCGCCCTGGCTGCCCGTGTTCCAGAACGCGTAGTTGTTGGACGTGTCGATGAAGGTGCCGCCCGCCTCGACGAAGCGGTCGAGGATGGCGAAGGCGGTGGCCTCGTCGGTGCGGGTGCCGAAGAGCATGGCGCCGAGGCTGAGGACGCTGACCTCGCGGCGGGTGGCGGGGTTGGTGCCAAGGGTGCGGTAACGCATGGGGGTCCTCCTCAACGTGCCCGCGGAGTGCGGGGTGTTGAGAGGGACTCTGTCTGTTGAAGTGCACGCGAAGGCAAGGGGTTTCCCCACCCCGCCCTTTCCCGAAACCGGGGCTCCGCTCCGGACCCCGCATCCGAACTTCGTTCGGATCTCCTCGAGCGCCGGAGGGGCTGAAAAGATCTGCTCAATCGCCGCAGGGGCCGAAATACCTACCCGTTCAGGTAAGCCAGAACCGCCCGCACCCGACGGTGTCCGCCCTCCGTCGGCGGGAGTTCCAGTTTCGTGAAGACGTTGCCGATGTGCTTGTGGACCGAACGCTCGGTGATCACCAGGGACTTGGCGATCGTCGCGTTGTCGTGGCCCTCGGCCATGAGCTGCAGCACCTCGCGCTCCCGCGCGGTGAGCGACTCCAGCGGGGAGCCCTGGCGCCGGCGCGAGAGCAGCTCGGTGACGACCTCGGGGTCGAGCGCCGTACCGCCGGACGCCACCCGCTCCAGCGCGTCGAGGAACTCGTCGACCCGCCCGACCCTGTCCTTCAGGAGATAACCGACCCCCCGCGCGCCACCGCCGAGCAGCTCGGCGGCATACGTCTCCTCGACGTACTGGGACAGGACGAGAACCGGCAGGTCCGGCAGCGACTCACGGGCCGCGAGCGCCGCGCGCAGCCCCTCGTCCCGGAAGCCGGGCGGCATCCGTACGTCCAACACCGCGGCGTCCGGGCGGTGTTCGAGCAGCAGCGGGAGGATCTCCGGACCGGTCGACGCGACGCCCGCCACCTCGTGCCCGGCCGACTGCAGGAGCAGCACGAGCCCCTCGCGCAGCAGGGCGTTGTCCTCGGCGATCACCACGCGCACGGCAGCTCCACTTCGATCTCGGTCGGCCCTCCGACGGGGCTCGTCAGGGACACGGTGCCATCCAGCGCGGCGACACGGCGCCGCACCCCGATCAGTCCGCTGCCGGCCGACTCGTCCGCTCCCCCGCGTCCGTGGTCGCGTACGCGCACCCGGAGCATCCCCGGGGTGCGTACCAGCGCGATCTCGGCGCGGGTGGCGCCGCTGTGCTTGGCCGCATTCGTGAGTGCCTCCGCGACCACGAAGTACGCGGCGGCCTCGACGGCCGCCGGTGCGCGAGGACCGTCGGCCACTCCGTCGGCCGCCACCTCCACGGTCAGCCCGCTGGAGGCCGCGAGCGCCCGGACCGCCCCGTCGAGGCCACGGTCCGTGAGCACGGGCGGGTGGATGCCCCGTACGACGTGACGCAGTTCCGCGAGGGCCTGTTCGGCCTGGTCCTGGGCGTCGTCCAGGAGTTTGCGGGCCGCTGCGGGATCACGGTCGTACGCACGCTTGGCGAGACCGATCCGCATCGACAGCGAGACGAGCCTGGCCTGCGCGCCGTCGTGCAGATCGCGTTCGATCCGGCGCAGTTCGGCGCCGTGCGCGGCGACCGCTCCGGCGCGGGTCTCGGTGAGCTGCTCGACGCGCTGGGCGAGGTCCGCGCCGGGCGGCGGCTGGAGCAGCCCGCGCGACCAGGAGCAGGACAGATCGGCGAGGGCGTCGAAGACGGGCAGCACCACGGGCCGCCGGCCGAGCACCCCGCACCAGATGCCGTCGACGATGATCGCGGGCACCCACAGGATCAGGGAGAGGTAGCAGAGCACCAGGCCGTAGACCAGCTGCGCGATCACCCAGCGCAGGTCACGGTAGGTGGCCGGGTCGGTGGTCGCGTGCCGGAGCCGTTCGGCGACCGGGCCGGTCAGCGGCAGATACGCCTGCGGCACGCCCTCGCCGGTACGCGCTCCGACCCGGCGCCGCTCGAAGGACGCGAAGCGCCGTACGGTCTGCACGGTCTCGGGCAGGATGCCGGCGCCGACGATCAGCAGGGTCGCCGCCAGACCGAGCAGCAGCAGACCGAGCATCAGATAGCAGGCGAGGCTCACCGCGGCACCGATCAGCAGGTGCCGGGTGGCGAGCCATGCTCTGTGTATCGCCGCGTCCATGGTGATCAGGCTATGTGCCGGGCCGGACCCTAAGCCTGCTGCTGCTTGTCGCGCATCAGCCACAGGCCGACGGCGGAACCGATGAAGACCACGCCGGTGGGGATGGACACGGCGACCTGGGTCAGGCCGTCCCACATGAAGCTGGTGGAGACGTTGACGATCAGGGCGACGACGAGCAGCAGCCACAGCAGGGGCTTCATGACGGACTCCGAGGTGGTGGGCGGGCGGTGCTTGACGTGATCCATCCTGGCAAGCGCCCCGGGGCCGCGACGACGGTGCCCACTGGCCGATACGTGGTGTAGCGGGCTACACCACCGCCGGCCGGTCACTCCTGGTAGCCGCCCGCCCCGGACGGCCCCCGCCAACATGTGGGGCCCGACCGGCAGACCTACCGTCGCCTCATACGTGTCCGCACGCGCCGACCGAGGGAGCCGAGCGGTGACCGACCAAGTGACCGAGCCGGGCGCCGCGCTGTTGCGCGCCGGGAAGTTCTTCCGGCGCGGCGAGGCCGCCCCCGATATGCACAGCGTGCAGCTCAAGGGCGGTCGGCAGGCCGACACCTTCTACCGGGACCGCTGGAGCCATGACAAGGTCGTGAACTCCACGCACGGCGTGAACTGCACCGGTTCCTGCCGCTGGAAGGTATACGTCAAGGACGGCATCATCACGTGGGAGACCCAGCAGACGGACTATCCGTCGGTGGGCCCGGACCGCCCCGAGTACGAGCCGCGCGGCTGCCCCCGTGGTGCCGCGTTCTCCTGGTACACGTACTCGCCGACGCGCGTGCGCTACCCGTACATCCGCGGTGTCCTCCTGGAGATGTACCGCGAGGCGAAGGCCCGGCTCGGTGATCCCGTGCAGGCGTGGGCCGACATCCAGGGCGATCCGGAGCGGCGCAGGAAGTACCAACAGGCGCGCGGCAAAGGCGGGTTGGTGCGCGCCACGTGGGACGAGTCCCTGGAGATCGTGGCCGCGGCCCACGTGCACACCATCAAGCAGTACGGCCCCGACCGCGTGGCCGGCTTCTCGCCCATCCCCGCGATGTCGATGGTCTCGCACGCGGCGGGCGCCCGGTTCATGTCGCTCATCGGCGCCCCGATGCTCTCCTTCTACGACTGGTACGCGGACCTCCCCGTCGCCTCGCCGCAGGTCTTCGGCGACCAGACGGACGTGCCGGAGTCGGGCGACTGGTGGGACGCCGCGTATCTGATGATGTGGGGCTCCAACGTCCCCGTCACCCGCACCCCCGACGCGCACTGGATGGCCGAGGCCCGCTACCGCGGCCAGAAGGTGGTCGTGGTCGCGCCGGACTACGCGGACAACGCGAAGTTCGCCGACGAGTGGCTGCACCCGCACCCCGGCACGGACGCCGCGCTCGCGATCTCCATGGGTCACGTGATCCTCAAGGAGTTCTTCGTCGACAAGAAGACCGAGTTCTTCGACGACTACGTCCGCAAGTACACCGACCTGCCGTTCCTGGTGACGCTCGTCGAGAAGGACGGCGCGTACGTCCCCTCGAAGTTCCTGCGCGCCAGCGACATCGGGCAGGACAGCGAGGCCGCCGAGTGGAAGACGGTCGTCCTGGACGAGACCACGGGTCAGCCGGCCGTCCCCAACGGCTCGCTGGGCTTCCGCTGGACCGAGTCCGGCATGGGCAAGTGGAACCTTCAGCTCGGCAGCATCACCCCGCAACTCTCCCTGCACGGCACGGAGTTCGCGACCGGAGTGGAGGTGCTCCTCCCCCGGTTCGACAACGAGGGCGGTGAACACGGCCAGGGCCGCGGTGAGATCCTCAGCCGCGGTGTCCCGGCCACGCGCCTCGGCGGCCAGGACGGTCCGCTCGTCACCACGGTCTTCGACCTCCAGCTCGCGCAGTACGGCGTCGCACGCGAGGGCCTGCCCGGCCGGTGGCCCGCCTCGTACGACGACGCGGAGACCCCCGGCACCCCGGCCTGGCAGGAGGCGCACACCTCCGTACCCGCCGCGCAGGCCGTGAAAATCGCCCGGGAGTTCGCACAGACGGCCGAGAAGTCCCGCGGCCGCTGCATGATCCTGATGGGCGCCGGTACGAACCACTGGTTCCACTCGGAGCAGATCTACCGCTCCTTCCTCGCCCTGCTGCAGCTCACCGGCTGCCAGGGCCGCAACGGCGGTGGCTGGGCGCACTATGTCGGCCAGGAGAAGTGCCGTCCGGTGACGGGCTGGGCCACGCTCGCCGGAGCCGGTGACTGGTCACGGCCGCCGCGGCAGATGATCGGCGCGGCGTACTGGTTCCTCAACACCGACCAGTGGCGCTACGACAAGTTCCAGGCCGACGTCCTCGCCTCGCCGCTCGGCGAGGGCCGTTTCGAGGGGATGACGGGCGCGGACTGCCTTGCCCTGTCGGCGCGTTCGGGGTGGATGCCCTCGTATCCGACCTTCAACCGCAACCCCCTCGACCTCGCCGAGTCCGCGGACCCGGTGGCGGACACGGTCGCGGAACTGAAGGCCGGAACGCTGAAGTTCGCCTGCGAGGATCCCGACGCGGAGGAGAACTGGCCACGGGTCGTCACGCTGTGGCGGGCCAACCTTCTGGGTTCGTCCGCGAAGGGCGCCGAGTACTTCACCAAGCACCTGCTCGGCACGCACTCCTCGCTGCGGGCCGAGGAGGCCGGTCCGGACGTACGGCCGCGGGATGTGAAGTGGCACGAGGACGCCCCCGAGGGAAAGCTCGACCTCCTGCTGTCGCTGGACTTCCGGCAGACCTCATCGACACTCCTGAGCGATGTCGTCCTGCCCGCAGCCACCTGGTACGAGAAGCACGACCTGTCCACCACGGACATGCACCCCTACGTGCACTCGTTCACGCCGGCCGTGAACCCGCCGTGGCAGGCCCGCACCGACTTCGACACCTTCCTCGGGCTCGCGCGTAAGTTCAGCGAGCTGGCCCGCCCCCACCTCGGCACCCGTAAGGACCTGGTGGCGACCGCGCTGCAGCACGACACCCCCGGCGAGATCGCCCAGCCCGGCGGCGTGGTACTCGACTGGAAACGCGGCGAGTGCGAGCCGGTGCCCGGCAAGACCATGCCGAACCTGACGGTCGTCGAGCGGGACTACACCGCGATCGGCGAGAAGTTCGCGGCGCTCGGACCGCTCGTGGAGAAGCTGGGTCTGCCCGCGAAGGGCATCGCGCTCCACCCCGACCAGGAGGTCGAGGAGCTCAAGCAGCGCAACGGCACGGTACGCGGCGGCCCGGCGGACGGACGCCCGCTCCTCGACACCGCGATCAAGGCGGCCAACACGATCCTCGCGCTGTCCGGCACGACCAACGGGCGGCTCGCCACCCAGGGCTTCCACACCCTGGAGAAGCGCACCGGACAGGAGATGGCGCACCTCGCCGCCGAGGCCGAGGGCAAACGCATCACGTACGCGGACACGCAGGCCGCCCCCGTACCGGTGATCACCTCGCCCGAGTGGTCCGGCAGCGAGTCGGGCGGCCGTCGCTACACCGCCTTCACGCTCAACACCGAGCACTTGAAGCCCTGGCACACGCTCACCGGACGCCAGCACTTCTTCCTCGACCACGACTGGATGCACGAGCTCGGCGAGGCGCTGATCGTCTACAAGCCGCCGCTTGACATGCACCGCCTGTTCGGCGAACCAAGGCTCGGCGCCGACGGCACCAAGGAAGTCACCGTCCGCTACCTCACCCCGCACAACAAGTGGTCCATCCACTCCGAGTACCAGGACAACCTGTTCATGCTGTCGCTCTCGCGCGGCGGCCAGAACATCTGGATGGCGCCGCAGGACGCGGACGCGATCGGCGTGAAGGACAACGACTGGATCGAGGCGGTCAACCGCAACGGTGTGGTCGTGGCCCGCGCGATCGTCTCGCACCGGATGCCGCAGGGCACGGTCTACATGCACCACGCGCAGGAGCGCACGGTGGGCGTCCCGAAGACGGAGACCACCGGCAAGCGCGGCGGTATCCACAACTCGCTCACCCGGGTCCTGATGAAGCCGAGCCATCTCATCGGCGGCTACGCCCAGCTCTCCTGGGCCTTCAACTACCTCGGCCCGACGGGCAACCAACGCGACGAGGTCACGGTCATCCGTCGCCGCTCGCAGACTGTGTCCTACTAAAAGCATGGAGTACTGACATGCGCGTCATGGCTCAAGTCGCGATGGTCATGAACCTCGACAAGTGCATCGGGTGCCACACCTGCTCGGTCACCTGCAAGCAGGCGTGGACCAACCGCACCGGCATGGAGTACGTCTGGTTCAACAACGTCGAGACCCGGCCCGGTCAGGGCTACCCGCGGCGGTACGAGGACCAGGAGAAGTGGCAGGGCGGCTGGGTCCTCAACAAGCGCGGTGCGCTCAAGCTCAAGAACGGCGGCCGGTTCAAGAAGCTCGCCCACATCTTCTCGAACCCGAAGCTGCCGGAGATCAAGGACTACTACGAGCCCTGGACGTACGACTACAAGAACCTCACCGACGCCCCGCTCGGCGACGACTTCCCGGTGGCGGAGCCCCGTTCGCTGATCACCGGCAAGCCGATGAAGATCGAGTGGTCCTCGAACTGGGACGACAACCTGGCGGGCGCGGTCGAGCACGGGCCGCAGGACCCGATGGTCGAGAAGGTCCGCGAACAGGCCGCGGAGAAGGTCAAGTTCTCGTTCGAGCAGACCTTCATGTTCTATCTGCCGCGGATCTGCGAGCACTGCCTCAACCCGGCCTGCGTGGCCTCCTGCCCCTCGGGCGCGATGTACAAGCGCAACGAGGACGGCATCGTCCTCGTCGACCAGGACCGCTGCCGCGGCTGGCGGCAGTGCGTGACGGGCTGCCCGTACAAGAAGGTCTACTTCAACCACTCCACCGGCAAGGCCGAGAAGTGCACGATGTGCTACCCGCGCGTCGAGGTCGGTCTGCCCACGGTCTGCTCCGAGACCTGCGTCGGCCGGCTGCGCTATCTCGGCGTCATCCTGTACGACGCCGACAAGGTGACCGAGGCGGCTTCGACCAAGGACGACAAGGCGCTGTACGAGGCCCAGTTGGGCGTGTTCCTCGACCCGGACGACCCCGAGGTCCAACGGGCCGCCGAGGCCGCGGACATCCCGTACGACTGGATGGAGGCGGCCCGCCGCTCACCCGTGCGCGCGCTGATCAGCAAGTACAAGGTGGCGCTTCCGCTGCACCCGGAGTACCGCACCATGCCGATGGTCTGGTACATCCCGCCGCTCTCCCCCGTCGTCGACGCGCTCACCGAGACGGGCCACGACGGTGAGGACGCGGGGAACCTGTTCGGCGCGATCGACACCCTCCGTATCCCGCTCGAATACCTCGCGGAGATCTTCACGGCCGGCGATGTCGCCCCCGTCCGGTCGTCCCTGAACAAGCTGGCGGCGATGCGCTCGCATATGCGGGCCATCAACCTCGGTGACGTGCCCGACCACTCGATCGCCGATTCGGTGGGCATGAGTGCCCAGGAGATCGAGGAGATGTACCGGCTGCTCGCGATCGCCAAGTACGAGGACCGTTATGTGATTCCGACCGCGGCCGTCGGCGACGCGAAGGCACTCGAGGAGTCCGCCGTACCCGACACCTGCTCGCTGGACCACGAGGGTGGTCCGGGCATGGGCGGCGACGGGCCTTTCGGCGCGGACTCGGGCTCCGGCAAGAAGCAGCTGCCGCTGGTCTCGATCGAGAACTTCCACGCGGCCCGAAAGCGCCAGACCTCCGACGAAGAACCGGCCGATGTCAGGGAGCAGCAGTGAAGTCAGCAGTGCAGAACGCGGTGCTCTATCAGGCAGCCTCCTTCTGCCTCGCGTACCCGGACGACGAGTTCCGCGCACGCCTGCCCCTGCTGCGTGAAGCCGCCCCGCAGCTGCGGGAGTTCCTCGACTTCGCCGACGGGACGGACCCCACCGAACTCGCCTCGCACTACGTCAAGGTCTTCGACTTCAAGAACCGGCACAGCCTGTATCTGAGCTGGTGGCGCGACGGTGACACCCGGCGGCGCGGCATGACCCTTGTCGGCTTCAAGCAGGTGTACCGCGAACACGGTCTGGAGTTCTCGGACGAGGAGCTGCCGGACTTCCTGCCGGCGGTGCTCGAATTCTCGGCGCGGGTCGACACCCGGCTGCTCCTCGAATTCCGCCCGGGCCTGGAGCTGTTGCGCCTGGCCCTCACCGATCACGGCACGCCCTACGCGAGCGTGCTGGATGCCGTCTGCCGCACGCTGCCCGGCCCGTCCCCCAAGGACAAGGCGGCCGCGCTGGCGATGGCCAAGTGCGGTCCGCCGATGGAAACCGTCGGCCTCGAACCCTTCACGCTCGTGGGAGAGCCCTCATGAACACGCTCCTTTGGGGGGTCCTGCCGTACGTCGCCGTCGCGCTCCTGATCGCCGGCACGTTCTGGCGGTTCAAATACGACAAGTTCGGCTGGACCACCCGCTCCTCGCAGGTCTACGAGTCGAAGCTGCTCAACATCGCCTCGCCGATGTTCCACTACGGGCTGCTCTTCGTGCTCGTCGGCCATCTGATGGGCCTGTTCATCCCGGAGTCCTGGACGGACAAGGTCGGCATGGACGAGCACCTGTACCACCAGCTGTCGCTGTACGGCGGTACGGCGGCGGGTGTGCTCGCGGTGCTCGGTATCGCGCTGCTGCTCTACCGGCGCCGCACGAACACCCCTGTCTTCAAGGCGACCACGGCCAACGACAAGCTCATGTACCTGGTGCTGCTCGCCGCGATCGTGATGGGCATGTGGGCCAAGCTCACCAACTCCAGCCCCTCGCACGGCTACGACTACCGCCTCACGATCGCCCCCTGGGCCCGCTCCCTGTTCACGCTGCAGCCCGACATCGACAAGATGGTGGGCGTCCCGCTCACGTACCAGATCCACGCCGTCATCGGCCTGCTCCTCTTCGCCCTGATCCCCTTCACGCGCCTGGTGCACATGTTCAGCGCGCCCGTGCAGTACCTCTTCCGCCCGTACGTGGTCTACCGCAGCCGGGACGAGACGCAGCTGGGGTCGCGCAAGGAGCGCCCGGGGTGGGAGCGGACGAAGTCGTAGGCTCCGGTCCTGCGTCCTTTCACCCGGACCCGAGGGAGCCATGCCGGACTACTACGGCATCGAGAACTACGAGCCCGCAGCGCAGAACGGCCTGTCCTCGATCAGCGCCACGCATGGCACCCGTCTTGCGGCGCTCACCGGACGGACGCTCACCCGCGCCTGGCTGCTGTGGGACGTCGAGGACGACGAGTGGTTCGCCGACGCTCCGGTACTCCTCGACTTCGAGGGCGAGCAACTGGAGATCCAGCACCTCAAGTTCGACGACCTGTCGCTCACCTGGAACGCGGTCACGGTCGGCGGTCCGTTCGTCTGGGCCGAATTCGACCTGCGGTGGCGTGACGATGCCGTGCCCGAGCTGACCGCACTGCGGGGCCGGCGCCTCGAAGAGATCGAGCTCCTGGAGTGGCGGGGCCGGGACGCCGCCCTCGGCATGGTCGCGGTCGGCTTCGTCTTCGCCCACGGACGGGTGACGGTACACAACGCCCTCGACGAGAACGGCCTCGATTTCGGTCCGCCGGAGAGCGAGTACGTGCGGCATCCTGTGCGGTTGGCGTGAGGCGCGTCGGCCGAGCCGGGGTCGCGCAAGGAGCGGCCCGGGTGGGAGCGGACGAAGTCGTGGCCTTTCGTCAACGGGGCGTCCGCGCGGACTGGTTGAACTGCCCCCGTACGGGCGGCCGGGTCTCGCCCGGAAGCTCGCGGCGGTGCCTGACCGGGGACAGGATCAGGGGCAGTCCGCTCAGGCAGAGGCAGACGGCGCCGGTCCGCAGGGCCGCGCGCAGCGAGACGTATTCGCCGATGAGACCGGACAGGGCCGCCGCGACGGCCATCGCACCCATCAGCATGAAGCGGAAGGTGGCGTTCATCCGGCCGAGCAGCGGCGCGGGGGTCAGGCGTTGGCGCAGGCTGACGCCGAGCACGTTGCCCAGGCCGGTCGTGAGGGTGAACAGGAGCCACGCCGCCGATGCCACCCACAGCCACGGGCCACGGTCGATCAGGGGGACGAGGAGCCCCACCGGAGCCACGCAGAGGTTCACCAGCGCGAGACAGCGGCCGAAGCCGAAACGGGCGGCGAGCGGGCGGGCGCACCAGGCGCCGAGGAAGATCCCGACTCCGCCGATGGCCCAGTACACGCCCAACAGACCTGCTGACAGGTGGAGTTCGCGGGCGAAGAGCACCGGCAGCATGGTGTTGATCATGACACCGCCGAGGTTGCTGAGGGTGCCGGTGAGCGCCAGGGCACGCAGTTCGGCGTCACCCAGGACATGCCGCAGGCCTTCGGCGATCTGGGCACGCAGGCGAGTGGCGGGCTCGGGTCCGGCCTTCCGTACGGGCCCGTCGTCCGTGCGCTTGAGCCGCATCAGCCGGACGCCCGCGATCAGATAGCCCACGGCCGCGCAGGCCAGCGCCACCGGCGCGCTGAGGAACTGCACGAGACCACCGCCGGCGCCCCGTCCCGTGATGCTGCCGGCCGCTTGCAGACTGACGAGCACCGCGTTGGCCGGCACGAGGGCGTCGGGGCCGACGACGCGGGGCAGGGTGCTCTGCGCGGTCACGTCGAAGAAGACCGTGCAGACCCCGTCGAGCAGGACAACCGCGCACAGCTGCCCGAACGTGAGCACATCGAGCCACCACGCCAGCGGTACGGACACCAGCAATGTGCCCCTGCACAGGGCCGCGACGACCAGGACCTTACGGTGCGCGAGCCGGTCGACCCACGCGCCCGCGGGCAGTCCGATCACCAGGAACGCCAGCGTGCCGAGGGCGGCGAGGAGGCCGACCTGGCCCGCGCTCGCGTCCAGTGCCAGCAGGGCGAGCAGGGGGACGGCGACGTAGGTGACGTTCATGCCGAGCACGCTCAGCGCGGAGGCGGAGAACAGCGTGCGGAAGTCGCGTATCCGCCACGGGGAAGGGTTGGGCATGAGCAGCACGGTGCCCGGACGTCGCAGGCCTGTGCCAATGTTTTAGTCTGAGCTTAATCCAAGCGGGGCCGGCGACAGGTCCCCGGAGGGCGGGCGCATGCTGGAGATCGAGTTCTCGGCCGAGGACGTGGCCCGCACCCGCTTCTCGATCTCCCCGCTCTGGGAGGTGGTCGCCGGCGTACGGATCCTGCTCGGCGCCGACGAACAGCGTCTGCACCGGACCTGGACCGCGCAGGTGCGCTCCCGGATCGCGGCCGCGCGCCTGGACCTCACACCGCTCGCGGTGCTCATGCCGCCGGGCACGAGCTCCGTCCCCGGCTTCCTGACCCCGCCGCCGACCACCCCCGGCCCCTCCCTCGACGTCGAACTCGCCACGCTGCGCGCCACTCCGCCGCAACGGCTGCGCGCCGGACCCTCGCAAGCGCAGCCCGGAGTGCGGGCGCTGCGCGCGGACCCGGAGCGCGGCCTGGGCAGACTGGCCGACCTGATCTCCGCGTACTGGGAACTGGCGATGGCGCCGTACTGGCCCCGCATCCTCGGCCTCCTGGAAGCCGACATCCAGTACCGGGCGCGGCGCTTCGCCGAGGGCGGCACACGGCGCCTCTTCGACGACCTGGATCCCCAGTTGTCCTGGGATTCGGGCACCCTGCACGTCAGACACCGGTTCCTGCGCGGGGTCCGACGGCTCGACGGCCGGGGGCTGCTGCTCGGGCCGTCGGCGTTCGTCTGGCCCCGGGTGTTCTGGACGACGGACCTGGTGGACCAGCCGACGCTGCGTTATCCGCCGCGCGGCGTCGGAGAGCTGTGGTCGCCGCGTCCCGACCCCGAGTCCGCCGCGCTTGCCAAGGTCCTCGGAGCGTCCCGCGCCCGCCTCCTCACGGAGCTCACGTCCCCCACCTCCACCACCGACCTGGCCCAGCGCACGGGCCTCACTCCGGGTGGCGTCTCCCAACACCTGTCCGCGCTACGGGGATCCGGCCTGGTCTCCGCCCACCGCGCGGGCCGCGTGGTGTTGTACGCGCGTACGCGGATCGCGGAGGACCTGGTCGCTGGGGCGGAGGGCCGGGCCTCCCGGGGCGGGGCGTAATCCGGATGCCCGCGCAGACCCCGTCGCCCTACTCTTGCCGCAGGTCAGAGACAGCAAGGCGCAGGAAGGGGTGGAATGCACATGCGTGCTCACAGCACTGACGGGGTCGCGGCGGCGCTACGCCTCGTGGAAGGCGTACCCCTGGACCAGGCGCTGGACACTGCGGGTCCCGACGCCTGGGTCTGCCTCGACGTCGGCGTGCGCGAACTCCGGTGTCCACAAAGGCAGTTGCTGCCCACCCGGGCGGAGCTCGCAGGGCGGCGCATCAGGTGGGAGCCGGAGGCGACGCTGCCGACCGTGCGCTTGCGCACCAGGGAGCCCGACGACGCCCGACTCGCCTTGGCGCTATGCCACCCGGACGGCCGGTTGCGGGAAGCCGCGCTGGACAAGGCCGCGGCACGCCCGCAGCTCCTGCCGCTGATCGTCGTACGCGCCACTGACTGGGCCGCACCGGTACGCGAGCGGGCGCGGGCCGTGCTGCGGGACGCACTCCCCCGCCTCGACGGCGGGGAGCTCGCGAGGCTCGCTCCCGTGGTGCTGCGAGTCGGAGGGCGCGAACGTGCGGACTACGGCGTGGAGTTGCTGCGCCGCACCCTGCGCGAGGCACCGCAGGACTGGCTCGGGCCGCTGCTCGCGCACCCGGACCGTGACGTACGGCGCCTCGCGTATCGCTTCGCCATCGCCGAGCAGCGTCTCTCGCCCGGCGACCTGGCCCGCGCCGCCTTGCGCGACACCGACGTCGTCGTACAGATCGCGTGCGCGGACGCGGCCCTCGCGGCCGTACCCGCCGACACGTACGACGCGGCACTCGATCCGCTGCTCGAAGCCCGCAACCCGCGCGTGCGAGCGGCCGGGGTGACCGCGCTGCGCCGGGCCGGGAAGGCCGAGCGTGCCGTCCCGTTCCTCGCCGACCGGGCGCCTGCGGTGCGCGCCTGTGCCCGTTACGTCGTAAGGCAGCTCGGCGTCGAACCCCGTCCGCACCTCCTCGCCTGGTGCACGGGCACCGACGAGGTGCCGTCCGGCGCGCCGATCGGTCTGGCCGAATGCGGTGAACGTGTGGACGCCGACGTGCTCTGGGCGCTGACCGGACACCCCGTCGCCCGGGTCAGGGCGAGTGCGGTGGCGGGGCTGCGCGCACTCGACGCCGTGCACTCCGCGAGCGCGGACCGCATCCTGCCGCTCCTGGACGATGCGGCGGCCGGTGTGACCCGCGAGGTCGCCGCCACGCTCGCCGCGGCGCCGGTTGCGCTTCCCGCCGAGTGGCTGCTCGACCGCCTTGCCTCCGACCGCCCCCGGCACGTGCGGGTCGCCGCTTTCCGGCTGCTCGACCGGCAGGGCGGCCTTCCTCAACTCCGGGCCGCCGCAAGCCTCCTGGACGACCCGGATCCGAAGCTGCGGCGCTGGGCGGGGCAGTCCGTCCAGCGCTGGGAACCGCCGGTCGGACTGCCCCGCGGGGACGCGGAGGTGGCGGCGCTCTACGAGCGGTGCGCGCACCTGTTCAGTCCGTATGTGCTCAAGCGGCGCAAGTGGGCTGCGGGAATCAGCACCTGACCTCCCGCGGCGCACCCAGGAGCCCCGCCCTACGCCGCACCCCCCTTGGCGTCCCGGTCGCCGGGCGGAGTGTCGCGCTCGTCGTCGACGATCTCCGCGTCGACCACGTCGTCCGCGGGCGGGGCGTCCTCGGCCCCGGCGTCCTGGGGCTGGTCGCTCGGCCCCTGGGCCGCCTGGGCGTACATCGCCTGGCCCATGCGCTGGCTGACGGTGGCCAGCTTCTCGGTGGCGCCGCGCAGTTCCTCGGTGTCGGCGCCCGACTGGCCGATCACCCGCTTGAGCTCGGTCAGGGCGTCCTCGACCTCCGTCTTGGTGTCGGCGGGGATCCGCTCGGCGTTGTCGGCGAGGAACCGCTCGGTCTGGTAGGCGAGTTGCTCGGCGCCGTTGCGGGTCTCGGCGGCCTCGCGGCGTTTGCGGTCCTCGTCCGCGTACTGCTCGGCCTCGCGCATCATCCGGTCGATGTCGTCCTTCGGGAGTGCCGATCCCCCGGTGACGGTCATCTTCTGCTCGCGGCCCGTCGCGAGGTCCTTCGCCGATACGTGCATGATCCCGTTGGCGTCGATGTCGAAGGTCACCTCGATCTGCGGAACGCCGCGAGGTGCGGGCGGCAGTCCGGTGAGGTCGAAGACGCCGAGCTTCTTGTTGTACGCGGCGATCTCCCGCTCGCCCTGGAAGACCTGGATGCCTACGGAGGGCTGGTTGTCGGTCGCGGTCGTGAAGACCTCCGAACGGCGGGTGGGGATGGTCGTGTTGCGCTCGATCAGCTTCGTCATGATGCCGCCCTTGGTCTCGATGCCGAGGGAGAGCGGGGTGACGTCGAGGAGCAGCACGTCCTTCACATCGCCGCGGATGACGCCGGCTTGGAGGGCAGCGCCCACTGCCACGACCTCGTCCGGGTTGACGCCCTTGTGCGGGTCCTTGCCGGTGAGCTGCTTGACCAGGTCGGTGACGGCGGGCATCCGGGTCGAGCCGCCGACGAGGATCACGTGGTCCACGGCGGAGAGCTTGATGCCGGCGTCCTTGACGGCCTGGTGGAAGGGCTCCTTGCAGCGGTCGAGCAGATCCTTGGTGAGCTCCTGGAACTGGGCCCGGGTGAGCCTCTCCTCCAGATGCAGCGGCCCGGCCGAACTGGCCGTGATGTACGGCAGGTTGACCGTGGTCTCGTTGGCCGAGGACAGCTCGATCTTCGCCTTCTCGGCGGCTTCACGCAGCCGCTGCACGGCCATCTTGTCCTTGGCGAGGTCGACCCCGTGCCCGTTCTTGAACTGCTTGACGAGATGCTCGACGACCCGCTGGTCCCAGTCGTCGCCGCCCAGCTTCGTATCGCCGTTGGTGGCCTTGACCTCGATGACCCCGTCACCGATCTCCAGGAGCGACACGTCGAAGGTGCCGCCGCCCAGGTCGAAGACGAGGACCGTCTGCTCGTCGCCGCGGTCGAGTCCGTACGCGAGAGCGGCGGCCGTAGGCTCGTTGATGATCCGCAGCACCTTGAGGCCCGCGATCTCACCGGCCTCCTTGGTGGCCTGACGCTGGGTGTCGTCGAAGTACGCGGGCACGGTGATCACGGCGTCCGTGACCGTCTCGCCCAGATACGCCTCGGTGTCCCGCTTGAGTTTCTGCAGCACGCGCGCGGACAGCTCCTGGGCGCGCAGCCGGCTGCCGTCGATGGTGCCTTCGTCGGGGAAGCGCCAACCGGTGTCTCCCATATGGCGCTTGACGGAGCGTGCGGTGCGCTCGATGTTGGTCACCGCCTGCCGTTTGGCGACCTCGCCGACGAGGACTTCGCCGTTCTTGGCGAAGGCGACGACGGACGGCGTGGTGCGTGCTCCTTCGGCGTTGGCGACCACGGTGGGTTCGCCGCCTTCGAGGACCGCGACCACAGAGTTCGTCGTACCGAGATCGATGCCGACCGCGCGTGCCATGTCAGTCCCCTTCCGACAGCCCCACTCCCGGATCTCCAGCACAAAACTTGAGCGGGCTCTTGTCAATGCCCCGGACGGTCGGTCCGGTGGCACTCGTCGCGTCCGGTTGCCCCCGGCTCCTGCGGTTGTACCGTCGGGGGCATGGAGCAGCGCATCACCCTGATCACTCTGGGAGTTACCGATCTGGCCCGGGCCAAACGCTTCTACGAGGCGCTGGGCTGGCAGGGGCAGGAGGTCGAGGAGACGGTCTTCTACCAGGCGGGCGGTCTGGGCCTCGTCCTGTGGGGCCGGGAGAAGCTCGCGGCGGACTCCGGCGTCGAGGCCGGGACGGCGGGCGGATTCGGCGGCATCGTGCTCGCGCACAACGTCCGGTCCGACAAGGAGGTCGACGAGCTGCTGGCCGCGGCGGAGCGGGCCGGTGGGAAGGTGACCAAGCCGGCCGCGACGAATCCCGTCGGCTTCTACTCCGGGGCGTTCGCCGATCCGGAGGGCCATCTGTGGGAGGTCGCGCACAATCCCGGGTTCCCGCTGGCCGAGGACGGGTCGCTCACGCTGCCCGATTTCGGCAACGCCTGAGGCAGCGTCCGCAACAGGGCCTGAGACGGCACGACGCCCCGGACCTCGCAGGTCCGGGGCGTGCGCTCACGGCCGTACGGGCTCAGGCGAGCTTGGCGTCCAGCGTGATCGTGGTGCCGGTGAGCGCCTGGCTGACCGGGCAGTTGGCCTTGGCGTTCTCCGCGGCGGCCTGGAAGGCCGCGTCGTCGAGCCCGGGCACCTCGCCCTCGACGGTGAGGTGGATACCGGTGATCCCGGTGCCCGGCTGGAACGTGACGTCGGCGGAGGTCCTGAGCTTGGTGGGCGGGGTGCCCGCACCGGTCAGACCGTGCGAGAGCGCCATCGAGAAGCAGCTGGAGTGGGCGGCCGCGATCAGCTCCTCCGGGCTGGTCTTGCCGTTCGCCTGCTCGGCACGGGACGGCCAGGACACGGCCTGCTCGCCGATGCCGGACGAGTCGAAGGTGACCGTTCCGGAGCCCTCCGTGAGGCTGCCTTCCCAGACGGTGTGTGCGCTGCGCGTGGTGGCCACGACAATTCCTTCCTCTGCGGGACGTCGGTGGACGGTTGGGGTGACGTCCATCCCCATCCGACCACATCCGTGCCCCCGTCCGCGATCAGGTCACCCGGAAAACGGGACCTTTCGGAGTGAACGGAAGCGATCCGCCTGCACGCAGCAGAAAGGCGTGCTCCCGCCGGATCCGCAGAACATCGCAGCCGCCGTCGGTGATCACCAGGACCGGTGCGTCCGGCGGGAAGTCCTCGGCCCGGTGCAGCAGGTCGATGCCGGGCTGCAGTTCGGTGCCGCCGCGCCCTCGTACGCGTACCTTCTCGGCGATGTCGGTGACCGGCAGATAGCCCGCGTCGTGCGCTGCCGCGTCGCAGAACACGACCCGCGCGGCCGGTACATCGCGCGCCGTCGCGAACGAGGCGATGACGCCGAGGCCCTTGCCGAGCAGGGTGCGGCTCATCGAGGCGGAGGTGTCGAGGACGACCCCGAAGGTGCAGCGCCTGATCTCCTCCGGCGGGAAGTACCGGCCGGCACGCGGGATGTCCGGTGTGGAGGCCTGACGGCGCGCGGGCCGCGCATAGCTGCGGACCGGCTCCGGCCGGGGCACGAACTCGTCGAACCACTGGGCCAGTTGGGCGTCCCAGGCGAGCGGAGGCTGGGACAGCGCCTTGATCTCCTCGACCAGGCCCGCGGGGAGCGTGCCGCGTTCCCGCGCCTGGTGCAGATCGAAGCCCTGCGCGAGCCCGCGCCGGTAGTACTCGTCGAGGTCGACATGGTGCGCGGGCCCGGTGATCGGCTCGCCCAGCACATCGCCGAGCCCCTTGCCGCGCAGTGTGGCGAGGCGGCGGATCCGGCGCAGGTCGCCGGCGATCCGGTCGTAGACCTCCTCGGTGGACAGACCGCTCAACTGCGGGTCGAACAGGGCGCCTTGAGGCATGACGCCGACGTCCATCTCGCGCAGCCAGGCGTTGATGACGTAATCGGCGGCCACGTTGAAGAGATACGGGTCCCGGGCGCCGCAGCGGTCGGCGTGCCGCAGGGCGGCGTGCAGCATCTCGTGCGCGAGGACGAAGCGCCACTCCTCGTCGCCGAGACGCACCAGCGGGTTGATGTAGATCTCGGCCGCGGCGGCGTTCACCGCGGCGACGGAGATGTGGTGGGCGCGGGCGAGTTCGGCGTCGGCGACGAGCGTCACGCCCGCGGCGATGGCGCCGAGCAGCGGGTACGAGGAGACGAACCAGTTGAGCGCGTGATCCCACGGCGCACGCCGGGTCGGCCGTCCGTCGAGGGCGTCGCGCAGACCGCCCGCCATGTCCATGGCCTTGGACATGGTGCCGGTCAGGGCGCGCGCGAAGGCCTCCTGCCAGTCCGGCGGGTCGTTCCACGGGTCGTGCCAGGGCCGCAGGATCTGGTCGGCCTGGCCGCCGGCCGTACCGCAGTTCCGGTACGCCGCGGGGATGGCGCCGTCCCTGCGCCAGCCGGCCGCCATCTGCTCCTCGTCGCCGCCCGGGTAGGAGGCGGGCAGGTCGTCGGGGGCGCGGCCGACGGGGAACGTCAGGAGGAAGCGGTTGACCACGGCGCAGCGCGCGGCGAGGTCGTAGCGGTCGGGCTGTTCCCGCTCCCCCTTGGCGGCGGGTACGTGGCCGAAGCCGAGGTGGATGATGCAGTGCGCGAGCGACCAGGCCCAGGTCGCGGGGTCGGCGTGCTTCGTGCGGTGCGCGTGCACGGTGCCGTTGGAGGTGACGGTCGCCAGACCGCCCTCCGGTGCGCTCCGGCACTCCTGCTCCCGGCAGATCTTCGCCTGCACGGAGTTGAGGGCGGGGTTGGCGAACACCTGCTGGAGCCCGGCCACGAAGGCCTTCGTGGCCGGGTCCGGCCTGACCTCGGAGTCCTGCTTGCGGGCCCGGCTCATCGCGCGGGGACTTGCGCCCGCGTACGGCCGGCTGTCCCGCGTACGCGGTTCATCGACGCGCCTCCACGAGCCGCGGCATGTCCCGGGCCGCCTCGATCAGGAACCAGGCCGGAAGCACCGGCTGGTCGTCGGCATCGTCCGCGATGACGGTCTGCGCGACCTCGACGGAGATCTCCGCGAGCTGCACCAGCAACGCCTTGGCCCGGTACGCGAGTTGGCGGCCGTGCGCGTTGACATGCTCCTTGGACGCGGGCAGTTCCTTGCGCAGCCGGGCACGGAACGCCTCGGCGAGGAAGTACAGGAGGTCCCGGTCCTCGATCCGCCGGGGCCAGGACGCCTCGCCCTTGATGATCGCCTCGATCCCGTACGCATGGCGCACGATCTTGACGTATCCGCAGAAGGAGACGGCGTGGGCGGGCGTGAGGCAGCCGTGCGCGATGACCTTGAGGGTCTCCTCGTCGAGCGCCGGGCCGAAGGAGTGCAGGGCGTCGGAGAGCATGTGCCACGAGCGGGGCGTCGAGAAGGGCTGCTCGGTCTTCGGCGGCTTGGACCACAGGTGGTCGGGCCGGTCGGTGAGGTGGTCGAGGATCCAGGGGTGGATCCCGTTGCTGTGCGCCCAGATCAGCCAGTCCTCGGACGAGGCCTGGAGGTGGACATGGGTGAGGCGGTTGACCAGCGCGGAGGCGATGGGGCGGGCGAGCGCGTTGTCCGTGGAGCGGTTGCCGGCGCCGATGACGATGGAGCCCTCCGGCAGTTCGTAACTGCCGATGCGGCGGTCGAGGATCAGCGAGTAGAAGGCCTTCTGGACGTCGGGGGTCGCCGCGTTGAGCTCGTCGAGGAAGAGGCAGTACGGCTCGTCGCGGGCGATGGCCTCGGGCGGGCAGAACACCGAGCGGCCGTCACGGATCTGCGGCACCCCGATCAGGTCCTCCGGGGCGAGCTGCGTCCCGAGGAGGCTCACGCACTCCAGGCCGAGCGAGTCCGCGAACGCCCGTACCAGCGAGGACTTCCCGATGCCGGGCGCACCCCACAGGAACACGGGCCGCACCGTGGCGAGGCCGAGCAGCAGCTCGGGGACGCGGGCGGGAGTGACGGCTACGGCGGACTGCAAACGAGGGCTCCTTGCGGGAAATGAGGGAGGTGAGGACGCCCCGGCGCGGCTCTGCCGCCGCGCACCCACGGGCTGGTCCGGTACGGACAGTGTGGGCGGGTGCGCGGCCGGCCGCAGCTCATTTTCCGCTCGGCGCTCAGGCCACGGGTGCCGTTCCGGTGGCCGCGCGCACCTTCCGCGCCGACATCCACGCGTAGACGAGCACGCCCGCGAAGAGGAACAGCACGCCCTGGTAGACGGGTTGGTAGCCGGCCCCTGCCACCAGCCACATCGCGAAGGCGAAGGCGGCCACCGCGACCACCGAGTCGGTCACGAGGCGGCCGCGGTTGACGAGGTCGCCGCGGCCGCAGAGCAGGTGGAAGATCTGGGCGGCGGCGGCCAGCAGGTAGGGCACGGTCGCCATGAAGGTGGTCACGGTGACCAGGAGCGTGAAGACTCCCTCCGACCCCGCTGCGTACTGATAGATCGTCAGGAGCGAGGCCAGGACGACCGTGATGCCGACGCCGACCGTCGGGACGCCGCGCTCCTTGTGCGTGAAGATCTGCGGGAACAGGCCGTCCTTCGCCGCGGCGTAGGGAGCCTGGGCGCTGAGCAGGGTCCAGCCGTTGAGCGCGCCGAGGATGGAGATCACCGCGGCCCAGGCGACGAGGGTGCCGCCCCAGGTTCCACCGAACATCACGTCGACCGCGTCCGAGAACGGCGCCGTCGAGCCCACCACCTGCTCGTGCGGCAGCATCCCGAACACCGCGAGCGTGCCGAGCAGATAGACCACGGCCGCGCACAGGACGCCGAGGATCGTGGCGAGGCCGACGTTGCGCCGTGGATTGCGCACCTCGCCCGCGCTCATCGCGGCGGACTCGACGCCGAGATACGAGAAGAGCAGGATCGCCGCGGCCGCCGAGATCGCCCCGAGCGGGCTCTCGCCGTCGGCGAGGAACGGCCCGAGGTTGTCGGAGTCGAAGAAGAAGAGCCCGCCGATCGCGACGAGCAGCAGCGGTGCGAACTTCAGTACGGTGGCGACGAGTTGGACCGCGCCCACATAACGCGTACCGGCGAAGTTGGCGAAGCCCGGCAGCCACTGCACGACGAGCGCCGCCAGACACATGGACCACTTGTGCTCGACGATGCCGGGGAACAGCACCCCGAGATAGCCGACCGCGATCACGGCGAGCGCGGCGTTGGAGACCCAGGCGGTGATCCAGTACGACCAGGCAGCCAGGAATCCCGCGAAGTCACCGAAGGCTTCGCGGGCGTAGACGTACGGGCCGCCGGTGCGCGGATCGCGCTGCGCGAGCCGGCCGAACACCAGCGCAAGGGCCAGCGCGCCGAGCGTGAGCACGGCGAAGGCGACCAGGGCGATGGTGCCGTAGGGGGCCACCGAACTGGGCAGCAGGAAGATGCCGCCGCCGACGATATTGCCCATCACCAGGCAGGTGGCGATGGGCAGTCCGAAGCGCCGGGCGTGCTTGCTGAGCTCGTCGGGCTCGTCCGTCAGCGGGGGTGCGGGGGTGGGGTGCTCCATGCGGACACGCTGCACCACTTCAAGCGGTTTTGTCCGGTACGGCGCGGTCGATGGCCGCAACATCACCGGGCGGCCGCATCGGTGCCTCGAACTCCGCGGGGTCCGGCTCGGGGACCGGCACCTGCGGACCGTCCGCCTCGCGCAGCCAGCGCCGCAGCACGCGGTGGACCCGCTCGGCGCCGACCAGTTCGCACCCCTCGGCCACCGGGGCGGACAGCGCGCGCGGGGAGAGCAGGAACGCGTGGCTCTGTTCGCCGCCGAGCCCGCCGTGCGAGCCGATCTGCTCCTCGAAGGCGAGCACTTCGCCCTCCTCGACGGCCGAGTTGACCATGATGTCGGCGGTGTGCGGGAAGGAGTCCGTGCGGCGTACGGCGGCCAGGGCGCCCGGGCCGAAATCCTGGAGCGGGCCCAAGTCCTGAGCGCCGTCCACCAGTTCGTCCAGGTACACCTCGGCCCCGCGCGCGCCGAGGATCACGCCGCCGCCGCGCTCGGACCGTACGAGAAGGAAGCCGACGCCCGGGTGGTTGGCCAGCGTGGGCAGCAGCGCGGGGTGCCGTGCGTCGATCTGCTCCCTGGTCATCCGCTCGGGCACGTCAGGGAACGAGACCAGGCCGAGGTTGCCGGAGGCGAGCACGACGGGGTCCTTGCCGGCCGGCGGACGGTGCTCGTTCTCGCCCTCCTCGACCGGGCGGTGCATCGCGGCCCGTACCGCGGACCGGGCCTCGGCGCCGCTGTGGGTACGGCGCGCCTTGCGTGGCACGGGCAGTCCGCAGCCGGCGCGCACCAGATCGGCGAGCGTGAGTCCGTAGCGGTGCCGGAAGGTCTCCCCCGGGCTCTGACCGTGGTCGGAGAGCAGCACGATGCGGTACGGGCGCGGCGCGTGCTCGGCGACCTTCGCGATCAGCGCGATCGAGCGGTCGAGCCGCTCGAGGACCAGGGCGGCGTCCCTGCTGCCGGGCCCGGAGTGATGGGCCACTTCGTCGTACGCGACCAGATCCGCGTAGACGGCGGTACGGCCGACCAGCATGTCCCCTATCACCGCGGCGACCACGACATCGCGTTCGACCACGGTCGCGAAGGCGCGGATGAACGGGTAGAGCCCGCCGCGCTTGACCCGCGGCCGGGTCTTCCTGAGCCGCCCGCGCGTGGACTGCCCGATCTCCCGGCCCACTTCGGCGACGAAGGACATCGCGGTACGTACGGCGTTGGCGGGGTCCGAGAAGTACGCGAAGTACCCGGCGCGCGAACGGTTCTCCTTGCCGCGCCGCGCCGCGATCGACAGGACGAGGGCCACCTGGTCGGCGCCCCCGCTGAACAGGTTGCCGCGGCTCGCGCCGTCCACCGTGAGCAGTCCGCCGTCGCCGGTGCGCTCGATGGCGCGGCGCTGGAGCTCGACGGCGCTCGCGGGACGGTTGCAGACCATGACTTCGCCGGTGTCCTTCTCGTACCAGCGGAAGGCGGGGATGTCGTGGTTGTCGCCGTGCAGGATGCCGAGCTGGCTCGCGCCGGTCTGGCTCGACCAGTCGGTGCGCCACGGGGTGAGGCGGTGGGTGTCCTTCAGCCAGGCGGCGACGGTGGGCATACGCCCGTCGTCGACGGCCCGTTGCAGCACGTCGTGGCCGACGCCGTCGAGCTGCACGAAGACCGTGCCGGGGACGCGCGGGCCGCGGGCCGCGGCCTGCTTGCGCCGTCTGCGGTCCGCGAGCCGGTAGAGCCTGCGGCGGTACGCGTCGTCGTCGCGTACGGCCAGTGCCGCGGCGGTCGCGGAGGCGACGGCGGACATCACCGCGGCGACGACCACGGCGGTCTCGGGGGCGGCCTCGCCTCTGTCGTCGGGGATGAGGCTCAGGGCGATCAGCAGGAGCGAGCCGTTGAGGAAGAAGACGAGCAGGCCGAGGACCAGCGCGGGGACCAGGAGCAGGGCGCGGACGACGAAGGGCCACACGAGGGCGCTGAGCACACCGAAGACGGCCGCTCCGATGCCCGCGGTGATGCCGATCCGGGTGGCGCTGTCGCCCGAGTCCGCCTGGAGGCGGAAGTCGGGCAGGAGGCCGGCGAGGATCAGCATCGTGAGCGTGCTCGCCGCCCAGACGGCGACCATCCGCCACAGCACACCGCCGGTTCGCCGCCATCGTCCTTCGGCCACGTCCACCTCGTCCTTCCGGGCGCCTTGCGGCCCGGCCCCCAGGGTTTCATACGGGCGGGGGTGGTTTGTGGCGGTGCGGGTCCGTTGTCCCGAGCCGTCGTCCCACGGCCGGTCAGCAGCCGTTGCAGCCCGCGGTCTGCGCTGGATCAGCAGCCGTTGCAGCCCGCGGTCTGCGCCGGGTCAGCAGCCGTTGTAGCCCGCGGTCGGCATCGACAGGCGGCGGTGCACCCTGGCCTTCATCTCCGCGTCGTACGCGGGCTCGGGAGCGCTCACCGTCTCCAGGGGCACGCCCCGGCGGGCGCACTCGGCGGCGAACTCCCGTACCGAGAGCACCGCGCGCTCGAGGACCCGCCCGCTCGGCGCGAGGAAGACGTCCACCTCGTCCGCGTCGACATCGCGCCACAGGGCCGCGTGGTCGGGGCGCAGGCCGTGTAGGAGCAGCTCCCGAGTGACGACATGGCCGCGGTCCGCCGCCCATTTCGCGCACATCGCGTGCTGGCTGCGGCTGTCCACCAGGAACGGTTCGCGGTCCAGTTCCTCCAGCGGAACCAGGCTGGCGATGGCCGCGATCCGCAGCTGTGCCATCGGCCGTCCCCCTGAGGCGAGTGGTCTCCCGCGTTTCCGCGCCGACCCTACTGCGCACCGTATGGTCATAGGAGGTACATGAGGCGAACAGACGCAGAACAGACCAGTGGAAGGAACAGCTCGGTGCCGGTGGAAATCACCTGGTGGGGGCATGCCACCTGCACGGTCGAGGACTCGGGGACCCGGGTGCTCACGGATCCGCTGTTCGCCCGCAGACTGGCGCATCTGCGCCGGCGCCGCGGTGACCTACCGCCGTCGCGGGCCACCGAGGCGGACGCCGCGCTCGTCTCGCATCTGCACGCCGACCATCTGCATGTGCCCTCCCTGGCGAGGCTTGCGGACGGCACGCAGGTCGTGCTCCCGCGCGGTGCCCGCGCCGCGGTGCCCGGGCTGCGCAGGCTGAGGCATCTGCGGTTCGTCGAGGTCGCCCCGGGTGACGAGGTGCGGGTCGGCGAGGTGAGCGTGCGGGTCGTGCCCGCGCGGCACGACGGACGCCGGCTGCCGGTCGGGCCGCACCGGTCGCCCGCGCTCGGGTTCGTGGTCGAGGGAGCCGCGCGGACCTATTTCGCCGGGGACACCGGCCTCTTCGACGAGATGGCCGACGTGGTCGGTGCCGTCGATGTGGCCCTGCTTCCGGTGGGCGGCTGGGGTCCGTTCCTCGGGCACGGGCACCTTGACGCCGCCCGGGCCGCCGAGGCGCTGGCCCGTCTCGCGCCGCGCAGCGCCGTGCCGGTGCACTTCGGCACGTACTGGCCGATCGGCATGGACGCCGTGCGGCCGCATGAATTCCACACCCCCGGCGAGGAGTTCGTACGGCAGGCGGCGCTCCAGGCGCCGGACGTGGCCGTTCACCTGCTGGCCCAGGGCGAGGGCGTGCGGCCGGAGGTCGCCAAGTGAGCCTGCTCGCGATCGCCGAGTCCGTGACCTCGGACTCGACCCCGCAGGCCGTCGGATATCCGTCGCTGTTCCTGCTCGTGGTGCTCGGTGCGCTGGTGCCCGTGGTGCCGACGGGCGCCCTGGTCAGCTCGGCCGCCGCGCTCGCGTTTCATCATTCGGCGCCGCAGTCGCAGCTGTACGTGTTCGCGGTCGCCGCGCTCGCCGCGTTCATCGGGGACACGATCCTGTACTGGCTCGGTGCGCGCGGTATGCGGTCGAAGAACGGTTCGCGCTGGCTGAAGGCGATTCGCGACCGCGCCCCGCAGGAGCGTCTGGAGCAGGCGCAGAGCAAGCTGCACGAGCACAACGTGAGCGTCCTCGTCCTGTCGCGGCTCGTGCCCGCGGGACGTATCCCCGTCATGCTCGCGTGCCTGCTCGCCAAGTGGCCGCTGCGGAGGTTCGCCCGGGGCAATCTGCCGGCGTGCCTCGCCTGGGCGGTGACGTACCAACTCATCGGGATCCTGGGCGGATCGCTGTTCCCCGAGCCGTGGGAGGGCGTGGCCGCCGCGATCGGCCTGACCCTCTTGATCAGCGCGGCGCCGATGCTGTGGCGGAGGGTGCGGGCGCGGCTCAGCCCGGGCTGAGTCCGTCCGCGGCACGCCCGTCCGCCGTACGTTCGATGACCTTGGACGCCCCGACCGCCAGATCCCACAGGTCCGCGCGGGCCCGGCCCGCCGCGCGCCAGGCCTCACGGACGCGGTGCAGGGGTTCGAGGACCGGTTCGGCCGACAGCAGGAAGGTCGCCCAGTGCATGGGTGCCATCCGCCGTGCGCCCAGGTCGTCCATCGCACGGACGGCCTCTTCGGGGTCGCAGTGCACATCGCGCAGCCACCAGCGGGGCTCGTACGCGCCGATGGGCAGCAGGGCGAGGTCGATTCCCCGGTGGCGGGCGCCGATCTGCTCGAACCAGTGGCCGTAGCCCGTGTCGCCGGCGAAGTAGACCTTCTGGTCCTGCCGGTCGGTGAGCACCCAGCCGCCCCACAGGGTGCGGCAGGTGTCGGTGAGGCCGCGCTTGGACCAGTGGTGCGCGGGCACGAAGTCGAAACGCACGCCCCGCAGTTCGGCCGCCTCCCACCAGTCGAGTTCGGTGACGCGTACGAAGCGCCGGCGGCGGAACCAGCGTCCGAGACCGGCCGGTACGAACACCGGTGTCTCCCGCGGCAGCCGTTTGAGGGTGGGCGCGTCGAGGTGGTCGTAGTGGTTGTGACTGATGACGACGGCGTCGACGGGAGGCAGCGCGTCCCAGGCGACACCGGCGGGGGTGACCCGGGCCGGGGTGCCGAGGATCTTTCGGGACCACACGGGGTCGGTGAGCACCGTCAGACCGCCGATCCGCAGCACCCAGCTGGCGTGCCCGACCCAGGTGACGGCCACGGTGTCCTCGTCCGTCCGTGGCAGCGGGCCCGGCGCGAAAGGCAGTTGGGGGATCTCCTCCAGACAGGAGCGGTCCGGCCGTACGGCGCCTTCGCGGGCGAACCGGGCCAGCGCCTTCACTCCGGGCAGGGGCGCGGTCAGGCGGTCGGCGAAGGAGCGGGGCCAGGTGCGGCGTTCGGCCAGCTGACGCAGGGAGGTCTTCGGGGTGGCGAGGTCCGGCGTCGGCGTGAGGGGCTGCTGTGTCTCCTGGGTCATCGAGGCGGCTCCGTTCTCTGGGCATCGGCACGCAGGTCGTCGAGAGCGCCGGCCAGAGCCGTGAGCGCCCGTTCCACATGCGGGAGTTCCAGGGGGTCGGGTGCGGTGAGGGCGGCCAGGCGCTGCTCGGTGTCCGTGCCGAGCAGCGGGGCCACCGAGATACGGGCGCGCAGCGCACCGAGGCCGTCGCCGAAGCGGTGGCCGCCGGGCACGGGCATCCCGAACCGCTCGGTGAGATGGTCCTCGAGCTCCATCGCGTCGGTGACCGAGCGGGCCGCGAGGGCGTCACCCAACGGGCTGAAGTCGACATAGAGATGCCGTCCGGCCACGGGCGCCCGGCCGAGCGCGCCCGCGGCGAGGACGGTGCGGTGCACGGCCTCGGCGACCTTGGCGTGCAGCCGTACGGCGGCGGTCAGGCGGTCGCTCACCTCGGCCGGTTCACCCAGTGCGTAGGCGGCGGCCGCGGCGACGGGCGCCGCCACGGAGGAGCCGAGCACGGTCAGTACGTCGAGGGCCCGGGCTCTGAGCGCCGTGCCTTCGTCGGTGGCGGGGAAGCGCGCGACGGCGGCCGGCCAGTCGGGCGGCAGGAAGGCGCCGGCGAGATCGGCGAGGACGGTGACATGGTGCGGAGCCATCTCGGCCGGTCCGATGAGGACCGTCTCCTCGGGGTGGTGCAGGGTGTCGCGCCAGGTCTCGTCGGAGACGATGTGCAGCCCTTCGCGCAGCGCTGCCTCGACGGTTTCGTGCAGCACCTCCGGCGGGGGCACGGTCGCGGTGGGGTCGTCGGCGACGGAGAGCACGAGGAGCCGCGGGTCACCCCCTTCGGCGCGCACTCTTCGTACGGTCTCCATGAGCGCGTACGGATCGGGCACTCCCCCGCACTCGGGCGGCGTGGGCACATGGAAGGCCTGCCGGCCCAGGAGCCGGACCTGCGGCGCCCACCAGGCCGTGCACGGCCGGGGCAGCAGGACGTCGCCGCCCGTCGCGGCGATCAGCGCGCACAGCAGCGGTGCGGCGCCGGGGGCCGCGGCGAGCTGGGTCCGTTCGGCGGGCATGCCGCGCCGCCGCAGGTAGCCGGCGGCCGCGTCCAGGAGCGCGGGGCTCCCGCCGACGGGCTCGCTGTGGGCGCGCCCGGCGGACGCCGCGAGGACCGCGGCGAGTTCGGGCAGCACCGGCAGTCCGGGGTCGGGGGCGAGTGGCCCGTAGCGGACCGGGCCGTGGCCTTCGGGGAGCGTCCGCTCCATGCCTGCCTCCGTGTTCTGCCGCCGACTGGGGTGCGGGTGGACGTGCCGCCGCCCGTATCCCTGCCCGGCTGCGGGGCTCGGGATACGGGCGGGAACCGGCGAACAGGCCCCGGCCGGGGCACCGGATCCCACCTGCGGTCAGCTCTCCGTGTCGCTCTGGCGGCGGCGGATGACGTAGTACGTGGCGCCGAGCGCGCCGAGGACCAGGACCGCGCCCGTGAGCATCGTCTGCGTGGAGTCGGTGAAGCTGCCGCCGATGCCGCCGCGTACGCCGTAGTGCAGGGGGGCGCCCCGGTCGACGTGGAAGCTCGCGTACCACTGGGCGCCGCCGGGGCAGGTGCCGTCGACGCCCCACTGGGAGGAGTTGCCGACCGCGTTGGGGCCGCCGGAGGAGAAGTTGGCGTCGGCGGCGACCCGGGCGGTGCCGTTGTAGGCGGGGCCGACGCCGGGGATCGCGGCGTTCTCCACCTTGTGGAGCCGCACGGAGCCGCCCGAGAACGCCTGGGAGTTCGCCGTGATGGACTCCGGGTACCAGCCGCGGTCGGCGTACGGGCAGGAGACCGAGATCGTCACCATCCCGCCGGGGGCGACGGTGCGCGGGCTGACTTCGGCGGCGGTGTCGGCCGCGTACGCGCCGGGTGCGGCGCCGGCCACGGCGGCCGTGGCGAGCGCGGCGGCTGCGAACACTCGGGCGATACGCATGGGTGCGGGCTCCTTCGACGCCTCAGGCATCGGCACGCACTTCGTGCCGCGCACCCATGGAAACCTGACCCCCAGTCACCCGCCCCGCCGACGGGCCATTCGCGCGACAGCTGGGGCCGGTTGGGTGAGGCCCGGGAGTCGGCGGTCAGGTCGCCAGCGTCGACAACTCCTTCTCCAGGCCGCGGCCCCGGCGGCGTACGAGCTCCGCCGCGACGTCCGCGAGCTTCTCGTTGGAGTGCTGGGAGATACGGCGCAGGATCGCGAAGGCGTCGTCCGCGTCGCAGCCGAGGACGTGCATCACGATGCCGCTGGCCTGGTCGACCACGGGGCGGGTGCGCAGCGCGGCGCCCAGCTGGTCGATCTCGGCGAGGGCCGCGCGGTAGCGCTCGTCGCGGACGAGGCAGGTCGACGCGAGCTCACCGAGGGCGCGGGCCGGGCCGCAGGCGGCGGGCGTGATGGTGCCGCTGCGGAAGCTGTAGAGACTGAGCACCACGGTCAGGCCGGCCCGTGGGAACGGCAGGGTGACGGCCGCGCGCACGCCGGAGTCCAGGGCGTGGGCGCGGAACTCGGGCCAGCGCTGCTCGTGCAGCAGATCGTCAGCGCCCACCGGCTCCCCGGTGACGATCGCTTCCGGGATGGGTCCCGCGCCGGAGCGCAGCTGGGCCGTGACGACGGAGGCGAGATCGGGGTGGGTGACCGCGACGGGTCCCGCGCGTCCGGCGCGGACCCCGTCCGCACCCGGTTCGGTCACGGTGGCGTCGGCTCCGCAGCAGCCGGCCGTGCAGCGCACGGCCTGCTCGGCGAGCTCGGAGAGATGACGTCCGGGCGGGACGGTGGAGGGGCTGCACCACGCCGGTTCCGGCATAGGAGGTTCCTCCTCTCTTGGTGCGGGTGCCCTCGGGCGTCCTGCGGAAACTCCGGGGCGGGCCGCGGAATCTTCCGCGGGTCACCCCGCCACCCTGCGCGAACAGGCGCGCAGCCGCTAACTTTCGCTCCATGGCGCAAGCGGATGAGTTCGGTGAGGATCTCGCGGATTTCCTGCGCCGCGTAGGGGAGTTGAGAGCGGCACGGACGATTCCGGACGGTGATCTGCGCTCCGTCCTCGACACGGCCCTGTTCGAACTCGACCATGTGGCCGAGCAGCTGTGGCCCCGCTTCGAACAACTCGCCGCGGCGAGCGGCCAGTTCGCGGTCCGCCAGGAGGAGCAGCTGCTGCGTGCCGTGTTCCAACGACTGCCGCTTCCCGTCGTCCTGATGGACCGCGACACCGTCGTACGGCGGATGAACTTCGCCGCATCCGGCCTCACGGGTGTACGCGCCGGGTACGCCACGGGCCGCCCGTTCGCGGGAATGTTCGCGCATGCCGACCGTGCGGCGCTGCGTTCGCAGACGGCGGCGGTGGCGCGCGGTGAGGGCGACCGCAGTCTGACCCTGCATCTTCAGCAGCGCCCCGCGGACGACATACGGGCGACACTGACCGCGTTGCGTCCGGGCGCCGAACCCCACCCGGTGGTCCTGGTGGTCCTGCAGCCCGGCGCGTCCCGTCGGCTGCCTCGGCCGGAGCGCCATGAGCGGCCGTACGGCCCCGAGCCCGATCTCGTGGAGGCGACCCGCAACGCGGCGCTGCTCGATCTGCTCGACACGATGACCACCGAGCTGCTCTCGGCACCTGCCGGGGACCGCGCGGCGCTGCTGCGCCGGGCGGCGGCGGTGCTGCACGGCCGTTTCGCGGACTGGGTGGTCGCCGATCTGGGCGCGCGGCAGCCCGTACGGACGCAGGTGCTCGGACCCCAGCAGGAAAGCGACGCGGTCGAGGCCGTCGCGCGCCAGGATCCCGCCGCGTGCCCTCTCGTGGTGGAGGCGGCACGCGGCGGTACCACGGCGCTTCAGGTGCGCCCGGAGGATCCGGACGCGTTCGGGCGTGACGCGGGCGACGTCCCGGTCCTGGTACGCGCCGATGTGTCCTCGCTGCTGTGCGTCCCCCTCGCCGGCCCGGAGGGGGGTCCGGTCGAGGGGGTGGTCACGCTGTTCCGCTGCGGGGCGCGGCTCGCGTTCTCGCTGGCGGAGGCGCAGGCCGTGGATGTGATGTCACGGCATGTGGCGCTGGCCCTGCGCAAGGCGCGGTGACTCACGCCGCCTCGGACAGCTCCTCGTCTCCCGCGCTCTCGTCGTGCATGACCTCGGCGCGCATCGACGCGCAGCAGCGGCTGATCAGCCGGGACACGTGCATCTGCGAGATGCCGAGCTGTTCGGCGATCCGGCTCTGCGTCATGTCGCCGAAGAAGCGCATGTACAGGATGGCGCGTTCGCGTTCCGGCAGGGCGCGCAGCTGTGGCTTGATCGCTTCGCGGTCGACGACGATGTCGATCGCGGGGTCGGGTGCGCCGAGCGCGTCCCGCAGCGCGTAGCCGTCGTCGCTGCCGGGGAGTTCGGCGTCCAGGGACAGGGCGGTGAAGCTGTCGAGTGCCTCGAGACCGGTTTTGGCGTCCTCCACGCTCATGCCCGCGCGGTCCGCGATCTCCTCGAGCGTCGGCGCGCGGCCCGGGATGGTCTGCGCGAGGTCCTGGGACGCGAACCGTACGCGGTTGCGCAGGTCCTGGACGCGGCGGGGCACGTGGAGGGTCCACATGTGGTCGCGGAAATGGCGTTTGATCTCGCCGGTCACGGTCGGCACGGCGTAGCTCTCGAAGGCGTGGCTGCGGTCGGGGTCGTAGCGGTCGACGGCCTTGACGAGGCCGAGGGCCGCGACCTGGCGCAGGTCCTCGAGGGATTCGCCGCGGCCGCGGAAGCGGCCGGCGAGGCGGTCGGCCATGGGCAGCCAGGCGCAGACCAGTTCCTGGCGCAGTGCGTCCTTCTGAGGCCCGTCCGGCAGCGCGGCCAGCCTGCGGAAGGCGGCGGCTGTGTCGGGGGCGTCGTCGTGCGGATGGCGTTTGACTCCTGCGGAGGTACGCATGGGGGCTGCAACTCCCAAAGAGGTGCTCGCTGTTGGCGACGGACACCGGGGAGTCAGAACGCGGCCGGAACGGATACAGGCGAAGGCCCATCCGGACGGGCGCGACTGCTCCCGCGGATGTGCCTCCGATCCGAAGCACGTGTTGCGCATGCCCGGGCTTCGGAAGCTCAAACGCCCTCGATGCCGGGCCGGTTGGCCCAGGGGCCGACTTCGGGCCACGGTTTGCTCGGCGTACAGCGGATCCGCCCCTTCATGCGGTGTTTGCCCGGCCTTGACAGGGAGACCCGGTCTGCGACATCCCGTCGGGGAAGGGCCCGATCATGGCACTGTTCGCTGTGTTGACACCCCTGGTCATGCTGGGTGTGGTTCTCGCGCTCGGCCGTTACGAGGAACTCCTGCTGCCGTCCGCCGACGAGACCGAAGAGGGCGCGATCGGCCGGGAGTTGCCCACGCTGTGACACCGCCGCAGGAATGCCCGGGCTCGATGCGGGTACTGCGACCGGGGTCACCCGTCTCCCCTGTAGCGGGGGAATCGCAGGAAAGGGCCCGTCATGGCCGACATCGTGAGGGACGTGATGACTCCGGGTGTCGTGGCGGTGCGCCCTGATGCCTCGCTGGTCGAGGCCGCGCAGTTGATGCGTGCCCAGGACATCGGCGGGGTGCTCGTGGCCGCCGAGGGCACGGTGCTCGGGGTGCTGACCGACCGCGACATCACGCTGCGCGCCGTGGCCGACGGGGCGGATCCGCTGACCGTGAGCGCCCAGGCCGTGTGCACACCGCATCCGGTCGCGGTCTCGCCGGACGACTCGGTGACGGCGGCTGTCGCGCTCATGCGCCAGTACGCGGTGCGCCGGCTGCCGGTCATCGAGGACGGCCACCCCGTGGGGATGGTCAGCCTGGGCGATCTGGCCGTCGCACTCGACCCGACGTCGACGCTGGCGCAGATCAGCGGCACGGAACCGGACAGCTGGCCGGGCTGACGTCACCGGTTGGCTCCCCGCGGACGTCAGGGATTGCGGCCCGGCGGAGACAGCAGCTCAGGGATTGCGCCCCAGCGGAGACAGCAGCTCAGGGATTGCGCCCCAGCAGACACAGCAGTTTCGTCTGGGCGTCGGCGCCCGGCGGCGGTTCGACCGCGGGCCCGAACACACCGCTCTTGTCCAAGTCGGCCGCGTACGGCGCGACTTCCCGTACCGCCGCGTCGATCAGAGTCTGCGGCAGCCGCTCGTCGGCGCCGATCGCGCGCGAAAGATCCCAGGTGTGCACCACGAGATCGGTGGTCATCTGCGCGCAGTACGCGGCGGCCGGGGTGTCCCCGTACGAGAGGTGCACCGTGCGCTCCAGGGCCCCGGGCGCGGCGAAGGCCTCGTGGGCGGCGCGTGAGGTGCGGTCCCAGACGCCGACGGGGTCGTCTCCGAGCACATCCCCGTCGTAGGCGCCCCCGACCTCGGCGATCCTCGCCCCGTCCCGTACCAGCGGGACGGCCCAGAGCTGCTCGGCGACCAGATGGTTGATCAGGTCCCGGACGTTCCACTCCGTACAGGGCGTGGCGGCGGTCCACTGGTCGTCGGTGATGCGGTGCACCCGGTCGGCGAACTCGGCCAGGGCATCGCGGTGGTGGGTGAGCACGCTTGCGACAGCCATGGGTCCAGTGTCCCGCTACAGGGGCCGGAATGCAGGAGTGCCAGGTACAGGAGGCCTCAGCGGGCCCGCTCCACCCGACGCTCGTCCCAGACCGGCTCGGTCGACTCGCGGACCTTGCCGTCCGATCCGAACACCAGATAGCGGTCGAAGGACTTCGCGAACCAGCGGTCGTGGGTCACCGCGAGCACCGTGCCCTCGAAGGACTCGAGGCCCTCCTGGAGGGCCTCGGCGCTCTCCAGGTCCAGGTTGTCCGTCGGCTCGTCGAGCAGCAGGGCCGTACAGCCCTGGAGTTCGAGCAGCAGGATCTGGAAGCGGGCCTGCTGGCCGCCGGAGAGACGGTCGAAGGCCTGCTCGGCCTGGGCGGTCAGCTCGTAACGGCGGAGCATCGAACTGGCCGCGCCGCGGTCCTTGGCGTGCTCGCGCCACAGGATGTCGAGCAGGGTGCGGCCGAACAGCTCCGGGTGTGCGTGGGTCTGCGCGAAGTGCCCGGGCACGACGCGCGCACCGAGCTTCCAGTCGCCGGTGTGCTGCACCTCGTCGCCGGCGAGCAGCCGCAGGAAGTGCGATTTACCGGAGCCGTTGGAGCCGAGGACGGCGACCCGTTCGCCGAAGAAGATCTCCAGGTCGAAGGGTTTCATCAGGCCGGTGAGCTCGAGGTTCTTGCAGGTCACCGCACGTACGCCGGTGCGTCCGCCGTGCAGGCGCATGGTGATGTCCTGGTCGCGCGGCGGCTCGGGCGGAGGTCCGGCCTCCTCGAACTTGCGGAGCCTGGTCTGTGCGGCGGCGTAACGCGATGCCATCTCGTGGCTGACCGCGGCGGCCTGGCGCAGATTGAGCACCAGCTTCTTGAGCTGGGCGTGCTTCTCGTCCCAGCGGCGGCGCAGCTCCTCGAAGCGCGCGAAGCGTTCCTTGCGGGCCTCGTGGAAGGTGCCGAAGCCGCCGCCGTGCACCCAGGCGTCCGCACCGGCAGGACCCGGCTCGACGCTGATGATCTTCTGGGCGGCACGGGCCAGGAGCTCACGGTCGTGCGAGACGAACAGGACGGTCTTACGGGTCTCGTTCAGGCGCTCCTCGAGCCAGCGCTTGCCGGGTACGTCGAGGTAGTTGTCCGGCTCGTCGAGGAGCAGGACCTCGTCGGTGCCGCGCAGCAGCGACTCCAGGACGAGGCGCTTCTGCTCGCCGCCGCTGAGGGTGGAGACCTCGCGGAACTGGGCCCGCTCGTACGGCACGCCGAGCGCCGCCATGGTGCACATGTCCCAGAGCGTCTCGGCCTCGTAGCCGCGCGCCTCGGCCCAGTCGGAGAGTGCCTGGGCGTACTGCAGCTGGGCGGCCTCGTCGTCCACCGTCATGATCAGGTGTTCGGCGACGTCCACGGCCTTCGCCGCTTCCCGGATACGGGGGGTGGCGACGGAGACGAGCAGGTCACGGACCGTGGTGTCATCGCGTACGGAGCCGATGAACTGCGGCATCACGCCGAGCCCGCCGCTGATCGTGACGGTGCCGCCGTGCGGCTGCAGCTCACCGGAGAGCAGCCGCAGCAGGGTGGTCTTGCCGGCCCCGTTCGGCCCCACGAGGGCGACGACGGCGCCTTCGCCGACCCTGAACGACACATCGCCGAGCAGCGCCCGTCCGTCGGGCAGGTAGTACTCGAGGTGCGCTGCTTCCAGATGTCCCATGGGGCGGATTCTGCGGGTCGGCCCCGGCCCGGGGCAAACCGGTTTCCCCAGCCCGCGGCGGCCGGCCCGGGGCCCGTACTTCCCGTGGCGGACCGCGTTGCCCCCGCCGCCCGCCCCGAAACTGAGGGCTTCGCCCCAGCCCCGGGCGGATGTGACCTTGCGGGTTGCGGGTACCCGGGGACGATGGGTAATCGTGATGAGTTTCCTCAGCAGCGGGTCGACGTGTTCGCGGATCCGCACGTGAAAGGGCCCGTGGCGGTCGTGTCCGCCGGACGGTCGCGGCTTGTCGCGCTCGATCTCAAGATCTTCGACGGCGTGGCCAGGCGGCACTGGCCGGGCGCCGATCCGCTGCTGCCCTGGCTGAGCCGCAGCGCCAACCACGGCGTGCTCTGGTTCGCCTCGGCCGCCGCCCTGGCCCTGACCCGCTCGCCGCGGGCCCGCCGGGCCGCCGCCCGCGGGCTCGCCTCGCTCGCGCTGGCCTCGGGCACCGTGAACACCTTCGGCAAGCGCGCGGTCCGCCGGGCGCGACCGCTGCGGGACGACGTGCCGCTGATCCGCCAGCTCAAGCACCAGCCGATCACGACCTCGTTCCCCTCCGGCCACTCCGCCTCCGCGGCCGCCTTCGCGACGGGCGTGGCCCTGGAGTCACGGCGCTGGGGCGCGGTCGTGGCCCCGGTCGCCGGGGCCGTCGCGCTGTCGCGGGTCTACACCGGCGTGCACTATCCGGCCGATGTGCTGGCGGGTGCGGCGCTCGGCATGGGCGCCGCTTTCGCCGTACGGGGCCTCGTACCCACCCGCGACCAGCGCCGCTCCCCCGGCCGGCCGCATGCCGAGGCGCCGGTGCTGCCGGACGGCGAGGGGCTGGTGATGGTGGTCAACTCCGGTGCCAGGACGGCCGACCGGGCAAGGATGCTGCTGACCGCGCTGCCCGGCACCAAGCTCGTGGAATGCGAACCGGAGCATTTCGTCGACGAGTTGGAGAAGGCGGCGAAGCGGGCGCGGGTGCTCGGCGTGTGCGGCGGCGACGGCTCGGTGAACGCGGCCGCCCAGGTGGCCCTGCGCCACGGACTGCCGCTCGCGGTCCTGCCGGGCGGCACGCTCAACCACTTCGCGTACGACCTCGGCGTGGAGGGCGAACGCGACCTCGCCCGCGCCCTGACCCGCGGCGAGGCGGTGGCGGTGGATGTGGGCCGCTTCCGGGTCGGGGACACCACGGGCCTGTTCCTCAACACGTTCAGCATCGGTGTGTACCCGGAGCTGGTACGCCACCGGGACCGCTGGTCACGACGGATCGGCGGCTGGCCGGCCGGGGTGCTCGCGGCCGGTGACGTGCTGGGGTCCGAGCGGCCCCTCGAGGTCGAGATGGGCGGCAAGCGGCGGGCGTTGTGGCTCCTGTTCGCCGGCAACGGGACGTATCACCGCATGGGCCTGGCCCCCGCGCGCCGCCATGACCTGGCCGACGGCCTGCTCGATGTGCGGGTGGCACACGGCGGCCGCAGGCCCGGCCTCCGGCTGCTCGCGGCCGCGTTCGCCGGCCCGCTCAGCCGCTCCCCCGCGCATGCGGCGGTACGGGTGCGCAGGCTGCGTGTCATGAGGCTCGCGCCCGGCACTCCGCTCGCGTACGACGGCGAAGTGGTCTCCGCCGGAGGCGAGTTGCAGCTCGACAAGCTCCCGGAAGCGCTGACGGTCTACCGGCCGGAGCCCTTCTGAGAACCCTCGTGCTGTCGCACGGAGTCCCCAATGGGCATCTCGCATAGCAAGATGGGGATCTCATTATCCGGCACGAGCGCATACGGTCTTCCACAACGCCCCGGGCGAAGGCGCCCGGGGCTTTGCCGGAAGGGGTACCGGTCATGGCCGAAGAGACCGCCGTCTACACACACGGACACCACGAGTCCGTGCTGCGCTCGCACACCTGGCGGACCGCCGCCAACTCGGCCGCGTACCTGCTCCCCGAGATCAAGCCCGACCAGCGGATCCTGGACGTGGGGTGCGGTCCTGGCACCATCACCGCCGATCTGGCGGCGCAGGTCCCGCAGGGCCGCGTGACGGGAGTCGAGCTGGCGGCCGGCGTCCTCGACCAGGCGCGGGCGGTGGCCGCCGAACGCGGACTGACCAACACGGAGTTCGAGACCGCCGACGTGCACCGGCTGCGGTACGCCGACGACAGCTTCGATGTCGTGCACGCCCATCAGGTGCTCCAGCATGTGGGCGACCCGGTACAGGCGCTGCGCGAGATGCGCCGCGTGACCCGGCCCGGCGGGATCGTCGCGGTCCGCGATTCGGACTACGCGGCCATGACCTGGTATCCGACCTCGCCCGTCCTGGACGACTGGCTGACCCTGTACCGACGGGTGGCACGGGCGAACGGCGGAGAGCCCGACGCCGGCCGCCGCCTCAAGTCCTGGGCGCTGCAGGCCGGTTGCACGGACCTCACCGCGAGCTCCGCCACTTGGACGTACTCCACGCCCGATGAGCGCGCCTGGTGGAGCGGCCTGTGGGCGGACCGCACGACGGCCTCCTCGTACGCGAAGATCGCTGTCGACGGCGGGCACGCGACCACCGGGGACCTGGAGCGGATCGCGGCGGCCTGGCGGGAGTGGGGCGAGGCGGAGGACGGCTGGTTCTGCGTGCTGCACGGGGAGTTGCTGATCCGCGCCTGACCTGGAATCCGGGT